>NZ_MLYR01000012.1 GCF_001866655.1 Bacillus sp. MUM 116 | reverse complement strand
AACTTCTTCTGTATTATCTAGTTTTGAGGGAATGATACCTCAAGTAAATAGTCTGGCAATAATGGCGAGAAGGTCACACCCGTTCCCATACCGAACACGGAAGTTAAGCTTCTCAGCGCCGATGGTAGTTGGGGCCTTGCCCCTGTGAGAGTAGGACGTTGCCAGGCAAAGTAAAGGACAACCTGATGTGGGTTGTCCTTTTTTATTGGATAGGCTGTGTTAAAAAACAATGTTGATTTTTGAACAATGTTGATTGGAGCGGAAGGTGCGAAGACTCCTGCGGGAATACGGGGCAGGGGAGACCCCGCAGGAGCGAAGTGACGAGGAGGCTCCCCGTACCGCCCGCGAACCGCTCGCACCTGGAGCGGAAATCAACAACCAAGTTTAACAGAACCATTGGATAAAAAAGAATGAGCCAGCAAAACAAAAGCCAGGCCTACAAAGTCTACTTTTTAAGTATAGATGGAAAACTTCAAAAAAGTACGAAGTATACGTAAAGAAATCACTTATAGACATACACCCAATTTCAAAAAGGGGCATAAAATAAGAAAGAACGCCTGGAAAAGACTATTCAAAAAATTGTATACAATTATTAATTAAGGGAAGAATAGGTGTATGGAGGTGGACAAATTGAGTTTAGCACATAAATATCATGAAGAGACATGCGTAATTTGCAATCAATTAAAACCGAAAGGCATACATCTATATACATCATTTATCTGCATGGATTGCGAAAAAGACTTAATTAATACAGAAACCAATGACCCAAAATATAAATACTTTTTAAAACAGCTAAAAAAGATTACCACACCGGAAATCTTTTCGTAAACAAGTCCTTTCAAGAGGACTTTATTTTTTTGGGGAAAATTCAACATTTAACTATGATAATTGCCCAGCGGCATCGCCTGTGCCCAAAAAACGGTTGCTATGTTTTCACTTTTTTCTAAGAAATTAGGAAAGGAATGTAGTTTTTTGTTAAAATAAATGAGACTCTTTGAAGGATGTAACGTAAATGGAAAATCAACAAAAAATGCCGCTTTATCAAGCATTAGTAGAACATATTAATAAAAAGCCCATTTCTTTTCACGTACCGGGGCACAAATATGGAATGATTGCAAAAGATTATTACAAGGAAATTCTCAAACTCGATGCAACAGAGTTATCCGGATTGGATGATTTGCACTCACCGGTGGGGGCCATTTTAAAGGCTGAGCAGCTCCTTCAGGATTTATATCAAACTAAGAACAGTTTTTTCCTTGTGAATGGTTCGACAGTAGGGAATTTGGCAATGATTATGGCAGCCTGCCATGAAAATGATTTTGTACTTGTTCAACGGAATTGTCATAAATCAATATTAAATGGGTTACGATTAGCGAAAGTACAACCGATTTTTTTAGAACCGGAGATAAATGATGAGTGGAAAGTTGCTGCTGGAGTTCCTATAGAAACAATAAGGGAAGCAATTGATTTATATCCCAGTGCCAGCGCGTTAATTTTAACCCATCCAAATTATTACGGAATGGCGTACGATTTAGAAAGTATAATAAACTATGCCCATATACATAATATTCCGGTACTAGTGGATGAGGCGCATGGACCTCATTTTATTATTGGCAGCCCTTTTCCGCCTTCAGCTGTCCAAGTTGGGGCAGACATCGTGGTTCAATCCGCACATAAAACACTTCCTGCGATGACGATGGGATCGTTTTTGCATATGAATAGCCATCGGGTTGATGTAAATAAGGTCAAGGACTACCTCCAACTTTTTCAATCAAGCAGTCCGTCTTATCCGATTATGGCTTCATTAGATGCTGCAAGGAACTTCTTAGCTGCCTATAAGGAAGAAGATGCATCTTATTTAATTAAAGAAATAAATAGATTTAAGGAACGGCTCTCTGCTATTCAGGGTATAAAAGTATTAAGCTATCCCAATCATTTAGGTGACCCGTTGAAAGTAACCATTCAATCAATTAGTCATCTAAGTGGGTTTGAGCTTCAAAGCAAATTGGAAGAGCAGGGGATTTTTACGGAACTGGCTGATTCCTATAATGTACTGATGATTCTCCCTTTACTGAAGGAAAATCAAATCTACCCTTTGGAGGAAACATTAGAAAGAATTCAACAAGTGTTAAAGGGGATTACAAACAATGAGGGAAAAGTAGAACCCCCGATATTTGAACAAAAAATATCTGGACTGGCTATTCCCTATGAAAAAATGGAAGATTTAGAGGAGAAAAAATTACCTCTCTTAGAAGCTGTTGGCCAAGTGTCTGCAGAAACAATTATTCCCTATCCTCCAGGTATTCCTCTACTGTTGAAGGGAGAACGGATTGGTAAGGAACAGATAAGCAATTTAAAAAAATTAGTCGAGCATGGAGCACGATTTCAGGGCGGCAGCCTTTTAGAAAATGGTCAAATTAAAGTGTATGACATCTTAAGATAGGTTTTGGAGGTTTTTTTCATGAAGAAGGGTATTTTTATTACATTTGAAGGGCCGGATGGTGCGGGAAAGACAACCATCATAAATATGGTTGCACAACAATTTGAGGATGCCATGCTGACAAGGGAACCAGGCGGAATTGATATAGCGGAACAAATTAGAAATGTCATATTAAATAAAGAAAATACAGCGATGGACCCGCGGACAGAAGCTTTGTTGTATGCAGCAGCACGAAGACAGCATCTGATTGAAAAGGTCAAGCCTGCGTTAGAGGAGGGAAAAGTTGTTTTTTGTGACCGGTTTGTTGATAGCTCTTTAGCCTATCAAGGGTATGCACGCGGGCTGGGGATTGATGAGGTACTGAATATTAACCAGTTTGCCATTGAGAATATGATGCCTGATTTAACGATTTACTTCGACATCGAACCGGAAGTAGGATTAAAACGAATTAATAAAAATAAAGGACGGGAAATCAATCGTTTGGATTTAGAAGACCTTGAATTCCATCAAAAGGTTAGGGATGGTTACTATATCATTTTGGAACGCTTCTCGGACAGGATGGTAAAAATAGATGCGTCAGAGACGCTGGAAGAGGTATTTGAAAAAACCATTCACATCATAAAGGATAAATTAGAAGAGATGAAGCCTAGAGGTTAAGGCTTTTTTTAAACTTAAACTTTGGGAATTATCCAGCTCCAGCGCCTAGCCCCTCGAGGGAAAAAATGAACTGCTTTTTTCCTAGGTTGCTTTCCTGCTCCTGCGGCAAAGCGAATTCGAGGAAGTACTGTTCACCTCGTCGCATGCCTGCAATGATGCAAATTCAATGGTGTAGGCATGCCGATGAAGTCAAAGAACGACTTCACCGTCCGGACCTAAAGCCTTGTCGGGGCTGAACACTAAGGAAAGCTTCTCAGAATAATCATCGCAGGAACAAGCTGTGCTTGTTCCGAAGGCGTTTCCGCTTTTCTATTATGTCATGACACTTAATACCTGTTATAATTATAGAAAAGAAAGTCGGAATCAATAGTTGAAAGGGTGAAAAAAATGAAACTAATTATTGCAGTTGTTCAAGACCAAGATAGTAATCGTTTATCAAAAGCTTTGGTAGAGAATAATTTCCGTGCGACTAAGCTTGCGAGTACAGGTGGATTTTTAAAATCAGGTAATACCACATTCATGATTGGTACAGAAGATATTCGTGTCGATCGAGCTCTTCAAATTATTAAGGACAACTGCAGGGCACGTGATCAGTTAGTAGCCCCGGTTTCGCCAATGGGAGGAAATGCTGACTCCTATGTTCCCTATCCTGTTGAGGTAGAAGTGGGAGGAGCAACTGTCTTCGTCCTTCCAATCGAGCAGTTCATCCATTTTTAAAAATAGGGCTATGTTAAAGGCCATGTAACGATATTAATTGGAGCGGAAGGCGCGAGACTCCTGAGGGAGTACGGAACTGGGGAGACCCCGCAGGCGCTGAAGCGCCTAGGAGGCTCCCCGGACCGCTCGCGGAAAGCGAAGTGCCTGGAGCGCAAATTAACATGCACATTTAACACAGCAAAAAGCAGAAGTGAGTGATTAAATTGGTAAAAACATGGGATCAGCTGGAAGAGGTACAGCCAACTGTCTTAAAAATGATTAAAAACAGTATACAGAAACACCGAGTTGCCCATGCATATTTACTAGAAGGCATTAGAGGGACAGGCAAAAGTGAGATAGCGCTTTTATATACAAAGGCTCTTTTTTGTGAATCCCTCATCGATGGGTATAAACCATGTGAGACCTGTAAGAATTGTAAACGGATTAATCATGGAAACCACCCTGATGTGCATATCGTGGAACCCGATGGACAGTCAATAAAAGTGGAGCAAATAAGAAACTTGCAAGTAGAGTTTTCAAAAAAAGGGGTTGAATCTCTTAAAAAAGTCTACCTGCTTATTCATGCTGATAAAATGAGCATCAGTGCCTCAAACGGCTTGTTAAAGTTTCTTGAAGAACCAAGTGCCCAAACGACCGCCTTCCTGTTAACCGAGCAGCCACAGAAAATCCTGCCTACCATTCTATCCAGGTGTCAGGTATTAACCTTTCAGCCTTTATCTCCACAGGCAATGGTGAAACAATTGATTGAAAATGGGATTGACCCAATGAAGGCACCACTCCTTGCCCAATTGACGAATAGTCTTGAAGAGGCAATAACACTTAATAGTGATGATTGGTTTGCACAAGCCCAAAAAATCGTGGTAAAATTATATGAAGTGTTGAAGAAAAATCCCCTGGAGGCAATGATTATGCTCCAAGGGGATTGGTTTCCTCACTTTAAAGAGAAAGAACAGATTAATCGTGGTTTAGATCTATTACTTCTTATTTTTAAAGATTTACTATATATTCAGCTAGACAAGCAGGAGCAAATTGTTTTTATCGAAGAGAGTGCACGGCTAAAACAATTTGCCCTGCAGGCATCTAGACGGCGCTTAACCGATCAAATGTCAGCTATTCTTGAAGCAAAGAAGAAGCTTGCGGCTAATATGAATCCTCAGCTAATGATGGAACAGCTTGTGTTAAAATTGCAGGAGGGATCTTCGTTTGTATGATGTTGTAGGAGTACGCTTTAAAAAAGCGGGGAAAATCTATTATTTTGATCCTGGAGAGCTAGAGGTTCAGAAGGATGACTTTGTGATCGTCGAAACAGTTCGAGGTGTCGAATATGGCAAAGCGGTTATTGCCAAAAAAACAGTAGAGGAGCACGATGTCGTTCTTCCGCTTAAAAAGGTAGTAAGAACTGCTGATCAAAAGGATCGAATGATTGTTGAGGAAAATAAACAGGCAGCACAGGAAGCATACGAAACATGTAATGAAAAAGTGAATGAACATCAGCTGGATATGAAGTTGGTGGATGTTGAATATACATTTGACCGCAATAAAATCATCTTTTATTTTACTGCCGATGGAAGAGTTGATTTCAGGGAGCTTGTAAAGGATTTAGCAGCAATTTTTCGCACAAGGATTGAACTCAGACAAATTGGTGTCCGGGATGAAGCGAAAATGCTCGGTGGAATTGGGCCTTGTGGAAGGATGCTATGCTGCTCTACCTTCCTAGGTGATTTTGATCCGGTATCGATTAAAATGGCAAAGGATCAAAACCTATCCTTAAATCCTACGAAAATATCCGGCCTTTGCGGCAGGCTAATGTGCTGTTTAAAATATGAAAATGATGAATATGAGTCAGCCAAGGAGCAGCTGCCGGATATCGGTGAAATGATTGTTACTCCCCATGGAGAAGGAAAAGTGGTAGGATTAAATATCTTAGAACGGGTCCTTCAGGTGGAGCTAAAGGGACACGAACGGGTTCTCGAGTATACTTTGGATGAAATCATTAAAGAAGGTGCCTTTTCGATACAATCCACAGATTAAGAGGTGTACGCCGTGGATAAAAAAGAGATATTTGATTCAGTAAGTAATATGGAAACACAAATTGGCCAGCTTTACCAACAGCTTGGAGAATTAAAGCAGCATCTGGCTGAGATAATAGAAGAAAATCATTATTTAAAGCTGGAAAATGAGCATCTAAGGCGCCGTTTAGATGTGACCACGGAAAAGGGAAAGAAGGAAGTTACCAATAAGAAAGGGACAGCTCCAACCCAAACGAACGATAAGTCCTTTGATATTGGTGAAGGATATGATAACCTTGCACGTCTTTACCAGGAAGGGTTTCATATTTGCAATCTCCATTTTGGAAGCTTACGTAAAGAAGGGGATTGCTTGTTTTGCCTATCTTTTCTTAATAAAAAATAAGAATCGGCCTTCCTGCCATAAGGAAGGCTATTTTTATAAGTTAGGTGATTTGAATGGTTAATTTAAAGGATGATGAACGACTTGATTATTTATTAGCAGAGGATTTACGAATTATTCAAAGTCCGTCTGTTTTTGCCTTTTCCCTCGATGCTGTTCTGCTGGCAAGGTTTGTCTATGTCCCAATTCAAAAGGGAAATCTAGTGGATTTGTGCAGCGGGAATGGTGTAATCCCTTTGTTTTTAAGCGCTAGAACAAAAGGAAAAATTACCGGGGTGGAAATTCAAGAACGGTTATATGATATGGCAATCAGAAGTATTGAATATAATGACCTTCAGGACCGGTTAAAAATGATTCACGGCGACATCAAGGACATGCCGAAACAATTGGGTCATGGGAACTTTGATGTGGTTACCTGCAATCCACCTTATTTTGTAACACCAAAGGCGGGTGAAATCAATTTAAATGAGCACCTGGCCATTGCTCGCCATGAAATCCATTGTACATTGGAGGATGCCATTCGTGTTTCAAGTCAGCTTGTCCGGCAAGGAGGGAAGGTGGCCTTTGTCCATCGCCCAGGCAGATTAATGGACATCATTACGTTAATGAGGCAATACCGGTTAGAGCCAAAAAGGATTCAATTTGTCTATCCGAAGATAGGAAAAGAGGCGAATACTTTATTAATCGAGGCAATTAAAGATGGAAGTCCCGATCTTAAAATTTTACCTCCGATTATTGTCTATAATGAAGAAAATGAATATACTCCCGAAATAAGAGGGATTTTATATGGAGACAAATGATCACTTCTTTTATGTTTTGACTTGCGGGGATGGAAGCTTCTATGGGGGATATACAAATAACCTCAACCGCCGGCTAAAGCTCCATAAGGAAGGGAAAGGAGCAAAATATACCCGGGGGAGAGGGCCATTATCCTTAACATTCTTTAAAACTTATGATAATCAGAGTGATGCCCTAAAAGCGGAGTATCAATTTAAACAGTTAACAAGGAAAAAAAAAATAGAGTTTTTACTTAGGGAAACAGGTGGTTATGATGTGGCAGCAGAAGAGCTTTGAAAACGAAGAACAAAAGGGGATTCTTTATCTTGTGCCAACCCCTATCGGAAATCTGGAAGATATGAGCGTTCGTGCTATTAGAATGTTAAAAGAAGCGGACTTGATTGCAGCTGAGGACACACGAAATACAAAAAAACTGTGCAATTACTTTGAAATTACCACTCCTGTGGTCAGCTATCATGAACATAATAAGGAAGCAAGCGGAGAAAAATTGATTTTAAAGATTAAGGAAGGCTTGAAAATTGCTCTTGTCAGCGATGCAGGAATGCCAACCATCTCCGATCCCGGCTATGAACTTGTTACGGCTGTTATCGCAGAAAAGTTAACGGTGGTTCCTTTACCCGGTGCAAATGCGGCACTCACTTCCTTGATCGCTTCCGGGCTAATAACCCAGCCCTTCTATTTTTATGGTTTTTTAAATCGTAATAAGAAAGATAAAAAGAAGGAATTAGAAGACTTAAAACGTCAAGAAGCAACGATGATTTTCTATGAATCCCCTCATCGTCTAAAAGAAACATTAGCCATAATGCTGGAAATCCTCGGTGATAGAAAAATATCCTTATGCAGAGAATTAACGAAAAAATATGAGGAATTTATCAGAGGCAGTATTCAAGAAGCAGTGGAGTGGGCTAATCAGGATGAGGTGCGCGGAGAATTCTGTTTGATTGTTGAAGGCGGTGAGCGGGTGGAGGAAGAAACAAGTACTTGGTGGGAGCATTTAACGATTGAGGAACATGTAAACCACTATATAACACTTAAAGATATTCCTTCCAAGGAGGCCATTAAACAAACAGCAAAGGACCGTGGCTTAAACAAACGTGACGTATATCAAATGTATCATATTGATTAATAAAAAGCTCCAGGACATCATGTCTGGAGCTTTTGTCAATTATTTTACTGCCTCAAATGAATCTTGGATTTCTTTTAATAATTGTTCGGCACCTTCACGGCTAAGAATTAATTTACCGCCGGCAAGAGCCAGGTTATCATCAGAAACTTCCCCTGTTACTTGGCAAGTCATGTTTGGCTTATATTTTTTTAGGATAATACGATCATCATCCACATAGATCTCAAGAGCATCCTTTTCTGCAATACCAAGTGTACGTCTTAATTCGATTGGAATAACTACGCGTCCTAATTCATCAACTTTACGAACAATACCTGTAGATTTCATGTGTTTCTATTCTCCTCTCAATTTGTTTTTCTCTATTTATTTCTTCGTCATTATTCGACAATTTTTTTACAACTTTATAATACCAGCCATTCCCAAATTCGTCAATTATTTTATTTGCGAAAAAAAAGGGAAATTTTACATTTTACAATAAAGGTTGGTTTAACAAGGTTTTACTGAATGTTTATTCAGTTTTTCAGTTTTAATAATATAATTGTGATGTAAATTAAATATGTTTTATTATATTCGACAATTCGACAAAATTCTACATAAACCTACTTTTTATCCCTCATATTCTTCGCAGAATATTCGACTTTTATGGCGGTCATTTGGGATAATAGAATTAGTAAATTTCCATAGGTTGTAGGTTTGTTGCACAATAGAAAGTTTTTCGGTATATTTTGATGATATAAGAGGGTAAAAAAGGGCAATAATGGATAAGTAGAGTTTAAGTTTTGCCTATTTAAGGAGGGGTAAAAGATGGAGGAAAAATTAAAAACGTTTTATATTACAACACCGATTTATTATCCAAGCGGAAATTTACATATTGGACATGCATATACGACTGTTGCAGGGGATGCAATGGCACGTTATAAGCGGATGCGCGGCTATGATGTAATGTACTTAACGGGAACAGATGAACATGGTCAAAAGATTCAGCGTAAAGCTGAAGAAAAGGGAATCACACCTCAAGCCTATGTTGATGAAATTGTCTCAGGAATCCAAGAATTATGGAAAAAACTCGATATCTCTTATGATGATTTTATCCGGACAACGCAAGAAAGGCATAAGCAAATTGTCGAAAAAATCTTTGCAAGGCTGCTGGAGCAGGGAGATATTTATTTAGATCAATATGAAGGCTGGTATTGTACACCTTGTGAATCGTTTTTTACGGACCGCCAGCTTGTGGATGGAAACTGCCCGGACTGTGGCAGACCTGTTGAAAAAGTAAAAGAAGAATCTTACTTTTTTAGAATGAGTAAATATGTTGACAGGCTTTTGCGATACTATGAAGAAAATCCTGATTTCATCCAGCCAGAGTCTCGAAAAAATGAAATGATTAACAACTTTATCAAACCGGGCTTGGAGGATTTAGCCGTTTCCCGAACAACGTTTGATTGGGGGATTAAAGTACCGGGAGATCCGAAGCATGTCATTTATGTTTGGATAGATGCGCTATCAAACTATATTACAGCACTTGGTTATGGAACAGAACATGACAGTAAATATTTAAATTACTGGCCGGCAGATGTACATCTTGTCGGAAAGGAAATTGTCCGCTTCCATACCATTTACTGGCCAATTATGTTAATGGCGCTAGATGTTCCACTTCCGAAAAAAGTTTTTGCCCACGGCTGGCTGTTAATGAAAGACGGGAAAATGTCAAAATCAAAAGGGAATGTGGTCGATCCTGTTACCTTAATTGACCGTTATGGCCTTGATGCACTTCGTTATTATTTGCTAAGAGAAGTTCCGTTTGGTGCCGACGGCGTTTTCACACCTGAGGGATTTGTCGAAAGAATTAATTTTGACCTGGCGAATGATCTGGGAAATCTGTTGAACCGTACGGTTGCGATGATTGAAAAATACTTTGCAGGTGTCATTCCTGGGTATGCCGGCTCGGTTGGTGAATTTGATGCAGCGTTGCTCCAGGTAAATCAGGAGACGGTAGCCAAATATGAAGAGGCAATGGAGAAAATGGAGTTTTCAGTAGCCTTAACATCACTTTGGCAATTAGTAAGCCGGACGAATAAATATATTGATGAGACACAGCCATGGGCACTTGCGAAAGATGAAAGTCATAAAGATGAGCTTGCGAGTGTAATGGTGCACTTAGCTGAGTCATTACGCAGAATTGCGATTCTTCTTCAACCATTTTTAACCCGGACACCGAATGGGATTTTTAGTCAATTAGGAATTACCGATGAGGGTCTTAAAGCATGGGAGAGCCTTGATAAGTTTGGATTAATTCCAAGTGGAACAAAGGTTCAAAAGGATGCTCCGCTTTTCCCGCGTCTTGAAATTGCTGATGAGGTGGAATTTATTAAAGCAAAAATGCAAGGTGGCACTGCACCTGCGGCAGAGGAAAAGAAGGAAGAAAAGCCGGAAGAACTTACGGAAATCGCAATCGATGATTTTATGAAAATTGACTTGCGTGTGGCTGAGGTCATTCAAGCTGAGCCGGTTAAAAAGGCTGATAAGCTTTTAAAATTGCAGCTTGACCTGGGATATGAAAAGCGCCAAGTGGTTTCTGGAATCGCTCAATACTATAAACCAGAGGAATTAGTAGGAAGAAAGGTTATTTGTATTACCAACCTTAAGCCTGTGAAACTTCGCGGCGAACTATCTCAAGGAATGATTTTGGCAGGCTCCAAAGACGGACAATTATCACTTGCGACTGTTGATCAAACATTGCCGAATGGAGCGAAAGTGAAATAAAGTATAAGAAAAGTGGAAGCGCCTTGCTCAGCCTCAGGCATAGCACAAGAAAAGCCGGCCGAAAGGTTGTTCTTTAACCTTTTGGACGGATTGGCTTGTGACCTCGAGGGGCTAGGCGCTGGAGCTGGACAATTCTCGAAGTCAAAACTTATACTTTCCTATCTCTTAAAAAAGAGCCTGATTAAAGGCTCTTTTGCTTTAAGAACGTTTCACGTGAAACAATTTTCGAAGCATTTCTATTTTATTAACCTTTTTATGACAAGGAGTTTTATGATGTTATTCGACACACATGCACATTTAAATGATGAACAATATAACGAGGATTTGCAGGAGGTTATTTTACGAGCGCAGGAAGCAGGTGTATCCAATATGGTGGTTGTCGGTTTTGACCGCCCAACCATTGAAAAGGCAATGGTTTTAGCAGATACATATGATTTCATCTATGCGTGCGTAGGCTGGCATCCAGTTGATGCCATTGATATGACGGACCAAGATTTGCAATGGATTGAAGACTTGGCCGCACATCCAAAGGTTGTCGCCATAGGTGAAATGGGGTTGGACTATCATTGGGACAAGTCTCCAAAGGAAATTCAGAAAGAGGTATTTCGTAAACAAATTAGACTAGCAAAAAGAGTGAAGCTCCCTATTGTCATCCATAATCGCGAAGCAACGGCAGATATTGTTGGAATTTTAAAAGAAGAGGGAGCAGAAGAAGTCGGGGGCATCATGCACTGTTTTAGCGGAAGCCCTGAGGTAGCGAAGGAATGTGTAAAAATGAACTTCTATATCTCTCTTGGTGGTCCTGTTACGTTTAAAAATGCTAAAAAGCCAAAAGAAGTGGCGGCTGAAATTCCATTAGATAAACTTTTAATTGAAACGGATTGCCCTTATTTAGCGCCGCATCCTTACCGCGGAAAAAGGAATGAGCCAGGGTATGTCAAACTTGTTGCGGAGCAAATTGCTGAAATAAAGGGCTTACCATTAGAAGAAGTGGCGGGTGCGACCACGAATAATGCAAAAAAATTATTCGGCATAAACTGACAGAAAATACTGTCGCAGCAGGGAGAAACTTGTCCAAATTTTTTCTGAAAACAAAAAGTTCTACACGTCTCCTTTCAGGAATAGGATGACCATGTCGATAAGTTTTCCTTTGCATTCCATTCAACCAAATGCATAATTAGAAATACGTTCACAGGAATGCAAGGGTTGACAGCCGACAGCGTGGTTCTCAATATTTTCTCCAAGAAAGGGAGGCGTTTTTCA
Organism: Bacillus sp. MUM 116; assembly: GCF_001866655.1. GTDB lineage: Bacteria > Bacillota > Bacilli > Bacillales > Cytobacillaceae > Neobacillus. The sequence continues at coordinate 39,833 of NZ_MLYR01000012.1, read as the reverse complement.
TCGTATTCAAAAACATGAAAAACCTGATTTCCAGGTCTGTGAGCAAGAAGAAATGGCCGATTGTGTTAGCTAGTTTAGTAGTTTTTGCCGGTACTTTTGGTTTCGTTCTGTTTGAAGGGTCAAAGAAAACAGTGGCAATGACACTAAATGGGCAAGAAAGAATCGTAAAAACACATGCAGATACCGTCAGAGAAGTATTTGACGAGCTGGGGTTAGAGATTAGCTCTCAAGACTACTTGTTTCCGGCTAAAAACAGCAATTTGAAAGATAATCAGAAAATTGTCTGGAAACAAGCAAAACAGGTTACTATTGTGAAAGACAACGAGAAGAAAACGGTATGGACAACAGCCGATACGGTTGCTGGGCTTCTAAAAAATCGGAATATTACGTTAAAGGAACATGATCAAGTGCTGCCTAAGCCGCAGAAATCGATTAAAGACAGGATGAAAATTAATATTCAATCTGCTTTTCATCTTACATACGTGGATGGTGGAAAAAAGAAACAAGTATGGTCCGCTTCGACTACGGTCGCTGACTTTTTAAAACAACAAGCGATTAAACTAAATACATTAGACCGAGTTGAACCATCATTAACTGCGACGATCAAAAAGAATGATGAGATTCACGTTATTCGGGTAGAAAAAGTCACCGATGTAGTGGAAGAACCAGTTCATTTTGCCGTAATCACTAAGAAAGATGAGAGTCTTGCTAATGGCAAAGAAAAGACTGTCAGGGAAGGCCAGAAAGGACTTGTTTCAAGAGAATTTGAGGTTTTCTATGAAAATGGTAAAGAAGTTTCAAGAGAACTAATTCGTGAACAGAAGCTTAAAGAGAAGCAGGATAAGATTGTGGCTGTCGGAACAAAGGAGTTAGACTTACAAGTTTCCCGTGGTGAAAACGAGACCGGTCAAGAGTTCTATGTAAGTACCACGGCATATACTGCAGATTGTAATGGCTGTTCAGGAAGGACTGCAACCGGGATTAACCTGCGGGCAAATCCAAATGTAAAAGTGGTTGCTGTTGATCCGAGTATCATTCCGCTTGGAACAAAGGTGTTTGTGGAAGGCTACGGCTATGCTGTAGCGGCTGACACTGGTGGAGCTATTAAAGGATACAAAATAGATTTATTCTTCCCATCTAGAACGCAAGCGTACAGCTGGGGTGTGAGGAAGGTAAAAATTAAAGTCTTGAATTAATTTTTCAGGTGCAGAGGGTCAGTCCTCTGCATTTTGCTTTTTTCGCAAATTTATATATACTAACAACGAATGCTTGGAGTTTTTTTATATTAATTCTTTACTAAAATGTATGTTGGTTTTCAATTATATAGACGATGAACATTACAAAAATGTTTCAAGTTTTTTTCAATTTATTAGTTTTTTTGTTTCGTGGAGGAAAAAATGAAAATTAAAGAGATAATTGTGGTAGAGGGCAAGGATGATACGACCGCCATTAAAAGGGCTGTCGATGCGGATACAATTGAAACAAACGGCTCTGCAGTAAATCAAGCCACCATCGAAAAAGTAAGGCGTGCCCAGGAAACACGGGGCGTGATCATTTTTACCGACCCGGATTTTCCGGGTGAAAAAATTAGAAAAACAATTGCAGAGAAAGTTCCGGGGTGCAAACACGCTTTTTTACCAAAAGAAGTAGCAATTGCTAGGAATGGGAAAGGGGTCGGTGTAGAACATGCCCATCCGAAGGCAATTATGGAAGCTCTAAAGGACGCTCAAATGATGCATGAAACCATTGCTGAAGAAATTACCCAAGAGGATTTAGTTACAGCTGGCCTAATTGGCGGCGAAGGTTCCAAGGACCGCCGAATCAAGCTTGGTAAACTTCTAAAAATTGGCTACACAAATGGGAAACAGTTACATAAGCGCTTAATGATGTTTCAAATCAGTAAGCAGGAATTCGCACAAGCACTATCCGTCGTGCTTCAGGAGGAAAAAAATGAATAAAGATATTGCGACCCCTGTTCGAACAAGGGCCATACTGGAGAAATACGGCTTTTCTTTTAAGAAGAGCCTGGGGCAAAACTTCTTAATTGATACAAATATTTTAAAAAAAATCGTTGAGTTTGCAAATTTGACTGAGGATTCAGGTGCAATTGAAATTGGCCCTGGTATTGGTGCCTTAACGGAACAGCTTGCCCGTAGCAGCAATAAGGTGGTTGCCTTTGAAATTGACCAGCGTTTGCTGCCTATCTTGAAAGAAACCCTGGGTCCATACTCCAACGTAAAAGTTATTCACCAGGATGTATTAAAGGCAGATGTGGAAAAGGTAATTGAGGAAGAATTCCCATCCATGAATGATCTCATGGTGGTTGCCAATTTGCCGTATTATGTAACAACACCGATTATTATGAAAATCCTTGAGGAGCAGCTGCCGATTCGTGGAATTGTTGTTATGCTCCAAAAGGAGGTAGCAGACCGAATTTCAGCATCTCCTGGTACAAAAGATTATGGCTCGCTCTCAATAGCGGTTCAGTATTATACGGAAGCGGAAACAGTAATGATTGTACCAAAAACTGTGTTTGTGCCTCAGCCTAATGTAGATTCTGCTGTGATTCGACTGACGAGGCGGAGTTCACCTGCAGTTGCGGTGAAAGATGAGGGATTCTTTTTTCAAGTAACCAAAGCAAGCTTTGCCCAAAGGAGAAAAACAATATTGAATAATTTAACCAGCCAGCTGCCTGAAGGCAAGTTGAAAAAAGAACAAATTCTTGAAGCGTTGTCTAGCTGCGAGATTGAACCCTCCAGAAGAGGTGAAACGCTATCGTTGGAAGAATTCGGACGGCTAAGCGATGCATTATTACCATATTTCAAGTAGAAGGCCTCTAAGGGGGTCTTTTTTTGTTTAGGTGTTATCGGGAACAAAACCAGCGGGAAATAAGACCAAGTGTCCCCAATACCACCTATCCCCTACTAGGTTCCGGAAGCCACTACTCCATTCCGTCACAAAACTGCCGTTTTTTGCATAGCCTATCAAAGGAACTTTATTTGGAAGGCCTTATTTGCTGGTCTTATTGGAGTGACAGCAATGGATTTAAAATTAATGGATGTTGTCGGCAGACAATCACATAATTGCGATATTCTCTTCAGAATTATCGATATTCGGGAAAACAATGGCAAAAAGATTGCCATTCTCTATGGGGAGGATTTCCGCTTAATTGCTGATGCGCCCTATTACGATCTAATCCCCATAAACCAAACGGACAGAATGAGGATGACACAGGAATTTCGTACCCTTGAAGAACAATCTTACCGGCTTTTTACACAAGATGTTGAATTATTGAAACACAGGCAGGAATATACGGCAACAGATGGATATGCCAAATCATTTAATTACTTTCAAATTCCCGGTAAGGTTCTTCATTTAGATGGCGATCCAAACTATTTAAAGAAATGTATGGACTTATACGATAAAATCGGTATTCCGGTTACGGGGATTCATTGTAATGAAAAAGAAATGCCTGAAAAAATTGGCCAATTTATCGATTATTACCGTCCAGACATTCTTGTCATCACAGGACATGATGCCTATTCAAAAGCAAAAGGAAAAATGAATGATATCAATGCATACCGCCATTCTAAACATTTTGCCCAGACTGTACGGGAGGCACGCAGAAAAATACCGCATTTAGATCAACTTGTTATTTTTGCAGGCGCTTGCCAATCCCATTTTGAATCGCTAATACATGCGGGGGCCAATTTTGCCAGCTCGCCTTCAAGAATTAATATTCATGCACTTGACCCTGTGTATATCGTGGCAAAAATCAGCTTCACTCCCTTTATGGAACGAATTAATGTCTGGGATGTGCTAAGAAATACATTGACGGGTGAGAAGGGATTAGGCGGAATTGAAACAAGGGGAGTTTTACGGACTGGAATGCCGTATAATCCAGTTCCTGAAGAATAAGAAAAAGCCTTTTTAACTCAAAAGGCTTTTTTTTATGATTGATACATATTCCAGGCAGGATAAGGAAACTATAGAAATGTTGAAATTTAGAAGAAAAAGTAGAAGAAAAAATGTTGACAATCTTTTTATCGTCCTGATATAATTTTATATTTTGTTTGACTAAATTGCGTTTGCGTGGTATACTTTTACATAGTGAGGTGGACCGAATGCCAAAAACCTTAGCCGATATTAAAAAGGCTCTTGACTCAAATTTAGGGAAAAGATTATTACTTAAGGCAAACGGAGGACGCAGAAAAACCATTGAGCGCTCCGGTGTTTTAGCGGAAACATACCCTTCAGTATTTGTCATTGAGTTGGATCAAGATGAAAATGCTTTTGAACGTGTTTCATACAGCTATGCAGATGTATTAACTGAGACCGTTCAAATCACCTTCTATGAAGATGCATCAGGACATTTAGCTTTAAGCTAACATATAAGCAATGGTGAGCGGTAAACAAAGGTTTACTGCTTTTTGCTTTCTCCGAAAATTTATATGGATGATTATAGCTAACATGAAAGATCCGAATTTTATACATACTAAACATACCGTGCGTGAAGAAAGGGGTTGTTTAGATGGGCAGAAGAAGAGGCATCATGTCCGATCGATTTAAAGAAGAGCTTGCAAAAGAGCTGGGCTTTTATGATGTAGTTCAAAAAGAAGGCTGGGGTGGCATAAAGGCTCGTGATGCGGGAAATATGGTGAAACGTGCCATCGAGCTTGCCGAACAACAGCTGATAAACAAACGGTAACGAATTGCGAGTTAAAACCCAGAAATCGATATCTTTCTGAAGTCAGTTTAAACCGATAATTCACCACGGTCAGGCCAGGGACGGAAACTCCCTGGTCTTTTTCAGCCAAGCGATTGGAACGAAAATATTTTATTTAGCAGGATTATTTATCTATCACGTCTTACATTGTCCGTTTTGTGGTAAAATAGGACAAAATATGGAACTGTCAATATTTAAAGTAGGTGGACGTTGTGAAGCTTTTAGTAAAAGCACCGGCCAAAATAAATTTATCATTAGATGTTTTGTATAAACGTCCTGATGGATATCATGAAGTTGAAATGATTATGACAACGATTGATTTGGCCGATCGAGTTGAGCTAAGTTTATTAAATCAAGATACCATACATATTCTTTCCCATAACCGCTATGTTCCGGACGACCAGCGAAATTTAGCCTATCAGGCTGCACAGCTGTTAAAGGATCGTTTCCAAGTTAAAAAAGGGGTTGTGATCTCGATTGAAAAGACCATCCCGGTTGCTGCCGGTCTTGCCGGTGGCAGCAGTGATGCCGCTGCGACATTAAGGGGGTTAAATCAGTTATGGAATCTTGGATTAACATTGGATGAGCTGGCTGAACTCGGTTCTGAAATTGGATCAGATGTTTCCTTTTGTGTATATGGCGGAACAGCATTAGCGAAGGGCAGAGGTGAATTTATCACCAATTTGCCGGCTCCTCCCACATGCTGGGTGATTTTAGCAAAGCCTTTTATTGGTGTATCTACGGCTGAGGTTTATAGGCGTCTTGACTTAAATGGGATGAAACACCCGAACACTAGCGGCATGATTGAAGCAATCCAAAATAATGATTACGGGCAGGTATGTCAAAATGTGGGGAACGTTTTAGAAGATGTCACATTAAACCTTCATCCCGAAGTAGCCCTTATCAAGGATCAAATGAAACGCTTTGGTGCTGATGCTGTGTTAATGAGCGGCAGCGGTCCGACAGTATTTGGTTTGGTTCAGCATGATTCGAGAATGCATCGAATCTATAACGGCTTAAGGGGATTTTGTGACCAAGTTTTTGCGGTAAGGATGTTAGGAGAACGCCATACCCTTGAGCTATAAGAATTTATATCTTTGGACTGTAAGCCTTCTCGGAGCTGACCACTAAGGAAAGCTTCTTAGAATAACATCCCAGGAATAAGCTGTGCTTGTTCCGAAGGCGCTTGCGCTTTTCTTGATTAAATGCGTACATTAATGATATATTTTTATTAGAATTTTCGTCTTTTGGAGGTTATTATGAAGTTTCGTCGAAGTGAACGGTTGATTGATATGACGAATTATTTACTGGACCATCCTCGCCAGCTAGTACCTCTGACATTCTTCGCCGAACGATACGAATCCGCTAAATCTTCGATTAGTGAAGATTTGGCAATCGTTAAAGAAACATTTGAGCAACAAGGAATTGGAACGTTACAGACGGTACCGGGTGCAGCTGGAGGCGTTAAATTCTTAGTTCAGATTAGCGAAGAAAAAGCGAGGCCTTTTGTTAAAGAACTTTGCGATTTAATTGCCACCCCGGATCGGCTTTTACCAGGGGGCTATTTATATCTGACGGATATTTTAGGGGATCCTCAGATTGTGCAGAAGGCTGGAAGGATTATCGCATCCGCATATTCGGAAGCAAAAATTGATGTTGTTATGACTGTGGCAACAAAAGGGATTCCACTCGCGTATGCAGTAGCAAGCCAATTAAATGCCCCTGTGGTGATTGTCAGAAGGGACAGCAAAGTGACGGAAGGCCCAACTGTAAGCATTAATTATGTTTCCGGCTCGACCAAAAGAATCCAAACAATGGTCCTTTCCAAACGGAGCTTAACGGAAGGCTCCCGGGTCTTAATTGTCGATGATTTTATGAAGGCCGGCGGCACGGTAATAGGTATGATTAGTTTATTAGAGGAATTTAATGGAACAGTTGCGGGGATTGCTGTTTTAGTTGAGGCGGAAAAGATTGAAGAGCGCCTTGTAGACAATTATTTATCACTTGTACAATTATCGGATGTAGATTTAAAGGAAAAAAAGATAAATGTTAAAGAAGGTAATTTTTTTACATTGAATCAATAGGAGGAGTTACATATGGAAATCGTTCAAACCAATCTAGCACCTGCTGCAATTGGCCCTTATTCTCAAGGAATTGTTGTAAATAATTTGTTTTATAGCTCTGGTCAAATTCCATTAACAGCGGAAGGTACTTTAGTTGAAGGAGATATTAAGGTACAGACCCATCAAGTATTCAAAAATTTAAAAGCCGTGTTGGAAGCTGCCGGCGCTTCTTTAGAAACAGTTGTGAAGGCTACCGTATTTATTAAAAATATGGATGAATTTGCCCAGCTTAATGAAGTTTATGGGGAGTATTTCAATACCCATAAGCCTGCACGTTCTTGCGTCGAAGTTGCAAGACTACCAAAAGATGTATTGGTTGAAATTGAAGTAGTAGCGCTCGTTAAATAATCGAGCGCTTTTTTTATAAGGAAAAATAATCTTTTTTGTCTTAAAGTGTAAGAAAATTACCGTTTTTTACAAATGTTCACTTTTTTGCCCTAATTTTTCTAAAAAATTTTAAAATTTAAGAAGGAAAACCAAGATTTCTGTTGAATTTATTAATCTAGCTTTTTATCTAGAAGAAAAGGGTGTGAGCACATGGAAGTAACTGACGTAAGATTACGCCGCGTTAATACGGATGGAAGAATGAGAGCGATTGCATCAATCACATTGGACAATGAATTTGTCGTTCATGACATTCGTGTTATCGATGGAAACAACGGTTTATTTGTAGCTATGCCAAGTAAACGTACTCCAGACGGAGAATTTCGTGACATTGCGCATCCAATCAATTCGGGAACACGCGGAAAAATCCAAGAAGCTGTTTTGGCAGAGTACCACCGCCTAGGTGAATTGGAAGTAGAATTTGAAGAAGCCGGAGCTTCCTAAGGATTAAAACAACTAGGGCCTTTCTTCCATGAAGGCTCTTTTTATTTTTGACTTTGTTAAAGGGCACTGTTGATTTTTGCCCATGTTGATTGAAGAGTAAATCAACAGACAAGTTTAACAATCTTTTATTTTTAAATTCCCTATAAAAAATCCCTCTACCAATCCTTTCAATTTACTCCAAAAACAAAAAGATAACACTTTCAGAACATTCCTTGAAAAGGCAGGCAATATACGTTAATATTTTTAATGGATAAAAAGGTAAATTGGAGGCATGTTCATGTCTAATCGTTATGCTGTGATTTTAGCCGCCGGGCAAGGAACGCGGATGAAATCAAAGCTTTATAAAGTGCTGCACCCGGTGTGTGGAAAGCCAATGGTTCAGCATGTTGTGGATCAAATAACAAAACTGGATATAGAAGAAATCGTCACAATTATCGGGCACGGAGCCGAGATGGTGAAGGCCCAATTAGGCGAAAAAAGCCTATATGCACTTCAAGAAGAACAGCTTGGAACAGCACATGCTGTAAGGCAGGCTGAAGAAATGCTTGCTGGTAGAAAAGGAACAACAATTGTAGTCTGCGGCGATACTCCATTAATCCAGGCTGAAACAATGGAAGCCTTATTTAATCATCATCAAGAACTATCCGCAAAGGCGACCATTCTTACAGCGAGTATTGAAGACCCGACTGGTTATGGCCGAATTATTCGCAATGAAAGCGGATTGGTTGAAAAAATTGTTGAACATAAAGATGCCACAGAAGCTGAGCGAGCAATCAATGAAATCAATACAGGGACGTATTGTTTTGACAATGAAGCTCTTTTTGAAGCATTAACAAAGGTTTCAAATGATAATGTTCAAGGGGAATACTATTTACCGGATATTATTGAGATTCTAAAGAAACAAGGAGAAATTGTTACCGCCTTCCAAACGAGGGAATTTGAGGAAACGATTGGTGTGAACGATAGAGTTGCGCTTAGCACAGCAGAGCGAATCATGCGAAATCGGATCAATGAAGGTCATATGCGTGGTGGTGTAACGATCATAGACCCAAATAATACGTATATTGAAATAGATGTACAAATTGGCCAGGACACAGTCATTTATCCGGGAACTATTTTAAAGGGTAAAACGATTATTGGTTCTGACTGCCAAATAGGTCCAAATTCAGAAATTGACACTTGTGAAATCGGAAATGAAACCGTCATCCGCCAATCAGCCGCTTTTAAAAGTTCAATTGGCGCGCATGTGAATATTGGACCATTTGCCCATATCCGACCGGATTCTGCGATTGGCGATGAAGTGAAGATTGGCAACTTTGTTGAAATTAAAAAGGCTGTATTCGGAAAAGGCAGCAAAGCTTCTCATTTAAGTTATATCGGGGATGCAGAAGTGGGCAATAATGTAAATATTGGCTGCGGTTCAATCACCGTTAACTATGATGGCAAAAATAAATATTTAACCAAAATCGAAGATGATGTCTTTGTTGGTTGTAATTCAAATCTAGTTGCCCCAGTTACAGTTGGCAAGGGTGCTTATATTGCTGCAGGGTCCACTATTACAAAGGATGTACCTGGCGAGGCATTGTCGATTGCCCGTGCAAAGCAAGTCAATAAGGAGAACTACGTTCAAAAGCTTAACTTAAATAAATAAGCGAAGATAATGGAGGCCCATCATGTCAAATCAATATTTAGATCCAAATTTAAAGGTATTTAGTTTAAATTCTAATCTTCCTTTAGCAAGAGAAATTGCAAAGGTAATCGGTGTCGAACTTGGAAAATGTTCCGTAACCAGATTTAGTGACGGAGAAATTCAAATTAATATTGAAGAAAGTATCCGCGGCTGTGATGTGTACGTAATCCAGTCAACGAGCAATCCGATTAATGAGAATCTTATGGAACTCTTAATCATGATTGACGCTTTAAAAAGAGCATCCGCGAAAACAATTAATATTGTTATGCCTTACTATGGGTATGCCCGTCAAGACCGTAAAGCACGTGCCCGTGAGCCGATTACTGCCAAGCTGGTAGCGAATCTGCTTGAAACAGCCGGAGCAACCCGTGTGATCTGTCTTGATTTACATGCACCGCAAATTCAAGGATTCTTTGATATTCCAATTGACCATCTAATGGGTGTTCCAATTTTATCAGAATACTTTAAGAATAAAGAGTTAAACGGTGATATTGTCGTCGTTTCTCCAGACCATGGGGGAGTTACACGCGCAAGAAAAATGGCAGAGCGCCTAAAAGCTCCGATTGCTATAATTGATAAACGCCGTCCGCGGCCTAATGTTGCTGAGGTTATGAACATCGTTGGTAATATTGATGGAAAAGTGGCCATTCTGATCGATGATATTATAGATACAGCAGGAACGATTACCCTTGCTGCCAATGCATTAGTGGAAAACGGTGCACTAGAGGTTTATGCCAGCTGTACACACCCAGTTTTAAGCGGTCCGGCAATTGAAAGAATTCAAAATTCAAAAATTAAAGAATTAGTCGTTACCAATTCAATCGAGCTTCCGGAAGATAAGAAGATTGATAAAATCATACATCTTTCTGTAGCTCCGTTAATCGGTGAAGCCATTATCCGTGTACATGAAGAGCAATCTGTAAGTACATTATTCGATTGATAGGTGCAAGAAAGCACCCGAATTTTGCCGAATTAAAATGTTTAGACCTTCCTATTTTTGGGCAATTTTATATAGAGGTTTGAACTTAAATAGGAAGGTGACTTTTCATGAGTACTGTTTTACAAGCAAAAGAACGTAGTGAATTCCGCCATTCTGCTTTAAAGAAAATTCGGGATAATGGAAATATTCCAGCCGTTGTTTATGGAGCAAAGGTTGAAAGTAAGCCTGTTTATATTAGTTCTGCCGATTTAACGAAAACTATTCGTTCTGTAGGCAGAAATGGTGTATTTTCTCTTGATGTCAGCGGCGACCAGCATGATGTAGTTTTAAAGGATTATCAAGAAGATTGCATAAAAAAGGAAATCACACATGTTGATTTTTTAGCAGTTGATAAGACTTCTAAAATCAATTTATCAGTCAGACTTGTGCTTACGGGTGAAGCGGAGGGTGTGAAGGATGGAGGCGTTCTGCAGCAGCCTGTGCATGAATTGTCAATCACAGCTACTCCGGATAATATTCCTGAGCAGATAGAAGCAGATGTCACAAATCTAAAGGTTGGCGAAAATGTGACCATTGCAGATATCCTTTATCAAGGGAAATTTACAATTAATCATGATGCGGAAGAAGTGGTCGCATCGATCCTTCCTCCTAAACAGGAAGAAGAAATTAATGCAGGTGAACAGCAAGAAGGCGGTCATCCTGATAAAGAAGAAGGAAGAGAAACGGAACCAATTGGAAATTAAAATAGGATTAGACGTAACCTGAACGAAGGTTACGTCTTTTGCAGTTTTTAAAATTGGAGAGGAATGTATGTTTCGAAAATTTTTTAGAAGGTGGTCTGGACCGAAAGAGGTGGGAAAAGTGAAAATAATGGTAGGGTTAGGAAATCCGGGGAAACAATATGAACATACGAGGCACAATGTTGGCTTTGATGTGATTGAAGAGCTTTCGCGCAGGTTCAATATCCCATTGGATCAATCAAAGTTAAAAGGCTTATACGGAATTGGATTCTATAAAGGAGAAAAGATTCTATTATTAAAACCCCTTACATATATGAATTTATCCGGAGAATCAATTCGTGCCGTAATGGACTATTATGACATCGAGCTGGAGGACCTTTTAGTCATTTATGATGACCTTGATTTACCTGTTGGAAAAATTCGACTCCGTCAAAAGGGAAGTGCAGGCGGTCATAATGGCATTAAGTCTACGGCGGCACATATAGGCACCCAACAGTTTAACAGAATTCGAATCGGGATTGACCGGCCGCAAAATGGAATGAGTGTCCCTGATTATGTTTTAGGGAAATTTCACAAAGATGAGCAGCCACAGATCCAAGAGGTTGTACAAAAAAGTGCCGATGCATGTGAAGCATGGCTTGATAAACCATTTATACAAGTAATGAATGATTTTAATCAGTAAATGTTCATGAGATAGGCTATTCTTTCATAAAATAAGCGTACATCCCATAATGGGGGTTCTGCCGTTTTTTAATGAATAAATTCCCCTTTATTCGGTTAATACTAATATTGATTCATAGAATAGGGAGGGACAGGCGTGGCCATCCATTATCATTGCAGACATTGTGGTACAAAAATAGGTTCTATTGAACAATCATCTATACACAGTGATACACTTGGTCTTCATAAGTTAACTGAACAGGAAAGACAGGAAATGGTTGCGTACGATCCAGCTGGGGATATTCACATCACTTCGATTTGTGAAGACTGCCAGGAAGCTTTGGAACGGACCCCAGAGTACCATCAATACGATTTTCTTATTCATTAACTGGCTTTGGATGTACTCCAAAGCATTTTTCTGTTTTGCAAATTTAAATTTTTTATTATATATGAAATTTGTATACTGTCTAGCTCCAGCGCTTGTGGGGCGCTTCCGCTTTTCGGTTGGAGAGGAGGATTAGGTTGAACAGTTTAACATCATTATTTCTTCGGCAGGAAGATATCCATTCTGTTATTTCCGGAATGGAAGGGGGTCTAAAAGAACAGTTAATTGCCGGTTTATCGGGATCGTCGAGAACAGTCTTTGCTGCAGCAATTTATGAGCAAATGAAAAGACCAATCCTATTTGTTACGTATAATTTGCTACAAGCACAAAAGCTATACGATGACCTTGTCAATCTAGTAAATGAAAGGGATGTCTTTCTATTCCCGGCAAATGAACTGATCGCCGCTGAAATGAGTATTGCAAGTCCGGAATTAAAGGCTCAAAGAATTGAAGCTTTAAACCATTGGAGTAAAAATAGCCATGGTATCTTAATTGTCCCTATTTCCGGCTTAAGAAAAATTATTCCCCCGAAGGCTATGTGGAAAAACTATCAGCTTTCCTTAAAATTGGGGGAAGATTTAGATATAGAGAGAACGCTTTCGACTCTTGTTGAGATGGGGTATGCCAGAGAAGAAATGGTCTCTACTCCCGGTGAATTCAGTGTTCGTGGCGGGATTATTGATATTTATCCATTAACCGAGTCTAATCCAATTCGGATTGAACTTTTTGATACGGAAATTGATTCCATTCGATATTTCTCCCTTGAGGATCAACGTTCCAAGGAAAAGATTTCAGAAATTCTGATTGGTCCTGCAACAGAAATACTGCTTGATAATGAAAATTACAGCCGAATCGTTGAGAGATTGGAAGAAGGTTTGGCAAAGAGCTTAAAAAAATTTAAGAATGAAAATGCTAAAATCCAGCTTGCACAGAATATTGGTTATGAATTGGAAATGCTGAAAAATCGACAAAAGCCTGACCAAATCTATAAATACCTATCCCTTGCCTATGAAAATGCTGGTAGTTTACTAGACTATCTTCCATATAATGGGTTAGTGTTTATTGACGAAATTAGCAGGGTTCATGAAATGAATGAGTCGCTGATCAAAGAAGAAGCGGACTGGTATACATCCCTATTAGGCGAAGGACAGATTGTTCATGATTTGACGATTTCACATGATCTTCATGGGCTTTTACAAAAAAAGAATTTTCCAGTTCTTTATATGTCCTTATTTCTTCGTCATGTGGCAAATACGAGCCCGCAAAATATTATTAATGTTTCTTGTAAGCCGATGCAAAACTTCCATGGACAAATGCATTTGCTTAAAGCTGAAGTGGATCGTTGGAAAAAAGGCCACTACTCCGTACTAGTACTTGGGCCAGATACAGAACGGGTAAATAAACTAGAGCGAGTTTTAGAGGATTATGAGATTGAATCTTCTCTTTTAGCTGAAGGACAAGAGCCGCTACCGGGAAAAGTTCAAATTATGAAAGGAAATCTCCAAACCGGATTTGAACTTTCTATTCAAAAGATTGCCGTGATTACCGAGGAAGAATTATTTAATAAACGAGTGAAAAAATCTACCAGCCGGCAAAAGCTATCGAATGCCGAAAGAATTAAAAGCTATTCCGAGCTCCGGATTGGTGATTATGTTGTTCATGTCAATCATGGAATTGGAAAATATATTGGCATTGAAACACTTGTTATCAATGGAATTCATAAAGATTATCTACATATTCGTTATCAAGGGACAGATAAACTGTATGTTCCTGTAGAACAGATTGATTTAATTCAGAAATATGTAGGTTCAGAGGGAAAAGAGCCGAAAATCTATAAGCTCGGCGGCAGTGATTGGAAAAAGGTGAAAAAGAAAGTACAGTCATCTGTTCAAGATATTGCGGATGATTTAATTAAGCTGTATGCTGAACGCGAAGCAGCCGTTGGTTATGCCTTTTCTCCTGATGGAGACTTGCAAAGAGAATTCGAATCAGCCTTTGCCTATCAGGAAACAGAAGACCAGTTAAGGTCGATTCGCGAGATTAAAAAAGATATGGAAAAAACGCGTCCAATGGATCGGCTCCTTTGCGGGGATGTTGGTTATGGAAAAACAGAGGTGGCTATCCGTTCTGCTTTTAAAGCAATTTCGGACGGCAAACAGGTTGCCTTTCTTGTACCAACAACCATTCTGGCCCAGCAACATTTTCAGACATTAAGTGAAAGATTTCAGGACTTTCCTATTAATATTGGTTTGTTAAGCCGCTTCCGTTCTAAAAAGCAGCAAACGGAAACCACAAAAGGACTGAAGGCAGGAACGGTTGATATTGTCGTTGGGACACACCGTCTCTTGTCAAAGGATGTTGTCTATCGTGACTTAGGGCTATTAATTATTGATGAAGAACAAAGGTTTGGGGTTACCCATAAGGAAAAGATTAAGCGGTTAAAAACAAATGTCGATGTTTTAACGTTAACGGCAACGCCAATCCCAAGGACTCTTCATATGTCGATGCTTGGGGTTCGGGATCTGTCGGTAATCGAAACACCGCCTGAAAACCGTTTTCCAGTGCAAACCTATGTAATGGAGTACAACGGATCGCTTGTCAGGGAAGCGATTGAACGGGAGCTTGCTCGTGACGGACAAGTTTACTTTTTATACAACCGGGTAGAGGATATAGAACGAAAGGCAGAGGAAATCTCTATGCTTGTACCGGATGCCCGGGTAACGTTCGCCCATGGACAGATGACGGAAAATGAGTTAGAGTCCGTGATGTTAAGCTTTTTATCAGGTGAATTCGATGTGCTGGTCAGCACAACCATCATTGAAACGGGTGTGGATATCCCGAATGTCAATACATTAATCGTCTTTGATGGGGATCGAATGGGGCTATCTCAGCTTTATCAGCTGCGTGGCCGGGTTGGAAGATCGAATCGTGTTGCCTATGCGTATTTTACGTACCGAAAAGATAAAGTCCTTACAGAGGTTGCCGAAAAACGCCTACAGGCGATTAAGGAATTTACGGAGCTCGGCTCCGGATTTAAGATTGCGATGCGAGACTTATCCATCAGGGGGGCCGGTAATCTGTTAGGTGCACAGCAGCATGGATTTATTGATTCAGTCGGATTTGATTTGTACTCGCAAATGTTGAAAGAAGCGATTGAAGAGAAAAGAGGCGACCTTAGGGAAGCTGAAAGTAAGACGGTTGAAATTGATCTGGAAATTGATGCGTATATTCCGGATTCCTACATTAAAGATGGACACCAAAAGATTGAAATGTACAAACGCTTTAGAGGCATTCAGGCATTAGAGGATATTGAGGAGCTTCAAGAGGAAATGATGGACCGTTTTGGTGAATATCCAAATGAAGTAGCATATCTTTTCCAAATTGCCGAAATGAAGGTTTATGCCCTTTTTAATGGGGTTGAACAAATAAAACAAGTGAAACAAGAAGTGACAATTTTAGTGAATGAAAAAGTAAGCAGCATTATTGACGGTCATAAGCTGTTTAAAATCAGCAGTCAGTTTGGAAGAATGGTCACTCCTGGAATGGAGGGCAGTAAATTAAAAATGACGCTCAATGTAAAAGGGATTGAAATAGCCAAATGGCTTCAAGTTGCTTTTGAAATGATTAAGGGACTCGAATCATCGAAAAAAGGGGAAGAAAATCCAGTAACATAATCCAAATTCACACATTTGTTAAAAAATATTACGTTTGTGTATAGAACTTTCCAGATGAAAGATACTAAGTTCAAAGTTGGTGATGATTACTACAAAAGGAAGTTTATTATCACCAAGTTAGTTTAAATCATCAGATGAAAGTGAGGCAACATTGGATGAAAGCAACTGGAATAGTTCGTCGAATCGATGATTTGGGTCGTGTTGTCATACCGAAGGAAATTCGCAGAACATTAAGAATTCGTGAAGGGGATCCGTTAGAAATCTTTGTGGACCGAGACGGAGAAGTGATTTTAAAGAAATACTCACCAATTAGCGAATTAAGCGATTTTGCCAAAGAATATGCGGAAGCCCTTTTTGACAGCCTGGGAAATCCAGTATTAATTTGTGATAGAGATGCCTATATCGCTGTTGCTGGAGGTTCCAAAAAAGATTATTTAAACAAAAATATCAGTGATTTAGTAGAAAAAACTATGGAGGACCGTAATTCCGTCATTATCACTCAGCAGGATGAAGTGGCCCTGTCTGATGGAAGTGCTGAAACGATTTCATCATATACAATTGGGCCGATTATTGCAAATGGCGATCCAATTGGCGCAGTGATTATTTTCTCAAAAGAAGGAACACTAGGAGAAGTTGAACAAAAAGCTGTTGAAACAGCAGCTGGATTCTTAGCTAGACAAATGGAGCAATGATTATTTTATAATTAATAAAAGAGACAGCGTATGCTGTCTTTTTTCATGCACGAAAATGAGGCCCCTCCTGTGCTATAATACACTGGAGTTTATTTGTCTAGCTCCAGCGCCTAGCCCCTCGAGTCACTTCGGTCCTGCCAATGAAGTCAAAAAGCGACTTCATCGTCAGGCCCTCCAGTGCTTTTCGGGGCTGATCAAGGCGCTTGCGCATTTCTGTTTTGGAGGAAAAAGTATTGAAGCCCGTGAATCAATCAAAGGCTCTTTTTCGGGGGGCTTTCGTTTTAACAATTGCTGCATTGATTACCAAAATTTTGAGTGCCTTTTACCGTATCCCGTTTCAAAATATTGTCGGTGATGTGGGTTTTTACATATACCAGCAGGTGTATCCGTTTTATGGCATTGCAGTGGTTCTTGCGACTACCGGCTTTCCAGTAGTCATTTCAAAATTATATACAGAGCAAAAAGAATTAAGCAACTCTGGTAAACCGCGGCTATTGCTCCTTGGTTCATTCCTTTATTTGCAGATTTTCGGTTTCCTTTGTTTTTTAATCCTTTTTATAGGGGCCAATCCGATTGCCATGCTAATGAATGATCCAAAGTTATCCATCCTTTTAAGGGTGGTTTCGATTGTATTTTTAACCTTTCCGATTGTCGCGGTATTAAGAGGCTATTATCAGGGGATTGGAGAAATGGTTCCAACTGCCTTATCACAGGTGGGAGAACAACTTACCAGAGTCGTAACCATTATTTTGCTCGCCTATCTTTTTACGAAAAAAGGCTATTCCTTATACCTCGTCGGCGGGGGAGCTATGTTTGGGTCGATAACGGGCAGTATTGTTTCCGCCCTTATTTTGTTTACATTTCTAAAGTTTCGCAAAGAATGGAAACGAGTAAGTTTGAAACAAGGAATGACTCTAGGAGTAAGGAAGGAAACAAGATGGATTTTTAAGGAACTGCTGTTTCAAGGCTTGACCATTTGTATAAGTGGGATGCTGATGATCTTTATACAGATGGGTGATTCCTTAAACTTATATTCTCTACTTGTTTCAAATGGAACGGAAGAAGATTTGGCGAAAAGTCTAAAAGGAGTCTTTGACCGCGGGCAACCGTTAATCCAATTGGGAACTGTTGCAGCAACATCCATGTCTTTATCGCTTGTACCGCTGATTACCAGTGGAAGATTAAAGGAAAATCCCGGATTTTTACGCCATAAAATTCAGCTGGCAATGAGAATCAGTCTTGTCATTGGAATCGGAGCTTCTGCCGGACTTTGGGCTATTATTAAACAGACGAACACGATGCTTTTCGAAAATGGCTCTGGTTCATCGGTACTGGGAGTCCTTAGTTTTGTTATTTTATTTACTTCACTTATTTCGACTATGATTGCGATTATGCAGGGAATGGAGATTCTGCTTTTTCCCGCATTAACAGTCATTCTTTCGTTCCCGATAAAATACGGCTTAAATTTGCTTTTATGTCCGTTGTTTGGCATCATGGGCGCAGCAATTTCAACGATTATTACACTGGTCATTATAAATTACCTGCTCTATATAAAGTTTAAAAGGTTAATAAATGCTCCCGTATTTAGCATCGGATTTCTTCGAACCATCCTGATTGCGGCCATCATAATGATTGCTTTTTTAAAAACGTATTTATGGGTAACTAATTTCTTATTTCTTTCTTATTTTGAGGTAAGGGTTGAATCGGCATTTCAAGCTTTAAGCGGGGCTTTAGGGGGAGGAATATTATTTATGTACATTGTAATCCGCGGGAGAGTCTTTTCAGTAGAAGAACTCGCTTTATTCCCGCTTGGAAGTAAATTAATTCGGTTATTGCCTAAAAAAGATGAGGAGTTTTGATATGAAAAAAATTGAAATACTTGGTCTTGGTGCAGGGGATTTGGAACAGCTCCCGTTAGGTGTTTACAAGAAATTAATCCAATCCGAACATGTTTATTTACGGACAAAGGAGCATCCGGTTGTTACTGAATTAGAAAAAGAGGGCTTTCATTATACCTCATTTGATTCCGTCTATGAAAAACATGATCAGTTTGAAGAGGTATACCAGGAAATTACTGCAACCCTGTTAAAGATAGCAAAAACGGAGCCGGTTATTTACGCGGTTCCCGGACATCCGCTTGTGGCCGAACGGGCTGTGCAGCTTCTTTTAGAGCAAGGAACTGAAGAAGGGATTGAAATCATCATTGGCGGCGGGCAGAGTTTTATTGATGCATTATTTCAATCGTTAAAAATAGACCCAATTGACGGATTTCAATTACTAGATGGAACAGCGCTTAAGAGTAGTCAGCTCCAAATCAATCAGCACATCATCATTAGTCAGGTGTACGATCAATTTATTGCTTCGAATGTTAAATTAACGTTAATGGAACAGCTCCCTGATGAATATGAAGTGTATATGGTAACTGCTGCAGGAAGCAGTGAGGAGAAGATTGCAAAACTTCCATTATATGAGCTCGACCGTCATGTCGCAATCAATAATCTTACATCTGTCTACGTTCCGCCAGTAAATGAAGATGAAATCTTATTTAAAACCTTTGCAAAGCTGAGGGAAATTATTGCTGAGTTAAGGGGACCTAATGGCTGTCCATGGGATAAGGAGCAAACCCATGAGTCACTTAAGAAATACTTAATTGAAGAATCCTACGAGATGCTTGAAGCGATTGATGAAGAGGATTATGATCATTTAATTGAGGAAATGGGGGACGTCCTTCTGCAGATAATGCTGCACGCCCAAATTGGCGAGGATGAAGGTTATTTTTCCATTGACGATGTGATAGAAGGAATTTCGGCAAAGATGGTCCGAAGGCATCCCCATGTGTTTGGGAGCGTGAAGGCAGAAAACTCTGAGCAAGTACTTCAAAATTGGCAGGAAATTAAAAAGCAGGAAAAAGGCGGACAGCCGGAATCTTTGCTTTCAGGTGTTTCTAAATCCGTACCGAATTTAATCAGAGCCTATGAACTGCAAAAGAAAGCAGCAAAGGTGGGATTTGATTGGCAGGAAATTACCCCTGCTTTGGAGAAAGTGAAAGAAGAACTGCAAGAATTTGAGAATGAGTTAAATGGTAATGACAAAGAGCTCAAATTGGCCAAAAGGGAGTTTGGGGACTTATTGTTTGCTTTTGTCAATGTCGCGAGATTTTTAGAAATCCATCCCGAGGAGGCACTATTTGAAACAAATCAAAAGTTCATCCGCCGCTTTCAATACATTGAAGAAAAAGTAAAGGAAAGCGGGAAATCATTTGAGAAATTTAGCCTTGATGAGCTAGACCGGTTTTGGGATGAAGCCAAAGCCAAAGGATTATAAGAAAAGCTTTAGCGCCTAGGCGCTAAAGCTGGACAATTCTCAAAGGCAAGTGATAGTTATCTTAAATTATAAGTTTGGGGGAGTTATTGATGCGCTTAGATAAATTTTTAAAGGTTTCAAGATTAATCAAAAGACGGACATTAGCAAAAGAAGTATCCGATCAGGGCAGAATTGAGATTAACGGTAAAGAGGCAAAAGCCAGTACAACCGTTAAGGTCGGGGATGAATTAACCATCCGCTTAGGTCAAAGAAAAGTAACGGCCAGGATTGACCGCATCCAGGAAACATCTCGTAAAGAAGAAGCAGCCGAGATGTATACCGTACTAAAAGAAGAGAAAATTGGCTCATCAGAATTCGAGTAGGTGCTTGTTCTATTTCTTTTATCCCTCACATAACATGTACAAAAAGGTTTGTACAACTGACTGTGAGGGATGAAGATGAGCCAATATTATGATGTGAATACAACAAAGAACAGCGTTCCAGAACATGATGTGATTATGCGGGGAAGAAAACTTTTAGACATTACAGGCGTGAAACAGGTGGAAAGCTTTGATAATGAAGAATTTTTATTAGAAACAGTCATGGGCTTTTTGGCCATTAAAGGGCAAAATCTGCAAATGAAAAATCTCGATGTTGAAAAGGGCATTGTTTCAATTAAAGGCAAAATTTTCGACTTAGTCTATTTGGATGAACACCATGGGGAGAAAGCTAAAGGATTCTTTAGCAAGTTATTCCGATGACACTTTCCACGCAATTTTTGACCATGCTCTCCATGGTTGGGATGGGCTCATTATTTGGAGTGATGTTTGATACTTATCAGCGGTTTTTGAACCGACCGAGAAGAAATCGCTTCATAGTTTTTGTAAACGACATCTTATTTTGGATTATTCAAGCATTGTTGATTTTTTATATTTTGTTCCTAGTGAATAATGGAGAAATCCGTTTTTATATCTTTATCGCCCTGCTTTGCGGCTTTGCAGCCTATCAAGGTCTTTTTAAGGGAGCTTACCTTCGACTGCTGGAATTACTGATTACCACTGTTATTGCGATCTACCGCTTTTTAAAACATTCATTTTTAGTGGTTGTCTATAAGCCGATTGTGGGACTTATAAAACTGGTCATTTTCATGGTTATATTCCTTGGCAGGGGCCTTTATACCCTTGTCAAATTTGTTTTAAAAGTTGTATTGTTAGTTTTAAAAATTGTCTTCATGCCGATTCAAAAAATAATTATATTAATTTGGAGACTTTTGCCGAAAGGTCTTAAAAAATCCGTCGAGAAGTTATATAATAGAACGGCAGGAAAATTTAAGGAAATAAAGAATTATATTGTTAAGTGGATGGATAAATGGAAAAAGCATAAACAGTAAGGAGGTTATGAAATGAGCGCGGGCCGCAAAAGAAATGTAGCAAAGATCCAATCAACATACGTGGAGCAGCAAGAAAATGCAGAAATTGCATCATCTAGAAAAAGGAAATTATTAATCCGCCGTCTTTCGTTGTCTTTAGCTTTTGCGATTTTCGTTTCTTATTTCATGATTTCCAGTATTCTGTCACAGGCTTCAATGATCGATGCAAAAAAGGCACAAAAGAAACAGCTTGATCACAAGCTTGCAGAATTAAAAAAGCAACAGGATCTTCTTAAAGAAGATATTGTGAAATTGAATGATGATGATTACATTGCCAAGTTAGCGAGAAAAGAATACTTTTTCTCAAAGAAAAATGAAATTATCTTTAATATCCCGGAAGATAAAAAGGAAAAATCAACCGGTAACTAGTCTTATTGACACTGTTTTTTTACTTTCTGTATAATATAAGGTAAGATTGATTTTTTATTTTTTTAAGGAGGAACATTTTTTTTATGTCAATAGAAGTAGGCAGCAAGTTACAAGGAAAGGTAACAGGGATTACAAATTTCGGAGCGTTTGTGGAGCTGCCGGAGGGATCAACAGGGCTTGTACACATTAGTGAGGTTGCAGACAACTATGTAAAAGATATTAATGATCATCTTAAGGTTGGCGACCAAGTTGAAGTTAAAGTTATTAATGTGGAAAAGGATGGAAAAATCGGTCTATCCATTAAAAAGGCAAAAGATCGACCAGAAGCACCTCAAAGATCCCATTCAAATTCGCATTCACAACGTCCTCGTCAAGGCAGAGCAAGCGATCGCAATAATTCTAGACCGGAATCCTTTGAATCAAAAGTGGCAAAGTTTTTAAAAGATAGCGAAGATCGTTTATCTTCCTTAAAACGAAACACGGAGTCAAAGCGTGGGGGAAGAGGAGCTAGACGAGGTTAACTTGCTGCTTGTTTATTGGAGGATTAAGGCAGGCTCTTTTTAAAATATAGATTTAAAGACAAGTCTCAGTGGCTTGTCTTTTTATTTTGTAAAAATTCCGACAATTAACAGACTATTTGGATAAATTTAGTGAATGACGTCGAACGAATTTTAGAATCTCGTACAATTTTTTGACAAACTTTTAACTCTATCAACTTTATAATAGTTTGCAACAGAATGAATAGGGGAGTGTGAGTTATGGATAAGCCAAACGCAAGTTTAATAGAGCCGATCGGAGAAGTCAACCTGCATTCATCCAAATGGGAGTGGGACAAGGGAGTGAAAAAACTCCAACAATATTTGGAGACCTTTTTTATTAAAAAGGGATACATTTTGTTATTAGTAGGATTTTTGCTGGGACGTGCCTTAATCTTGTCTAAGCTTACTCCATTTTGTCTCCCCTTTTTTGCATCCGTTTATTTAATAAAAAGGGACCGCGCGCCGCTGGCATTAGTTGGATTAATTGCAGGTGCTGCGACTATATCGATTGAAAATGCCGGATTTACCTTTGCGGTCGTCCTACTATTTCTAATTATTTTCCGAATAAGTGAGAAGTGGGTAAACAATGCAATAAAATCCCTGCCATTTTTTGTTGGAATCATCTTGGGGGTTGGAAAATTAATTGAATCCTTTCTATTAACAAGACAATTGACACTCTATGACGGAATGATGGCAGGCGTTCAGGCCAGCTTATCCTTTATATTAACGCTTATTTTTTTACAAAGCATTCCTCTCTTAACTGTGACCAAGCGCAGGCAATTATTAAAGACTGAAGAAATTGTCGGGGTAATTATTATGCTGGCTTCTATCATGACCGGAACGATTGGCTGGCAAGTATATGATCTATCTGTTGAACATATTATGTCGAGATATCTAGTTTTAGTCTTTTCTTTTATTGCTGGTGCTACGGTTGGTTCAACTGTCGGTGTAGTAACCGGATTAATTTTTAGCCTGGCCAGTGTTTCTAGCTTTACGCATATGAGCTTACTGGCATTCTCTGGTGTTTTAGGAGGGTTATTAAAAGAAGGGAAAAAAATAGGTGTGTCAATCGGGTTGTTTATTGCTACTCTATTAATCGGTATGTATGGTGAAGGAGGCGGTTCCTTATCTCAAACCTTAATGGAATCAGGAGCAGCTATTCTTTTATTCCTCCTGACACCGCAGTTCTTTACCTCCAGATTAGCAAAATATATTCCGGGAACATCTGAATACACGGCGGAACAGCAAAAATATATGAGAAAAATGCGGGATGTAACGGCACAACGCGTCTCTCAATTTTCCGGTGTCTTTTCTGCACTTTCCAATAGTTTCTCACAAATGGATATAGAGCCAAGCGAAGAAGAAAATATGAGAGAAATGGATTACTTTATGAGTAATGTAACGGAAAAAACATGTCAAACCTGCTTTAAAAAAGAACAATGCTGGGCGAAGAACTTTAATGCAACCTATCAATATATGGAAGAAATAATTCATGAGATGGATCAAAATGAAGGGGTCATTCCACCAAAGCTTTCGAGAGAATGGGATAAGTATTGTACCAGGTCTAAAAGAATGTATGATGTCATTCAAACAGAGCTTACATTTTTCCAGGCGAATCAAAAATTAAAAAAACAAGTAAGAGAAAGCAGGAGATTAGTAGCAGACCAGCTTCAAGGTGTTTCCGAAGTAATGGAGAATTTTGCGAACGAAATCCAACGTGAACGAGAAAATCACTATAAGCAGGAAGAACAAATCATGGAGGCGCTTCAGGAGTTCGGTATTCAAATTGAACAAGTTGAAATCTACAGCCTTGAACAAGGAAATGTCGATATTGAAATGACGATTCCCTTTTTCCATGGCCACGGAGAATGCGAAAAGTTAATCGCACCAATGTTATCGGATATCCTTGGTGAAACCATTGTCGTCCAAAAAGAAGATTCCACAGAGTACATGAATGGGTATTGTCATGCAAACTTCCGCTCTTCAAAGAAATTTATCGTGCATACAGGGGTAGCCCATGCAGCGAAGGATGGAGGCTTTATATCGGGCGACAGTTATTCAGAAATTGAACTAGGAATGGGCAAGTATGCGATTGCCATTAGTGATGGAATGGGAAATGGTGAACGAGCCCATTATGAAAGTAACGAGACGATTCAGCTTTTGCAAAAAATCCTTCAAACAGGCATTGAAGAACAGGTTGCGATTAAATCAATCAATTCCATTTTATCCCTACGGACAACAGATGAAATTTTTTCAACATTAGACCTTGCCATGATTGATTTGCAAAATGCAGCAGCAAAATTTTTAAAGATTGGCTCGATACCAAGCTTTATTAAGCGGGGGAATAAAATTATCAAGATTCAAGCAAGCAACCTGCCGATTGGGATGCTGGAGGAATTTGAGGTGGATGTTGTCAGCGAGCAGCTGAAGGCAGGCGATTTGTTAATTATGATGAGTGATGGCGTTTTTGAAGGTCCAAGGCATGTCGAAAATTATGAACTTTGGATGAAGAGAAAAATACAGGAGCTGCAAACAGACGATCCACAGGAGGTAGCGGATTTAATCATGGAAGAAGTGATTCGCTCAAGTTCCGGATATATCGACGATGATATGACCGTAACCGTAGCGAAAATAAAACATAATACGCCTAAATGGGCCAGTATTCCCGTTCCGAAAATGAAAAAAAGAGCCTAGACTATTTAATTTGTACCACTTAGTCTGTGATTATGTATATTTCATCTCCTTCCCGTCGAAAATGGTAACAATTCATGATGTGGAGGAGGAATGGGTATGTACTCAGGAAAAATCCGGCAAATTCTATTGATAACAGATGGGTGCTCCAATCATGGTGAAGATCCTATTGCCATGGCAGCACTTGCACAAGAACAAGGTATTACGGTGAATGTAATCGGTGTTATGGACCATGACGTAATTGACGAAAAGGGTATGACGGAAATTGAGGGTATTGCTTTGTCCGGCGGGGGAGTCAGCCAGATTGTATATGCAGAACGGCTTGCCCATACGGTCCAAATGGTAACAAGGAAAGCGATGACTCAAACTCTTCAAGGAGTCGTGAATAAAGAGCTAAAGCAAATCCTGGGAAATTCGCAAACGATTGAAGATCTTCCCCCTGAAAAGCGTGGCGAGGTAATGGAAGTTGTCGACGAATTGGGTGAGACTGTCGAATTGGAAGTGTTGATTCTTGTCGATACAAGTGCAAGTATGAAGCACAAGCTTCCGACCGTTAAAGAAGCAATTCTTGACCTTTCCATCAGCTTAAACGCAAGAACGGGAGATAATTTTTATTCCGTATACGTATTTCCCGGGAAAAAGAATAATGTCGAAATGTTGCTGGACTGGACACCTAAACTACAATCTTTGACAAGTATCTTTTCGCAGCTGTCAACAGGAGGTATTACGCCAACAGGGCCGGCTTTAAGGACGGCTTTATCGGCATTTAATCAAAAACAATCATTAAGGAGTCTGCTTTCTCGTGATGATGAATCATACTTTGAAGAGTCTATGTAAGATTAGCCCCGGCACAGTCATAACAGGAAAATGGCATTCAAATCAATATACCATTTTGAAGGAACTGGGATATGGAGCAAACGGAGTGGTTTATCTCGCGAATTATCATAACACTCAAGTGGCTTTGAAAATGAGTGATAATGGAATGTCGATTACCTCTGAGGTAAATGTTTTAAAATCCTTTGCAAAGGTCCAAGGGTCTGCCCTCGGGCCTTCTTTGCTTGATGTCGACGATTGGAAGACAAATCGCGGACAGGTCTCTTTCTATGTAATGGAATATATAAAGGGTCCGGACTTATTATCGTTTATTGAGCAGAAAGGAAAATCATGGATTGTGGTTTTGATGTTACAGCTTTTAAGTGATTTAGAAAAGCTGCATCAAAATGGATGGGTTTTCGGAGATTTAAAGCCTGAAAACTTAATTGTAACCGGACCACCGCCAAAAATCAGATGTATTGATGTAGGTGGCACAACCATTGCTGGAAGAGCTATTAAAGAGTTTACGGAGTTTTATGACCGGGGTTATTGGGGTCTTGGTTCAAGAGTGGCTGAACCTTCTTACGATCTTTTTTCACTAGCGATGATCATGATAAATACTGCTTACCCGAAGCGCTTTACGAAATCAACAGGAGGTCTTGCACAATTAACAGAGGCAATCCGGCAGAAGCCTGAGCTCCGCTCATTGGAAAAAGTAATCGAAAATGCCTTAAAAGGGCAATATACAAAAGCAAGGCAAATGAGACAAGACCTATTAGATCTGTTAACGGACGAATCACCCCATAAGCAGCGTTTAAAATCGAAAGCAGCCGTCAAAAATATTTCAACTCCGGCACCTGACCTAAATAAAAATAAGCCAAAAACAAGGCAGCAATATCGCAAGAAAAAGAAAAAAACCGGTTGGATTGAAACCGGGGTTATTGCAGCAGTGTTTATTATTTTTTATGTTGTGATTATTTTAAAACTTTTTTGAAACTATTATCCGTTTCTTTCGTAAATAATATGTAACAATTTAAGCAAAAAACCATAGCATCCGAAGTCATTGTTTTTGATAGATGAATTAAAAAAAGTGGTAAGCTAATAAGAAAAGCGGAAGTGCCTTGTTCAGCCCCGACAAAGCTTTAGGTCCTGACGGTGAAGTTGTTCTTTGACTTCATCAGCATGACTTCAGCGCTGAATTATCCACTTTGCGGGCATGCGACGAGGTGAACAGGACATCCTCGAATTCGCTTTGCCGCGGGAGCAGGAAAGCAACCTTGAGGGGCTAGGCACTGGAGCTAGACAATTATCTAAGTTAAACAAGAGGAAGAATGTAATATGCTTGAGTCGAAGGTAATGGACTTTTTAGACCGCCACTTTTTTTCATTAAATAATAAAAAAATAGTCGTTGGTGTATCAGGGGGGCCTGATTCACTTGCATTACTACGTTTCCTTTGGGGACATAAGGATAAAAGAAACCTTTCGATTGTTGCGGCCCATGTCGACCATATGTTTCGCGGTCAGGAGTCCCTTGATGATGCAATGTTTGTCAAGGATTATTGCGAGCAGCATCATATCTCATTTGAAATGTCCCGTATCAATATTCCAATGATTATGGAAAGAACAGGGAAGAGTTCACAAGTGGCGGCCAGAGAGGAAAGATATAAGTTTTTTCAAACCATCATGGAAAAATATGACTATCCCTATTTAGCTCTCGCTCACCATGGTGATGATCAAATTGAAACAATGCTCATGAGAATGACAAGGGGAAGTACAGGAAAAGCAAGGGCAGGAATCCCCTTTAAGCGCTATTTTTATAAAGGAATGATTTTTCGCCCCTTTTTAACTTTGACAAAGGAGGAAATTGAAGATTACTGCAGGAAAAATGAACTTACACCGCGAATAGATCCAAGTAACAAAAAAGATATTTACAGCAGGAATCGATTTCGGAAAGAAGTTTTGCCATTTTTAAAAAGGGAAAACCCAAATGTTCATGAACATTTTCAACGATTTAGTGAAGATTTACAAAGTGACGAAGAGTTTCTTCAGGAATTAACTGTCCAAAACATGAATAAAGTAATGACAATAAGGGAAAAGTCCAATATCGTCATCGATATAAAACGGTTTCTTGACATGCCTTTACCTTTACAAAGAAGAGGTATTCAACTAATATTAAACTATCTTTACAAAGAAAAACCTTCATCCCTTTCGGCTGTACATATTGAACAGATTTTTTCAATGATTCACCATTCAGGACCATCTGGAAAATTGGATTTTCCAAATGAGTTAATGGTTATACGGTCATATCAAAACATGTCTTTCCAATTTAAAGCTGCAAGTGCACAAGAATATTATTTTGAAGTGCATGGGGATTCGAGGATTGAATTACCGAATGGGGGGAGTATCAAGGTTAATCTTAATCATAAGGAGCCTTTAATTTATAACTCTTACTCAGCCGTCTTTAATGCAGCAGAGATAAAGTGGCCGCTTGTTATTCGTACAAGGGAAATTGGAGATCGAATGTCTTTGAAAGGAATGTCAGGGACAAAGAAATTAAAGGATATATTTATTGATTATAAAGTTCCCCTTCAAGAGAGGGATACTTGGCCAGTGATTACAGACGGGAAC
This sequence comes from Bacillus sp. MUM 116, assembly GCF_001866655.1. Lineage (GTDB taxonomy): Bacteria > Bacillota > Bacilli > Bacillales > Cytobacillaceae > Neobacillus. Next base: position 11,603 of record NZ_MLYR01000012.1, on the reverse strand, counting down.
AAATCCATTATCTGGCTTCCTGGTTTAAAAAAATCAGCAATGGAAGGCATCGATTCTTCTGCTACACAATATTTACTACTCACATATACAATGTAACAATGTAATGATCTTCTAGGGGGCACATGGATAATGAAACAAGATATTGAAAAGGTGTTAATTTCAGAAGAAGAAATTCAGGAAAAAATCAGGAAATTAGGAGCCGAGCTTACCGCAGAATATCAAGACCGTTTCCCGCTTGCCATCGGTGTTTTAAAAGGTGCTTTGCCTTTTATGGCAGACTTGTTAAAACATATGGATTGCTATCTTGAAATGGATTTCATGGATGTATCCAGTTATGGTAACTCAACGGTTTCTTCAGGAGAAGTGAAAATTATAAAGGACTTGGATACATCTGTTGAAGGAAGAGACATCTTAATTATCGAAGATATTATCGACAGTGGCTTGACATTAAGCTATTTAGTGGATCTTTTCCGTTACCGAAAAGCAAAATCGATTAAGATTGTTACATTGCTTGATAAGCCTACTGGAAGAAAAAGTGATATTCAGGCAGACTATGTAGGTTTTATCGTACCAGATGCCTTTGTGGTTGGGTATGGATTGGACTATGCCGAGAAATACCGAAACCTACCATATATTGGGGTTTTAAAACCGGAAGTATATCAGAATACCCTTTAAGCAAAACCTAAGTAAAGACATTCTTCAAAGTCCAGAAAGAAGTGTAATTCCTTGAATTGGAATGATTTTCTATGATACTATTTAATATAGTTTGTTTACCCGTGGGAGGAGGTAAGGGATGAATCGGATCTTCCGTAATACCATCTTTTATTTATTAATATTTTTAGTCATCATTGGTGTTGTCAGCTTCTTTAATGGAAGTAACGAGCCAACTGATCATATTTCCTATAATCAGTTTGTTTCCAAATTAGAGAAGGGTGAGGTTAAATCATTTTCAATGCAGCCTGAACGTGGGGTTTTCGAGGTTCGGGGACAATTTGAAAACGCAAAGGATAAAAACTTCTTAACCTATATACCAAACAGTGAAAAAATTCTAGATCGAATTGATAAAGCATCAAAAACAAATGTGGATGTGTTGCCAGCCAAGGAAACTAGTGGGTGGGTTACATTCTTCACTTCCATTATTCCATTTGTGATTATTTTTATCTTATTTTTCTTCTTATTGAACCAAGCTCAAGGCGGCGGCAGCCGAGTGATGAATTTCGGCAAGAGTAAAGCCAAACTTTATAACGATGATAAGAAAAAGGTTCGTTTTAGAGATGTTGCAGGTGCAGACGAAGAAAAGCAAGAATTAGTTGAAGTAGTTGAGTTTTTAAAGGACCCTCGAAGATTTGCTGAACTGGGTGCCCGTATTCCAAAAGGGGTACTGCTTGTCGGGCCTCCGGGGACAGGTAAAACACTTCTTGCCAGGGCAACAGCTGGTGAAGCTGGCGTTCCTTTCTTTTCAATAAGTGGTTCTGACTTTGTTGAAATGTTTGTTGGTGTCGGGGCGTCCCGTGTTCGTGATTTGTTTGAAAATGCGAAGAAAAATGCTCCATGTATCATTTTTATTGACGAGATTGATGCAGTAGGTCGTCAGCGTGGTGCCGGTTTAGGTGGTGGCCATGACGAGCGCGAGCAAACCTTGAACCAGTTACTTGTAGAGATGGACGGATTTGGCGCAAATGAAGGAATTATCATCATTGCTGCTACAAACCGTGCAGATATTCTGGATCCTGCATTATTACGACCTGGTCGTTTTGACCGTCAAATTACCGTTGATCGTCCGGATGTTATTGGACGTGAAGCAGTATTAAAAGTACATGCGCGTAATAAACCATTAGATGATTCTGTTAACTTGAAAAATATAGCTATGCGTACACCAGGCTTTTCAGGTGCAGACTTAGAGAATTTATTAAATGAGGCAGCTTTAGTTGCCGCCCGTTCAAATAAGAAGAAAATCGATATGGAAGATATCGATGAAGCAACTGATCGAGTCATTGCCGGCCCTGCAAAGAAAAGTCGTGTAATTTCAGAAAAAGAACGAAAAATTGTTGCCTTCCATGAAGGTGGCCATACAGTCATTGGATTAGTATTAGATGAAGCTGATATGGTCCACAAGGTCACAATCGTTCCACGTGGGCAAGCGGGTGGATATGCTGTCATGCTTCCTCGTGAAGACCGCTACTTTATGACGAAACCAGAGTTACTTGATAAAATTACTGGTTTGTTGGGTGGGCGTGTAGCTGAAGAGATTGTATTTGGTGAAGTGAGTACAGGGGCACATAATGACTTCCAACGTGCTACAGGAATCGCACGAAGAATGGTTACTGAGTTTGGAATGAGTGATAAGCTTGGTCCATTACAATTTGGTCAAGCGCAAGGCCAGGTTTTCTTAGGTCGTGACCTGCATAATGAACAAAATTATTCTGATGCCATTGCCTACGAAATTGACCTTGAAATTCAACGGATTATTAAAGAGTGTTATGAAAAGGCAAGAACGATTCTAACTGAAAATCGGGATAAGTTGGATCTGATTGCTAATACTCTCCTTGAGGTAGAAACTCTAGTTGCTGAACAAATCAAATATTTGGTTGAGCACGGGAAGATGCCTGATAACTCTGTAGCCCTTGAAAGTGTTCACATTGGTCCGAAAAAAGTGGATGATGTAAAAGTTAACATCAACACGAAAAAGGATGAACAAGTTGACTTAACAAAAACAGACGATAATCCCGAAACTGAACAAAAGTAAATGATAAAAGAGTGCTTCAATTGAAGCACTCTTTTTTTGCCTAAGGAAAGTAATTTTCCTTTAGGGCATAGGTGCGGCTATGCATCATAAACCATCATTAAGAGAGCTCCAATCGGTGAGTTTTTTTACATGATATACCACAATTATGTTATTATGTTTTCAGTATGATAAATGATAAATCTGTAAAGTGAGTGATAGATTTGATTTTTGTCTTTGATGTGGGGAATACAAATATTGTATTGGGAGTTTATAAAGGCGATGAACTAAAACATCATTGGCGGATTGAAACAAACCGCAACCGAACAGAGGATGAATTTGGGATGATCATTAAATCCTTGTTTGAACATTCAAATTTAAGTTTTTCTGAAATTGACGGAATTATTATTTCTTCTGTTGTGCCCCCGATCATGTTTGCATTAGAAAGAATGTGTCAGAAGTATTTTCATATCAAACCGCTTGTGGTGGGGCCTGGAATCAAAACAGGACTTAATATTAAATATGAAAACCCAAGAGAAGTCGGGGCAGACCGGATTGTCAATGCTGTGGCAGCGATTCATGAATATGGAAGTCCGCTGATTATCGTCGATTTTGGAACCGCAACTACATATTGTTATGTTAATGAAGACCGTCAATATATGGGAGGGGCGATTGCACCTGGAGTAGGAATTTCAACTGAGGCTCTTTACTCAAAGGCTGCAAAGCTTCCAAGAATTGAGATTGCCCGTCCGGAAGGTGTAATCGGGAAAAACACGGTTGCTGCCATGCAGGCGGGGATTGTTTATGGGTATGTTGGGCAAGTTGAGGGAATTGTAAGAAGGATGATGGAGCAAAGTGAGAAAAAACCTACGGTCATTGCTACCGGAGGTTTATCTAATTTAATTGCTCAAGAATCAAAGATTATTGATGTTGTCGATCCGTTTTTAACGTTAAAAGGCCTGCAGTTAATCTATAAACGAAATTTGGATGCAAATCACCATAACAATTAGAAAGGAAACTTGTAAATGAACGATTATCTTGTAAAAGCACTTGCTTATGATGGTCATGTTCGTGCCTATGCTGTCCGTACAACAGAAACGGTAAGTGAAGCACAGCGCCGCCATGATACATGGAGAACCGCTTCAGCAGCAATAGGACGTTCCCTTACGGCAGGAGTCATGATGGGAGCAATGCTGAAAGGGGAAGAAAAACTAACGATTAAAATTGAAGGGGACGGTCCGCTTGGCCCTATCCTAGTAGATAGTAATGCCATTGGGGAAGTCCGTGGTTATGTCACAAACCCGCATGTTGACTTTGAGGCGAATGCCCAAGGAAAGCTTGATGTCCGCCGTGCGGTCGGCACTACGGGTTCATTGACTGTTATAAAGGATATTGGACTGCGTGACTTCTTTTCTGGGAAGGTTCCACTTGTATCCGGAGAATTAGGGGAAGATTTTACTTATTATTTTGCTACATCCGAGCAAGTTCCCTCATCAGTCGGTGTGGGTGTTCTTGTGAATCCTGATGATTCCATCTTAGCTGCCGGGGGTTTTATCCTTCAATTAATGCCAGGGATTGAAGATAAAGTCATTTCGAAAATTGAGGAGCGGTTAAAAATAATCCCTCCTATTTCTAAATTAATTGAAAAAGGGCTTACTCCAGAGGAAATATTGGGAGAACTTTTTGGCGAGGAGTCGGTAAAGATTCTTGAAACGATGCCGATAAAATTCCAATGTACGTGTTCAAAAGAGCGTTTTGCGAATGCAATTCTCGGATTAGGTGCTGTTGAAATTACGGCTATGATTGAAGAGGATGGACAAGCTGAAGCACATTGTCATTTTTGCAATGAAAAATATCTTTTTACAAAAGAAGAATTGGAACTGTTGAAAGAGAAAGCGGAATAAGCGGGGCATTGGGGGAAAAGTAGTTGAATACGAAGCAGCTCCGGCTTGTGGTAGCCGCCCTGATTTTGGTTAATTTCGTAACCATCACCATCTTTCTCGTAAAAGAGAAAAAGGCAAACGGTGCCGGCTTAAAGAAAGAGATTGTGGCTACAATAGGGACAAGGGAGATTTCAAGGAAGGAATGGCTAAGTGAATTAGAAGCAAGGTATGGCAAAGAAGTTTTAAAAGATATGATTGATCAAAAGGTCATAAAGGAAATGGCGGAAAAATACAAAATAAAGGTTTCCAAGCAGGATGTTGAAAGAGAATTTAGAATGATTCAAACGACTTATCATTCAGCTAGCGAAAAAAGGCAGGAGAATGAGAAAAAGTGGAAAGAACAAATTCGAAATAGTCTCTTGCTTGAGGAAATTTTGACAAAGGATGTAGCTGATTCCGAACAAGAAATGAGAAATTATTATAATCAAAATAAAGATTTATTTGATATCCCAACTGCCTTTCATTTGTCACAGATTATTGTAAAAACAAAAACGGAAGCAGAAAAGTCCTTAAAAGAGCTATCCCAGGGCTCAAGCTTTTCAGCGATGGCAATGGAACGGTCTATCGATGATTTTTCAGCCAATGATGGCGGCGACATTGGTTATATTTCAAAGGATGATGACCGATATCCTTTCGAATATGTCCAAACAGCTAAAAATTTAAAAGTTGGGGAATGGAGCATGCCGATAAAAGTCGATCAAGGTTATGCAATCCTAAAATTAGAAGGAATTATAAAAGGTGAAACGTACTCTTTTCAAGATGTAAAAGAGGAAATCCGCAGGCAAATGGCCCTTCAGCAAATGAAGGTACCAGCATCGGCAAGGACTTTTTGGGATGAAGCAAAAGTAAGTTGGTTTTATGGAAAAGAAAAAAATGATTAGGCACAGATAAATATTTCTGTGTTCTTTTTTTATGAAATTTTAAGAATTTATTGAACAAAACTAATTGACAAAATGAGGTTAAAACTGGTACATTGTATATAAATCCAATAAAAATACTCGGAATAAAGATTTGGGGGTAAACAATAATGGTTCGTGTTGCAAATTCAGTTGCCGAATTAGTCGGTCAAACACCAATTGTAAAATTAAATAAATTAGTAGATGAAAACAGTGCTGAAGTTTATTTGAAATTAGAATATTTTAATCCTGGAAGCAGTGTTAAAGATCGTATTGGTTTAGCAATGATTGAAGCCGCAGAAGAACAAGGTCTTATTGCGCCTGGTAAAGATACCATTATCGAACCAACAAGTGGTAATACAGGTATCGGTCTTGCGATGATTGCTGCTGCAAAAGGCTACAAAGCAATTTTTGTTATGCCTGAGACAATGAGCTTGGAAAGAAGAAATCTTCTTCGTGCCTATGGTGCAGAACTAGTATTAACACCTGGACCGGAAGGAATGAAAGGAGCCATTGCTAAATCGGAGGCACTTGCAGCAGAGAACGGATATTTTATGCCGCAGCAATTCAAAAACCAAGCAAACCCAGAAGTTCACAGAAGAACGACTGGACCGGAAATTGTCGCGCAAATGGAGCAATTGGATGGCTTTGTTTCCGGAATTGGTACTGGTGGAACCATTACTGGTGCAGGAAGTGTCCTTCGTGAACATTATCCAAATCTAAAAATTTTCGCAGTTGAACCAAAAGACTCGGCTGTTTTATCAGGTGGAAAACCGGGCCTTCACAAGCTTCAAGGACTTGGAGCCGGATTTGTACCAGAAACATTAAATACAGATATTTACGATGAAGTGATTCAAATTACCACAGAAGAGGCATTTGAATATGCCCGCCGTGCGGCTAGAGAAGAAGGAATTTTAGGTGGTATCTCATCTGGTGCGGCAATCGCTGCAGCGGTTAAAGCTGCTAAACAACTTGGAAAAGGTAAAAAGGTATTGGCGATCATTCCGGATAACGGTGAGCGCTACTTAAGTACACCACTTTACCAGCTGGATTAATATCTTAAATTAGATAAGGTGATGGCTGCATTTGGCCACACCTTATTTTTTTGCAATGATATTAAAATTTCGTGTATGATAAATACAGTTTATTAAACCAAAGAAACGACAATTATCATGGAGGATATCGGAATGAGTAAAACGGGGATACAAAAAATTGTATGTGGAAAATATACACTGGACCTTAATCAAAAAACCATGATCATGGGTGTTTTAAATATCACACCCGATTCATTTTCTGATGGCGGTAAATTTAATGATATGAACATGGCATTAGAGCATGCGCATGAGATGGTTTCAAATGGGGCAGATATCATTGATATTGGCGGTGAATCTACTCGTCCTGGTTATGAGGTCATTTCTGAAGAGGAAGAAATTGAAAGAGTGGTTCCCATTATTAATGCACTATCTAAGCAGGTTCCTGTTCCGATCTCCATTGATACTTATAAAGCAAAGGTAGCTGAGGAAGCCCTTAAAGCAGGCGCTCATATCATTAATGATATTTGGGGAGCCAAGGCTGATGACAAAATGGCTGGTGTTGCTGCGGAATTTGATGTGCCTATCATTCTGCAACATAATCGTAATGAACGAAATTATAATATTTTTATTAGGGATGTTATAAACGATCTTTTTGAAAGCATTTCAATCGTAAAAAAAGCAGGGGTTCGTGATGAGAACATTATTTTAGATCCAGGTATCGGTTTTGCAAAGGATTATCAGGAAAATATTGAAATGATGCGGGATCTTGATACGTTAACATCAATCGGATACCCGGTCCTATTGGGGACCTCACGAAAAAGGATGATTGGGGAAGCTTTGGATTTGCCAGTTAATGAGAGATTGGAAGGCACTGGAGCAACCGTTTGCTACGGGATTCAGAAAGGATGTCATATTGTTCGGGTACATGATGTAAAAGAAATGAGCAGGATGGCAAAAATGATAGATGTACTTATGGGAAAGGGAGAGATCCTTGGATAAAATTTATTTAAATCAAATGGAGTTTTACGGATATCATGGAGTGTTTCCTGAGGAAAATCGTCTTGGCCAGCGTTTCATTGTCGATTTAATCATATCATTGGATTTAAAAAGGGCAGGGGAAACAGATGAATTGGAGTACTCGGTTCATTATGGCGAGGTATTTCAGCTTTGCCAAAAAATCGTTGAAGGGGAACCATATAAGTTACTAGAAACTGTTGCGGAAAACATCGCTGCAAGTGTGTTAAAGGAGTTTACACTGGTCAAGGATGTTACTGTAAAATTGATAAAACCTGACCCGCCAATTCCAGGCCATTACAAGTCTGTTGCAGTAGAAATTACAAGGAGAAGATAATGGTGGAGAATACAGCATTTATTTCCCTTGGCTCAAACATGGGGAACCGATATGATTATTTAGGACAAGCTATTAAGCTGCTATCAAAAAATCCAAAAATAGAGTTAGTAATTTGTTCCTCTGTTTATGAAACAGATCCGGTTGGTTATGAGGATCAGGATTTATTTTTGAATATGGTAATCGAGATAAAGACTGAGTTCAATGCCTATGAACTATTAGAAATCTGTTTAAAAACAGAGCAGCAACTTGGAAGGAAAAGGGAAATAAAATGGGGACCGCGGACAATAGACCTTGACATTCTCTTGTATAATCATGAAAATATTGAAACAGAGAGCCTCAATGTCCCTCATCCCCGAATGCATGAGCGGGCATTTGTCATTGTGCCGCTATTGGAAATTCGGCCAAAAATGATCATTCCAGGGATGGAAAAACCACTTCAAGCATCATTAGATGAATTACCTGATAAAGAAGGAGTCCGGATATGGAAGCGGAAAAATGGGGAAGACGTATTCGAGCCTATCGGAAGCTAAAAGGGTTTACGCAGGAGAGCTTTTCGAAGGAATTAGGAGTTTCAGTTTCAATTTTAGGTGAGATTGAGAGAGGAAATCGCCTGCCGCCAAGCGATTTGCTGAAAAAAATAACTCAGTCATTAAAAATAAGTATTGAAGAATTAGAGCCACCAAAAGAAGATTAGGAAAGGAGGTATGTTTGAATGTTGAAAATTGGTGATATTGAAATGAAGAACCAAGTCGTTTTAGCGCCAATGGCCGGTGTATGTAACTCTGCCTTTCGTTTAACGGTAAAAGAGTTTGGGGCTGGTTTAGTGTGTGCCGAAATGGTAAGTGATAAAGGGATTAATTTCAGAAATGAAAAAACGATGAATATGCTTTACATCGATGAGCGGGAGAAGCCATTAAGCCTGCAAATCTTCGGTGGAGAAAAAGAATCACTTGTAGAAGCAGCTCAATTTGTTGATAAAAATACGAATGCAGACATTATTGATATTAATATGGGATGTCCAGTCCCTAAAATCACAAAATGTGATGCAGGGGCAAAATGGCTTTTAGATCCTAATAAAATCTATGAAATGGTATCAGCGGTTGTTGATGCAGTCGAGAAGCCAGTTACCGTAAAAATGCGGATGGGCTGGGATGAGGACCATATTTATGCGGTTCGAAATGCCCAGGCAGTCGAACGTGCTGGTGGAAAGGCTGTTTCCCTGCACGGCCGTACCAGGGTTCAAATGTATGAAGGTAAAGCAAACTGGGACATTATTCGTGAGGTAAAACAATCCATTAATATTCCTCTTATCGGAAACGGGGATGTTCAGACCCCTCAGGATGCAAAAAGGATGCTTGAGGAAACTGGCGTTGATGGAGTGATGATTGGAAGGGCTGCACTGGGCAATCCTTGGATGATCTATAGGACCGTTCAGTATCTGGAAACAGGTAAATTGCTTGGCGATCCGTCTGTTCGAGAAAAAATTGATGTTTGTATTCTCCACCTGGACCGCTTAATTGCACTCAAGAATGAGAATATTGCTGTACGTGAAATGCGAAAGCATGCTGCTTGGTATTTAAAAGGAATCCGCGGTAACGGTATAGCTCGTAACGCTATTAATGAGTGTAATAGCCGCGAAGAATTAGTAACTCTATTAAATGGTTTAGTTGCAGAAGCTGAAGAAAAAGAGTTGACAGTAGGATAAAAGCTTGAGTTTCCAATTTCGCTTATCTATAATGACTATGTAGCTGCCAGTGAATTGCTGGCAGTTTTATTTTATTTTTAAACTTTTTTAATGTCTGAATTCCCAAGTTTGTGTAAAATAATAAAGTATGTATTAAAATGCGGATTTAATATGCTATTTACATAAAAAGATATATATTGGAGTTGATATGCATGAGTCAGGAAGAATTAAATGACCAACTGATTGTCAGACGTGAAAAAATGAGTTCCATGCGTGAAAAGGGTCTTGACCCGTTTGGAAAACGATTTGATCGTACACATATGGCAATGGAAATGATTAAACAGTACGGTGAATTAGAAAAAGAAGAGCTTGAAGCTAAAAATGTAGCCGTTACGCTTGCGGGAAGAATTATGACCAAACGCGGTAAAGGGAAGGCTGGGTTTGCTCATATTCAAGATGTAACCGGTCAAATTCAAGTATACGTAAGACAGGATGCTGTCGGAGAAGAAAAGTACGAGATTTTTAATTCGGCCGATTTAGGCGATATTATTGGAGTTTCAGGAACACTATTTAAAACAAAAGTGGGCGAGTTGTCTGTTAAGGTTCAAGAGTTTGAGTTTTTAACGAAAGCGTTACGTCCGCTGCCTGATAAGTTCCATGGTCTTAAAGATGTGGAGCAGCGCTACCGTCAGCGCTATTTAGATTTAATTATGAGCGAGGAAAGTAAAGAAACCTTTATCACCCGGAGCCGCATCATTCGGGAAATGCGCCGTTATTTAGATGATCATGGCTATTTAGAGGTTGAAACACCAATGATGCATTCCATTGCAGGAGGAGCCTCTGCCCGTCCGTTTATCACTCATCACAATGCACTCGATATGCAATTATATATGCGTATTGCAATAGAGCTGCATTTAAAGAGGTTGATTGTCGGTGGATTGGAAAAAGTTTATGAAATCGGTCGAGTGTTCCGTAATGAAGGGGTTTCAACCCGCCATAATCCGGAATTCACGATGATTGAGCTTTATGAAGCGTATGCGGATTATAAAGATATCATGAGCCTTACTGAAAATTTAATTGCTCATATCGCCCAAGAAGTCCTAGGGACAACGACTGTACAATATGGTGAATATGAAGTTGACCTTAAACCGGAATGGAAAAGACTACACATGGTCGACGCAATTAAGGAATATACTGGTGTAGATTTCTGGAAAGAGATGAGTGTAGATGAGGCCCGCGCCCTTGCTAAAGAACATGGAGTGGAAATCACTGAACATATGTTGTATGGCCATATTGTCAATGAATTCTTTGAACAAAAAGTAGAGGAAAAACTGATTCAGCCAACCTTTATTTATGGACATCCTGTTGAAATTTCGCCGCTTGCAAAGAAAAACGATGAGGATCAAAGGTTTACAGACCGTTTTGAGTTATTTATTGTGGCGCGTGAGCATGCGAATGCCTTTACAGAATTAAATGATCCAATTGATCAACGTGAACGTTTTGAAGCTCAATTGAAGGAAAGAGAACAAGGAAATGATGAGGCGCACGAAATGGATGAGGATTTTGTTGAAGCGCTTGAATATGGTATGCCTCCAACAGGCGGGTTAGGAATCGGAATTGACCGCCTAGTGATGCTTTTAACCAATTCGCCGTCAATCCGTGACGTGCTATTATTCCCATTAATGCGTCACCGTTAATATTATTTGAAAAATGCCGGGCTTTTCCCGGCATTTTTATTTTGCTTTGATGAACACGTTATTAGTGGATGCAAATAGCTAAATTAATAATTGAAGAATGCGAATATTTTTATTTTAAAATAGTTAAATATAATCATAAAAAAACTATTGCACCATACCTTTAATGGTGGTATATTAATATCTGTTGTTGCAAAACAACAATGAGTAACAAAAAAGAAATAAAAAAAGTTATTGACTTTAGGTTGATAACTTGGTAAGATGATTAAGTCGCCTTTA
>NZ_MLYR01000119.1 GCF_001866655.1 Bacillus sp. MUM 116 | reverse complement strand
CTTATGTGTAAGGTGTGCGTTTAGGTTAGTTAGTCATCCTGATTTTAAGTATTATCATACGTTCACGTATGATCAAATCATGTCTTTAGACTTTAACCTTATATTATTTTATAAAAAGCTAAAGGATATATATAAATATAATTGGGATTATAAAAAGTGAATTTATTTGGATCGGCAAAAGGAAAGTAAAATTTTGACTGATGCTGATTTTGACAATAATATTTAAGCAATGGTCTTCAACATCGTGCGCAATCCTTTAGTAAGAATTGTGCTCTTTCTTTATGTTTAAGCGAATTATAATTACAAACAAACCTTAAACGAATACAGGTATTGAAATAGCAGGAACATAGGAGGTATGAGATATGAAGATCAATAGAATAGATCATGTGAGTATAAACGTAAATGATCTTTCAGAGGCTAAAGCGTTTTTTCTTGATTTAGGACTTGAAGTGCAAGCGGAATGGGAATTGGATGGAGAACAGTTGGACAGAATAGTTGGGCTTAATGATGTTAAAACGGCATGTGTAGGATTGGGGATGCCAGATGGTCAGGCATGGATAGAGCTAGTCAAATTTTATACGCCGTCAGATGAAAAAGATATTCAGCAACCTTTTGCAAATACGCTGGGTATCCGACATATTTGCTTTGCTGTTGAAGATATTGAAGCTATTGTTGCAAAATTGAAAAAGAAGGGCACAGAAGTCTTTAGTGAGATACAGCAATATGAAGAAAGTTATAAGTTATGCTACGTTCGTGGTCCAGAGGGAATTATTTTAGAGTTGGCGGAGAAAATCAGATAAATATTGAATGGGACTTTAAATGATTTAGATATCCAACTTTAAAGATTTCTTCTTAAACTATCGGGCGCTTGAGTTTAACAGTAGGTTGCTACGGCAATCCCATTTCTTATTCAATAAACGGTTCAGGTTAGTGCAAGTAGGACAATTTTAAAATATAAGTATGTAACAAGTATGGAGACCCTAAAATTTTTCTATAAGGATAGTGTATTTTATACTATGGATTTAATTTTGCTTATTTACTAAGTCAAGGGGTTGGAGTATATGTCATTGAAAGTGAAAGGCGTTACCTACGATGTTGGGATGCCAGTTATAAAAGGCGAATTAACTCGGGAATCACTTCCATTAGATATAGTGAAACGCGAGATGCTGATAATTGCAAATGAGTTGCATTGTACTGCTGTAAGAATTACAGGACAGGATTTAGGTCGCCTAAAAATGGCAGCTAATGTCGCTGCTGAACAGGGATTAGATGTTTGGTTTTCTCCGTTGCTATATGATGCTAATGAAAAAGAAACTTTTGATCAGATTATAAAGTCAGCAATGATATGTGAGGAAATCCGTAAACAGGATAATAAAGTAGTCTTGGTTATTGGATGTGAGTTCAGTATATTTATGACAGGTTTAATACCAGGAGATAATCCACTTAAACGTTTAGAATTTCTTACCGATCCATCACAATGGACAGAAGAATTTTTTACACACCCATCTCCAATTGAGAGGTTGAACAAATTCTTAACAAGTACAGTGAGGGAGGTTAGGAAACAATTTTCGGGTCCATTAACTTATGCAGCAGGTTTATGGGAAGAGATTGATTGGAATATCTTCGATTTTGTTGGGATTGACGCATATCGTGATGCATCTAATGCCAATAATTTTCGGGAACTAATTCGTGGCTACAAGGTGTATGGAAAGCCTATTTTTATAACTGAATTTGGATGCTGTACTTATAAAGGTGCTTCGGATCAAGGGAGTATGGGATGGCTTGTTATTGATCGTAAATCTAAACCGTGGCAACTGAATAAACCACTCATTCGGGATGAAGAAGAACAAGCAAAATTTATAATTGAAATGTTAAAATTGTTCACCGATGAAGGAGTAGATGGTGTATTTGTGTTTACATTCGTAACCCCCAGTTATCCTTCCAATATTGTTCCTCTTTATGACTTGGATATAGCAAGTTATAGTATTGTTCGTACTTGGAATGGGAACGAAACCTCACAAGCCCCACTAAATTGGGAACCAAAGGAATCATTTCAAGTGATTTCTCAATATTTTGGCAGATTAAGTTAACAGTTGGTTTCCCATTACCTTGTTTAACTAAAGGGTGCGTTAGTACAACAAGAAAAAGTAGTTAAGATCTTCAACAATCGGGCGCGATTGCTGAAAAAGAGTAGTCCCTTTTTTACTGAACTGATCAGAATAGTTCTATAAATGATTGGATGTAAATAATTAAGAAACCCAGCTAATCTTCCCATGTGCTGGGTTTTTAAGGTTGGATGTGCAAAATAGCACTTAAAATAAGTGCGAGTTATCTCCTAAAGTGACAAACAAAATGAGGGATGTAAAAAAACTCCCTTAAACGAACATTTTAGGGAGTTTGATTTTATAAGCTAGTTAGTAAACTAACGAGCAAAACAACAAAATGCGAATTTTGTACGCTAAGGCAGGCAGTAAAAACAAGATATCCCAAGAAAAATGGAGATTGTGTTTTTATAAAAAAACAAGTTTATCGCAGTATTTCCCGATATAAAACACCACGAAAACGGCTGAAAATGACCGAATACGGGGTTTTTATTGTCTTAGAGGTATATTTATCTACCTTGGCGAAATATCTATTCCATATTATTTTTATAATTTAGTTTTAATAGACTTTTAAAATCTAGCTCAGCAATTAATACACTTAATAATATGAGTACTGCACCTAAGTAACCTTTAAATGTGAGCGTTTCACCCGTGAAAAAGAAAGCAAAACCTGCTGAAAAAACAGGTTCTAATGTAAAAATAAGACCTGTATGTGTAGGGCTAGTATATTGCTGTGCAATAACCTGAACAATGAAAGCTATTGCTGTACAAAATATGCTTAAGGCTAAGATTGAAAACCATGATTCAACAGTGTCAGGAAGTTTTGGGGTTTCCATAAACATTGAGAAAATGAGACTAAATAGGCCGACAAAACCTAGTTGTACTACCCCAAGAGTAATTGAATTAACATGCTTAGTCATTGTTCCAGTAACGATGACATGAACCGCATAAAATAAAGCAGATAAGATACATAATATATCACCATTAGCTATCTTTAATTCGTTATTTAACGTTAATAATCCTATTCCTATTATGGTTAAAACAATCCCCAATACAATTTTTTTTTCAGGTCTTTGCTTTAAAAATATAGATGATAATACTGGAATAAAGATGACTGTGAGACCCAATAAGAAACCGGCATTTGAAACACTTGTATACTTTGTACCAAAAGTAGCAAAAATATAAACTATAAATAAAATAGAAGCTAATATAAACGCATATTTTACAGTTTTAAAATCAATTTTGATTAAGTGCTTGTAAAATACTATACCTGATAAAAGAAAAGCAATAATAAATCGTAATGCGATTAAATTATATTCTCCTATGTATTTGAGACCAACCTTTGTAAGTAAGATGGATGCACCCCAAAAAAATGTAACCATTAGTAGCATTAAATCAGCTTTTAATTGTATTTTCATCTCTATTCCCCCGTTGTTTATAATTTGAAATTTCATAACCCTTTTACTACTACAAAATCGTCTTTACTTCTACAATATTTAATTTTTATATTTTTTGGTTCCATCATTTACTTTAATTGGGGTTCAGCCGAGATACGTGGTGTACGTTTTTTCTAGACAAACTGCGTGGAACCATACAATAAAACTGGAGGATTACATAAGTAATCTAACTTTCACCTCGTCGTGTATTAATTAGTTTACCAAGCGTGTAGCGGTAGTATTTCCTTTTCCTTATCCTATAGTAAACCGCTTTGTCTCTTGATAATTTCCAGTGTTTTCATTATAATTCGCATTATTAAATTAGTAAAACTCATGTTTTTAATGAAAATCATTAGAATTACTCATGAAGGAGAGGTCTGATTTTGAATATTTCACAATACGAGGCTTTTTTGAAAACAATTGAACTAGGGAGTTTGACAAAAGCTGCACAGACACTAGGTTACACCCAATCTGGGATCACCCATTTGTTAAATGCATTGGAAAGTGAATTCAGACTGAAGCTTCTGAACCGTGACCGTTCAGGTGCTACTGTTACTTCAGATGGCAAGCAACTATTACCATATATTCAGTCCGTATTGAATTGTCAACATAATCTGAATAACAAATTAGACGAGATACATAGATTAGAATCAGGTCTAATCAGAGTTGGAACATTTACTAGTGTGTCAGCTCAATGGCTTCCGGGCATGATAGAGAATTTTAGATTGGACTTTCCAAAAATTCAATTTGAATTATTACATGGTACGTATCAAGAAAATGGAAAGTGGCTTATGGATGGGAGACTAGATTGCGCTTTTGTTCGAGTGCCCGCTAATAAGCAGTTAGAGACGATATTCCTAAGAAGAGACCCATTAGTCGTTGTTTTGCCTGAAAATCATCCTCGTGCACATGACGCATTTTTTCCAATCTCAGGTTTATCAAAATATCCATACATTAAACTTTATGAAGGTGCCGATGATGAGATATCAGAGATATTTACAGTTCATCAAATAGCGCCAAATGTTCAATTTGTCGAAAAAGATGATTATGCAGTTATTGCTATGGTTGAAAAAGGGTTAGGAATTAGTATTTTGCCTGAGTTAGTATTAAAGAATATATCTCGCAAGGTAGTATATAAAGAATTAGAAATTCCATCATATAGAGATTTAGGAGTTGCCGTTAAAGACACAACAATGCTCTCAACTTCTGCGCAAATATTTTTAACATATGTGCAAACATGGATTTCTAAAGAATATTCTTAAAAATTCAATTCGGTATTGTGAATATAAGCAGTAGAAATTCCTTGCGTTTCTCATAGCTCCTCCTGCATTTAAGGTACTTACCATTGCGTATCCAACAAGTTCACTCAACTTTGATCATTCCCGTCTAAAAGATATAAAAAAGCAAAAAGCATGATGGGATCTCATCATGCCTCTTAGTTCTATTAAAGTTTGATTTTTTCCAAATGCTCTATAAAAATAATTTTGCAGAAAAGGAATTATTTCTTTAGAATTTTCATTAAAAGATCCACATCATTGGTCCAATCCCCTTGATGCTCCTGCACCATAAGCCCGGTGATAACGGAAAAATAACAGAATAGGAGTCTGTAAGGATCCCCTGCACAAAATTCTCCGAACTGCTGGCCTTTGACGAAGATAGGAACCAAGCCTTGTATCGGGTCCTTCACCGAATACTGTTCGATGATTTGCCTTGCCTTCTCCGGCACATCGTTTGCAGTCTTTGCCTGCTGGATTAATAAGAAAGCATCCTTATTTGATTCATCCAGTATGATTTGGGTTAATGTTCTTATCTGTTCCATTGGCGTTCCCGGCAATTGGCCAATTTGCTTCATTGCTGCATCCGCTTCTTCCATCGCCTCTTGAATGAGAACAATAAAAAGCTCCTCCTTGGATTTGAAGTATCGATAAGAAAGGCCCTGACTAATACCGGCATCCTCAGCAATCATGCTCATTTTCGTTCCGCTGATTCCCTTGCGAGCAAATACTTTTAAGGCTGCCCCTTTAATTTCTTTCACTCGCTGTATGTGTATTTGCTCAAGCTTTTCTTCATTTAGCGGCGACATCCCTTTTCACCATCCTACATAAAAAATTTAGAACATTGTTTGTTCCTCACTTATTTTCCATAACCGTGTCGCAGCTTTCGTGTTCCTCGCTGCATCAGATGGTGTTTTTACACTTTTATCTGCGTAATATTGACCATTATGCTGAGAAACTTCGTTTGATTCGGCCAGCCAGACCAATGTTTCGGCTCCCTTTTCAGGAATGCGTGAAAACAGCCTCATTACTGACATGGTCATGCGGGCTAGCCTCCCATTGTTCTGGTTAAAATTTGTATCCACAAGACCCGGGTCAAAACAATAAGAGGTAACCCCCGTTCCATCAAGTTGTTTTCCCAGTTCAGCTGTAAACAAAATATTTGCAAGCTTCGTCTGTCCATATCGTAAAGTAGGTCCGCCCATTAACTTCTTAAGCCGCCTATAAAGCTTTTCCGCCCTTAAGTCTTCAAAGTCAATCCCCTTCTTTGCCATTTTATGACCATGGGATGCGGTCGTGATAATGCGAGCCGGAGCACTTTCCTTAAGACGATGTAAGAGAAGATTCGTGAGAAGAAACGGCCCCAGATGGTTAAGAGCCCAGGTCATTTCCACACCATCCTCCGTGATTTGGTGGCTTTCGAATAGTGCGCCAGCATTGTTGACCAAAATGTCTACTTTAGGACACTTTGCCAAAATTTCAGCTGCCACCTGGCGAATGGATGATTGAGATGACATATCTGCTATAAACAGGTCAACATCAACCGATTCGTCCCCAGCTCCTTTAATTAGAGCCACGATTTCCTTCGCCTTAGCCTCATTTCGGGCCACAATCCCAAGTTTTGCTCCTCGGGCAGCTAATTCCTTAGCTGCCGCAAACCCAATACCGCTCGTTGCCCCAGTGATAATAACGTATTTACCTTGAAGTTCCCATTTTGAATCAGTTTTCATTCAGTCAAACTTCCCTTCATGATGTATTGTAGAATGAACCGTTCATTCATTTTTAATCTATGAGGGGCATTTGAAGATGTTTCGGGTTTTCTAATATAATATTTTTCGACAGATTTCGGGTAAGTGACAGGCACTTAATTATTTTTTTAAAATAATATTTTAACTATATTTAATTCATTACAAAAACATCATTCCAAATATTAAAATCCCTATTTAACGCTTTAGTTAACTAATTTATTAGACTAATAACTTTATAAAGGTTGGATAAATTCTATTGACATGAAAAAAACAAAACTTTTATACTATAATCAATTGTTAATTTATCTGAAAATTACAACTATGAGGAACAGCCCCTGCATACGTAAATTTGTAATAAATTGGAGGTGTATTTGTAATCAAAGTTTGAAAGTTTTCGTTTAAAACCGTTGTCCTAATTTTAGGTGACAGTTTTTATGTAAGCGCTTGAATCAATTAAAATTAATTTCAGTGGAGGGATCATATGCTAGATATTAATGTGAAGCAATCTCCAAGAACTGAACAGCAAGAAGCTAAATCACCTGTTACATTACAAAGAAAATTAAAAGCAAGGCATTTGACGATGATTTCATTGGGCGGTGCGATCGGAACAGGGCTTTTTCTCGGCAGCGGACCAGCCATCCACGCAGCTGGACCCGGCGGTGCCTTTGTCGCCTATACAATTATTGGAATCATGGTTTATTTTATTATGACTAGCCTGGGGGAACTGGCGACGTTTATGCCGGTCAGCGGTTCATTCAGTACATACGCTACCCGTTTTATTGACCCAGCTCTCGGATTTGCCTTAGGCTGGAATTATTGGTACTCCTGGGCAATCGCACTAGCAGCAGAGCTTACAGCTTCAACAATGATCATGAAATTTTGGTTTCCGCACAGTTCCTCATTTTTATGGAGCCTATTCTTTTTAGTCACCATTTTTTTACTGAACTATCTTTCCGTAAAAGGGTATGCAGAAGGGGAATATTGGTTTTCATTCATTAAGGTCGCTACAATCATCATTTTTATTGTGGTCGGTTTATTAATGATTTTTGGCATTATGAACGGAAAGCCGATTGGATTCAAAAACTTTACTGTCGGAGACGCCCCGTTTGCAGGTGGCTTTATGGCTACGCTTGGTATTTTCATTGCTGCAGGTTTCTCCTTCCAAGGGACAGAAATCATTGGTGTTGCAGCGGGTGAAAGTGAAAATCCTGTAAAAAATGTCCCACGCTCCATTCGCACAACTTTTTGGAGGATTTTCTTATTCTATTGTCTTGCCATTCTTGTTATTGGTTTAATTGTCCCTTATACCACCAGCAGTTTGGCAGGAGATACAGTCATGGTCAGCCCCTTTACACTAGTATTTAAAAAGGCTGGACTTGCAATAGCAGCATCATTCATGAATGCGGTCATTTTAACAGCAGTATTGTCAGCGGGAAATTCCTGTCTTTATGTTACGAGCCGGATGCTATATGCAATGGCGGAAGAGGGTCAGGCACCTCGTATTTTTACCAAACTTAATAAGCGGGGCGTTCCCGTTCCTGCAATCATTGCGACAACCCTTGTCGGGATGTTTGCCTTCCTCGCTTCCTTTTTCGGGGATGGAACAGTTTATATATGGCTGATGAACTCAGTGGGTGTTACAGGATTTATTTTTTGGCTTGGGATAGCAGCCAGCCATTATCGTTTTCGAAAAGCCTATGTTGCTCAAGGCTATTCGCTTGAAGATCTTCCCTATCGCTCTAAATGGTTTCCTTTTGGCCCCATCTTTGCCTTTGCACTATGTCTTATTGTCCTATTGGCCCAAGATTATCAGGCCTTCATAAGTGATCATATTGATTGGGGCGGTGTAATCGCTGCCTACCTGGGCATCCCACTTTTCCTTGTCATGTGGCTCGGATATAAATTTATTAAAAAAACAAAGGTTATTCCATTAAATGAATGCAAAATTGATTTCAATGAACATCGAGATGCATCGATGAAATAACATTTCCCATTTGGATGGCCCGTATGATGAATATGGGCCTTTTTTTATGATATCTATGAGTGCATCTGAATAATTTCCAAACTTGGAAACACATTAATACTATTCAGCTAGTACCGGAGTGAACGAGTGTGCATAATTCCTATTGGTATCTCGCTTTACTTTTATTAGATTCGTTACTATTTTGCTTTATCTTAATCAAAAAAAGAAATATGCAACCTCTGCTCGTGTTATTATCCATGATTGGGTTAGCCTATATCATTGAAACCATCATTTTTAATTTCTTAGGAAGTTATGATTATCACCCTAAAATAATTAAACACTTTTCTTTTTATGATAGTGAGGTTGGAGCATTTGTCTCGAATGCATTTTCATTACCTGTAATCGCCACCTTGATTGCCGTTTTCCATTTAAACTGGATTTGGAAAATCATATTTTCAGGTTTATTCGTCGGGATTGAATGGTTATTTTTAAAGCTTCATATTTATGAACATCATTGGTGGAAATTAGCCTATACTGGCTTTGGTCTTCTAGGTTATTTTTCAATCGCAAAGATGTTTTATAAATGGATTATTCAGCCACAAAATAGATTTCAGCATTATTTGCTTCTCTATTTAATCACAGGCTCCATTTCAGCCAGTGCTCACATTCTTCCTATGCTATTTTTCTTGAATCGATTTTACCGTCCAGGATGGTTTGAAAATATCGGTCGCGATTCCATTGCCTTTGCTGCGATTTTTTATTTATGTGCCAGCCTCTTCTATTGTGGAATGGTTCGAATGAACTGGAAACTCAAATGGGCCCTCTATGTGGTTACTGGTTTACTGATGTTTATAGTAGACCAATTTCTTATAAGTGTCGGAATTCTACATAGTCGTATATGGTGGGATCAATTCTACTATGTAGGTTTATCACTCATGATGATTCTGCTTACAGGGATTGTGGATAGAAGACTATCGAAAGCTTCTTGACCTGAAATGGCTTATAGGCATCTTTCTGGATGAAAGATGTCTTTTCGATGTTTCATGAAGGTTCTAATTTACTTTCTTATCTCATATTGACAGCATGCATACGCCTCTACTTCCTTAAAACCTTCCTTAGTGTATAAAGATTTTGCCCCTTCATTTTCTCCATTTACTGAAAGAATTACCTTTTTGTAAAAATTCTCCTTGGCGAAGTGTAAGGAAGCTCTCAATATAAGTCTTCCTAACCCTTTTCCCTGATATTCCGGCAGAATCGCCAGCGGCCCGATATTCATAATTGGTTCATCGTTATGCTCTTCTATAGTACCTCTGACAACTCCTACTGGTTTTTCCTTATGAAACAGGATTTTCATGCCTCCTTCAAGAAAATTGCCGCTAGAAACCATTTCCCGAACATTCTCATGCGTTATTGGTGTTTCATTCCCCTTTAGGTTAGCAAATGCTGCATTTCTAACTTCACACCAAATTTCTTCATCTTGGTCAGTTCTGAAGGTTTTAAGGATGTATTCCTTTGGAAAAATAACATCTGGAACATCGGTCTCTTCCCTTACCATAAGAAAGGTGTATCTTTCTATTGTAAAACCTAACTGTTCTACCGATTTTAATAGTTGTTTATTTTTTAGAGGGATAAATAAGAAGATTTTATCTAAATTGTTTGTATGAGGTAACATAGCCTTTATAAGCAATCGGTAGCACTCAAGGTTCTTTTTTGGGGAATAGAAAATTCTAAAACGCGCTTTTCGTCCTCTTTGATTATAGTCATCAATCATAAGGGATGCAGCAGCAATTATTTTCCCCAGCT
This sequence comes from Bacillus sp. MUM 116, assembly GCF_001866655.1. Classification (GTDB taxonomy): domain Bacteria; phylum Bacillota; class Bacilli; order Bacillales; family Cytobacillaceae; genus Neobacillus. Next base: position 2,426 of record NZ_MLYR01000119.1, on the reverse strand, counting down.
TATTGGTCACAATATAAGTGGGATTCTCTTTATTCGGTTTAAATTCCATTAGGTTTTCATCATAAAGAAAAGAATCATCAAGCTCATTTCTGTGTTTTTTGCAGTATTCCACAAAGTCTCTTACACTTTCATTATTTAATTTTTCGACTCTCATTTTATCCCCCATTAATAACTTATTTTTACTTCTATATATGTTTTTTTGATTGTGGGTATGATACTGAGTAGATTCTAAAAGGAGGGTTTAACTATGTCAGAATTGGAGCCATTAGAGTATTCAACAGGTACGGCTATTCGTGATTACGATATTATTGAAATTACAAAAACGAGTGAAGGTTATGAGGTATTTCTTGATATTAATTTAGACAGCGGCTATTCCTTATCAGGAACAAAGTTAGAAATAACGGATGAGGATCTAACTGGGTATGAAACAAATGAAGTTGAGGAAGCCATTAAATATGCTTTAGGATTCTTTGATGAAAATTTAAGCTAATGGTTTATTTTTGCAGGTCAATGATGTAGTTGTACCATTTTTAGGTGATTTGGGTTACCGTGGCAGGACGATTTTTCTGGTTGACGGGCATCTAGATTGACTTTCGATTACCACGACTGGGAGTTTTTCTTGTAAACGGGAAACTAGAGCGGAGTTCGGTTACCACGGTGAAGAGGTTTTCTTGTAAATGGGATCCTAGAGCGGAGTTCGGTTACCACGGTGAAGAGTTTTTCTTGTAAACGGGAACCTAGAGCAGGGGTGGGTTACCACGGTGTGGAGTTTTTCATATAAATGGGAACCTAGAGCGGGGGGCGGTTACCACGGTGTGGAGTTTTTCTTGTAAACGGGATCCTAGAGCGGGGGGCGGTTACCACGATGGGGATTTTTTGATGTAGACGGGCATCTAGAGCGGGGGGCGGTTACCACGGTGTGGAGTTTTTCTTGTAAACGGGATCCTAGAGCGGAGTTCGGTTACCACGGTGAGGAGGTTTTCATATAAACGGGAACCTAGAGCGGAGTTCGGTTACCACGGTGAAGAGTTTTTCTTGTAAACGGGAACCTAGAGCGGAGTTCGGTTACCACGGTGAAGAGTTTTTCTTGTAAACGGGAACCTAGAGCGGAGTTCAGTTACCACGGTGAAGAGTTTTTCTTGTAAACGGGAACCTAGAGCAGGGTTCGGTTACCACAGTGAGGAGTTTTTCATATAAACGGGAACCTAGAGCAGGGGGCGGTTACCACGGTGTGGAGGTTTTCTTGTAAACGGGAACCTAGAGCAGCTCTCGGTTACCGCTACGAGGGTTTTATCTTGTTTCCGGGCACTTTAACAATTTTCACTTACCGTGACGGCTAGATTACTAGGTATAAGGGAATCTAGAATCATAAAAAGTCCAATTCGTTTTCGAATTGGACTTGGATTTTTCATATTTAAATTTATGGGCCTAAATGGACTCGAACCATCGACCTCACGCTTATCAGGCGTGCGCTCTAACCAGCTGAGCTATAGGCCCTTAAATGGAGCGGGTGATGGGAATCGAACCCACTACATCAGCTTGGAAGGCTGAGGTTTTACCAGTAAACTACACCCGCAAAAATTATTTAATTAAAATTGGCTGGGCTAGCTGGATTCGAACCAACGAATGACGGAGTCAAAGTCCGTTGCCTTACCGCTTGGCTATAGCCCATTGATTTAAGGGGCGGATGATGGGAATCGAACCCACGAATGTCGGAACCACAATCCGATGCGTTAACCACTTCGCCACACCCGCCATAATCAAATATCCAATTGGTAGCGGCGGAGGGGATCGAACCCCCGACCTTACGGGTATGAACCGTACGCTCTAGCCAGCTGAGCTACACCGCCATGGAAGTAAAATTTATTTTTTAAAAATTGGAGGCGGCAACCGGATTCGAACCGGTGGTAAAGGTTTTGCAGACCTCTGCCTTACCACTTGGCTATGCCGCCAAAAATGTGGAGCGGAAGACGGGATTCGAACCCGCGACCCCCACCTTGGCAAGGTGGTGTTCTACCACTGAACTACTTCCGCATATTAAAGCTTATGGTATATCTCCAATTTGGTTCCATTTATTTCAAAATGGTGAGCCATGAAGGACTCGAACCTTCGACCCTCTGATTAAAAGTCAGATGCTCTACCAACTGAGCTAATGGCTCATTTATTAAAGATTTTTTTCACTATCGTGAAAAAATCATGGTGGAGGATGACGGGATCGAACCGCCGACCCTCTGCTTGTAAGGCAGATGCTCTCCCAGCTGAGCTAATCCTCCATAATGATGAAAGTTATTTTCACTGCCGCGAAAAAACTATGGTGACCCCTACGGGATTCGAACCCGTGTTACCGCCGTGAAAGGGCGGTGTCTTAACCGCTTGACCAAGGGGCCATTATTAGCCTGGCAACGTCCTACTCTCACAGGGGCAAG
>NZ_MLYR01000118.1 GCF_001866655.1 Bacillus sp. MUM 116 | reverse complement strand
GCTAAGAAATCCCTGTTCGGTGTTTTACCGTTGTCATAAATATTTAAGTAAACTTCAAATCTGTCTTCAAATTCAACAATAATATAATCTACCATATCATCGTGAGAATTAATCATAAAGCCATTATCAAAACCGATTGCACCTTTCCAAATTTCTTTTCCTCAACTAGCTCTAATAATTTTGACATATCAAATCTCCTCCCTCGTTGAAAAGGAATTCAACTAATATATGTCATAACCTGTCGTTTATTGTTAATGTTTTGTGACAATATAAAAAGCACCCCAAGGATGCTTTCAATCTTAAATTTCGTAAATAATCATTGCAGTATGATAATCTGGAAGATCTTCACCATTATGGTAACTGTTGAACTTTATGTCAATCAATAGAAAATAATTAGTGTTCATATTACTTAAAAAATCATTAATTTTGTTTTCCAAGTCTTCGACCTTTCCACAATCAAAAAATTTTACTTTCTTCACAATTCCCCCCCCCTTATAGAATTTCTAAAATAGGTTACTTCCACGTTTTGAAACCTATTGTTTTAATAATATTCTTGAGAGGTATTATTTAGTCTTTAAATTTAAATCCTTGTAACTGCCCCATTCTTCCTGTATAAGTATCACGATTCATCCCCATGATTACCTTCCAGTTAACTTTTTCTTGCTTGTCCTCCTTCGAAAGTGGTTTATTTCTCTTGCCCATTTGCTCCATCCGCTGTTTCTGTTTATCTGATAAATAATCAGCAAGATTAAAATTCTCATAATGGCTTTCCCCTAATAAAGTTTGCCTCAGTTTATGGTGTTTTTCATTCATTATTATAGCCTCCAAATTTTAATATCCATCCATCGGTTCTAAATATGATTTTTAATGCTTGAATATGTATCTACTTCTTTTATTTTCAACATTCATTAGAAATATAGCTTCTTAAAGTTAGTAGCATTTTTCAGGGAATTGCAATATAAAATGAAATTGAACCGAAGTGTGAACAGACCGCTAGTTAAAGAAAACTCCTATGCAGTGGACCTTTTTGAACAGGAAGAATTATGAAAAGATGAATATGAAGAGGAAAAGCTTCTTTAAATAGAAGCTTACAGGCTACGGACAAAGTCGACAGCCGTTTTTTTCATAAAATATAAAATCTATATATCTTGTGAATTTATTTAATTAAAACAACTACATATACTAATTTGCAGAGAAAAAACTTTTTTTCGCACCAATTTTTTTAAAAGGCATTTTGTCTACACTCTGAAGCCACTAAAAGTGGCTTCTTTCATTGCTTCGTAACAGCAATATTCAGATTTAACGCAAGCTTATAAAATGCTTTCCACCGGATTTTGTCATAAGTTGTAGCTGAAATCGGAGGTTGAAATTCAAAACAATAAACCTTTAAATCAGTAAGATATTCAGCATCCTCAGACATATACTTTTTTTCAATAAGAAACCTTTTCATTTTAGGTAATCGGTAAACTGCTCTTTCGATTCTTTCACAAAAACGTGTTCTTCTCTCCTGCTTGTCCACATTAAAGATTGCAATAACAGAAGTTTGGTCACTTGTCACATTTGATCTAGTTCAGGCAATTCAAAGCTCAAACCCATGTCACCCCTTTAGAAACGCCCCAGGATTACTCCCAGGACTTTTTCTTAGTCTAGTAAATAGTCGGCGCTGTCAACCGATGGGTCCTGTTCATTAGATTCCGTTACGGTTTCCGGACATTCATATTCATCAATATCATCTAGTGACATTTGGTATTGAGAAACCGAAGCAGTTCCAACTTTATCAACTGTATACTCAATTCCATCATGAGGTTCATCTTCAAAATCATCGGTACTCATTTGTGATTCAATAATTTTCAACGTCACGTCTGAACTGGCTCTTTTATAAAAATTAAAGGTGTTTTCTGCGGAAGCATCGCCTGTCACGATAAATTCAAGAACAGTTTTTTGCTGTCTTTAGTCTCCTAAATCAAATTGTTCTACAACTTCACTAACTTTACGCCCTTCAAAAAAAGCCTAAGTGAGTTTACAGTTGGTTCTGTAATCCCTATTAAATCAACGTCCTTTAAAGTCATCAAATCTTTGTATCTCCATTTTCCCACCTTCAAAACCAATACCACTATAATTCCACTTGAAAATTAATTATCCTTCTTTCGCTAAACTGCTTCATTAGTACAATAAAAAAGCTGCCAATATGACAGCTTGATCTTTAACTCTTGCACCCTATAGTTTAATAACCTGATTTACTGATTATATCTTCAATTCTTCATATTTAACTACATAGATATAGTTTTTGTTGCAACTGTTTGTTGAAATGCCTGATCATGCTCAACAATAACCATTGTGGGATTAAATCTTTGAATAAGCTCTTCAATCTGCATGCGCGAATAAATATCAATAAAATTTAACGGTTCATCCCAAATATATAAATGAGCTTTTTCGCATAAGCTTTTGGCTATAAGCAGCTTTTTCTTTTGTCCACCAGAATAATGAGATATATCTTTCTCAAATTGAATTCGGTCAAAATCCATCTTACGTAGGATGGATTTAAATAACGTTTCATCAATCTCATGCATTTCAATAAAGTCCGATAACAGTCCCTTCAAATGAGAAGTATCTTGTTGGACATAGGAAATAATGAGGCCCGAACCTAAATTCAATGTGCCTGTATGCTGTATGGGATTTCCTAGAATTAGTTTTAGGATACTACTTTTTCCGCTTCCATTCTTTCCATCAAGTACAATTCGGTCACCCTGTTCAACTTTAAAGCTAATTGGCTTATTCACTACTTGGTCATCGTACTTAACAGATACATCAGCCAAAACAATCAATTCATTTGACTGAAATTCCAATGATTCTAATTTTAATGACTCGGTTTTTTCCACATTTTTTAGAAGTTTTGACTTTTCCTCAATAGCTTTTTGTTGCCTTGATTCAAGGTTCTTTGCTCTCTTCATCATCTTTGCCGCTTTATGTCCTACAAAACCCTTGTCCAACTTAGAACCCGAATTCGTTGTCCCATTTTTGGAAGCTTCCACTTGATTAGACCAACCTGCTGAACGCTTTGAAGACTGTTTTAATCTCCCTAAGTCTTTTTGTAGACGCTGATTTGTTGCCTCTTCGTGTTCCTGCTGTCTATCAAAATTTAACTTCCATGAAGAATAGTTACCACTTTGAACTTCAATATTTGCTCTATTTATAGATAAAATATGATCAACGCATCCATCTAAAAAAATTCTGTCATGTGAAATTAAAATAAACCCTTTTTTCTTCCTTAGATAATCAGAGACCATCTTTCGCGCACCAGTGTCTAGATGATTGGTTGGCTCATCAATTAATAGAAATTGACCCTCATTCAATAAAAGTGCAGCAAGCAACACCTTTGTTTGTTCTCCATTTGATAATGTTTTAAATGGTCGGTACATGACCTCGGCATCAACATTTAGATAGGATATTTCACGAAGAAATTCCCAATCTTCTGCTTGGGGGCAAATTTCTTCAAAGATTTCATAAGTATACTTGTTTTTATCCGAAACTGGATAAGGAAAATAATTAAATTCTACCGTAGAAATGATTTTCCCACTATACTCATAATTCCCTAATAATAAATTAAAGAATGTTGTTTTACCTCGTCCATTTCTACCGATAAATCCAAGTTTCCAATCCGTATCTATTTGAAAGTTTACACCTTCAAAAATATTGTCAAAACTACCTGGATAAGAAAAAGTTAAGTCTTGAACTTTTATCATTGACATGATAATTCCTCCTTTGTATATCAACACTTTTTACTTTTAATACAAAGTCGGCACATCCATCTATTCTAAATTTCTCCGTATAAGTTTGATGGATATTAACGACTTATACAGAGTATTACATGCGTAACAATAGTGTCTGAATTGGTCATTTCTCTCACTCCTTTATTTATTTGATTAATAAACATCATTCTTATCTATGAGAGAATAAAAAATCCTCCCAATTTGTAATTGGAAGGATTAGTCTTTCACTTATATTAAATAAGTTCTTTTTTGCCATTGGAATCATGACAAATAAAGTGTAAACTGATTTATAAAAATGGATAGACTAACCCTATATTTTGTAGTTTGAACTTATTCATTTCAAATAAAAATATAGATTAGTTAATCATTATCCATTCATCAGTCCTCTCATAATTATATTTTATTTTAACAATTTTTTTTATGGAATACAATATCATCATCATCTTCACCTCTAAATTACTGCTTGTTGCTCTTTTGATAATTTCTATACAATTGACCACAAGCAGCATCTATATCATTTCCAAATTGACTTCTAATGGTCACATTAATACCTCATGATTTTAATTTTTTGTAAAAATTAAAATCATGACCTTCATCAACTTCACCGAAACTTAAAGGAGAACTGACAGTTGGGTTATATCTGATTAAATTAATAATAGCGGCTTTTCATAAAGAATCTTTTTTTATAATAATAAATGATGCATCGAATGTCCTTAGGGAAACTATGGAACAGTTTACTTATCAAGTACCTGAAAAGGTCCATACCAATCTTTAAATCTTGCACCCGTTTGTTTAAGTACAGATATTCACAGTCTTTTAATTTTGTCAGCAGCCTTGTTTTTAACAATTCATTTATTTTTTATTCCAGCAAATATACTGAATTTAATTAAATCAAAGAATAGTTAACCCTTGCGATCCAAGATAAGGGATATTAGTCCAAGCAGCAACCTGCAATCTAACTAGACTTCCATCATCTTGAATAGTAAATACGGAGACTGTACCCTGGTTTCCGTTAAGGGTGTAAAAATGCCGTCCATCTTTACTCACTCCAACATCCATCGGCAGTCCTGGAGATGTACTTGGCGGTGTACTGGTAATATGTCTTACCACCGACAGGGCTCCATTGGGATCAATTCGATAGGTAGAGATGGTGCCGCTTAAGGTGTTAGTAACATATGCAAAACGTTCATCCTTCGTTGGTACAACCCAGCATGCGGTTTTATATCCGTTTGGTACAGAGCCACTGATCACATGAAGGATCCCGTCCTTGCTCATTGAATAGGATGACAGAGCATTTGAATCTGCTTCTGTAACTAAGAGGATTCCGGAGGATAAAAAATAAGCGCCCAATGGTCCTTGACCATAAGAATCATTAACGATTGGTCCTGTAACCATACCATTCTTATTAACATGAAATATACTGAGATGGTTTGAAGTAAGTTCGGTTACAAGGATTTTACTACCATCAGGAGTAAAAAGAACCTGCGCAGGTTGAGCATTGAAAGTGCTAAGGGAATGGGTGGATCTAGGAAAAGGAGTAAGACGTCCGATATTATCGATGAGAAAACCTGTGATATTGGATGTAAAATTGTTTTCAGGATTACCGACATTGGATACATAGACAAGATTACCAAACACATCTACACTATTGGGCTGAGCACCTCCAGATGGCTTTACATCCACCAGGATAGGTGTTCCACTGTCGGTTATGATGAAACTGCTGATACTATGGCTTCCTGCATTAACGGCAAGTAGGAAACGTCCATCACGGGACAAAGTGAGAGCGCCTTGTGCAGTAAGGGGATCGACACCATCGTTTGCTGTTGCTGTAGAGACTTCCTTTGTTCCAGTACCTTTGCCGTAAGTTGGGTATGCCCCGACAAAAGTGAGCATTCCATTCATATCCCTGTAAAAGGCAATGATTTGATTCATTACTTCATTATTCGTCATCATGTATACCATACTTGCAGTTCCACGAAAATATTTATTCATAATAAGCATGTTATGTCTCTCCTCCTTTCATAATTTTATATGGTACTTTTGCCATTTAAATTCTCTAAATGGATTAAAAATCGGTTCAAAAGAGGGGTCGATTATCAGCCACTTATCCCACTAATCCGTTACTTCAAGAAGAAAAAGCGACTCTTAGTTATTAAAGAATCACACCCAATAGTTTAAGTACAAATCATCACAAACTCTTAAAGTTTGTATATTCGCAACCAAATCTCACGCTGTTTAACAGTAATTTTTTGCAATTAAATTTTCCATGGCTTGAACCTTATTTTTGTATAATAAAAAGGTGCTTGGCTAATTTAATAACAAGCGATTAACCTGCTTCAAATTGTAATTAGAAGGAACAGCTACCTATTACGGTGGCTTTTCACCGTATAGAGGTGGTGTTAGTATGTCAGTTAAGGACATATACAGATCTCTCACTTATAAGACTGTCAATATTCATATTCGAAATAATCCTTCTTAAGCTAACCTTTTCCAATACTTCAACAAAAAAGGAAGCGCTTCTCCTTTCTGCATTTTTAGTTGAATAAACAAAAAACCACCAGGAATATGGCAGCTGAGATCTTTAACTATTGCACACGTTAACTTAATCTCTCTCTGAATTCTCATATGTGATTGAACTGAAACAACAAAATCAGAATACAGGGAATACTTAATAATAAGGATAATTTGTAATTGACAAAATGTAATCTTAACATAGGAAACATCACTGAATCGAATAATAGTGACCACCATATATTCCAACCGTTATCATGATTCATTGAATTAAAAAAATTAACCCCAATCCATTCCAATATAACAAACCCAATAATCCACCATGTAACATATAAAATCCTTTTTCCCTTTGTTTCTGTAAATTTAGATAAGTATATAAAAATTGAAGGTATCATGATTAAAAAGGCATAGGTAAAGTAAGAGGTTTCATCATTCAATAACTGACCGCCAACTGCTTTCCAAAGGTGGAACTGAAATAAAGCAATTACTTTATATATAAAATATTATTCCAAATTTCCCCATTAAAATGCTTTGTACTTTCTTTCTTCAACAAAACTCCTGTTAGTACGAATAAGAAAAAAAGACCGCCGCAGCGACTCATTTTGAACTCATGCACCCATTTGTTTAATAAGACATCCCTGCCTCTTTCAATGCAAGTTGATAAATCTCATTGTTTAATTTTGGAACATCAGTCTGCAACAAATTTTTTCTTATAGTACTAAATAGATCACTTGGAATGTTGGGGAATTCGTTTTCCCAATCTTCTCTTTTATCTAGATTATTTAGCGATTCAATGATAACAAAAAAAATGTTCGGATATTGCTTTTTAATCTCAGAAGAGTATTTTAGAAACTCCTTAAGATACTTATCAAAATAGTGACAGTCGTATTCTTCAACGCCTGTATAGAATGGAAATCCACTTTCATCTTTCCACTCTAAGAGCAGTCCCCAAAAAGCAGCCTGCTCTATATCTCAAATTATCATCATTAAAGTGTTCATAAAAAGGGTACAGCAATTCGCCACACCAGCCTAGGTCTATTATTCCACCCATTTTTTTTATTTCATTTTGTAATAAGGTCAATTTTTCATTAATGGAACCCATTCGCATCCCCCTTTTTTAGAAGCAATTAAGATTAAGTTCTACACCATTTATTTACTTTCCTTCTTCAAGTAAACTGCCCGATTTAGCTCAATAAGAAAAAACGCTGCCGAAACAACGTTTTTTTCAACTCTTGCACCCAGTTACTTTAAGTGAGGAATTTCACAATCCTTATTAGAAAGAGAAGAACGGTGATCTTCATCTCTCCAAAGACACTAGCGTAAGGTGTTTTCAAGGATATAACCATTCTCCCACGTTCCTATTAGAATAAATCGGTTATCGGTGCTAAATTCTGCGAAACAGGCATATTTGATTTTTTCAACTAAAATGATTTGTAAGTCAGAGTATCGTAGGATTAAAACTGTATTGCTATAAGTAATGATAATATACTCACCATTATTTGAAAGGTGAATGTGTCGGAAATAATTAAAGTCAGGATAATCCTTATTTGACAAGTTAACTTTCTTTATAATTTCCTTAAACTGTCCATTAAGTATAACTATGTCATAATCTAGAACCACAATATATACGTTATGAATAGAGTTAAAGATGATGGAATCCCAATTCCGAATTTCTAAGTTATCTAATACTTCAATGGACTCTTTATTTATTGGTTCTTTAGCTTTTACTATTTTTTCGACTCGGTAACCTTCATTATTTACATAACTTAAAGTAAATAGGCACTTTCAGCCTGGATAAAGTGATTAAAATAAATAAGAGTAATTGAATCTTTAAATTGAGTTAGTACTCTAAACTCACCCTTCTCAATGTTGATTAATGCCAGTTGATGTCCGTCTTTCGTTTTCAGTGCATCAAGGATAATGAATGAAGTATTAGTTAAAGCAAAGTCCCCTTCAACAAGTTGATATTTTTTATTCGATTTAATGGTTTTGATTAACTGAAATCCAACCGTTTCATATACACATAGAGTACCGATTGTGTTTTTTATATATAAATAATCATCATTGTCTAAGAAATGAATATCTCCTGGATTATTAGGTTTACTAAGCTCCTTTATTTTTTCCCAAGAACTTGTATCATAAATAATTGTTTTACTCTTGGTCGGTTTTTCTTACAAGGGGAAAGAACTAGAACAGTCAATTGGATGAATGAAAAATGGTGATGAAAGGAGTCTAGCAAACTGCTCTTACAGTTGGTGAATGAAAAGGAATCTTTTCACATATAGATGAATTAAAGATAGCCAATAAAAGGGGGGACTTGCATTTCGTTTTCAGTTCTTGCTGCAAAAAAAGTTTAATCAAGAATTCGAGGGGGAATGGTGTGAAACCATTAGATGGAAGTGAAAATGTTTACAAGTTTTTAATGCCACTATTTTTTTCCGGGGTTGCCTTCTGTTTGAGTTTCTACTTTTGTATATTAGGCGTTTCCCTTTATATTTATTCCCTTCCTATCTATGCATTTTTACTGCTAATCTCTTTGTTTCTGTTTTATCGAACTGATAAAAATTTAAATGACTTCATGAAAAAGGGAATAACCACCTTTAGGCACTATAACTTTTATCATCACTGCATTGGTATTTATTTAATGTTATCGTTTGTATTATTTGGAGTATCCATTGCCTATATTCCTTTTTATTACAATGGAGGATTTATCTTTGTTTGGTACTGTGGCCCTATGTCGATCCTTTGCTTCATTAGTTTTATACAATCCCAAAAAAGAATAAAACGTTTAAAAAAGACGCTTCAAAATAATAGTAACTCCGAAAACATTGACCAACTTAAGTTATAACTTTCCCTGCGGAGTTTTGAACGATATTACCGAAAGAGTTCACTTGGAAATTTTCCATTTAAATGTCATAAGCAAGACACAGACATAATAAGAAGATTGGATTATGATTAAATCAAAATCGTTGGATTTAATCACTATGACAAAGATACCTGTAATTTTTGAGGGTAAAGATTATATTTTACTTCAACAATATGCTTCAGGCTTTTGTGAAATATCGGAAGAAGGAGCAGCAAATAAAGATATTAAGCTTGTACATTTCTCAGAATTGACTTTGAAACATAATTGAATAATTTCTGTTTTTCTAGGAAAAAATATATTACTACCATGTAAAACGTTGTCTGCACAACAAAAGCCCTTCTCAGTGAGATGGGCTTATTTGTTATCCCAATAATAGTTAATAATTTGGGTAGGCTTTATTCAATTAATGCTCCCTTTCTAAAAAGTATGCTAAAAACAAAGAACGTTCATAAATTAATTTTCAAGTTTTACGAATGTGAAAAAAGACCATTTTTGAACAAAAAATAACTGTGCTTAAAAGATACTTTTATAAATGGGTTATAGGCCTTATTTTTCTCATAAAGGTATGTGGAACAAATATCTATAAAAACAAAAAACACGTTTAGTTTTAATAAGAAAATACATTCTTTTTTATTTTTATAACCCAGCAGATGACTTATGTATTCTTTTACCAAAATCTTTTTAAAAAAAGTTAGGGAGCTGAGACCTTTAATGAATGAGCTAATAACCTAACAGATAGGATATTTATCGAGGATAAAGAAATTAATTTTTTGCTATTAAAAGGAGAATACGATCTACCCTTCTCTCGCTCTCAGGTATAAATATTTAAAGCTGGATAGAGAAAGGGATAATTCGGGCAATATTGACTAAAACATAAGCAGCCCGAATCTTTTATTAAGCAGTCATAAAAAAGGTCTGCTCCCAACGGAACAGACTTATTTTAAAATCTTTTCAATGCTCTCAATTTGTTAAAGTGATTTTTCCTAAACAATAGTTTTTCTTACTTATATCATTTACAGTTCTTTCCCCGACAAAATATCCATAAATTCCACACCGGTTATCGTTTCTTTTTCCAAAAGGTACTTTGTCAATTCATGCAATTTGTCAATATTGTTTTGTAAAATCATTTTTGCATTTTGGTGGCAAGTTTTAATGATTCTGAGTACCTCGGCATCCACCTTTGAAGCCGTTTCAGCAGACACTAGTAAGGTGGTATCGCCGCCTAAGTAAGGATTATTTACTGTTTCCAATGCCATCATATCGAATTCATCACTCATCCCAAAACGGGTCACCATAGATCTAGCAATTTTAGTCGCCTGCTCAATGTCGTTGGATGCGCCCGAAGTAATCGTTTTAAAAATAATCTCCTCTGCCGCACGGCCTCCCATATAGGTCGTAATTTTATCTAGCGCCTGTTCTTTCGTCATCAGTATAGTCTCCTTCTCATCGACCTGCATTGTATAACCTAATGCACCAGAGGTTCTGGGAATGATGGTAATTTTATGGATCGGAGCTGAATGACTTTGTTTGGCAGCAACCAATGCATGGCCAATTTCATGATAAGCAATCGTTAATTTATCCTTCATAGAAATGACAGCATTTTTCCTCTGGTATCCAGCGATGACTGTCTCCACCGATTCTTCTAAATCATTTTGCTTGACCTTGTTGCGGCCAAGTCTTACCGCCCTAAGTGCAGCTTCATTAATAATATTGGCCAAATCTGCTCCGGATGCTCCTGAAGTCGCCCTTGCAATCACATTAAAATCAATATCATCAGCTAACTTTACTTTACGGGCATGAACCCTTAATATCGATTCTCGGCCAGCGAGGTCAGGTAATTCCACCGGAACGCGGCGGTCAAATCTTCCCGGTCTCAATAGCGCTTTATCCAGCGTTTCCGGCCTGTTGGTTGCTGCGAGAATGACAATTCCTTTATCCGGCTCAAAACCATCCATTTCCGTTAACAGCTGATTTAATGTCTGCTCCCGCTCATCATTTCCTCCGGCCATACTGGAATTACGACTTTTCCCGATAGCATCTATTTCATCTATAAATACAATGCACGGGGCTTTAGCTTTTGCCTGTTTAAATAAATCACGTACCCTTGCAGCACCCATTCCCACAAACATCTCAACAAATTCCGAACCAGACATTGAGAAGAACGGGACTTTCGATTCTCCAGCAACTGCTTTTGCCAGCAAGGTTTTACCAGTTCCCGGAGGCCCAACTAACAGCGCTCCTTTAGGAATATTGGCGCCAATGTCAACGTATTTCTTTGAGTTATGTAGGTAGTCGACAATTTCCTGAAGCGCCTCTTTTGCTTCATCCTGACCGGCGACATCGTTAAAAGTAATTCCTGTTTCCGACTCAACATATACTTTTGCATTACTTTTGCCAAAAGAAAAGCCATTGCCGCCACCCATCATCCGATTTTGCATTCTCTTTGTCAACCATTGCCCAATCGCCATAAAGATTAAGATTGGAGCAACCCAGGTCCAAAAGAAATTGATGAGTGGTGAGCTTTCCTTTGGAATGACCTTGGAAAATTTCACATTTGCTTTATGTAGCCGGTTAACTAATTCAGGGTCATTCATAGTTCCGGTTTTATATACCACATCCCCTGATTTGGGACTAAATGTAATGTAGTCATCTTCAATTTGTACTTGTTTAACTTTACCTTGATCTACCATTGATAAAAAAGTCCCATAATCAACCTCTTTTATCGAATGACGAAGAATAGCAGGAAAAAGAAAAGTGTTAAGAAGCATAACTACAATTAATATCACGACATAAAAATAAATGAGCGGCTTCTTCGGCGGCTTGATTTCTTTCATACAGCTTCCTCCACGGAGACCTAAATTTTTGTTTTACTTAGATCTGTTTTTCTTCAATTTTTTAATTTTATTTTCCCCAATCTCATATTAAATCATCTAAAATCCACACCAAATTTTAAAAATTGTATCAGACCTTTATATTAACTAGCTAAAATTCTTTTTCAAGAACTATACATATCGGTTTTTGTATAAGGGAGAAAAAACCCTTCTTATCCATCATATCTTCTTTTTTCATTATCTTTAACCTTTAGTTTAATTAGATAAAATTTCCCTAATATTATAGTGGACATAAATAAAAGACCGACGATTGATATTCTGCGCATAATAAGTTCATTTATGGTTGGATAAATACAACGAACTAAAAACGAAATTGCTGTGAAATCTTTGAGGCTTTTTCATAAGCCATAAATTCCTTTTGATATCTACAACGGTAGTTTTTATTTCATGTAATAATCCATGTTCCAATTCTCCGGCCACAGTCTGCTTGGGAGAATACTTTCCTAAGTCCCGCAAGTAGACTTAATATCAATTTGAAAGAACTAAAAAACCCTTCAAAATCGAATGTGGCTCCTTTTTCTATTTATAAATACTTTTAAGTATTTCATTGAACTTTTGAATTTTACTTTCATACAACGGGATACCTAGTGCCCCGCTGATCTTCGGAAGCTCTTTTAATTTATAAATTAATGTCTAAACGAAATAATTATTAAAACACACTCAAGTATGGATGTAATAGGGTATCATTTTGCCAAACCTTTATCCCTCTTTAACAAAAGTATTCAAAGTCTTATGTAGCAGATATGGTACCAGAAGGGCAACGTGGTGTGGCAATGGGAACATTTAATGCATTAACGAGTAGACAGTTGATCATAATACAACACATGTTAACCCAACATATGAAAAATACGGTGTTGTTCATTACGCAGTAGCAGACATGCCTGGGGCAGTCCCAAGAACATCAAATGGTTGCCCTATATTATAAAACAGTTTCAAGATGTTCATTCAGGAATCGACCTGAAATTGTTTGGTAGGGGATTATACTACTTTAGAGGAGTGGATTTCAAACGGAGTTTTGGTTGTGGATTTCTCACTTTACCTACTCCGAAATCACTTGAATTTCTTCCTTTAAAAAGGATAAGATCCTTTGCATTCTATCAAATCAACAACCTCTAGTAGCGGATGTATCAAATGGAGCCCCAAGGATCACAAGGCTGAAAAATTTTTTAATGTGACAAAACATCTAAAAAGTTTCATTCGCTTTTTATCAGTTCAAATACTTAAAGGAATGGAAAAAATAGCCCTCAATCGAGGGCGTTAGAATTTAGGATTAAAGTTAATTAAACAAGTTCAGCTTCCTCCATTTCACTTTGGAATAGTGTGGTTTTGTTTCTGCTGTTCCTCTTGTTGATGTTTATTATTCTCTTTATTTCCACCATTATCAGAATTGTTATCTTTATTATCGTTTTTTGAGCCTGGTGGAATATCTTAAGGATTTCCACCTTCAATATACAACTCATTATTCATTCTATATACGTCGCTTGGCTGCTGGAAGCTGGAACCGTCTGTTCCGAATGATTGCATCATCACTTTAAATATTAGTTGAGAGATTTTCGTAGTATTCCCCAACATATAGTTTCCAGGACCACTTTTTGGATAGCCGGTCCAAACAGCCATCGTATATTGAGGTGTATAACCAACTAACCAACTATCATTCGTCGCATTGGATGGGTATCCAAATTGCGCACTAGTTTTATCGTCAAAATTTGTTGTGCCAGTTTTTGCAGCAACATCTAATCCAGGTACATTTGCTGTTGTTCCGGTACCAGATTTTACGACTGTCCGTAACATATCTGTTACCATGTAGGCTGTGTAATCGCGCATGACACGCTTTGGCTTTGGCGTAAAATTAACAACCTCGCCATCAGAAAAAACAACTTTTTGTACAAAATGAGGTTTATTGTAAACTCCGTTATTTCCAAAGGCACTATAGGCCCCTGCCATCTCTAATGGATTAACCGTATTACTTCCGATTGCATAGGATTCATATATATTATTATGATTAAAAGAACTACCAAGTTGTTCTGCAAAGCTTTTCGCATTTCCCAGCCCAACTTCTCGTAATGTGAGAAGAGCAGGTATATTATATGACCATTGAAGTGCTGTTCTGATAGACAACATTCCGTGATATTGATGATCCCAGTTTGAAATTGCTTGACCATTTGAATAGGTTGTTTCTTGGTCATTAATTTGGTGCGCTGTAGACCATTTTAGATTTTCAATGGCTGGACCATAATCAAAAATCGGCTTAAATGTAGAGCCGGGCTGTCGCTTTATATCAATTGCAAAGTTGTTACCTAGGAATGACGCTTGATAGTCGTTTCGCCCACTTCCGATTGCACGAACTTCTCCAGTTTTTGTATCTAAAAAAACGAAAGCGCCTTGGAAATTAGCATTAGGATAAGAAATAATCGTATTGGAGTTCATTATTCTGTCCGCATAATCCTGAGCTTTTGGATCTAAGGTAGTATAAATAGATAATCCATCCGTACTGATGTCTATATTCTTCAGCCTTGCTTCCACTTCTTTAACAGCAGCATTTAAAAATCCTTCATATGGTATACCCTGTTGATTACTTTTGGGCACAAGCCCTGCTGTTACTGGTGCTTTCATTGCATCCCTCATTTGTTTCTCTGTAATATATCCTCTTTTATACATAGAGCTTAGAACAAGATTACGGCGATCGGTTGCAGCTTTTTTGTGTTCTGGTTTAGTAGGATCGTAATTACTTGGACCTTGTGGAAGCCCAGCCAACATAGCAACCTCTGGAAGTGTCAATTTATTTAAGTTATTAGCATCTATCCCATAGTAGTTTTTTGCAGCAGCTGCCACTCCATACGCCCCGTCTCCGAGATAAATCTTATTCAAATACATCATTAAAATATCATGCTTTGAATATTTTTGTTCCAGCTTATACGCCAAGTCCCATTCCTGCACTTTTCGCTTTATTGTTTTCTGAGGGGTCAGAAATGAGTTTTTGATTACCTGCTGTGTAATCGTACTCCCACCTTGTGAACCGAAATGCCCTGTTACATTCTCGAAAATAGCTCTAAAAGTTCCTTTAATATCAACACCATGGTGTTCATAAAAATGTGTGTCTTCCGTGGCAATGAATGCGTGTTCTAACATTTTTGGAACTTGAGCATATGTGATTTTTGTTCGATTCTGCTTCCCGTATTCATAGAGGAAGTTCCCATCTTTATCATAAAATTTCGTAGGAAGTGGGTCTACTAGTTTTGAAGAATCTAATTTAGGCGCATCGGTAATCATTGCAGCGAATGTAACTCCTACTATACCAAATGAAACAACACCAAGTATCAAACAGCCAAGTAATACCTTTTTTAACAAAGTCCTCTGTTTGGGAGATTTATTACTTCTTTGTTGTTGTTGTCTTGTTTTTTCGGCTTGTTTTCGTTCCTCACGATAACGATACGTTTCTTCTGACATTCATCTACTCTCCCATGCGAAAATTACTCAAAATTGATATTAAATTGGAAAATTTCATCATTTATTTTTTTCTGATTACTGAATTTTCATTGACCTTCTCAACGACCCCTTTAATTCCATTCTTAAAAAGGATATGATCCCCCAATTCAGCAATCTTTTTTGCCTTAAATATGACACTTTTGTAATCCAATCATAAAAGTACACCCTTGTACTTTATCTTTTCTTAATACTATTGTTATTGATTGATTTTTTCTTATGAATTGGTTTTAAGAATAGAAAACAAAAAGTTATAGATAGGCTTTATTTGCTAATAAAATTAATTCATCGAGGCTTTTAATAATGATTTCTTTTTTCAATGGTGGAAAATCCGAAAGGTTTGATATGATTTCCCTTCTTTTTAGTTCCATTTGCTTCAATTTGTCTTGATCAATTCCATTTAGATTACATTTACTTTCCTTGCTCATCTCTATACTAAACTCCTATTCTTTTAACAATTTGTTTGTCATCTTCTCTTTCCTTTATGGCTTAAACCATAAAAACTCTTTATTCTATTATTTGAAAAAATGCCGACCTTCCTCTTTATAAAGGATTGTCGGCTTATTATGAGAGGACTACCTTGGTGTATCTACTATATCATAGCCTGTTTTCAGTTTAGTTAATGGAAAATAACAGTTTGATAACATAAAAATAAACTAAATAAATCAGCATTGACAAGTCCGAATAACAGGGTTTTACCTTTACCTGAATATTTTCTTATCGTGATTAAGCCTCTTCAACATGTATCCAATTTCATTTTCACTATTCAGTTTGTTATTATTCATTAAAACGGCCTGTTTTTAATATATTGCTATATATGCCGCTATAATGGCAATATTATACTGTGTTAAAATTAGAGGTAAAACCCACTTAGCCCAACATCTTCAGGGAAATCATGCCAAAGCTAGCCCCGCCATATCAATTATGCATTACTAATTATTAAGATACGATGATGACATTAAAAAGACCAATTCCTTGTACAAGAATCGCGCCCTATAATGGAAGATCGTTCAACATTATTAAGGGCCTTCTAGCTACTTACATAAGATATTACAGAAAAGCATCCTAGAAAGTTTAAGAGAAATTATCCTCTCATACCGTTTTTTGGGGTCCCTAAACCCTGTATCCAACCATATATCCCCAATAAGGTATATCAATTCTGAATTTCAAATTAATAAACGATTGATCTAGCAATTCTAAATCCGATTTCATCTATATAAAAATCAGGCATACTCTTTCTTCGACAAGTAGCTCCACATCCACGTTCTTCTTCTGCCCAACTTCCTCCACGAATTATTCTGTAATTACCAAATGTCTCTTCATCGTATAAGTCCCAGCACCACTCCCAAATATTCCCGATCATGTCATATAAGCCCCAATCATTAGGCTTTTTCTTACCAACTTCGTGTATTCGTTCGTTAGAATTATCTTTATACCAAGCGATTTCATCAATTTCACCATACCGATATCCGTTTGATTTTGCCTTACATGCATATTGCCATTCAGCATCTGTCGGTAAACGAAAACCATTAGTATAATAATTGCAAAAAACTGATTTACTCTCATTATCAAAATCATAAAACTTGTCATAACCCAGTGTATCAGATAATAAATTACAAAAATTCACTGTATCTATCCATGAAACATTAACAACTGGTTTTCGAGCCTCAGTTGTTGTTAAAAATTTCTCCCCCATAATAATCGCATAAAGTTCTTCTGTCACCGTATATTTGGCAAGATAAAATGGATTAATTTCAACATTCCAAATAACTTCCTTTAAATTTTTTCTAACACCCGGCATTCCAAATTTATAGTTTGAACTAATCCATTTTTGCTCGTTTCGAAAATCTCGTAGGCCGATTTCTCCTTCAGGAATATACACCATTAAATCTTTTAAGTAGTCATTTAAGTTAGGTAACATAGTCCTCTCCTAGGTCTCGAATTAATGTTATTAGACACAAATTTCATAATAAGACATCTTTTAAGGATTATTGTTTAAGCATTTCTTCACAATTCTATACTTCGATTCCTAGAATTTTACCGCATTCTACTAATCGTTTGGTGAAGTCAATATCTTCTCTCGATGGATGAGGGTCTTATCAATAGTAAATAACAAATAATTTGATAATATCGCTAATTCTACTTTGATTACATATATTCATCAACTTATTTAGACCTAATTTATAAAGGCCAAATTCCATGCAACCTTTAGCTGCTTCAGATGCGAATCCCTTTGACCAATGTTTTTTATTAATATGATAGCCAATTTCAACTTCCCATCAACTATTGGTTTACTTGTATGCTAGTCTATGAACAAATAAACAAAGCTCAGTGTCTTTGAAGTTCTGACTGTCCAAGTGCCCAGAGGTCCTTCGCTGCATCATAGGAGTTACCTTGATAGAAGTGAAATTCCATGCTTTACCCTTCCCACATCGCTACTACGCCCTCATGCGCCAGTCCTAAATCATCCTAACATTTTCTATTAGCCTCTTATATGATAGGTCTTTATTGGTTAGTACCTTCCCAATTTGAAATAGGACCTTCCCAGCGTTATCTCTGAAAATCTTTCTACAGATGCCAGACCCATACCCCGGCTGCTCTTACGGTGCTTTTGACCGTTTCTTTCCATAAGACATCGGTCTTCCCCCGTTAGACAAAGGTCGACGCTAAGCGAAACATCCCTCGAACAGTTTCTTTGAGGGGCGTAGATTTCGGGATTGTAGTATTCGTTAATTCCTTCTGGCCTCTGTGTTTGCTCGCCACACAGACTGTTCCCACCTTATTCTCTCTTTGTAGAATAGGCCGCAGTGACTTTTACTTCCAAGCAGAACGTAGTTCGTTTCCTCCCCACGCATTGGATATGCTAGTCATCCGAATCGGTCAATTGATGACAGGAGACTTTCACTCCATGAGATTCTCAGCCTTGACGGCTGCTCCGCCAACTGTCTTCGCTTAAAAACTAAAGTTACCTTTAGTCCTCCAAGACTCGCTACGAGCGAATGGCTAGTTCTTACTCGACGGGAATCCAACCCGCTATATGATACGACCTAGGCTAGGCCGCACAAGCACCCTATAGATTTCACAATCTTTTTAATGATTCCGTAAAATGATAATGTTGAAATAAATTACTTTAAGAGAGTGTTACAAATTTCTTTCACCCAACTATGTTGATGCTTCCAACATTTCCACACATACAACATCCATTTTCGAATCATTTTGTCACGACTTTCTCCTGGTTGTTCGTTCAAAACATCAAACACATTCAAAGAATAGACTGATTTATCGGGTGGCTGTAATTCCATCCAATTATATTTTTGACGACTGAGAAGCGTATGTACACGCTGTACTTGTCTCCCGTTATACCCTTTCTCAACAGCATAATATAAACCAATTAACGAAAAAGCAGTGGTAATTGGTTTCATACCATTGCCTGAATGTTGAGCAGAGTAGGTATCAATAGCGTGTTGATGTATAAAATCAATATCCTGTTTCCCGATTGTATAACTACTTAATTCACTGTATTTTTGATAACATTCACCTGAAGCATTATATTTCGTAAATAAAGTAATATGGTGATTATTTATCTTTAGCCCACATCCAGGACACTCTACAATATTTTCCAACACTTTGCCACCTCCAATCTATGGTTAATACTTAATGTTGTTTATGGCAAGCATCTTTTAGTTACGAGCTAGTATTAATAATAATACGGTTTCTCTAATAAGAAAGAACCATTACATATTTACTTTCTTCTTCCATCATTCTGCTCTTTAGTTAAATAACAATTATGAAAAAGGACTGCCGAAACAGTCCATTTGTTGTGAAACCCACCCGATACTTTAATAAGAAATATTACACAATAAACCCACAAAGGGAAGTAAAAACGGCTTTTATAAAAATACCCCAACCTAAATGGTGGGGGTAAATGAAGCTAGTATCCAAATGGTGATGGACAGCAAGGATTAACTGGAAATCCACACATTGTATGTGTTTCACAGTATTCATTTACACATGACTCTGTGTGGGGAAAATAATGTTGATGATTAACATGAAGTTTGTTGACTGTTGTTGTATGATAAGGATGGACATGAGAGACTACGTTATTAAATAAGTTTGTTTTTACATATTGTTGTGGTGGATCAAATAGTGGTGGATCATATTGAGCAGGAAACACTTGCGGCGGACAGTATTGCGGCGGACAATATGTTGGCGCACATGCTTGAAGTGGAACGTATTGGACTGGCATCGGTTTCATGGGTGGTACTGTTATTGGAATTTCTTTCTTAGGTGGTACTGCTATTGGAATTTCTTTCTTAGGTGGTACTGCTATTGGAATTTCTTTCTTGGGTGGTACTCCTATTGGAACCTCTTTCTTGGGTGGTACTGCTATTGGAACCTCTTTCTTGAGTGGTACTGCTATTGGAACTTCTTTCTTGGGTGTTACTGCTATTGGAACTTCTTTCTTGGATGGTACTGCTATTGGAACTTCTTTCTTGGGTGTTACTGCTTTTGGGAACTCTTTCTTGGGTGTTACTGCTTTTGGGAATTCTTTTCTCATCATAGATAAATGGCCTCCATGTAAAGTTGTCGTGTTACAACATTAGTCTATGTGAACTTAGAATTGTGCGGACTAGTTTATTACCTATTTTGTAAGAAATGATACACACTACGATCTTTCTGTGCTTATTAAAGTAAACTGCCAGTTAGGGAAATAAAAAAGGGCTGCCGCAGCAACCCTGGACTTTGAACTCAAGCACCCGTTAGTTTAAGTGAATTTCTTCACAAACTCAGGCGGGTTTTTATTTTTACGAAAAATGGACAAGACATAGTCAATTGCCCTCTCAACATGTGGAATCTTTACATAATTTATAGCAATTCCCTTAGAAAGGAGGTTTTTGACATGTACTTCGATTATGATAATGCTCGTCGTTTCGAAGGTCAATTGATTAAGGTTAAAAATGAACAGGGTGACTGGGTTATCGGAAAGATTGTTAAAGTAAAAGAGGACGGTTTTGAAGTAGCTGAACTAAATTCAAAACAACCAAATGATGGCTACGGCTTTGGATTTTTCCCTGGACCATTTTTCGGCAGACGTTTCTTTAGACCGTTTGGTGCCCCGTTTTTCCCATTCTTCTTCTGATAATCGCTTAAAGAGCAACGCCTTCAAGCTTGCTCTTTTTTCATGTCGGATGTTGATTTACCATATATTCAACAGATAACAACAAAGCTGTGTCATGAAAATACACGCTGGTATGTGAGTTA
>NZ_MLYR01000117.1 GCF_001866655.1 Bacillus sp. MUM 116 | reverse complement strand
ACACTATGCTGTAGAGATGGTAATTTTAAGATACAAATCCGTTCTTAATAAAGAACTAATAAAACGATATATAATGAGGCTATTAAATAGTCAAACCCGCTTAACTGTTGGTTGTTTAATATAACTTACCCGGGATTATTTAATATATTTATTCCGGTGGGGTAACTATGTTCTGATCGTTCGATTTAAAGAATATATTATATCGGAGTTTTCGATATATGGGGCTAATAAATCAAAATTTTACTTAAGGTTTGGCAGGAGGAAATGATGAGCGCTATCGCGGGTATTTTTCACTTAAACGATGAACCTATTAATCTTGAACACGGCAGGAGAATGATGAAAGAACTAGAAAAATATCCAGCCGACGATGTTCAAACCTGGCATAGTGACAAAGTCTTTCTTGGCTGCCATGCCCAATGGATCACACCGGAATCGATTGGCGAAAAGCTTCCTTATTATGATGAGGAAAGAAAGTTAGCGATTACGGCTGATGCGATTATTGATAATCGGGAAGAGCTGTTTGAAAAACTGCAAATCAAAAAATCTAAGCAAAGAACCATAACGGATAGCGAACTCATTCTGCTCTCTTATGATAAGTGGGGTGAGGATTCGCCGAAGTATTTAATTGGGGATTTTGCTTTTATGATTTGGGATGAGCGGGAACGTAAATTTTTGGGGGCGAGGGATCCATCTGGTCTTCGAACTCTTTATTTTTTTCATGATAAATTTAGATTTGTATTTTGCACCACGATAGAGCCACTGCTAACTTTACCTAATATAAAAAAACAACTCAATGAAAACTGGCTAGCAGAATTTTTGGCAATTACCGTACCTGTTGATACAGTTGATGCTTTTACGACACCTTATTGTAATATTAACCAAATACCGCCATTTCATAGTGTTACATTTCAAAAAGGAAAATTCAGTTTAACAAAATACGGAAATTTTAATGTGGAAAAAAAATTAAATTTTAGGCACGATTATGAATACGTTGAAGCATTTCAAGAAATCTTTCAAAAAGCAGTCAAATCCAGGTTAAGAACACATCTCAATATTGGGTCACATTTAAGTGGTGGATTAGATTCAGGGACAGTTGTTGGATATGCAGCTAAGGAACTAAAAAAAGAAAACAAATTACTGAATACTTATAGTTATATACCTCCAAAAGATTTTATTGATTATACACATAAAGGATTAATGCCCGATGAGAGACCATTCATTAAAAAAACCGTAGAATTTGTTGGTGGAATAACAGATCATTATTGCGATTACGATGGGATAAGTTCTTATACAGAAATAGATGATATTCTTGATGTTAATGAGATGCCTTACAAGTTTGTAGAAAATTCTTTCTGGTTAAGTGGAACTTTTAAAAAAGCAAGTGAAAATAATGTCGGAATATTGCTGAATGGTGATACTGGAAATTCTACTATCTCCTGGGGTCAGGCATTATATTACTATGCAATTCTTTTAAAAAGGTTAAAGTGGATTGAACTTATTCAAGAATTAAATCAGTATAGTAGAAATATAGGTGGGGCAAGATTCCGGAGTTTACCGAGAATTGCAGAAATAGCTTTTCCCTTTTTTAGTAAATTTAAATCGGATAAAGGAATTAATTGGAATCCAAAAGTAATTGATTTGGCGTTTGCACAAAAAACTGAAGTATTTAACAAACTCCAGAGATTCGGTATTGATCAATCTGGATGGATTGCAACACCAAATTTATATGAACAGAGAAAAATTATGTTTGATAAAATTTCTACTTTTAATTCCAGCAGTACTCTTTACTCTAAATTATCACTAAAATACTCTTTATGGAAAAGGGACCCTACGAATGATTTGCGAGTAGTTCGTTTTTGTTTTGCAGTACCGGAGGAACAATTTGTAAAAAATGGTTTAGACCGTGCTTTAGTTCGAAATTCTACTAAGAATATTTTGCCAGATGAGGTCAGGTTAAATCAAAGAATCCGAGGTGTTCAAGGTGCTGATTGGATTCACAGAATGATACCCCATTGGGATAAATTAATGGAAGAAGCTAAACTACTTAGCAATGATAAAAAAATGATGGAATTTTTCGATGGCAATGTCATAAAGTCAGCCATAGTTAAAGGTGAAAAAGGTCCATTTAAAGAGAAAGTTATGGACCCGGATTACAAAATTTTGGTTAGAAGTATAATTGTATATCGCTTTCTCAAAAAATTTAATTGAAAGGGGGTGATAATATGAAAAAGGAATGGCAGAAACCAACTTTAGAAGTTTTAGATGTTAATTTAACAATGCACAACCCCCATGGATGGAGTCCTGACGGTGGGCATATTAGTGACATTGTACTGGATGAAAATGGCTTACCGACAGCTGCAGTATTAAGTTAAAATGTATGATTTTTTCTCAGATAGCCCTTACCCTAATAGAGTATAAGGGCTATTTGTATAAAAGAGTTAGATGGAGTGAAAACCATGTTAAAAGTTGAAAAGAAAGTCGTTTATAAGGCATTTGGTTTTTCCATAATTAGTGAGATTCCTCTAAGTGAATTACCTCAATTAGGTAATAAAGTAGATTCTAATATAGATATAGTAATAACAAGAGAAGAGTTAAAAAATCAATGGAGTGATCTAGCAAATAAGGACAAAGGGTTTGTAATTCAAAAGAATCTAATGTTGTATAAATATGAGGAGATTGCAATTTTTTTAGTTCAAGATGGAAGAAAGATCTCCGTTTCACCTTTGAAGGATTATGATGAAGATATAGCCAAGCTTGTAATTTTAGGAACATGCTTGGGTACTATATTAATGCAGAGGAAAATCCTTCCATTACATGGAAGTGCTATTGCTATTAATGGAAAAGCATATGCAATTATTGGAGATTCAGGTGCTGGAAAATCAACGCTTGCCTCAGCGTTTTTAAATGAAGGTTTTCATCTTTTAACGGATGATTTAATAGCTTTGTCTATTTCGGAAGAGAATGTTCCATATATTAATCCTGCATATCCGCAGCAGAAACTTTGGGAAGATAGTCTTTGTAATTTTGGCATGGATAAAAGAAATTATAATTCTATTTATGGAAGAGAAACGAAGTTTAATGTACCAGTGACTTCACAATATTCTTCTAAAGCAATTCCATTAGGTGGGATTTTAGAGCTCGTTAGGACTGAGAATGGGGATATTCAATTAGAGGAAATTCAGGGTTTAAAAGGTCTGGATACTATATATAGAAATACATATCGGAATTTTATTATTCCAAAATTAGGGATGATGGATTGGCACTTTTATCAATCAACGATAATTCTAAATAAAGTTAATTTATACAGATTAAGCAGGCCAACTACAAAATTTAATGCGCCACAGCTAGTTTCAAAAATATTACAAACAATAGGTGGTAATAATGATGATTGATCCTAATCAGATATTTGAACAATCGAAAGATGTCATAGTAAGTAATATGGGACAGGAAAAAGTGATGTTAAGCATTGCTAATGGAAGGTATTACAATCTAGGGGAATTGGGTGGAGATATTTGGGAGCTACTTTGTGAGCCAAAAACTATAAACCAATTAATTTCCGAATTATTAGAAGTGTACGATGTTGATCGAGTTCAATGTGAACAACAAGTATCAACCTTTTTACGCCATCTTTTTGAAGAGCAATTAATTAAGTTTAGTTAAATTGATTATTAAAATAGAATATAAAGCCGGGGATTTGGATGGGTTTTGTAAGGAATTTACGACTATTTCTAACTTTAGATGGAAAATCGATTATGATGATTTTAGAGGCCTATATATTATTAGGGTGGGCTCGTATTCAAAAATTAAAAGATTTTTCAAAAGTTTCCCCTTTATTGGGTGAAAAATTAAGTGAAACAACATTTACCTTTAATGCGGATGACCACAAAATTGCAAAAAAAATTTCTCAGTCCATCCATCTGATAAGTAAATACACTTTTTGGGAAAGTCAATGTCTAGTAAAAGCAATGGCTGCCATGAAAATGCTAGAAAAACGTAAAGTTGAAAGTACCTTATATTTAGGTACCGCAAAAGATGAGGATGGAAAATTAATCGCACATGCTTGGTTACGAACTGGCCCTTATTTTGTAACAGGTTCCGAGGGGATGGAGAAATTTACTGTGGTCGCTACATTTGCTAAACGTTTAAGTAAAAATAGGGGAGAAAAACATGCAAAAGAACTTTAAACTTGATGTTTCTAGAGTTCCAAAAGAACTAAAATTAATCCTTAAAATGATAAGACAACAAGATAGAATCGTTGAAGGAGAATGGTTTTTAAACATAGATTGGAACAAATTCTACGAACTAGCAATTCATCATCGAGTTTTTCCCCTGTTGTATCCAATCCTTGAACGAAAATATCAACAAAATATTCCTGAAAAAATAACAAAGGCAATGGGAAAAGAGTATCAAAAAAATACATTTCGAATGCTTCATTTAACTGCCGAACTGGAACAATTCAGCAAATTATGTAGTAAAAATAATATCCCATTTATTGTTTTAAAAGGACCAGTATTGGCCCAAGATCTTTATGGTGATTTATCTTTACGGACCTGTGGGGATTTAGATGTATTTATTTCTATTAACAATTTAGAAATATTAGACAACTTACTTCAAGAACAAGGATATAAAAAAGATGAATATATTCAAACTGTCCTTAATGATTGGAAATGGAGGCACCATCATTTTACCTATTTTCATCCAGTTAAAAATTTGAAACTTGAGATTCACTGGAGGTTACATCCTGGACCGGGGAAAGAACCAAGTTTTAAAGATTTATGGGAAAGAAAAAGGGAGACCATCTTATCTAATCACCCTGTCTGCTTTCTAGGAAGAGAGGATTTGTTTTTATTTCTTGTTTCACATGGGGCGCGTCACGGTTGGTCGAGACTTCGGTGGTTATTGGATATTCACCATATTTCATTACAAAATGTAGATATTGATAAGTTAAAGAAACTTTCTAAAAAACATCATAATTCTCATATAGTTAGTCAGGCATTAATTCTCACTAATCAGTTATTAGGAACGAACATAAATGAAGGTTATTTCAAAAAATTTCCTAATGGCAAATCGAGTATGCTAGCTCAATTGGCCATATTTTATTTAGAAAGAATGGTCAATTTACATACTGACCCTGTACCTAAAGATGTTTCTCGATACCATAGTCGCCATTTATATTCTTTGATGTCCTTCAAGCAAAAAATAATCTACATGATAAGTACTCTATATCCATATCCGGAAGATGCTCAAACCTTACCTTTGCCTAAAGTCTTCCATTTCTTATATTTTCCCTTACGTCCATTTTTATGGGTATGGAGAAAAACAAAGAAAATGGCGGTATCCTAGGAGGATATTTATGAAATATCTAATATACTTTACTAAACAAATTCATAAATTTGCGGGAAAAAAGCTGTACTTAAATCTAGTTGCTATGACTTTAGTTAGTCTGTGCGAGGGAATTGGAATTTTTTTAATAATACCACTTATTTCACTTACCGGAATTATTCATGTTAATACAAATAACTCCATCCCTCTTTCTTATTTAACAAATATTTTCCGATTTTTCCCACAAACTGTTAGTTTAATAATCATTCTTAGCGGCTATGTTTTATTAATTATAGGGCAAGGGTTGTTTCAAAGAAGTCAAGTAATATTAAATGCGAAAATACAACAGGGATATTCTCTTTATCTAAAGCAGAATACGTATAGGTCTTTGTTGCATGCTAATTGGGGCTTTTTTCTTCTGAAAAGAAAGTCAGATTTAATAAATATTATGACTTTAGAAATTGGTCGTGTTGGTGCAGGAGTTCAAATGTTTCTTCAATTTATATCGTCATTAGTTTTTTCAAGTATTCAATTGATTATTGCATTCTGGTTATCCCCAAAATTGACGATATCCGTTTTAATTTTTGGTATTTTGCTTATTTTTTTTTCAAGAAGGTTTATTAAAAAATCATCTGAATTAGGAAAAGAGACTGTAGAATTATCACAGGAATTCTTAGCCGGGGTAACAGACCATCTGAACGGAATAAAAGAAATTAAGAGTAATAACCTAGAAGAATCCCATATAAGTTGGTTTAATACTATCAGTAGAAAAATGGAGAATAATGTTGTTAAACTTGTAAAGTTAAGAAATTCATCTCAATTAAATTATAAGGTAGTTTCTGCAATTTTATTAGCGTCGTTTGTATTTCTGTCTTTAAAAATGTTTCAAGCGCAACCAGCACAGCTTATGATAATTATGGTAATTTTCTCAAGAATGTGGCCAAGAATTAGTGGAATACAAACTAACTTGGAACAACTTGGGGCCGTTCTACCGTCCTTTAAAGTATTAATTGATTTACAAAAAGAATGTTCCTTAGCAAAAGAAATAGACGAAAAGCAATTAATGGCTATTGAACCATTAACTATTATTAAAGGAATCGAATGTCAAGATGTGACTTTTAGATACAACCATAAACAAGAAAAATTTGCTCTTAGGCATGTAAATCTCCAAATTAAAGCAAATCAAATGACAGCTATTGTGGGCCGATCAGGTGCTGGAAAAAGTACCTTGGTCGATTTAATAATGGGGCTCAATCACCCGGAACAGGGTGAAATTCTAATTGATGGAAAAATGCTTACAAGTGACAGACTTTTATCCTTGAGACAATCATTAAGTTATGTACCTCAAGACCCTTTTTTATTTAATGGAACTATAAGAGAAAATTTGTTAATTATTGAACAAAATGCAGCCGAAGAACAGATTTGGGATGCATTGGAGTTTGCTGCTGCAGCTGACTTCGTTAGAAAACTTCCAAATGGAATAGATACCCTTATTGGAGATAGAGGTATTAAGCTTTCGGGTGGAGAACGACAAAGGCTCGTACTTGCAAGGGCAATTCTCCGTAAACCATCGATTTTAATTTTAGATGAAGCAACAAGCTCTTTGGATACTGAAAATGAATCGAAAATCCAGGAAGCTATTGAGCGACTTAAGGGGAAAATGACAGTTATTGTAATTGCACATCGTCTATCGACTATTCGCAATGCTGACCAGGTAGTGGTATTAGATCAAGGAGAGATTATCCAAAAAGGACAATTTAATCAACTTGCAAATGAAAAAAGAGGAATGTTTAGTAGTTTACTAAGAAAACAAATGGAGGTAAGTGTATAACCAATAAATCGCCTTTTTTAATGAAATGTTAATCTATATTTTATTGACATGTTCTTTATAAAGAACTAATATAATAATATAAAGAAAAGAAAAAATACAATATGACTAAGGACATATTTTTTCGGGAAGTTTGTTCTTTATCTAGAACAATATTAATTTAAAAAAGGTGGTTTAATGGAAAATTATAATCAATTTAGTAATGGTGGTCAAAGAAAAGCAAAAGAAATTAATTTAAGAGAGTTATTCCTGGTTATTAAAAGCAGATTTTGGATTATTGTTGTAATTACCGTCCTTGCTGGCATTGTAGGATTTATAAAAGGTAATTCTAAGCCAGTGCCACTATATAGTTCTTCAACAAATATTATTATAGGGGCAGACGAGGAATCAAGAAAGACTCTTCAGGTTATTGTAAGAGACTCAGCTATTTTAGATAAGGTAATTAAAGAAATGGATCTTAAAACAACTGCTGAAGCTTTAGCAGGACAAATAACGGTTTCCAGTGTTGAAAGTTCTCAGGTGGTAAATATTAGTGTAACGGACATGGATTCTATCCTTGCGGCAAAAATAGCAGATACGACCGCTCAAGTTTTCAGGGAGGAAGTACCTAACATTGTCGGGAAAGATTATGTCCGAATATTATCAAAAGCAAAGGTTAGACCAATACCAATTAACCAGGGGAACAACATGAATAAATTAATTATTGCTATTGCTGGTGGATTGGTTGTTGGAATTGGGTTAGCATTTTTTATTGAATCCTTAGATGATCGAATCCGGTCTGTGCAAGAAATTGAAACAGTACTAGGGCTCCCAGTATTAGGAAGTGTACCGAAAACAAACAAAAGAAATATGAAAAGAAAAGCAAACCATACAAAGCTAGAAATCAATGTAAGGGGCGAGACAATTGGTTATAAGTAAACGAAAATCATCAGCAACAAAACAAAGGACAATTGTTACACACGCCCATCCTGAATCTATTATTTCTGAGCAATATCGAATGATTCAAACGAATATTAAATTTATGCTGGCTGAGCAAAAGAGCCGTACTCTACTCATTACATCACCGCGTGATGGAGAAGGAAAGTCGACAACTGCGGTTAATTTAGCTGTTTCAATGGCGCAGCAGAAGAAAAAGGTTCTTTTGATTGATGCCAATTTGAGAAAACCTTCTTTACATACGTTTTTTAAGCTGTCAAACACAAATGGTTTAACAGATGTTTTAACTGGGAGGTTGTCGTTTGGCGAGGTAGTTCATCATACTGAAATTTGGCGTCTCGATGTTTTATCAAGCGGAGTAGTTCCCATTAATCCAGTTGAATTATTAGGATCTCAAATGATGCAGGAATTGCTTAAAAAGGTCACACAATCCTATGATACCGTGATTATTGATTCCAATTCGATTCTTGAGGTAACAGATACAAAGCTTTTATCTACCCAATGTGATGGAGTTATATTAGTTGTCAAAAATGGAAAAACAAAGTTAGATAAAGCTGCTGAGGCCAAAAAAGTATTAGAGTTTGCCAAGGCGAAACTAGTTGGGGTTATATTAAATCAGTGACGATAACGTTGAAAATTTTAGCTTTTTTTTTGCATTGTTTGTTCGTTATTAGAAACGAAATCAAACTTTTTAGTGCAAATTGGAGATGTCTCCTTTCCAATATAAATGGAGGCACTCGGTCATGCTGTGGGTCTTTGGACCTTAGACGCAAGTCGTCGAGAGTGTGACGTGAGGACGGGTTAAATGCCCATTTATTAAAAAATGTTAACTATGTGTTCTTCATTTAAAGATCGTATAATTAACATTTTTTAATGGGGAGCTGTAAAAAATGAATCGTTTTGACCAATATCCAAAATCAATCAAAAAAGCTATAAGGTACATTAAACAGGATGCACCCAAAGAGCAGCTTGAAGAAATCAAAAAATTAATTGAGTATGCAATCTGTTTAAGAAACCAAAAAGTAAATTAAATAGATTGAGAGTTTTGTAAAAAAGGGGGGAAAGTATGACTTATCACCAGAGATTGTCATTGTTCATTATTATTGATTCTTGTATTGTTTTAACAGCAATTTTCTTTAGCCGTTTTTTAGTAAATGGAACTTTTGATGTTGTAACTTTTCCTATCGTTTTAAGCTCTATTGTTATATTGATAAGTCATTATTTCCTTTCATTTAAATTACATCTTTATAAAAAAGCTTGGGAATATGCAAGTGTAGGAGAATTATTAATCATCTTAAAGGTAGTAAGTATTTCAATTATAGTTGCAGCAGTTTCGCAACAACTAGTCCTTGGAGAAATATTATACAGATTACTATTTGTCACATGGCTTCTCAATTTATCCCTAATAGGCGGTTCCCGTTTTTGCTGGAGGATGTACCGGGATTCCTATCTTGCTCCGGTAGAGAACAAAAAAAGAACACTAATTGTTGGGGCTGGATCCGCAGGGGCGATGGTGGCAAGGCAGCTTCATCATAATCAGGATGCTGACCTTCTTCCCGTTGGATTTATTGATGATGATGACAAAAAACATCATTTAGATATTTTAGGAATACCGGTTTTGGGCGGAGTTACTAAAATAGAAGAAGTTGTGAAAAAGTTAGAGATTGATAATATTGTCATTGCGATTCCGTCCCTAAGTAAAAAGGAATTAAATAGTATTTTTCAGGAATGTGTAAAAACAAGGGCAAAAACGCAAATTTTGCCAATGCTTGAGGATTTAATGACAGGAAAGGTATCTGTAAAACAATTTCGAGATGTTCAAGTGGAGGATTTGTTAGGCAGAGATCCTGTTGAGTTAGATATTGATAGTATTTCGGAGAATATTAAAGAAAAAGTAGTTTTAGTAACAGGTGCCGGAGGATCGATTGGATCAGAAATTTGCCGTCAAATTGCCAATTTCAATCCAGCAAGACTTGTTCTCTTGGGTCATGGTGAAAACAGTATATATTCTATTGAAATGGAATTAAAGGAGACATTTAAACATACTGATATTAATTTTATTCCGGTAATAGCAGATATACAGGACGCAAAGAAAATGATGTTTGTTATGAGTACATATCAACCAGATCGTGTCTATCATGCTGCTGCTCATAAACATGTTCCGCTGATGGAAGCAAACCCGGAAGAAGCGATTAAAAATAATCTAATCGGAACGTTAAATACGGCACAGGCTGCCAGCTGGAATGGTGTAAAAACATTTGTTATGGTTTCGACCGATAAAGCAGTTAATCCAACTAGCGTTATGGGGGCTACAAAAAGGCTGACAGAAATGATCATCCAAAATATGGACAAGGATAGTGCTACAAAGTTTGTTACGGTTCGTTTTGGAAATGTTCTTGGCAGCCGGGGCAGTGTGATCCCATTATTTAAAAGGCAAATTGAACAAGGCGGTCCTGTTACCGTGACGCACCCAGAGATGGTGCGCTATTTTATGACCATTCCTGAAGCTTCAAGATTGGTTCTTCAAGCCGGAGCACTTGCGAATGGCGGAGAAATCTTTGTTTTAGACATGGGAGACCCGGTGAAAATTGTTGATTTGGCTAATAATTTGATTAAATTATCCGGTAACTCCATTGAAGAAATTGGAATTGAATTTACTGGAATAAGACCGGGGGAAAAATTATTTGAAGAACTGCTAAAGGAAGATGAGGTTCATGAAGAACAAATTTATCCGAAAATTTATATTGGCAAAACCTCTAAATTGTTGATTCATGAAATCGAAGAAATCATCTCTAATTATTCAAACTTAAGTCAAGAGGAGATCCGTGAAAGACTGATTAGCCTTGCGAATTATAAAGTAGAGCCAAAACAAAAAGTATCCGTTTCAGTATAAAGGAGTGCAAGAAAATGAAAGTAAGAAAAGCAATAATTCCTGCAGCGGGACTAGGAACTAGATTTCTTCCTGCAACAAAAGCGATGCCAAAAGAGATGCTCCCAATCGTAGATAAACCCACCATCCAATATATTGTGGAGGAAGCGGTGGAGTCTGGAATTGAGGATATTATTATTGTAACTGGGAAAGGGAAAAGAGCAATCGAGGATCATTTTGATAACTCTTTTGAACTGGAACATAATCTATTAGAAAAAGGGAAAATTGAATTATTAAATGAAGTTCAAAAATCTTCAAAACTCGTTGATATCCATTATATTCGCCAGAAAGAGCCGAAAGGATTGGGCCACGCCATTTGGTGTGCGCGGAAATTTATTGGAGATGAACCATTTGCAGTTCTCCTTGGGGATGACATTGTTAGGGCAGAAAAACCTTGTTTAAAACAATTAATTGATCAATATGAAAGATACAATGCTTCAATATTAGGTGTGCAAACAGTCTCTGATGATGTTGTTTCCCGATATGGAATCGTAGATGGTAAAAGCATTAGCGAGAGATTTTATGGAGTACATGGTTTAGTTGAAAAGCCAAAAAAGGAAGAGGCGCCATCAAATCTTGCTATTTTAGGAAGATATGTTTTAAGCCCAAAAATATTTGAGGTTTTAAGTCAACAAAAACCTGGAGCAGGTGGAGAAATTCAACTTACAGATGCAATAGCAGCTTTAAATCTCTATGAAGCCGTTTATGCCTATGATTTTGAAGGAATCAGATATGATGTTGGTGAGAAAATGGGCTTTATTCAAACAAGCATCGAATTTGCCCTACAGCGTGATGATTTAAGAAATCAGTTATTAGAGTATTTATCATCGGTTCTAAATAAGGAATTGGTTAAAAAATAATTATGGGTGGTTGATATACATGCATAAAAAAGTGCTTTTTTGTGCAACTGTGGATTACCACTTTAAAGCCTTCCATTTGCCGTACCTAAAGTGGTTTAAGGAGCAAGGATGGGAAGTACATGTTGCAGCATCTGGGGGGATGATGCTCCCATATGTAGATAAAAAATTTAATATTCCAATCCAGAGATCTCCTTTTCATAAATTGAATATAGCTGCTTTAAAGGAGCTTAGAGGGATTATTGATAAACATCAATATAAAATTATCCATTGCCACACGCCCATGGGAGGTGTATTGGCAAGGTTAACCGCTCGTCAGTCAAGAAAGATGGGGACCAAAGTAATTTATACAGCACATGGTTTTCACTTTTGTAAAGGTGCACCGCTACTCAATTGGTTACTTTATTATCCGATTGAGAGATTTTTATCTAAGTATACAGATTGCTTGATTACTATTAATAAAGAAGATTTTAATCTTGCAAATCATCATAAATTTAAAGCTAAATCCATTAAACATGTACATGGTGTTGGCGTAAATACTGAGAGATTTAGGCCGATAGAGAGTTCACAAAAAGCAGAATTAAGAAAAAATCATGGATATGATGTCCATGATTTTTTAATGTTTTACGCAGCGGAATTTAATAAGAATAAAAATCAAAAATTATTAATTGAATCATTAGCTTTAATTAAAGATGAAGTCCCCCACGCAAAGCTTTTGTTAGCTGGTGAGGGAGTTCTATTAAAGGAATGTCAAGAACTTGCTCAAAAGTTAGGAATCAAGAACCAAGTTGAGTTTCTTGGATATAGAACCGATATTGAGCAGTTGTTAAAACTTTCAGATGTTGCCGTAGCATCGAGCCTTCGTGAAGGGCTACCGGTCAATATTATGGAAGCAATGGCTTGCGGGTTGCCAGTGATTGCGAATGATAATCGGGGCCACAGGGAATTAATTGAAAATAATTATAACGGATGGATTATCGATAATAATCCGGAAGAGTTCTCACGCAGGATAAAGACCCTAGTGAATAATCATCAAATAAGGACTGATTTAGGTATTAAAGGGCGTAGTATGATTCATTCAAAGTACAGCGTTTATAAGGTATTAGAAGAAAAAAGTAGTATCTACCGATATGAAATGGGAGAAATGGAGGATGTAAAGTGGGCAGTCCATTAAGGGTCTTACATGTGGTAGTCAATATGAACAGAGGCGGTGCAGAAACGTTAATCATGAATTTGTATCGCAATATTGACCGACAAAAAGTTCAGTTTGACTTCTTAACATGTAAAGAGGGTGTATTTGATGCTGAAATAGAAAAATTGGGTGGAAAAATACATCGAATCCCATACATTTCTGAGGTAGGTCATTTTGGATATATAAAAGAACTAAAAAAGTTTTTCATTGAAAATAACCATTATAAAATTGTTCATTCACATATGGATAAGATGAGTGGTTTAGTCCTTCGAGAAGCAAATTTGGTTGGTATACCTATCCGTATTTCGCATAGTCATAATACAAGTAGTGAAGGTGGTATAGCTGCAAAAATTTATAAATGGTATGCAGGAAAATGGATCCTTCCCAACGCGACAAATTTATTTGCATGCTCGAAAATTGCCGCAGAATGGTTATTTAAAAATAATACAAATCCCATTCAAATCATTAAAAATGGCATTGAATGTGAAAAATTCTCCTTTTCACAGGTAACTAGAGAAGAGGTTAGGAAGGATTTGAATATCAATAATAATCAATTAGTTATAGGGCACGTCGGCAGATTTAATCATCAAAAAAATCATGCATTTCTCATTAATCTATTTGAAAAGTATCACAAAATAAATCCAGACTCAGTTTTAATATTAATTGGAGACGGCCCATTACGCTTGAATATTCAAACGCAAGTTGAAGAGTTAAAACTTGAGAATTATGTGAAATTTTTGGGAATCCGAAATGATATTCACCGGCTCCTGCAAGCTTTTGATCTATTTATTTTTCCATCTTTACATGAAGGGTTACCTGTTTCCTTAATTGAGGCGCAAGCAGCCGGATTGAAGTGTCTCATTTCCGAAAATATTTCCCACGAGGTGGATATGGGAAGTAATTTAGTAGAATTCCTCCCGATAAATGATGAAAGCATATGGGTGCAGAAAATCAAGAATAAGAGAGTAAATAGAAATAATTCCATAAATACCATAGTCAAAAATGGTTATGAAATAAAGGATACAGCAGTTAATATAGAAAAATTTTATTTGAAAATATCGGGGTGAGCATATTTGAAATTAATAACGGTTTTTACTCCGACGTATAATCGGGCATACTGCCTGCATAAATGTTATGAAAGCCTTATTCGTCAAACAAGTAAGGATTTTATTTGGTTAATTATTGATGATGGATCAACGGATAACACAAAGGAATTAGTTAGCAACTGGATAAAAGAGAATAAAATTGA
Source organism: Bacillus sp. MUM 116 (assembly GCF_001866655.1). Taxonomy (GTDB): domain Bacteria; phylum Bacillota; class Bacilli; order Bacillales; family Cytobacillaceae; genus Neobacillus. Next base: position 25,209 of record NZ_MLYR01000117.1, on the reverse strand, counting down.
GATCAGATATCATTGGCAGGAAAACCAAGGCATGCATGGAGCACATAATACTGCCTATGAAATGATGAATACGGAATTAAATGTATGTATTGATTCTGATGATTATATGCCTGAACATGCAATTGAAAAAATAAAATGTTTTTGGGAAAAGAACGGAAACGATAAAGTAAGTGGAATTATTGGCCTGGATGCTTCGCCTGATAAAAGAATTATAGGAACAAAATTACCAAGTAACATAAAGACTTCAACATTGTTTGATCTTTATTATAAACATGGAGTTAGCGGCGATAAAAAACTTGTTTATCGAACAGAGTTAACAAAGAAATATCCCTATCCGATTTTTAAGAATGAGAAATATGTAGGTCTGGCCTATAAATATTACATGCTGGATAAACAGTATGAAATGCTCTTAATTAATGAGGTTCTTTGCTGTGTAGAATATCTGCCTGATGGTTCGTCACTTAATATGTTTAACCAGTATCGAAAAAATCCCAGAGGTTTTGCCTTCTACCGTAAAGAATTAATGAAATTACCGTTTACAAGTTCAACATTTAAATTTAGGCAGGCAATTCACTTTGTATCAAGTAGCTTAATGATAAAAAACTGGAATTTCATAAATGAGACTCCTGCCAAAGGACTTACTTTTATGGCTATTCCCTTTGGGCTTTTATTTTATTTTTATATAAAAACGAAAACAAGGACTGCTTCATACCAATAGCCAAATGAAAAATGACATTTTGAAAGGAATTTAATTATGACAATTCTATGGATTAATTTAGCCATAGTTTTTATTTTATCCTTTTTTTCTAGATATTTTGCTGTTCCAGCAAATCAAACATATTCAGTTGCTCCAATCAAACCAAATAAAGTTTTAGTTCTTGGAGTCATGGTAACTTTGGCTCTTATTTCAGGGCTTAGATCGAATATTGGAGATACTTTTTTTTATAAACACTCTTATGAAACGAATAACTTTACCTGGGAGTTTATTCAATCGCAAAAAGATATAGGATTTGGAATTCTTCAAATGATTCTAAAAAACTACTCAAATGATCCACAGATATTAATTTTTACAACTGCTGTAATCACTAACCTTTTAATTGTAGGTGTACTATACAAATACTCAAGGATGTTTGAACTTAGTACCTATGTCTACATCACAGGTGGTTTATATCTAGTTTCCATGAATGGAATGAGGCAATGCCTGGCAGCGGCAATCATCTTTATTGGTACAAAATACCTAATTAACGGTAATTGGCTCAAATACATTTTAATCGTACTGTTTGCATCAGCCTTTCATGAAAGTGCATTAGTACTAATCCCAATTTACTTTATGGTAAGATTTAAAGCCTGGTCAAAAGCCACTGTTATTCTATTGGGCTTAGCTGTGTTAATCGTTATCGGGTTTGATAAATTTTCAGAAGTTTTATTTTCGGCTATTAAAGATACAGAGTTTGGGCATTACAAAAGTTTTAACGAAGGCGGAGCCAGTACGATGAGGGTTGCCGTATTTGGAGCACCGCTTGTCATTGCTTACTTTGGAAGAGAAAAACTAAGGAAAATATTTCCCGAAAGTGATTATATCGTCAATATGGCAGTTATAGGGTTTGTATTTATGATTGTGTCAACCCAAAACTGGATATTTGCGAGATTCTCGATTTACTTTAATTTGTACCAGCTGATCCTTATTTCCTGGATTATTAAATTAATTCATGAAAAGGATCAAAGATTTTTCTATTATTTTCTATTGGTTTGTTACCTTTTATATTATTATTACGAAAGTGTAATATCTTTAAATATTAATTATTTAAGTAATTATATACAGCTTGGAGGGTGAGCAGGTTGAAACAAGCACCCAAAAGGATTTTACATATTGTCAGTGCAATGGACCTTGGCGGGGCAGAAACATTAATCATGAATATTTATCGCAATTTGGATCGGACAAAAATACAATTTGACTTTGTTGTTCATTCAAATAAAAAAAATGATTTTGAAGAGGAAATCATAAAATTAGGCGGGAAAATCTTTAAAATACCAAGTTTAGGCCAGCTTGGTCCTTTTAACTATATAAAAAAGCTAATGAAGATTATGAAATCCAACCATTATATTGCCATTCATTCCCATACAGACTATCAAAGCGGGTTCCCGGCATTAGCGGCGAAAATATCTGGGGTAAAAAAGCGAATTTGTCATTCTCACAGCAACAATTGGCCGAATGGAGCTCAGTTTAGACAGAAGATGTCATTAAAGGTTCTGCAAAAAATCATTCAGTTTTCAGCAACGAACTATTGTAGCTGCAGTAAAGAAGCAGCACAGTTTTTATTTGGTAAAAAGCTGGTCGATAGTGGGAAAGTTAGAATTTTTAAAAATGGAATTGATATTAGTGAGTTTACTAAAATAGAAGCAGATACAAGAAATAGAGTCATTCGAGAATTGGAACTCCCGGAGGATGCAAAAATCTTAGGGCATGTTGGAAGGTTTTCAGATTCAAAGAACCAAATTTTTATATTAAACCTATTAATAAAATTACTGGAAGAAGACGAACGATATTACGCATTGCTAATTGGTGATGGTCCATTAAAAGAGCAAATAGAAACTGAAGCGGAAATGCTAGGGATAATTGATCATGTTAAATTTCTTGGGGTCCGAACCGATATTCCAAGGCTTATGAAAGCTTTTGATGTTTTTCTTTTTCCCTCGAAATTTGAAGGATTTGGGATTGTTGTTTTGGAGGCCCAATCTGCCGGTGCTCCTTGTGTATTATCCGCGGCTGTACCTAAAATGACAGATATGGGATTAGGCTTAACGACTTTTGTTGACCTCAAAGAAAGTCTTAATATTTGGTGCCAGAAGGTAAAGGAATCAATTAATAAAGAAAGACCTAATAGTGAACTTATCGAAGAAACGATATCTGAGAAGGGCTATAACATTAAAAGTAACGTTAATGAGTGGGTAGATTTATATGGTGCTAGTTGATTCAATGATTTAATTTAGGCGAGGGATTACATAATGAAGAAAAAAATATTAATTTCATCTTTTGATTTAGCCATTGGCGGTGTGGAAAGAAGTCTTATCGGCCTATTAAGTCATATTGATTACAGCAAATATGATGTGGATTTAATGTTATTTAAGCATGAGGGGGAATTCCTTTCATTTTTGCCGCCCGGCCCCAATCTTCTTCCGGAAATGTCAGCCTATACAACCTTTAGAATGCCAATTGGTCAGATTGCAAAACAAGGACATTATCAAATTGCCATTTCAAGAACAATCGCAAAATTTATTGGTTCCATTTATGGGAAGATTAAAAATTTTGATGAGCCTGGTTATCTTGTTATTCAATATGGTTGGGACATATCCAATCGATTCCTGCCAAAATTAAATAAAGAGTATGATGTGGCCATAGGATTCCTATGGCCACATCATTTTATCGGCGAAAAGGTAAAAGCCAAAAAGAAAATTGGCTGGATTCATACCGACTACTCTAATATAAGTTTAAATAATAAGTTGGAATCCAGGATGTGGAATAAGCTTGACCAAATCGTTGCGGTTTCTAGTGAATGTTCAAATACATTTTTAAACATTTTTCCTGAGCTAAGACAGAAGACAGCTGTAATCGAAAACATTCTTTCACCAGCACTCGTCAGGAAGCAAGCAAATGAACAAGTACCGGAAGAAATGAAAAAGACAAATGGAAAAACAATCTTGTTAACAGTCGGCAGGCTTTCCCATGCGAAAGGCTTAGATCATGCAATCAAAGCATGTAAGGAATTGGTGAAAGAAGGTTATGATCTCGAATGGTATGTGGTTGGTTATGGTCATTTAGAGAATGAACTTAAAGACCTTATTAAACAATTAGACATGTCAGAGCGTTTTCACTTATTAGGTAAAAAAACGAATCCATATCCTTATATGAAAGCCTGTGATATTTATGTTCAACCTTCAAGGTATGAAGGGAAAGCAGTGACAATCAGAGAAGCGCAAATATTAGGAAAGCCTGTTGTGATTACAAACTTTCCAACCGCTAAAAGCCAAGCGAAGGACGGCTTTGATGCTTTAATCACAACACAGGATGTACCTGGAATTGTAAATGGAATTAAAAGATTGCTGGATGATGAACAACTAAAAAATAACCTGATCTCAAATACGCTATCCATGGATTATGGAAACGAAAACGAGGTTGAAAAATTGTATGCGTTAATTGAATCATAAATAGGGAGGTATTCCTGTGGCTATTCTTGTTACCGGTGGAGCAGGCTACATTGGCAGCCATACATGCGTAGAATTATTGAACGCTGGTTATGAAATTATTGTTTTAGATAATTTCATTAATAGCAAACCAGAATCGTTAAAACGGATAAGCGATATTACTGGGAAGTATTTTAAATTTTATAACGTTAATCTTCTTGATGAAAAAAAGGTAGATAAAATATTTAGGGAGAATAATATTGAAGCGGTCATTCACTTTGCCGGTCTTAAATCGGTGGGGGAATCAGTAAATGTTCCGCTTAAATACTATCATAATAATATTACAAGTACCCTTGTGCTTTGCAATACAATGAAAAATCATCATGTTAAGAATTTGGTTTTTAGTTCGTCAGCAACTGTTTATGGAATGCCTGAACGGTTTCCAATTTCCGAGGATTTTCCTCTTGGTGCATTGAATCCGTATGGCCGTACAAAACTAATGATTGAAGATATTCTTCAAGATTTATTTATTTCTGATCCTGAATGGAGTATTGCGTTATTAAGATATTTCAACCCGATTGGTGCCCATCAAAGCGGCCGAATTGGGGAGGATCCTAATGGAATTCCCAATAATTTGATGCCGTATATTACACAAGTAGCTGTTGGAAAACTAAAAGAATTAAATGTTTTTGGTAATCAATATCCAACAAACGATGGAACTGGTGTCCGAGATTATATCCATGTAGTTGATTTGGCTAAAGGACATTTAAAAGCATTGGAAAGAGTTTCAAAAACCGCTGGAATTGAAGCCTTTAATCTTGGTACTGGAAACGGGTATAGTGTGTTAGAAATGGTGAGTGCTTTTGAAAAAGCATCAAAGAAAAGAGTTCCATATAAAATTGTGGAGCCAAGACCAGGTGATGCAGCCGTTTGTTTTGCAGATCCGTTAAAAGCAAAAATAGTGCTTGAATGGGAAGCGGAAAAAGGGATTGAAGAAATGTGTGCAGATTCCTGGCGATGGCAGGAAAACAATCAAAATGGTTATGAAAATGAAATAGCACAAACAGAAAACCTCCACAAATCGATGAGTGGGGATTTTTTATTAGGAGTTAAGTAGCTTTAGGAGAGGTTGAAGAATGTCATTATCGCAATCACTTACACAACAGAAATTTGCAGAAATCCTAACCTTGATTTATCAAAAAGGGCAGGATTCAAAAAACATCAACATAACTGATTTTATTGAAGAAATAAAACAACAAGTATTATCGGAGAGAAAATAATGTTTTGGGGGAAAGCCAGTAATGAAGCGATTGTTTGATTTTACGGTTTCATTTTTCCTATTTTTTATCTTTTTCCCCTTTTTTCTTATTTTAGCTTTATTGGTAAGGATCAAGTTAGGGTCACCAATCATCTTTAAACAGCAACGTCCGGGGCTATATGGAAAACCCTTTTACCTTTATAAACTACGAACCATGACAGAAGAAAAAAATGCGAAAGGGCGATTAATGCCGGACGATATAAGATTAATTCCTTTTGGAAATTTCCTTAGAAAATACAGTTTGGACGAATATCCTCAGTTATTCAACGTAATGAAAGGGGATTTAAGTTTAGTAGGTCCACGGCCGCTTTTGATGGAGTATCTTCCGCTTTATACAACAGAACAAGCAAAGCGACATAATGTCAGGCCCGGTATTACTGGATGGGCACAGATAAATGGCCGCAATGCCATTTCGTGGGAAGAAAAGTTTCAACTGGATGTTTGGTACGTTACCAACCAATCATTTTTGCTGGATATGAAAATACTGTTTTTAACAATTTTCAAAGTTTTGAAGTCTGAAGGGATAAGCCAACCCGGAAATGCGACAACGGAAAGTTTCACCGGCTCTAAATCAACAATGAAAGGAGAGCACGGATGAAGATCGCTGTGATTGGCAGAGGCGGGCATAGTAAAGTAATATCCGAAATGATCCATTCAAATGAAGATTATCAGATTGTCGCCTATTTGGATGATAAATATGAAAATGTCAGATTAATCGACAATATCTTTTGCGGGCCAATTTCATCAGTAAATAAGCTATTGAAATATGATCCGAATATTAAATTTATCATCGCGATAGGAAATAATAAAACAAGAAAATTAATTGTAGAAAAACTAAATCTTCCCAATGAGTATTATGTAACGATTATTCATAAATCTTCTATAATTAGCCATTGTTCCAAGATTGGTAACGGCACAGTTATTATGCCTGGCTCAGTCATAAACACCGATGTTGAAATCGGTGATCATTCCATTATCAATACAGGTGCTGTCATTGAACATGACTGTGTTATTGGTAACTTTTCTCATGTGTGCCCAGGGGTGACATTAACAGGTGCTGTCAATGTTGAAGTAGGAACCTTTATCGGAGCGGGGGCAACCATTATTCCAAATATAAGAGTTGGAGAGTGGGCTTCCATTGGTGCAGGGGCAACGGTCATTCAAGATATACCTTCTAATTGTACTGCGGTAGGGATTCCGGCTAAAGTAGTAAACCATAATTTAAGTCTGAAGGTGAATTAATTGTTAAATACAACCTATAAAAAGAGGATCTATCTTGCTGCTCCGCACATGAGCGGAAAGGAGCAAAAGTATATTCATGAAGCTTTTGAAACAAACTGGATTGCGCCATTAGGACCAAATGTTGATGCTTTTGAAAAAGAAATAGCCGATTATGTAGGAGCCAATGAAGCTGTTGCCGTTAGTTCAGGAACCGCTGCGATTCATTTGGCTCTTTCTTTATTGGATGTAAAAAAGGGCGATAAAGTTTTTTGCTCAAGCCTTACTTTTATTGCAAGTGCGAACCCGATTATTTATCAAGGTGCAGAACCGGTTTTCATTGATTCCGAACCAGAAACGTGGAATATGTCCCCACGAGCTCTTGAAAAAGCATTGCTGGATGCTTCAGGGGAAGGAACACTACCCAAAGCGGTTATTGTAGTGAACTTATATGGCCAAAGTGCCAAAATGGATGAAATCGTATCCATTTGCAACTATTATGAGGTTCCTATTATTGAAGATGCTGCCGAATCCCTAGGTTCAAGCTATAAAGGGAAACCAAGCGGAACTTTTGGAAGGTTTGGGATTTATTCATTTAATGGCAATAAAATCATCACAACATCTGGCGGCGGGATGCTTATTTCCAATGATCATGAAGCAATACAAAAAGCTCGCTTTTTGGCAACTCAAGCAAGGGATCCGGCACCGCACTACCAACATAGTAAACTTGGTTACAATTATCGCATGAGCAATATATTAGCGGGGATTGGGAGAGGGCAATTAGAGGTATTAGAAGATAGGGTAAATGCTAAGCGAGATATTTTTGAAAGATATACTAAAGAGCTTACCCATTTGTCTGGGTTATTCTTCATGCCTGAATTAGAAGAAACTCGTTCCAATCGCTGGTTAACTACACTAACCATAGATGAAAAAGAAGCAGGTGTTTCGGTAAAAAAGTTATTAAATGCTTTATCGGAAGAGAATATTGAAGCTAGACCAGTTTGGAAACCGCTTCATCTTCAGCCTATTTTTCATGGGATTTCCTATTATCCACATAGTGAAAGGGAAAATGTTTCAGAAGACTTATTTAGAAACGGTATTTGTTTACCTTCTGGGACAAATATGACGGTAGAGGACCAAACAAGAACGATCCATTGTATTAAGATGGCAATAGAACAATGAGTATAAAGGAAGAGGTGTCTTTTTAACTTTAACAATATTTTTTGAAAAAACGGGGTATGTGTGAATGCTAGGAAAAATTATTTATGATTTACGGAAAAAAAGGGGATATTCTCTTTCCGAACTGTCAGAGAGGGCTAATATCTCTAAGTCTTATTTAAGTAATATTGAGAGGAATTTAAATGGAAATCCATCTATACTGGTATTACGAAAAATAGCACAAGTGTTGGATGTGGATTTGAAGACATTATTACAAGAAAACAGCGATGGAAAAGAGATTCCACACGATAAGGAATTACTAGAATTAGTAAATGAATTAAAAGAATCGGGGATTGAAAAAAATGAATATAAAACATTGATTGAGTTTATTAAGTGGCAGAATAGAAATTCTGAAGCAAATAAATAAGTTTATTGGAATACTCCTGAAAATAAAGGAGGGTTTACTATATTACCATTAGTTAGTGTAATTGTTCCTGTGTATAATTCAGAAAGTTTTATTGATAAATGTATAGGTTCAATTATTAATCAAACGTATAAAAATCTTGAGATTATTATAGTAAATGATGGTTCAACAGATAAAAGTGAGGAAAGAATAAAAAATTTCACTCAAGATGATGTAAGAGTAATTTATTATTGCCAAACAAACGCTGGGCCATCTAAAGCAAGGAATATGGGGATAAATATGTCAAAAGGAGAATATATTCTTTTTGTTGATTCAGATGATACCGTTCATAAAGATTATGTAGAAAAATTAGTGATGGCAGCCATGAATTTAAATTTAGACTTTGTAGCAGGTGGATATATAGATTTTTCGATACATGGAAAAATAAATCTTAATCATTTCTGGAATGGCAAATCAATGGTTTCAAAAAAACAACTTATATTGAATACTTTTCAAGGAGTAGGAGGCACTCTTTGGGGAAAGGTTTTTAAAAGGGGTATAATTTTAAATCGAGATATTAGACTGGATCCTGAAATTTTTATGTGTGAAGATTTGCTTTTTGTTTTGCAGTATATTATGCATTGTAATCGGTGCGGTGTATTAAACGAGAATTTATACAATTATAATCGGTTAAATGAGAATAGTATTTCAAAAAGGATAAATATAGGTTATTTAAAAAATCTAATTTTGGTAATTAACAAAATTGAGGAAATACTCAATAAAAATTATACCAATTTAAGTGATAATATTTTAGCCAAAAGGGTTCAAAGTTTAGTTGAAACCTTTCTTGTTTTGCAACATTCCACTAATTGGACAAAAGAGGATAAGGACGATATCGTAAAAAGTCTATACACTTCGAAGTATTTCTTAAAGTATAAAACCAACTTTTCATCGGGATCATTTAAGGGGAAATTACTTTTCTTTTTAATTAGGAAGAATAAAAGTTATTTGGTTTATTATTACACATTGCTACTATTTAAAAGTCAGCAGATTAAAGACTTTATTAAGTTAAAGTTATATAGAAACAACTTAAAAGAAATGAAGTTAACTTTTGAGGAGGAAGGTTATTGAGTTATTTAAAACACTTGGTAGATCTAAATAAAATAGTAATAGCCTTTCTTGTTTCCACGATTTTAAAAATAAATAAAAAAAATAGAGATATATGGCTTATTTCTGAAAGAAGAGATGAGGCTGAGGATAATGGATACCATTTATATAAATATATCAGGGAATTCTTCCCTTTAAAAAAGGTATTTTATGTAATTGATAAGGAATCAAGATCGTATACTAAAATTGCGGAATATGGAACGGTGATTCACCATAATTCCTTAAATCATTATATATATTATTTTTTGGCGAATAAGCATATTTCTGCATTTCAATTCTTTGGTGTACCTGAAACACCAATATTGTGGAAACTTGAAGGACTTGGATTAATTCAAAAGAAAAAGGTTTTTCTACAGCATGGAATAACGAAAGAAATGTTACCATTTTTACAATATAAGAATACAAAATACAAATTATTTATTTGTGGGGCTAAGCCTGAATATGATTATGTAAAAACTTATTTTGGGTACCCAAAGGATAATGTAAAATATTTAGGTTTTTGCAGGTTTGATAGCTTACATAATTTTAAAGTGAAGAATCAAATTCTTATAATGCCCACTTGGAGACAGTGGTTTGGGATGACTAACAGTATGAATCAAGCCGAAAAGGAATACAAAACTTTTGTTAACTCTGAATACTTTAAAAAGTATAGCCAATTATTAAATAATGAAAGATTGCACGATTTTTTAATTGAGAAAAATATTGATTTAATATTTTATCCTCATCCCGAAATGCAAAGGTTTTTAAAGGCATTTAAAGTTAGTTGTCCAAAAATAACTATTGCAAATAGAAATGAGGCTAACCTTCAGAATTTATTGAAGGAATCCAAATTATTAATTACCGATTACTCCAGTGTTGCTTTTGATTTTGCTTATATGAGAAAACCATTAATCTATTACCAATTTGATCAACAACGTTATTATTCAGGGCATTTTGAAAAAGGGTATTTTGATTGTAGCAGGGATGGATTTGGCCCTGTAATTAGCGATGAAGTATTTTTAATAGATAAGATTATTGAATCTTTTTCAAAAAAATCAAATAGGGAAATATATAATAAGAGAATTGATAATTTTTTTCCATTATATGATAAAGATAATTGTTCTAGACATTATGAATCAATTAATAGACTTTAGCTAAAATGTTTTTATTAAAGCAAATTTTAGGAAAAACAAATATTAGAGGTGAAAAACATGAAGCCTTTAATTAGCATAATTGTGCCTATTTATAAGGTTGAGAATTATTTAAGGAAATGTATTGATTCCATCTTAAACCAAACTTATTCTAACTTGGAAATTATACTAGTTAATGATGGCTGTCCTAATGGTTGTGGAAATATTATAAATGAATATAAGGAAAAGGATTCGAGGGTTATAACAATACATAAAATAAATGAAGGTCAATCTTCGGCCAGAAATGCTGGGTTAGATTTTGCTAAAGGAGAGTATATTGGATTTATTGATCCTGATGATTGGATAGAACCAACTATGTATGAGATTTTGTATCAAAGCCTAATAAAGACGGATGCAGACGTTTCAGTTTGCGGCCGTGGGTCTTTTGAAGAAGAAGGAGGCATGGGGAGTCCGATAATTCCAGAAAGCAAGGAATTTGATTTTAAAACATACTCTAAAATTCAATATATTACTGATAAGTTTTTTTACCCCCATACTGCTTCAACTTGTAATAAGCTATATAAAAGACAAATAATTTTCAACCATAAGTTAAGGTTTAAGGATGTAAAATATGTGGGTAGTGAGGATGCACTTTTTAATTATGCAGTTTTATGTAACGCAAAAAAAATAGTTTCTATAAGTGATGTGCTATATAACGTTTTAGTTAGAAAAGGATCAACTGTAAGAACATTTCAAGAAGGCTATATGGTACGTACATCAAACTTTATTAAATCAATGCATGACTATTCTAAAGAATTTAAAACAATAGACTTATATCGGGCCTCTTACCCGATTATTTTTTTATATTACCAACAGTGGAATATAGAAAGAATTAATGTGCTTACAAATAATAATATTCAAATAATTGCCGATGAGTTAAAGAATGCATCCAGGTTTTATTATTTTAAAAAGAGTTGTTTAAAAATAGCTTTTGACTATAAAATGACAAGAACTATGTTCAAATTAGGATATAAATTGAGAGGAATTCTATTTGTACGTATTTTTATGCTTTTAAGCTATCTAAAACTTTATAATACAGCTGCTTGGATAAGATCCATTAAAGGATTATAAGGATTAGAAAAGAGGTGGAATTGATGAAAAGAAAAATTTTATTTGTAATTAATTCTCTATCTATTGGGGGATCCGAAAAAAGCTTAGTATCTCTCTTAAGCTTAATGGATCTTACTAAATATAGTGTTGATTTATTGATGTTTAAAAAGGGTGGAGAATTCGATAAGTATATACCGCAAGGAATAAATATTTTAGAAGAACCAGGTTATTATCAATTTTTGGGCCAAAAGGAAAATAAAAAAACTTTCCCAATTAAAAATAAAATAACTTACAGGTTATGTCGTGTAACTACAGCATTAAATTTAAGATTAAACTATAAAAAATCCCACAGAATTTCAACTGAACAAGTCCTTTATAAAAGTCAAAAAGTTGCGTTAAATACATTACAGAAGGAATACGATGTTGCTATTGCATACAGTCAAGGTATGCCTACCTATTATGTGGCTGATAAAGTAAATGCAAAGAAGAAAATTGCGTGGATTAATTGCGATTATGTTAATAGTCTGTATGATAAGGACTTAGATTATCAATATTATAAAAAAATAAATGAAATTGTAGTTGTTTCAAAAGCAATTAAAGATTCTATAAAAAGATTAAGGCCCGAATATGAAAAAAAGATGAATTTGATTTTAGATATTGTTAATCCGGATATTATTAAAAAGATGGCAAGACAGGAGACAAATGTATTTAGTGATAAATCAGTAGTTAATATCTTAACAGTCGGTAGATTGATAAGACATTATAAGGGATATGATACTGCTATTAAAGCTGCTAAACTTTTAAAAGATAATAATTATAAATTTAAATGGTATGTAGTTGGGGAAGGTCCCGATAGAAAAGAAATAGAAGAATTAATTAATGAAAATAATATTAAGGAAGAATTTATATTATTAGGTAAAAAGGAAAATCCATATCCATACATGAAGAATTGCGATTTATATGTTCAACCCTCTAAAAAGGAAGGGTTTGGTCTTACTGTAATTGAAGCTAAAATATTAAAAAAGCCAATTGTTTGCACAAATTTTAATACAGTGAATGAATTAATTAATAATGAAATAGATGGTTTAGTTGTCGGACAAAGTGAAGAAATGTTGTATTTAGGTATCAAGAGGTATTTAAATGATATAAACTTTACCAATAAGGTATTGAAAGAACTTTCTATCAAACAACCCTATAGTTCAGTGAAAGAAATAGAGAAGGTTTATGAATTAATTAGTTAAAAAAATTAAGGGAAAAAGAATATGAAAAAAAAAATATTGTTCATGCTTATTAATATGAATGTTGGGGGTACAGAAAAGGCGTTACTTAATATGATTTATGAGATTCCAAAAAGAGACTACGATATTACCCTATTACTGCTTGAGGAATATGGGGGATTCCTACAATCTATACCAAATCATGTAAATATTAAATATTTATACGGATACAAAAGGATTAAAAATTTATTAAATCAGCCTCCACAATTAATAGCACAAAAATATCTCAAAGATGGAAAATTATTAAAGGGGTTTAATTTATTATTGTTGCATCTTATTTCTAAGATTACTAATAAAAGAAACCTATTTTTTAAATATGCTTTAAAGGGACACATTGTTGATACAACCCAATACGATATGGCAATAGCCTATGCAGGTCCAATGGACTTCATAAGCTATTTTGTTATAAACAAAATTAAAGCAAAGAAGAAAGTCCAATGGATCCATTTTGATATTACAAAAATAGGTTTTAACAAAAGTTTTGCTGCTGACATTTACAAAAAGTTTGATAAGATTTTTGTTGTTTCTAATCAGGGAAAAGAAAAATTAACAACTTTATTACCAGACATTAAAGGGAAGGCCGATACCTTTTTTAATGTTCTTTCACTAAAATCTATGGAAGTAATGGCAAACGAAGGAGTTGGATTTAATGCTGACTTTACTGGTATTAGAATTTTAACAGTTGGCAGGCTTACAAAAGAGAAAGGCCAAGATTTAACGATACCGGTATTAGCAAAATTAAAAAGGGACGGATACAACGTAAGATGGTATTGTATTGGCGAGGGAAATGCGAGAATGGAGTATCAAGAACTTATAGAAAAACATCATATTCATGAAGATTTTATTTTATTGGGAGCAAAAACGAATCCCTATCCCTTTTTGAAACAATGTGATCTTTATGTCCAGCCTTCACGGCATGAGGGCTATTGTATTACTTTAGCAGAGGCAAAATATTTTCAAAAGCCAATTATAACCACCAATTTTACAGGAGCCGGCGAACAAATTATTGATCATCATACAGGCCTTATTGTGAATTTTGATGAGGAAGAGTTGTATCAAGCGGTTAAAAAATTATTAGATGACCAAAATTTAAAAGATCAGCTGCAAACAAACCTACAAAATTCAAACTATATTAACCAAACTGAAATTAATAAATTACTTAATCTAGCTTCCGGAGATTAATGTCCTAAGTATTAAATTAAAATACTTGGGACATTTTTTCATACATATTTAAAAGAAGGGGGGATGAATAATGAAGAAGGTGCTTTTTATGCTAAGCAGCATGAATATTGGCGGTGTTGAAAAATCATTACTCTCCCTGCTATCGGAAATGCCTAAAAAAGAATATGATGTAACGATTTTACTTTTAGAAAATAAAGGAGGATTTTTAAACGATCTTCCTAAATGGGTAAAGATTGAAGAAGCAACTTGGTATAAAAAAGTAAAGCCAATCATTATGCAACCACCAAAGCAAACAATAAAAAGCTATATAAAAGATAAAGAATTTATGAAAAGCATTAAATTTGTATTTTCATATTTTATCTCTAAATATTTTAATAACCGATATCTTTATTACAAAAGTGTTGGGAAGGACATCCCTATAAATAGTGATACATACGATATAGCTATTGCTTACCAGGGACCAACAGATATTATTGATTTTTATATAGCTAACAAAGTCAGAGCCCAAAAGAAAATTTCTTGGGTTCATTTTGATATTTCCAAACATATGGTTAATACGAGATTATATCAAAGGCTTTATAGAAAATTTAATAAAATTTATGTTGTATCTAACGAAGCAAGGAATCGTTTGATAGAGCAGATTCCGACAGCAGCGAAAAAAGCTGAAGTTTTTAAGAATATAATACCTGCTAAATTAATTATGGAATTATCCAAGAGGCCTATAAAATTTGATGATCAATTTAATGGTCATAAGATTGTAACTGTTGGAAGATTATCCAAGGAAAAAGGGCAGGATTTAGCGATTAAGGCTTTAGCAAAGCTAAAAATAGAGGGCTATGAAGTTAGATGGTACTGTATTGGCGAGGGAAATAGCAGAAAGGAATATGAATCTTTGATTAAAGAATATAACTTACAAAATGATTTTATATTACTAGGTTCTACTGCTAATCCATATCCTTATATAGCAAAAGCAGATATATATGTTCAAACCTCCAGACATGAGGGATATTGTCTAACTCTGGCTGAAGCGAAATGTTTAGGAAAACCAATTATTACAACAAATTTTATTGGTGCTTATGAGCAATTAATTGATGGATACAATGGGTTTATTGTTAAGTGCGAAGAGGAAGAGTTATATAAAAAGTTAAAATACCTGATTGAAAATCCAGTTCAGAGAAATAAATTTGTTGAGAACCTTACTGTTCAAGACGGAGAAGAATTGAAAATGGTATCTATTTAAGAAGGAAAGGAATTTTTACGTGATGAATCCAAAAATCAGTATTATAGTTCCGGTTTATAAGGTTGAGCCATATATACAAAAATGTGTGGATTCCATATTAGCGCAAACCATGACGGATTTTGAATTAATCCTTATTAATGATGGCTCACCAGATCGGTGTGGGGAGATTTGTGATGAATATGCCAGAAAAGATAAAAGAATAAGGGTGATCCATAAAGAAAATGGGGGTCAGGCGACCGCAAGAAATGCAGGGATAGATATTGCCAGTGGTGATTTTATCGGATTTATTGATAGTGATGATTGGATTGAACCGGATATGTATGAATTACTCTATAACATGTGCGTTGAAAATAATTGCGAAATTGCCAATTGCACAAGCACGATCTACTTTAAAAATAAAACAGTAAAAAATGGAACACATCCACTAACCATTCACAACAAGGAACAAGCTATGAGAACGATGCTGGAGGGGAAATTGTACGATGAGGTGGTCTGGACGAAGTTAATAAAGCGGAGTCTCCTTGATGAAATTAGATTTCCAGTGGGAATTATTTATGAAGATACTGCATTTACATATAAACTCATTCATAAAAGTAATCGGGTTTGTTGTATTGGTGCTCCAAAATATCATTATATAAAAAGGGACGAAAGCACAATGGATCGAGCTATAAAAAAATTAAGGATTGATGGAGTATTAATCTATGATGAAATGTATCAATTTATTGAAAAACATTATCCGGAACTAAGGGATCTAGTAGCTTTAAAGTTGGCAAACAGTGCCATGACCATTTTAAACTTAATTTCATCTCATCCGGAATTTCCACAGTATAAAGAGCAATATCTTAAGGTAACAAAAATTTTAAATAACTATTTTAAAACAACCATAAGGCTAAAAGAATATCCTAAAACAGTAAAAGTATTATTAGCTGCTACAAAAATTCAGCCATACTTTTATAAGTTATTAATGAATTATAGGAGAAAAGTTGTATGAAAGCAATTCTATTAACATTATATTACCAAGTGCTTAAAATCAGCGGAAGTGTTTTAGGAATTTATAATTTTTTAATAAAAAAATTTATTAAGCCGCCAAGAATGTTCATTCTACTGATGAAACATTAAATCGTATCGTTAGTGAAAGGATATCTGTAAGCAGATTTGGTGATGGGGAATTTGCATTAATGAATGGCGAAAGCCTTTTATTTCAACCTTACAATTCTGAGCTGCAATTCCGATTGAGACAAATAATTAAGAGTAAGCAAGAAAAGCATATAGTCTGTATCCCAAATGTATTTAAAAATGTAGATTGGTGTACAGAAAAGTCTAGAAAGTATTGGCTCACCTATCTTAAAGGAAATCGGAGCAAAAAATATAGGATGTTAGATATGAAATAAGAATATTACGATACACAGCTAACACGCTTATATATTGATCAGATAGATAAAGGTAAAACAGGTGAGTGTTTTAAAAAGTTTAAAAAATTGTGGGCAAATAGAGAGGTTGTTATAGTTGAAGGTGCTAAAAGCAGGTTGGGTGTTGGAAATAATTTATTTAACAATACTCGTTCGTTAACAAGAATAATTTGTCCGTCCATTAATGCTTTTACAAAATATAATGAGATTTTGGATGAGGTAAAAAAACAAGATAAATCAAAATTAGTTTTATTGCCTTTGGTCCCACCGCAACAGTCTTATCATTTGACTTAGCTAACTGTGGTTACCAGGCAATTGATATTGGATATATTGATATAGAATATGAATGGTTCTTACAAAAGGCAGAAGAAAAGTCTCCGGTGAAAAATAAATACATTGGTGAGGTGCCGAATGGCACCAATGTGCATGATATTTAAGACCTTTCATACGATAGTCAAATTATTTCAAAAATTATTTAAATGAATTCATAAAAAGGATAAGAATATGCGTATAAACCATTCAATTAAAAATATATTTATTAGCATTTTATCCCAAATTATTATTATATTACTGGGCTTTGTCTCAAGAAAGATTTTTTTAGATAGTCTTGGAACAGATTATTTAGGTATTAATGGGTTATTAACAAATGTTTTGTCCATTATGGCTCTTGTTGAAGGTGGAATTGGCATTAGCATTGTTTATAACCTTTATAAGCCCTTGGCTGAAAACAATCAAAGTAAAATTATAGCGCTTGTACAGTTATATAAAAAGGCATATGGTATCTTAGCGTTAATCATCTTAGTAATAAGTATTGCTTTATTTCCTTTTATGGGCCATTTAATGAAAAATGGAAGTGCGATAGCAAATCTTTCGATTATATACTTTTTATTTGTTGCAAAGAATATGATTTCTTATTTAAATGCTCATAAGTGGTCACTGATTAATGCGGATCAAAGAGGATACGTGTTGGCTAGGATGAATTTACTTTTTCAAATTACAACAGCAGTGGCACGAATCATAATCCTATTAGTTACAAAAAATTATATCCTATATCTGTCAATTGAGCTTTTGGTTTATGTACTTCAGAATATTATCAATGGGAGAATTGTTAATAAAAGATACTCTTATATCAAAACTAACATAAAATATAAAATTGATTCTGATGTAAAGGAAGACCTAGTTAAAAACGTAAAGGCAATGTTTTTGCACAATATAGGAGGATACTTAGTTTTTGGTACTGATAATATCCTAATTTCCTCCTTTATCAGTGTAGCAACTGTAGGTCTATATTCTAACTATACAATGATTACCCAACAACTATCTGCTTTGGTTGGCCCTATATTAGGTGGGATTGGCGCTAGTGTAGGGAATCTCATTGCAACCGAAAGCAATGAAAAAAATTACTCAATATTTAAGGTATCTTACTTGGTTAACTTTTGGATTTATTCATTTTGTGCAATCTTTTTATATAACTTATTAGAACCTTTTATTAGCTGGTGGCTAGGGAAACAGTATCTATTAAATCATTTAGCATTTGTTTTTATTTTAATAAACTTTTATTTAGATGGAATGCGAGCTGCCATTTCAACATTTAAAAATAAAGCAGGATTATTTGTTCAAGATAAATATGCTCCTCTTATTGAGGGAGGAATTAATTTATTATCATCTTTATTTTTGCTAAAGTTTTACGGGTTAGCGGGTATATTTATGGGGACTACGATTAGCACCATTGCAACAGTACTATGGACACAGCCGTTTTTTGTTTATAAACATGTTTTCAAGAAAAAGGCACTCCTATATTTTGTTAAATATGGATATTATGCTATTTTAACAGTTCTTGTATGCTTCATTACAACAGTAGTTTGTAATTCCTTGGTAGCAGGACATAGTTTTTTTGCTTTAATTTTAAGGGGAATTATCTGCTTAATAATCCCTAATTTCATTTATAGTGCTATTTTCTATAAAAGCGCAGAATTTAAATATTTAAAATCTGTTATAAGTAAGATATTTTCTGGTTTTATAGAAAAAAAACTTTCAAAAAAAGTTAAAGCAGTATAACCAAGAAATATTTTAAAAATAATAATGGAAGAGATGGCTTTCCTTGCCTTCTCTTTTTTTTTATCATTTAATGGGAAAATAGTAACAGATTAGGGGTGAGGACATAATGTCTAGATTTATAGGGATGTTCTTTAGAAAGTTTTATTCTTTAATAAATAATTATTATGCATGGAGATACTGGTGTTACTTATATAGAAACATGAAGAATCATATTCCAAGAGAAAAAACCAAAAAAATAAATAGCATGCCGCAATACTTGGATAGGCCAGGGATTGCCTTTTCATTTGATGATAGTTTTAGAATCTATGACTGGTATAAATATGGGAAGGGAATTTTTGAAGATAACAATGTTAAAGTCACCTTTAATATCAATGCATTTCATCATTTTGAGGGAAAACGGGAGCATACTCAAAAGGAAATCGATATGTTATTAGAACTACAATCAAAGGGACATGAAATTGCCCATCATAGTTTTTCTCATAAAAAGGCAACAGAGTATTCAAACAAATTTGGAATGAATGGCTGGATAGAAAATGAAATTGAATCTCTTAACAAATGGATGAAAAGCCAAAGGCATTCCAAAACATTAGAAGGTTTTAAAAGACCAGTAACTTTTGCATTTCCCCACTCTTTATTTAATGAACAATATATCAAAGAATTAGTTCCGAGGTATTTTAAAATTGTCAGAGGCCATCTACATAATGATAACTTAATTTCATTTAATCATAGTGGCTTTGCCCCTTCCATTTGTTTGGATGGATATTATTCGGTTAACCTCTTTTATCTAAAAAAAATGATGAAGTTAGCTAAAAAGACTGGAAGAAATTTAATTTTAACTTGCCATTCAATTTTACCTAAAGAAATTAATTGGGAAGATTATAGTTGGGGAGAAGAATCAAAAAAATCAGGAACTTGGAGAATAACTCCGGAAACCTTACAAGAAATAATTGATCAAGCAAAAAGAATGGGCTTAGCATTTTATACAACATCTGAGATTTCTGGGGTAGCAACATTTATTGATCCGAATTTTGAAAAATATGTCAAGGTATTAATTTCAAATTCAACTGCGAATTGGATTTTAATTGCGGATTTATGTTCTATAAAAGAATTAGATTTGAGCAAAAAAGAAATTTCTAATTTAGATGGAATACAGTACTTTATAAATTTGGAAAAAATAACGTTAGATAGTAATAACTTAACAAATTTTAGACTATTAGATAAATTGCCGAAACTGAAAGAAATAATATACAATTCTGATTTAAATGTAAATGTTATTTAAGAAAGAGCTTAACATGATGTGGGGGGAAACGAATAGTGAATTACAAATTTTTGTTTAAGAAAGGAATTAAAATAACCTATTTTATACTAATTTTATGTTTGTCAGCATACAGCTTTTTAAAACCTTATTATACCTATGATTTAATTCCCTATACTGCTGCTACCATTTCGATAGAACAAAGTAGCAAAGAAAAAATCCATGATGAAACTTTCAAAACTGTAGAAAGTGTCTTACCTAAAGCTGTCTATGATGGTTTTATTTCAGGAGAACTTGGGCAAGAAATGCTGAAAGATAGTGAATCATTTTATCAGCAGTTAAACTACTATAAAGTTAAGCCATTATACATATCTTTAATTTATGTTATTCATAAATTAGGATTTGGGATTGTGACCGCCATTAATATTATTTCTGTTCTTTCTTTTTTAGGTATTTCAATCCTTCTCTTTTTATTTATAAGTAAACTAAATAGGGGTTATCTGGGAATAATTATACTTTCGCTTTTAATGGTTTGTCAGCCCTTTATTTTAATAGCCGGGAGAAACACACCGGACACCTTATCGGCTTTTATTATATTGCTTTCACTGTTTTTAGTGCTAAATAAAAAGTTAAAAATATTACCAGGAGTCCTATTAGCTTTATCTATCGCAATTAGGCCTGATAATTTAATAATTTCTGGTGCTTTATTCCTTTATTTTGGATTATTAGCTCCTAAAGAATATCGTCTGAAATTTTATCAAACGTTGAGTTTTTTAATTTTATCGGCGATTATATATTTTTCAATAAGTATTTTAGAACATTCGTATGGCTGGAAAACACAATTTACAATAAGCTTTCTTCATTTTATAGCTCGGCCTGCGGAAGTTACTGTGCAACTAAGTATGGGTGATTATTTTAGGGTATTAATTTCGAATGGGATTGCTGTATTAAATACGCATATTATTTACTTCATAGCTATGGGCTTGGTTGGTTTGATGGTTACAAATATTAAAAATATAAACGCTGTTTACAGTCATCTGATTGTATTCACTATAGGGGTAATGATTGTTTACTTCTTACTATTTCCTAGCCAGGAAGTCGATCGTTACTTTACTACAGAATACCTATTACTTTTAATTCTTTCCTTACGAATTCTTTGCGATAATGACTTTTTGAAAGTACAACAATGGGGTCAATTAAAAAAGCAGGTTTCATAGTATAGGGGAATTTAGGGAAATTAGCTAAATAAAGTGTAGTGAAAAAAGGAGTAGATAAATCAAATGCTACTCCTTTTTTCTTTTTGGATAAAGGTTTTAAGGGGGGTATTAATTTGTATATAGTAAACGGAAATTCACCGATTTTAACGATTGTTGTACCATGTTATAACGAAGAGGCTGTATTATACGAAACTGCAAAAAGACTTACAGAAGTTGTAGACAACTTAATTATCAAAAACGCTATTTCTTTGAAAAGTTCTATCCTATTTGTCGATGATGGGAGTAAAGATCGGACATGGGGAATTATTGAGGAATTAAATCAAAACAACCAATATGTCAAGGGATTAAAACTTGCCCGAAATGTTGGTCATCAGAATGCATTATTGGCAGGGTTACACACGGCGAGGGAAAATGCTGATTGTGTAATTTCAATTGATGCCGATCTTCAGGATGATGTTAATGCAATTGAAGAATTTATCCAAAAGTATGCAGAAGGTTATGAAGTTGTATATGGAGTTAGAAGACAAAGGAAAACAGATACCTTTTTTAAAAGAAATACTGCACAGACCTTTTACAAAATAATGGGATTTATGGGGGTAAATATAATTTATAATCATGCTGATTATAGGCTACTGAGTAAGCGTGTTTTAACGCACCTTGTTGATTTTAAGGAAACCAATCTTTTCTTGCGTGGGATAATTCCATTGATTGGATTTAAATCAACAAAGGTCTATTATAATAGGAATGAAAGATTTGCAGGAGAATCAAAGTACCCATTAAAAAAGATGCTGGCATTTGCATTCGATGGCATAACTTCATTTAGCATTGCGCCAATTCGAATAATAACTATATTAGGAATTTCCCTATTTATATTAAGTATTTTTACAAGTTTATATACAGTTATTGAAAAAATACTTGGCCATACAATTTCCGGATGGACTTCAATTATGCTTTCAATTTGGTTTATTGGAGGATTTCAACTCATGGGGATTGGATTGATTGGTGAATATATTGGGAAAATCTTCAATGAAGTGAAAAAAAGGCCAAAATATATTATAGATGTCAATCATTTCGAAACAATAGCTAATGAACGAAATGGAGAAAACATATCAAATAATTTTAATGAAGTTCTTAGTAGATAAAACTTGATATTAAAGTAAGTTTTTTCGTTAGGGACTAAATAGGAAAAGGAGATCTTTAATACCAATATACGAGGAGATTTAAATGGAATTAATAAATAATAAGACAATAAATGAAAAAAGAAATGGCCTTGTTAATGTTCCTATATTAATTGATAAGGTATATGTATTATTCTTTTTTTTAATCGTCGTAATATATTCAGTTAACCTATTTTACAACTTAGGGCAAAGTATAAATGACTTTGATGAAGGTAGACATGGTGTTAGTGCTTACGAAATGGTAAAAAGCGGAAATTATATAGGGAACACTTATGATTATAAAACTGATTATTGGAACTTGAAGCCACCTTTAAGTTTTTGGACCATTGCAATAGGATATAAATTAGTTGGATTTACTCCATTTGGATTAAGAATAGGTTCAGCAATTTTCGCATTAATTACAATTATAATCATTGGTCTGTATACTAGATATAAACATGACTCTCTATCTTCAATAATCTCTATGATGGCATTATCAACTAGTATTCAGTATTTACTAATTCATGGAGCAAGAACAGGTGATGCAGATTCTCTTTTTATCATGTTTTTTACTACTGCAATAATAAGTATGCTCTTATCAGATATAAGTTTAAAGTGGTTATATTTAACTGGTTTATCTTTCTCATTGGCCTTTTTAACAAAAAGTTGGCATGCAGGTTGTATACCCATAATTTTATTCGTTTATTTAGTCGTAACTGGGAAATTAACAAAGTTGAAATTAAAAAATTGGTTTCTTTTATTCATTGCGGCACTAGTTCCCATCCTTATTTGGGGCTTTATTAGATTCCAATATGATGGATGGACCTTTTTTCAAAAAATGATTACATACGACCTATTAAAACGAGGTTCTTCTGCTATTGAGGGACATAAAGAAGGAAAACTATTCTATCTTGAATGCTTATTAAGACCTGAGTATAGATATTGGTTAGTTTTTCTATTATTATTGTTAACCTTTTCTTTTAAAAGCCAAATGAGAAATTTGTTATCTGAGCGGAGAAACTCAATACTTGGTATATTGTTATGGATATTTATTCCTATATTACTCTTTTCATGTGCTTCTACTAAGCTTGATTGGTATATACTTCCCATATTTCCTCCCCTTTCAATACTAATTGGAATATTAGGGGGGCAAATAATAAAAAATTATAGTCAAATTTATAAATTAATTATAATAGCAATCACTTTACTATGCTTTTCTTATTATGAACTTGCTATAATAAAATCTATTTCAATCCCAACACAAGACAATATTCAGAGTACTTTATACTTTTTAGGGGAAGATAAAGTTGAAAGCAATTCTAAAATTATTTACAGTTTCCCTGAATGGACTCAAGATAATACACTGGCTGCTAAATTATATGGTAATTTACACCCTTCAAGCGGAGGGATTCACTCCTTTATAAAAAATGAAAATTCCTTATTACTTATCCCAAAAAATAAATTAGATAATATCCCCAAACAAATTGGTTACAGGGTCATTAAGAATTTTAAGAATATAGTTATTATTGAACATTAAAAAATACTATTTGTGTCAACCTTTTTGAAAAAAACTATATTCAGACCACTAAGGATTTTATCTGTTTATTAGTGGAAATAGGGGGGGGGGGAAACAGCCTCATTTGCTCCAGCAACAAAAGTAACTTTTAACAAAGTGTTAGCTTGTACTAATAGAGATGGGGTTGAAAGAATTATGAAGAGGGAAATATTGCTTTTTTAATGATAGGTATCTTTAATACATTAGTAGGTCTATCTAGTGTATATTTTATTTTTAATATAATTGGATTAAGCTATTGGCCAGCAACTTTTTTAGGAAATGGCATTGGAATGTTAGTAAGTTACAAATTAAATAAAAAGTTTACCTTTCGAAGTAAAAAAAAGGAGTTAAAAGTTTATTGAAATTTCTTGCGGTAGTTATTGCGTGCTATTATGGGTCTTATTGGCTTAGTTTTCATGTTTCAAAACTTATTTTGCCAATGTTTATAAATACGCCCAAAATGATTGGAAACTTATCAATTCTTATAGGAGCGGGTCTTTACACAATAACAAATTTCTTAGGACAAAAATTTTTTGTATTTAACAGTATGTATCTCTAAAAGTGAAAAAATTATGAAATCCATTAGGGCTTTGAAAAAAGGTTATTATTTCGGGCTTTTTGGAGAGAAGCCTCTTTGACTTTTGGCAATGAATATGGATATTTCTTAGGATCGAATCGTGTTTTTTAAATTATTATATTAGGGAAAATTATTTACTTTCAGGATTCTCTATTAAAACAAGTGAACAATTTAAAATTGAAGAAAAAAAGCCGTCTATATTTGGAGGGAAATTATGCTTTCAATTTCTTTAAGTTTTTACGAATTTTGCGTAATCTTAATTCACAGTTTTCCTGTTAAGGGGGAAATTGAGTTAGGTATTAATGTACTTTCTAGATTTGCTGCTCCTTTTTTCTTTTCAACTGCGGGATTTTTCTTTAGTGAGTGAGAAAATAACAAATGGAAAATTTCCGATTAATTATCTTAAAAAGCATGAACAATTGGGGGGGATCCTCATTACCTAAAATATATAATTCGTTTATTTATATTTAATTTATTAAACCTTTTTATCTTTTACACGGGAATGAATTCTTTATAGGGAAATATATTTGTATCTTTTTTATTCCTTAACAATTTTGGTTGTTACCGAACTTATAATTTTATTCAATATGCCGAGAGTATAACAAAAAGTTATTAAA
>NZ_MLYR01000116.1 GCF_001866655.1 Bacillus sp. MUM 116 | reverse complement strand
GTTATTTCCGTGACAATCTATGTGATGATTTCAGGGATACATGGATCGGCATGGACAGCTGTTATGAAGGACATTTTAGTCTTATCTCTGGTTCTCTTTATCGGAATTTATATGCCTTTTCATTACTATGGGGGTATTCATCCCATGTTTCAAGCTGTTTCAGAAGCGAAACCAGACTTTTTCACTTTTCCTGAAAAAGGGTTAAATCTTACCTGGTATACTTCCACCGTTTTGTTAACTGTAATTGGCTATTATATGTTTCCACATACATTTGGCCCAATCTACTCAGCAAAGAGCGGAAATGCTCTGCGCAGAAATGCTGTCATTACACCATTGTACACGCTGATGCTCCTGTTTATTCTCTTTGTCGGGTTTACCGCCGTGTTGCAAATTCCAGGGTTAGAAGGAGCTGCCGGCGATCTAGCTTTACTTCAACTTGTTACTAAAACGTTTGATCCGTGGTTTGTCGGACTAATCGGGGCCGCAGGATTATTAACCGCTTTAGTCCCTGGTTCCGTCCTATTGATGACTGGTGCAACAATCCTTACAAAAAATGTGTATAAAGTATTTTTTCCTAATACAACGGATGAAAAATTATTAATAAAAACCAAATTATTGGTCCCGGTGTTATCGGCGATTGGTTTATATTTTGCTTTAGATAAGGGGAATTCACTTGTCACGCTTTCCCTAATGGCATTTAATTTAGCTACACAGTTTTTCCCGCCGTTAGTTGCCGCTTTCTTTAAAAATAGTGTTGTAACAAAGCATGGTGCATTTACTGGAATTATCGTTGGTGTAGGTATCGTTGCATACGTTACCATCACAAAAACATCAATGGCTACACTATTTCCGTTCATGCCGTCATTCATTCAGGATTTAAATATCGGCTTTATTGCATTGGTGATTAATGCTATTTCAATGGTAATCGTGAGTATAATATCTCAAGCAATAGTAACTGTGAAAGATAAATCACAGACTATTTGATCCCTTAGTTGGTGAATAAGGGGTATCGGTGGTTTGTTTTTAGGATGACGCTGAGTATCGGTCATTATGTGTTTACGGTGATCGACAGGCTATGAAAGTTTAGAGTAGCCTATATAAAACTATAAATGACCAATCCGAATTAGGGTTGGTCAATTTTAGTTATACTAATTAGTTTTCTATGTTTAGAAATAATTGTATTAATAGTAAGGGTTTATAGTTTATAAACTCCAAATTTTCAATAGTAATGCACTTCTCCCCCTTTTATTTCCAGATTGCTACAAAAAAACACGATGCAATAAGAAATTCACTTCTTATCACATCGTATTAATTATTTTATGACTTTAATCGTACGGTAGTTTTGATTTCCAGCTTTATCAATCACGTAAACCTTTAAATACGTATTAGCTTTCTGAGTTTTTATAGCTACTGAAAATTTGCCATTTGAATAAACCGCCCCTTTGCCAATAAGTGTACTGCCTCTATAAATTTTCACTGTTGCGTATTTTTCGGCGCTTCCAGTTACAATTTTAGATTTAGAAGTGACTTTATTAACACTTTGAATAGCTGGTGGCGTCTTATCAACGACTTTTAAACTCTTCGGTGCACTTACATTTCCTACTTTATCTGTTGCAGTTACACTAATTGTTGTTCCGCTTTTTTGCTTCGAAATTGTAAATTTGTAGATACCGTTTGCTGCCGCTGTTGTACTTTTTTGATACATATTGTTGATAGATAATTTAACTGTTGAACCTGCCTCCGCTTTTCCCGTAACAATAGTAGAAAGATCTGATACACTATTCATTGAAGGAGTAGCTGGTTTAGTCTTATCAATTGTAAAGATGATTTTCGTTGTGTTGCCTTCTTCATCTTTAACAACTAAAGTGTATTTACCGTCTTTTTTAATTGTTTGACCATTTGTAAAGGCAATACCATTCAATAAAGCAGTACCTTCATCAAAAGTGATTGTCACATCTTTATTATAAGCAGCATTATGTTTGACTCCAGTTACAATTGGAGCAACAAAATCTTTCTTTTTGGCGATATAGGCAGAAGCTATATATCCAGAAGATTTACCATCGGTTGATGTGACATGGAACCATGTAAAAACGTTCTGGCTATCTTTATCTGGTTCTCCTGTATCTAGTTCTTCTGTATATTTGAAATCTCCATCCAAAATAAAAACCTTATTTAAAGGTTGTGCTGTCCACTTTGATGATGTGGTAGGCTGTTCTCTTAAAGGTGCTTCATCTTTTGTTACTCTTACTATTTCACCTTTTTTCAGAAAATAAACCGATTCATGAAGTTCATTCGTTAAAACATACTCTAACGTATTAAACTTAATATTTGTGCTGCTGTTTGGATCATAACTAAAATCTTTATACTCAAATGGAAAATTAGCTGGAGTTGTGTTATCTAAGAAGCTTTGTTCTTTAATATTATTAAAAACTTTATCTTGATAAGTATTCCAATTTCTAGAACCGTCACTACGTTTTATTGGACTATTTACCGGTGCGGTTCCATTGTATGCCATAACTGGAAAATACCAATTTTCAATTACTTCTCTTCCAGCACCTTTTATCCCAGGCAATTTTAAAGCTTCTAACCAACTGTACTTTTCATTTAAAATATTTACACCTTGATTGATATTATAAATAATATCTCTTTTAAGTCTTTCTGGATCTGGGTCAGAATCTGTTACTTGCATAATTCCATAACCTTTACCATCAGTAACGACTTGACCATTTTTAAACTGGAACCACCCAGAAGATTCTTTTTCGGCGATCCCTTTCACAACTTCAGGGGGTATATTCTTACTTATTGCTGCATTCGTTAACAAACAATTAATTTGTTGAAAGTTTGGATTTTCATTCGGTTTAATTTCACCCATTGGTAAACATTTTTTAGACCAATCCATTTCTTCTGCTGATGCTTTTCCAGCAACTAAACCAACAGAAAGAGTTGCTAATAAACCAACTTTTAATAAGATTGTTTTCAATACTCCACACCCTAATCAATTTAATATTTATCTATCTCTCTATCTATCTCTCTATTGTATCATAAGTAGTTTGATATTTTTTTATATTCTTAATCTATTAAAATAACAAAAAAGTGACTCAGAAAACTGAGCCACACAGGCTGTTGTCAAATCAGAGAGCAACTCAGGGGTATTTGATTCTAGTAAGGCAAATCAAAAAAATAATAGGATCGTTGCCATCATGATTGCTGTCATTTTTTTTCTAAACATTCTCCTCTGATTCTCCGTAAACTTTAAAACTTTATAAACTACGTTTGAACTTATTACTGATCTTTTTTATTGATTCGGTACAAGTGTCAGCCAGGCAACCATTGTTACAGTTTCAGACAAAACAGCTCCAACGGTATTAACAGTAGATCAGGTTTCAAACAAATCTACTCAAGTCATAGGTACAACTGAGGCTTTGGCTACAGTCACGGTTACCATTGGAACTAAGAAATACTCAGCGAAGGCAGATGTAAAAGGGTACTTTAAAGTAATCATTCCAACGCAAACAGCGGGTACAAAGCTGACCGTTACTGCCAAAGATGCTGCTGGTAATGTAAGTTCTTCTAAGAGTATTTCCGTTCTTGATAAAATAGCACCTGCTATACCAACTGTTAATACAGTTTCAAATCTAACAAAGGTTATCACTGGGAAAGCTGAAGCAGGTGCTACGATTACCGTTACAATCGGAACGAAAAAGTATACTGCAAAAGCGGACACAAAAGCCAATTTTAAAGTAACGATTCCAGTCCAAAAAGAGGGTACAAAATTAACGGTGACAGCGAAAGATGCGGCTGGAAATGTAAGTGCAGCTAAGAGTGTAATCGTTCTTGATAAAATAGCACCGAAAGCACCGAAAATAAGTACAGTTGTTAATAGTACAACAAAAGAAGTTACGGGGACAGCCGAAGCATACTCTACCATCACGATTAAAGTGGGTAATAAAGTAATTGGTACAGCTAATGCAAATAATAAGGGTCAATTTAAAGTGAACATCAAGAATCAGAAGAAAAATACGACCCTATATGTAACTTCTATGGATGAAGCAAAGAATGTTAGTCCAGTAACTAAAATAAAAGTTCGCTAAATTTAATTTGAAATCCCCTTGATAATCTAAAGATTAAGAGGGGATATTTTTTTCATAACATCGGGCTTTTTATAAGAGAGGATTCAAAGGACTTACTTGATTAATGAGTGCAATTTGTCCGAGCTATCGACAACTGGTCACGCCCTCATAAAACATCCCGCTATAGCCGGAAAACTCTTGAATTCCTTCCTCATGTTTCGAAATGAAATGACACCATTTCCTCTAGTAAGTTCGAATTCTAGCGGATATTCGTGACAGTTCAATGGGGTTTTATGAAATGATTTGATATGGAACTGGATAGCCTCTTCCTGGCTGCTCGCATAGATAAAGGCAAAAGCCTTCTGGTTCATCTTCAGGGAGTAGATGCCCACCTTATGAAACCCTAATACATTGTTTTCAATCATTTCCGCTACTTTCTGATGATCCGCTTGGTTTAAGTCTATTTTGGAAGAGTCGTCCTCTAATGAAATTTTCTCCTTTGCTAGTAAATGGTAGATGTAATGGGCCAATGAGGTTTCTTCAAAAAGTAAACAATCTTGGTATAGATCCTTCACAAGCATGTGACAACACCTCGTTATGAGATATCTTTCAGCCGTGGGCTTACGTTTAAAAGGGCTCAAAATAGGTTAAACAAGGGTAAGACTATGTTCCTTTTGGTCCTCAATCCTTCCTGTATGCTCGTTGTAATTCACCCTGATGGTTCCAACTGGACCATTTCGATTTTTCGAGACAATGATTTCAAGGGAATGATCCTCGGATTTCTTGTCATAATACGCTTCCCGGTACAAGAACAAAATGATATCGGCATCTTGTTCCACACTGCCCGATTCCCGAATATCTGACATCATCGGACGCTTATTGGCCCTAGATTCTACCGATCGATTGAGCTGTGCTAAACAAATGACGGGGCAATCAAAATCCTTCGCCATCGTTTTCAGAGATTTGGATATTTCCGTTACCTGTAAATGGGAATTCCCTCCGTAAAATTGACTAGATTGAATCAGTGTTAAGTAATCAATAAAAATGATTGGCTTCTTGTTTGGAAATTGATGCATCAGCTTTCTCGTTTTCGCTCTCATTTCGGCAATGGTTTGTCCAGCCCCATCAAAAATTTGCATATGGGTTTCCGTGAGATCCCCAATCACATCCGACCATCTATTCTTTTGATTTGGAGTAAGCATTCTTTTCGGATCCCGCATTTTTGCGCGGTTAAAGCCCCCTGTTGAAGCAATTAATCGGGATGTAATCAGCCTTTCAGGCATTTCTAAGGAAAATACAAGCGGCAAATATCCAGCCCAACCCGCCATTTTGGCAAAATGAAGCATCACGTCGGTTTTTCCCATTGAGGGTCTTGCCGCTAGAATCGTTACTTCCCCGTTCTGAAAGCCACCCGTCACTTCGTCAAGCTTTTTGATGGCTGTTGTGGCAGTTTTCAGGTCCATTTGATCCTCCCAGGGGGCCTCATAAATATTGGCCAATGCCTGCTGCAAGGACATGTGATCCGTCAGCTTCATTTGGTTAATTTTATCCAATTCGGCAATGACTTTCGCTATCTCCCAATCATTCATGGCGGCAATGCTCAAAATGTTTCGTTTTTCCCGCTCCTTCCACTGTTCAAGAATAAGCTTCTCCGTTCCGTCAAATTTCTCCACATCTGCATACGATAATAGCTCCGAAAGGTAAGACATTCCACCAAAGGATTCAAGGTCGGGTAAGGTGGTAAAGGTGATCAAATCAATATTCTTACCCGCTCGCGATAACTCCATCATTCTTCGCATTAATTCTTGATGCCGTGTACTTTCAAGCTGTTCCGGTTGAATCACGGTATCCTTTAGTAGATACTCCGCCTTCATCAAGCTCCCTAAGAACGTTTTTTCTGCGATACTCATCACGCTTCACCTGCCGTAAGGTCGAGTTCAAATTCTCTTGGAATTGCTCTTCCGAGAGGAGGCGATACGGGAATTGGCCTAGACTTACGTACAGGCTTTTGGGCCTCACCATATGAATCAACTTCTTCTACGGTCAGTAAAGATTCATTTTCCCAGTTTTTAAGAATCCCCACAATATAGTTCAGCCTTCGCTTGTTATTGGCACAGGCAATATTCATGGCTTTTAAAATCATCTCTTTCGGTTGTAAAAAGCTTGAATCATCCAGCCAAGATAACAGCTGCTGTTTCGCATTCACGTTCGTAAACCCAAATCCATTCGCGTCCCAAAACTCAGCAATTTCTTTCACATCTTCTGTTTTTTGATTACTCTGGAAGGCATTTTCTATGTCTGGATGATTATCTATACTTGGATAGAAAGCTCTTTGTTGTTTTTCTTTTTCATTTTCTTTTTGTTTTTCTTTTTGTCCACGTATCGTATGACGGTTCAGTAACGGATCGTCCATTTCTTCACATTCCGTTCTATATGTATCACTTTCATCTTGTTCTCTGACTTTGTTGCAGAAAAACATCTCTTCATGTTTATAAAAAGATTCATAAAGGCTGCGAATGTCCTGTTTATGAATGGATTCCGAAACATAAAGGATAAGCGAATGATCCTCCACCTCTTTTAATTCGGAAAGAATACAATCCATGACCGGTTTCCCGCCTTTATCCAGGTTATCTTTACCCCAGTTTTTAATCGCAAGTTCTCTTGTTTCAGGATTGTAGCGGATCAACTTGTGATGCTCGATGAAGCGCTCCATTAATGAGTGAACACTCTCAATTGAATAGCCCATATCAAAAGCCATTTGTTTTTTTGTGATTTTATAGATTCCAATTTGAGTCGTATGCGGATTCGTAAGCAGATAAAGATAAAAGTATTTGTCCTCCGGAGTCATCTCCTCTGAAACGATTGGATTCTTCCAAAATTCAGTACGCACCATTCTATATTTTGCCATCATAATCACTGTCCTTTCTTCTGACCACGGGCACGGTTCTCGAGGCTTTTTTGGACCATGGGAACCGTCGCAGTTGTATATTCTAGTTGCTCCGCTTTTCTTGTCTTTTCCGACCAAGCTGAATCCGATTTCTCTTCGGCTCTAGAACAAAACAAAGAGGATCTCTCCCCATCCCACAAGTAATCCTTCTAAACTGCTCCGCTGTCTGCAGCTTTGTGTTAAAGGCAGATAACCTGCATGGAACAATAAGCGTATGCCCATTCTTAAATTCAACCCTTGTCTTGTTGAAATAACTGCTCGTCCTTAGAATTTGATTTGGGTTCAACCAGATGGAATCCTCATTCTTGATAGATTTTGTTGGAAACACCACGATTCTTAAAATCGGATTCACCATGATGGGGCACATATAGGAATCTCCCATGATCCATTTGGAGGTTTCCAAAGCGCCTTTTAAATTAAAACCAATGCATCGGATGCTGTCGTCGAGAATTTTGACAGGGGATTTATCGACAAGGATGATTCCATCCGTTTGGGTTACCTTTGAACAAAGCATCGCGTTCCGATCAACATGGCCTTCCATGTACATAAAAGATGGCTTAATGATATGGAATTTTTCCATAAACGTTCCACAACTCCTTCATTATTAAAGAAAGTATGAAAAACAAAAGGTGAGAGCTATTCAATTAAGCGGTTGCAAAAATAAGGGATATCTTTTTGGCAAATGGTTTCATTGACTGTGGATTGGGTACTAACATTATGGGGTTGAATGAAGGGGTGCCGAGACTGAATGTTAAAGAAACTCTGGAGTATCCCATTCTCTTAAACAATATTATTTGTTCCCATTCCCCAAGATAAAAGGGCGGCAATGAACATGTGTATGATGATAGAAAAGCCGCCCCAATGAAGATCATTACAACTAATCGGTATGTATGTCTTCCAGGTCAATTATTTCGCGAATATCATTGATGTTAAAGGCGGTGGCAATCCGCAAAATATGGTTTAAATGAATATTTTGCCTTTTTTGATCTCTTAATTTACTTAAAGTAGGACGAGGAATATCCGTTAATCTGGACATCTCTCTTATGGACAAATCATGTTTCTCCACAAAGCTCTTCAATTTGACAATCACTTTTTTTTCCATCTCACTACCTCCACTCTGTTTGGATTGACTATAGTGAAAAAGTACCACAAAAAAATAATTCAAGTGGTATATGTTCACATGCCGTTTGTGGATTTTTATATAATTGTCAGGATTTTGTCAAATATTGCGGTTCCAACCTTCGACGACTTTCTTAATCATTCGAATAGAAAAAACTGTTGTATAAAGGGGTGTTACCGAATTTAATCAAACGATTGATTGGTGAGTAATTTTGTCGGAACCAATCAAGAATGGTCATAAAATAGTTTTTTTGGCAGAGCAACATAAGGTTTAGCTATTTCATGAAAAATTTAATCATTAAATGTTTGTGTAGAAGCCCAGTTTGTCGAAACTAGTACTTTTTTTTAACCTAAAGTCATTTTTTGATAGTTTAGGAGATTTATCGGGAAAAGCTCAACAGTATTATCGACAAAAAATTTCCTCGGAAACAGAACAATGTTCGTTTTCCAAAAGGCTTTGTTTTTGTTTTAATCAAACGTTTGATTGAAAAGATAGGTGTCGGAACTGGTTGGTTTGTAAAAGATTTGGTGCTATTTTCAAATCAATGGATTGCCGGAATTGGTCGGTTGGAATCTCCGGTGCTGCTTACGATTGAGAATGGAAGAATCGTTCATGCGGAAGGGGATGCAGAGCCAATGCTATTAGAGACTCTGGGTGATGGCGACGGCAGGAGCCTGGCTGAATTCGACATTGGTACGAATGATAAGGCGAGAATTACTGGCGTTGTCTTGGAAGATGAAAAGGTCTATGGAACCATCCATGTTGCACTTGGCAGCAATAATACATTTGGGGGAACCATCTCCGCTGGAGTCCACATCGATGGAGCTGTAAAAGAACCAAGCTTCTATATCTATGACCGTTTTATCATGGATAAAGGGAAATTTAACCAGACAGTAGGGACATCCCTGTGAAAATCAAAAAATCGCAGAGAGGGCATGAATATTCATACCATCTTGCGATTATTTCTTTAAAAATACTTAGACATTATCTCTTTAATTTGCTGTTGATCTAAAACGATTTGTGAGTTATTAGCTTTTAAGATATCATCATACATCGATTTCCCCACACCGTGTAATTGATGATAGGATAATTGTTTGTTTGGATCAAATTCCTTTACTGCAAGACCAAGGCTTAACATATCAGATGTTGACATATTGCTTGCAACAATAAAATCAGAGATAGAATTGATTAATGAAGGCAGATTCGCAATATTACTTGGATCTAATGCCTTTTTAGCAATTCCTTTCATAGCCTCTTCCTGCAATTGTTGGCGTCCGTATTCTCCATTTTTAAGCGAATAACGTTCGTGGACAATCTCTGTTACTAATTTTCCATCTAAAGTATGATTTCCAGCTTGAATGACTTTATTTTTATTTTCTTTATACCATGGATGGGTCAAGGTCACATCAAATGGAACATGCATATCAATATCGCCAACAGAATTTACCATGGATTGAAAGCCCCAATAATTGGTTTCTACATAGTAGTTAAT
>NZ_MLYR01000115.1 GCF_001866655.1 Bacillus sp. MUM 116 | reverse complement strand
GTATAAATATTATTGAGGAATTGTCAATTGTTTTTCTCGAAAAATAATTTTCGATAAAATAACGAAAAATATAATAGTGAATAATAACTAATCCATGTACATAAAAATTTATTGTTTTAAAGCTATTTTCAATAAATATGGTAAAGTATCCGAAAAAGTGAATAAAAGAAAATTTGGATTTATCTGATAATTGTATATTATTGTAAAAATACTATTAAATTTACTTGCTGCCAGGGAATATGTATGATAATTGAAAAGGGTAGATAGTAGGAGGGACACTTTCTTGCAATATCTTGGAATTCTTATTGGTTCTCTCATAGTAGCGTTTGGATTTAATCTTTTCTTAATTCCCCATCAAGTCTTAAGTGGTGGAATGAGCGGGATTTCGATGATTTTAGGGATGATTACCCCGCTTAATACGGGATTTGCGAATTTCCTTTTAAATCTTCCGCTATTAATTATTGGATATAAAATGCTCGGAAGAAAATTCATTATTAATTCAATCCTTTCCGTCATCATCATTTCTCTTGGTCTTTATATCATTCCAGTCCATGCGATTGCCCAAGATAAAATTCTTTCTTCTATATTTGGCGGTGCGATCACTGGACTTGGTGTAGGGATTGTATTTCGGAGCTCTGGATCTACAGGCGGGTTCGATATCATTAGCATGATCTTGGCTAGAAGAATGGATTTTCCAATTGGTGTCCTCCTATCCGGTATGAACGGTGTTGTCATTATCATCAGTGGATTTTTATTTAATTGGGACTCAGCTCTCAACACTTTGGTTTCCATTTTTGTCACAGGAAAAGTTGTGGATGCCATTTACACGGATCATGCCAAGCTGACGATCATGATTATTACAGAAAAAGGCGAAGAAATGCGGAAACATTTATTATCTAATTTGTACAGAGGGTTAACGATTATGGATGGTATTGGCGGGTATTCTAATAACAAAAGGAATATTTTAGTATCGGTTATATCCAGATATGAATTAAATGATGTTAAAAATCTCATTTCTGAGGTGGATCCTTCAGCATTTGTCAATATTACAGAAACAGTAGAAGTAATGGGGCTCTTTCACCGGCCCAATCCGAATTAAACAAAAGGCTTGTACTCATTGGGTACAAGCCTTTTGCGTCAAAAAGATCCTTATCGATTGGAATAAGGATCTTTCTTTTTAACCATTCAGATAGGGAGCTAACTTTTCGATTGCATTTTGAACAATGACAGCATTTTTCTTAAACATTTCCCTTGATTCTGTGCAATCGGTTGCCAGTGAAAATAATTCTAAGTCTGCATGGGTTTTTTTCAACATCGCCATGAGAAGTGGGCGTTGCTGAGGGGATGGTACCTGTATTTTGTCATCATAAATATCGACGGTTAATTCTCCGTATGTGTCGACCTGGCCGATAAAAACATTATCTAAGGTTACCCCAAGCTTTTCTAGTTCAGTATTTAACCAATTCCGGCTTTTCCCGGATGAACGTAGGGCTTCATCTAAAATTTTTCCGTCCATAATAACGGTTTGGGGCTCTTTTTCATTTGCCGTTTTCATATTTAGATCTTTTGGGGTTAAAGGACGATTTTCTTTTTTCAACAGGGCACTTAAATTTCCCCGTGGTTCTAGAACGGCAAATTCCACATCCGCAATTCTAAAAATATCTTTTTGCCTTAGAAGAGCAGATAATTCATCAATCGTGTACTTTTCCTTCTTCAA
Source organism: Bacillus sp. MUM 116 (assembly GCF_001866655.1). Lineage (GTDB taxonomy): Bacteria > Bacillota > Bacilli > Bacillales > Cytobacillaceae > Neobacillus. The sequence continues at coordinate 5,866 of NZ_MLYR01000115.1, read as the reverse complement.
ATTTTCCTCTAATACTCTTCCATCTTTTATTACGATTGCGCCTCTACCTTCCATAACATCACGGAATTTCTTGCTTTTTAAAGAGAGGAAGTCAGACAAAAATGTAATCAGTCCAAATACAATGATGGCTAATGCCCCATGATAGGCATTACTTTCTAGTCCTGTAACTACTTCCCCGGCGATACTACCAATCGTGATACCAGCCACATATTCGAAGAAGGAGAGTTCGGAAATCTGCTTCTTTCCGAGCAGTTTAGTGGTTAAAAATAAGAGCAGTAGGAAAATAATTGATCGCGTAATTATAAAGACCCATCCCGGCATCTGTTCTCACCTCATCATTTAAGATCCTTTGTATTGCGGTTCTTGACGTTCAAGTTGAAATACTCTTGTTTGAATATCTTTTTTTACATTTTCAAATGTCAGCGCAGTTTCATGAAACGCTCTTTTCGCATCCTCATCCAAGGAATTTAGAGCAAGAGCTGACAATTGTGCCTCGATATCTTTAATTGTTACAAGGGTTTGCTTTACATTGGAAGCGACTGTCACATTACATCTTCCTTCCTTTTGGCTTTAGCCTATGTAATGGGATTCACGATTGAAATGAAAAATGGGTTGGCAGTAGCGCCAACCTATTTCTTCTTATTGGTTATATTGAGGTTCTTCAGATTGAATCTCCTGAAGACGTGGTTCCAAGCTATCTAAAACTGATTGTGTTTGCTGGGCAGCTTGTTGGTAAAGCTGTTTCGCATTTTGGTTATCAGTGGCTAAAGCAAAGGTTTCAAAACTTGCTTGTGCACTTTTTAAGCTTGCTAAGGCTTGTTTTACTTGTGTTCCAACCGTCATTTAAAAATCCCTCTTTCGTTTTGAATTGAAATTACAAAAGTAGTATGCGAATTTGGTTTGTGGCTTATGTACATTTTTTATTTTCTTTTTTTAAAAATCCAAGCATATAGATAGACAGCAGGATTTTTTTAATGGAGGGAAGAATGTGAGAGAAAAAATAGGAAAAGATGATTTTGTTCTGGGTTTTGTTCCCCATCATAATCATGGATCGGTTGATTACACAGGAATAAGTGCCAACCATGTCCATCAATGTTTGGATGTAACATCACCCCCGATTCAAACTCAAGATGGGAGTCATATCCATTATACGGAAGGGTACGTTTTATTTGAGGATGGTCACACCCATCACTACCGGGCATATTCGGGTCCAGCCATTCCAATTGGGAATGGAATGCATGTTCATTATTATGATTTTCATACTTCAGAAGATAGCGGGCACAGCCATCATGTAAAGGGAGTCGATCACCCGGCCCCGGGATCGAAATGATAATTATTCAATGAAAAAAACCAGTCGATTGACTGGTTTTTTATATATTTTTCTCAGCAGTGGAGTGAAATATTTTGTTGTTGACATACTAAAAACTGACTGTATATAATTTTAACTTGTAATAATTTATTTCGCATACGAAATATTTGTTTGAGAAACCTTAGATTGTCGAGGGAAGGAGGAAAAAATGTACGAATTAAATAATGAAATAGTGGAATCATTTTCCGAAATAAATAAGGCCATTTATCGGCTCATTAAAACAGAGGCAGACCGGATTGGAATAACAGTTGTACAGTTGAAGGCACTATATAGAATTTCTTCAAATCCAAACATTAGTTTAGGGGAACTTGCCGAGAAATTGAGGCTGACAAACAGTACAGTCAGCGGGGTCATTGATCGTTTAGTTAACAGTCAACTAGTTGAACGAGTTGTCCCGCCTGAAAATCGTAGAGCTGTATCCATCCACTTAACTCAAGTTGGGAAAGAGTTAGTAGATCGGGTTTATTCTCCAGAGTCACTTTTATACAAAAAATTAAACGGTGTGATGTCCTTGCCAAAAGACGAAATCGAACACCTCTTACGATTACACAAGCTTGTCTTATCGAAACTTTCACTTGAGGAGGAATAAAATTTATGAGTGTAAAACGAATGGTATTATTAAATATCATTATATTAATTGTCTTGGTAGGAGGCGGTTTTGCGGTATATTCCTACTACAATAAAACTGTAAATTATTTATCTACCGATAACGCACAAATAGCAGGTCAGCAAGTAACAATTGCCGCTCCGGCGAATGGAAAATTAACAGATTGGACGGGAAACGTGGGCGATCATTTTTCAAAAAATGAAAAAATCGGAACCATTGTTTCAGCAGGAACTGGGACAGGGGCTCAAGCAGCACCAACCTCTATTGATGTTACTCTCCCAACAAACGGAACAGTTGTTCAAACAAATGCCGTGAAAAATTCTTTCGTAGCAGCCGGTACACCACTTGCTCAAGTTTTTGATCTTAATAAATTATGGGTAACAGCGAATATAGAAGAAACTTCAATTGATGAAGTAGCAGAGGGACAGAGTGTAGATATTTATGTAGACGCATTTCCAAATACTACTTTAAAAGGAACCGTTGAAAAAATCGGTCTTGCTACATCAGGTACATTTTCACTTTTACCAAGTTCCAATAGCACTGGTAACTATACAAAAGTGACTCAAGTAATTCCTGTTAAAATTTCAATTGATGATAATAAAGGAGTACAAATTGTCCCTGGTATGAACGTGACCGTGAGAATTCATAAGTAGGTGATACGATGTCAATATATATCACGGTATATGTTATTTTTAGCCTATTACTGTTATTGTTTTTAAATTTTTTGTTTAAGAAAAAAAACAGAAAACCAAGGAATGGTTCGGCTTATGATTCGACTTCGGTCCCTCAAGAAGAGAACCGCAAAAATATGGAAGAACAAGTAACAGATTTACTAAAGGAATCGGCTATACCTGAGCCGGCATTGGAATATGTAGAAGCAGATGTGGAACCAATTGAGGATATGGAGCCGCAAACCTTATCGCGGATGAAAGAATCGAAAAAGGAAGTTGGAAAAGGAAAGATTCTTACAGCTTTAATGTTGGGTGCCTTTGTTGCCATTTTAAATCAGACGCTTCTTAATGTAGCAATACCTCACATTATGGCTGATTTAAACGTTTCAGCTACAACTGTTCAATGGTTATCAACAGGATATATGCTAGTCAATGGTATCTGTATCCCGATCACAGCTTATTTAATTGAAAAATTTGGAACAAGAAAATTGTTTATCACTGCGATCCTTCTCTTTACAATTGGTTCATTTATTTGTTCCTTTTCTACAAACTTTAGCTTTCTTATGGTGGGAAGGATTGTGCAGGCGACAGGAGCAGGGGTCATTATGCCACTCTTGATGACTGTTTTCTTTACCATTTTTCCACCGGAAAAGCGCGGCATGGCAATGGGGATGATGGGGATTGTTATGCTTTTTGCACCAGCCATTGGTCCAACCTTATCCGGATGGCTAATTGCGCATTTTTCATGGCGATTATTGTTTGATATCGTTATCCCAATCGGATTGCTCGATTTAATCTTGAGTTTCTTATGGATGAGGGATGTTACGAAAATTACCAATCCTAAATTTGATTTCCCTGGGTTATTATTTTCAACTTTAGGATTTGGTTTTCTACTATATGGTTTTAGTGAGGCAGGAAGTAAAGGGTGGTCGAGTACAACAGTCGTTATTTCACTTATCATTGGGATTGTTGCATTAATTGCCTTCGTTATAAGAGAACTTTCAACGGAAAATCCGATGTTGGAATTAAGGGTTTTCAAATATGACATCTTTGCCTTAACGACGATTATCAGTATGATTATTAATATGGCTATGTTTGGCGCCATGATCTTACTACCTATTTACTTGCAAAATATTCGAGGGTTTTCCGCATTGGAATCAGGCCTGTTATTATTGCCTGGAGCTATTGTGATGGGAATCATGTCGCCGATTTCAGGGGCATTGTTTGATAAAATAGGGGCAAGGTGGCTTGCTGTTGTTGGATTAACGATTACAGTGATTACCTCTTGGCAATTTACAACCCTTAGTATGACAACAAGTTATTCGCATATTTTGCTTCTTTATGTAATGCGGATGTTTGGAATGTCATTTTTAATGATGACGGTTATGACAGAAGGGTTAAACCAGTTACCGCGTCATCTTGGTTCTCATGGTACTGCCGCTTCCAATACGGCAAGGCAGATAGCAGGCAGTATTGGAACGGCGTTTCTTGTAACGGTTATGTCGACACGCCAGGGTGTTCATATGGGGCAATACTCAAACTTAATAACCAGTACGAATCCGTTTATTGCAGGAAAGGTATCACAAATTGGTCAAGGAATTGCAGCACTTGCACATGTACCAGCAGCAGCTGGTAACCAGCTTGGTTTGTATATGATTTATGGGCAAACGATGAAACAAGCAACGATTGAAGGCATCAATGATTCATTCGTTGTGGCAACAGGAATAGCAGCTGTTGCACTGGTTCTTGCTTTCTTTATCAAGCGTGCGCGGATAAAAGAATAATAATAACGTTAGGTTATTGGGCTAAGCGATTGCTTGGCCCTATTCTTTTTATAAAATTTGTCTGAAGAACAGTAGGAATATTTAGGGATAATATAGGAAAAAATTAGTGAGGAAGGAGCTGATTTGTTTATGGTAAATGGAAGGAATAAGAAAAAGGAACCAACGATTGCACCTGGAATGGATGACCAGGAAGAGTTAGAGCAAAGTGCAACAGAAGAAGAGGTTGAAAATGAAGAATATACAAGTGTCACTACCCTTTCATATGATGAAGTAGACCCAAGCTGACTTTTCAAGGTTCTGCCTGTCACCCCCAGGCAGATTTTTTGTGCAATAATGAGCAAATAAATACTAAAATGAGTCATGGTCCGATATACTTAAAGTAGAATATTCGTTGAAAGGGGCAAGATAATGTCAGAAATTCAAAATATCTCTTTGACTGAACAGCAGGAAGCGATATTGGAAACAATCCAGCACCGAAGACTAACGAAAAGGAAAATATTTCAAAGGATTTTGTTAATCACACTTGGTGCTACATTAATGGGAGTTGGCCTCGAAATTTTCCTCGTTCCCAACAATGTAATTGATGGTGGTATTACAGGTATTTCCATTATGCTTTCCTACATGACCGGATGGAAAATAGGTATCTTCCTCTTTATTTTAAACATCCCTTTTTTCTATATCGGATATAAACAAATTGGAAAAACCTTCGCTTTATCCACACTTTATGGAATTATTATTCTTTCCATTGCAACCACATTACTTCATCCAGTCCCTGCCTTTACGCAAGATATACTGCTAGCAACCGTTTTTGGTGGGATTATTCTCGGAATAGGAGTAGGAATCGTCATTCGTTATGGAGGTTCTCTAGACGGAACCGAAATTCTTGCGATACTTTTTAACAATAAACTTCCTTTCTCAGTTGGGGAAATCATCATGTTTTTTAATCTTTTCATTCTTGGCAGTGCGGGATTCGTCTTTTCATGGGATCGTGCCATGTATTCGTTAATTGCCTATTTTGTCGCTTACAAAACGATTGATGTCACTGTTACAGGTCTTGATGAATCAAAATCGGCCTGGATTATCAGTGATAATGCCAAACAAATCGGGGATGCTATCATGAACCGTCTTGGCCGTGGGGTAACGTACATGAATGGTGAAGGTGCATATTCCGGAGATGATAAAAAAGTAATCTTTTGCGTCATCAATCGTCTTGAGGAGGCAAAATTAAAGGAGATTGTATCTGAAAATGATGATCATGCCTTTTTAGCTGTTGCTGATATCGCTGAAGTTCGAGGTGGAAGGTTTAAGAAAAAAGATATTCATTAGAAGCCATCCAGGCTTCTTTTTTTAAAATAAAGAAAGTATAAAATTTCGTCTTTGAGAATTGTCCAGCTCCAGCGCCTAGCCCCTCGAGGGAAAAAATGAACTGCTTTTT
>NZ_MLYR01000114.1 GCF_001866655.1 Bacillus sp. MUM 116 | reverse complement strand
GTTTTTAGATTTTGCCCGCCTTAAGTATTTTTTTTAGAAAAGGCTCTTTTCGTAAACTTTGTTCCTTTCGGACCTTAATAAGGGTCAAAAACTTAAGTTTCTAGGCAATTTTCGCAAATGTTCTTACGAAAAGATGCCACGAAGCATTTTGTTATACGAGTTGATGAACTTATACGAAAAACAACAATCTATGCGAAATTTGCCTTATTTAATTACTATAAAAATTCTTTAGCATTCAATTTCGCGTGCAATAACCATTCTTTGTACTTCTGAGGTTCCTTCCCCAATCTCCAGAAGCTTTGCGTCACGGAAGAATCGTTCCACCTGATATTCTTTCATATACCCATAGCCGCCATGGATTTGAACGGCTTGATCACAAACACGCATACAAATTTCTGAAGCAAATAATTTCGCCATAGCTGCTTCCTTTTTAAATTTCTTGCCTTGATCCTTCAGCCATGCTGCTTTATAAACCATATTTCTAGCCAATTCTATGTTCATAGCCATATCAGCCAGTTTGAATTGAATCGCTTGAAACTTCGAGATGCTTTGACCAAATTGTTTTCTTTCTTTTGCGTATTGCAGTGCTTTCTCATAGGCGCCTTGTGCGATCCCGACAGCCATTGCGCCAATGCCGATTCTTCCGCCATCGAGTGTAGCCAGAAACTGCTTAAAACCATTTCCTTCAACACCCAAAAGATTCTCTTTGGATACGCTTACATTTTCAAGAATTAATTCAGTCGTATTTGATGCGTGAAGGCCCATTTTTTTATAATTATCAATAACCGTAAATCCCGGTGCTTCAGTCGATACAATAAAGGCACTAATCCCATTGGTACCTTTGGAGCGGTCGGTCACTGCTGTCAGTGCAAGATTTTTGGCGAAGCTTGCATTGGTAATAAAACATTTAGAACCGGAAATCGTCCACTGGTCGTCATTTAATGTGGCAGTTGTCTGCGTTCCGCCGGCATCAGATCCTGCATTTGGTTCTGTTAAGCCAAAAGCTCCCAAGTATTCCCCTGTACATAACGGTGTTAAATATTTTTCTTTCTGTTCGTGTGTCCCAAATAAATGGATGGGTGCCCCTCCTAAGGAAATATGGGCGGAGTATGTAATCCCTGTAGATCCGCAAACACGGCTAAGTTCTTCAACTGCAATAGCAAAACTAACAGTATCTGCTCCCCCACCTCCATATTGTTCCGGGAATGGAAGCCCCATGATGCCGAGTTTTGCCAGCTTATCAAAAATTTCCTTTGGAAACTCTCCTGTCCGATCCCTTTCATCGGCTCCCGGTGCTACCTCTGCTTCCGCAAAATCACGAATTAATTTTCGAATCATTCCCTGTTCTTCTGTTAAGTCAAAATTCATCTAGCATCGCCCTCTCAACTAAATTAATAGAGTCATTCATTCTTGATGCAACCTTTTGCCATGGTTTCTTGATGAATATCACTAACACAATTCTTAATCTTCTAATAATTATACCAATAAAAATTCAGAATTCTATGTCAATATTACTGAAAAAGAGGGAGAAAAATTTGTAGGTTTTATACAAAAATATAATCGAAATAATTGAAACGCTTTCATTTTACTTCTATAATTTTCTTAAAAGATTTTTAGTTTCGTTGAATACGATAAAAGCCTAAAATACTAGATGCTTTAGGAGGACACAAATGGAAGATACATTAACACATCGCCAGCTTCAGTCCCTAATTCATATTTCCAATGTTCTAAACACCTCTTTTGATATTGAAACGATTATCGAATTAATAATGCGCGAAACCATTTCTGTTGTCGAAGCAGCAGAAGGTGGATCATTGTGGTTATATAATAAAAAACTAGATTGTCTCATCGCGCAATCCGCACAGGGGGTTTTTTACCCAAAGATTTTTCGGCAAATCCGTCTAAAGCCCGGTGAATCCATGACAGGAAAAACCTTTGAATCAAGAAAATCGTTAATATATAAGAATGATATTGAAATAAAAAAAGCGTTAGCCACTTTATCTTTAAATAATTCTAAATTATTAAGTAGAGCCATTCCTCATAATTTCCATTTTTCAACCGTAATTTCTGCCCCGATTTTTTTGAAGGGGGAATGCATCGGTGTTTTTACTTTGGATTCTTTCCAGCAGTCTTTAAACTTCAAGCCTGAAGATCTTCATCTATTAGAGGCAATTTGTCATCAAGCTGCTGTTGCATTAGAACGCTCAAGCCTCTATAAAGAAAAAGAACAGACTGTCAAGAATCTCTCATATTCCATTGAAACACACAGGACCTTGGCAAATCTTGTTCTTCAGGGAGAGGATCTTCAATCGATTTTACATTACATTCACCGGTGGATTGGACAAAACACGTTTCTTTTTGATGAGTTGGGGGATATTCTCACCTCTTCCTCTGATCCGGCTCTCTCTTCCCAAATCTTAATGTTTGTTAAGCAACAGGCCCGGATTATGATGAATGCAACAGAAAATTCTCTTTCCGTTAAGGAAGTGGAAGTTGCAGGGGTCCCTTATCATTTGGTCAGATTACCTCTTGGGTCGAAACCGAATTTCCTTGGTTTATTAATGATCCTTTCTACTAAAAAATTGGGCGATATGGATTTAGCTGCGCTTGAACATGCGTGTACCGTCCTTTCCTTACAACTATTTAAAGAACAAACCGTATTTGAAACCCAACAGCGGTTACAAGGTGAATTCGTAACAAAACTCTTTTCTGAACAAATGGATGAGGCACTTTTTCAAAAAGCAAAAAGTCTGGACTTAAACCCTGCCCATAACTACATAACGATTTTGATTGAATTCTCAGCACATTCTAACAATAAGAAACATCCTCAAGATGGGCTTATTAGAAAAATAATTCAACTAACAAACCTGGCTTTTCTTGGACCTCACACGAAAGGTATGACTGTAACACATCATCAACAAATCGTAGTGCTTCTTTCCGAACCTTCGAATACGGCGAAATCTTTGATTGTTTCGCGGATTAAGGAAAAAGCCAAGTGGATTCAAAAGGAAATAATATCAAGGAATTGGGAAGTGGAGATCGCTTTTGGAATAGGCAGAGTGAAACAAGGGCTGCAGAATGTGTACAAGTCTCTCAAAGAAGCTGAGAATTGTTTGAACTTTATTCGCACACTTAATTGGGAAAATTCAATCCTCAGCTATTCCGACCTAGGAATCCAAAGGTTTATTCTGCAAAATCCCGAGGAAGAAGTGCTGGAATTTATCAATGAGATGATAGGTCCCCTTATTGACTATGAAAATTCACGAAAAGGAGACCTTCTAAAAACACTTTATGTATACTTGGAAGGGAACCAAAATGTAAAGAAAACGGTAGATACCTTACATGTTCACATAAATACTTTAAGTTACAGGTTAAAAAGGATTGAAGAAATCCTCTCCATTGATTTAACTGATAGTAACCAAGTGCTTAACCTTCATTTGGCAGTAAATATATATCGGTATATAAAAAAGAAGCCGAGTTTGCAAATGGTGTGAAAGGCTATAAGTTATTCTATATTTTTAACAGAGGCTATTTTCGCATAGATTGTTGTTTTTCGTAAAATTCCATCATCCCGTATAACTAAATGCTTCGTGGCATCTTTTCGTAAGAACATTTGTGAAAATTGCCTAGAAACTTAAGTTTTTGACCATTATTAAGGTCCAAAAGCAACAAAGTTTACGAAAAGAGCCTTAACAGAAGAAAGCTGCCTATTCCTTTAAGGCAGCTTTCTTTATTTTTAGTTTTATTGCTATTTCTTTTTAATCATATACTTGATAAATAATGAGCAACCTAACTATCGAGAATATAAAGCTGAAAGGAGAATGTAAAATGGAAGCGAGTGTTATGCATATCGTTCAACGTGAATTATACATGATTACGATGGTCTTTCTTTTTGGTCTATTGACCATTAAACTTGCCGAGCGAATAAAAATTCCTGATGTGGCTCTCTTTATGATCGTAGGGATTTTGCTCGGACCCTCTGCCTTCAAGTTAATAACCGTTCCTAATGATTCAGTAGCCTATCAATTTATTATCGTTTTAGGATCCATATTAATCTTGTTTGAAGGCGGGCTCGCAATTCATTTCTCCGTCCTTAAAAAGGTATGGATTACGATATCTCTTCTGTCTATTTTAGGAGTTCTCATTACAGCCATCGTTGTGGCAGTTACTGCTTACTATTTATTAGAAATGCCTATTATGTATTCCTTACTTCTCGCTTCCGTTATTGCATCGACAGACCCTGCCACATTAATGCCTGTATTTAAACAAATTGCCATTCAAGAGAAGGTAAGAAGAACTGTCGAAAGTGAATCTGCCTTTAACGATGCGACAGGTTCCATCTTAACATTTACGGTACTAGGTGTTCTAATCGGTCATACAAAATTATCATTTTCTTCAAGCCTTTGGAGTTTTTTTCGCGAAGCTGGCGGCGGAATATTAGCTGGGGTAGTTATTGGTTTTCTTGGAATTCTATTAACCTCGGAACACCGCTGGGGAATTTTCCGAAAATATAGCACAGTAGTCAGCTTGGTTGTAGCGATAAGTGCTTATTTGGCCGCAGGGTTCATGAATGCCAGCGGCTTTATGGCTACCTTCACTGCGGGACTTGTATCTGGAAACCACCAACTTTTTCGATTTCATGTTTCCGAAGAAACGAAATCGCCTGTGTTTGAATTTTCCGGTACGTTAACCTTAATTATGAGAACACTTATTTTTATGCTGCTAGGGACTCAAGTAGATTTTAATATCCTAGGCAAGTATTGGCTGCAAGGAATCCTTGTTGTTCTCGTCTTCATGTTTATCGCTAGACCACTTGCAGTCTTGCTCTGCACTTTACCTGACCGCAAGGCAAAATGGAAATGGAATGAAATTTTGTTTATGTTCTGGGTCCGTGAAACTGGTGTTATTCCTGCAGCATTGTCTGGGATGATTGTCGCTTCAAAAGTACATTATTCAAACCAAATAGCTTCGGTAACCTTTATTGCGATATTAATGACGATTCTCATCCAAGCAAGTACAACTGGCTATGTAGCTAAAAAGTTGAGGATTACGTTGGAACCTGTAAAAGATGGTTAAAATCGCATCTTAAACCACATACCCATTAGCATACACCTTAATAAAAATTATGGTCTTGCGTTTTCGTGTGCGATTTCAGCGCCAATAGAATTTTCATCAAAATCAAAAAATTAGGGAACTTCATTTGAAGTTCCCGCTTCTATGTCACTTTGCTCTTCTGCTAAAGCTACCCGTTAATTCAACAAGAATCCTAAAAAGAAGGCGGAGTCACCGAAAAAAGAATAACAGCATTTTTATTAAAGTTATTTTCCCATTTATGCTTCATATGTGCTGGTATTTTTACACTATCACCAGGTTCTAATATATATTCTTCATTATCTAAATACACTTTAATTTTCCCTTCTAATACAAAGGCAACTTCCTCTCCTTTGTGTCCTAAAAGCTTCTCAGACGAGGATGTATTCGGAAGAACCTTCATAATTGCAGTTGCCAGATTTCCTGAAAAATCAGGTGATAATAACTCATACGATAGGTTATCAACAATCATTTTTTTACGTTCATTTGACCTAACAACTAAATCTGCTGTATGTGTTTCTTCAAGAAAAAAACTAAAGGTGGGAACGTCAAGTGCTTTGGCTAAGACCTTTAGAGTTTGAATTGAAGGATTTGCCAATCCACGTTCGATTTGGCTCAACATTGAAGGTGTTATTTCGGCTAACCTTGCTAATTCTCTAATGCTCAGGTCCTTAACTTTTCTATATTTTTCAACCTTCTTACCAATATCTATATTTTCCATTACTGCCCACTCCTTAAAAATCAAATGTTAATTAATATTGAACAAAATTAAATAATACTTAAAACACAAATCAATTTGTGTTAAACTCTAATTAACGATTGTTAAGTTATATTTTATTTCATTTTGTTGGCTGCAACAAGCCAAATAGGAGGATTAGCGAAATGAAGAAGATAGAAGGCAGAGATTTACAAACATGGAAAGTGCAATATCCTTTACTAAACAAACTCATTTCGATGAAGGAAATATTGTGGTTAAATCCTAATATTGAAAAGTTTAAAACAGGAATTAAAAAATCCCCCCTTACTCAAGAAGATGTTAGGGATGCTGAGGAAAGGTTGAAACGTTTTGCTCCATATATTTCCAAAGTTTTTCCAGAAACAAAAATGATGAATGGGATAATAGAATCTCCTTTAATGAGAATTCCTTCCATGAAACAATCCTTAGAGCAGGATTATCAACAACCTATATTAGGTGAATTATTGCTTAAATGTGATAGTCATCTCCCTATATCAGGATCTATAAAAGCTAGAGGCGGTATTTATGAAGTCCTCAAACATGCAGAAGAATTAGCTCTTCAACATCAATTGTTGACGATTCAAGATGACTATTCGATTTTGGATAGTGATAGGTTTCGAACATTCTTCTCACAATATTCAATTGCAGTCGGTTCGACTGGAAATTTAGGACTTAGTATAGGCATCATGAGTGCAAAATTAGGTTTTAATGTGACTGTTCATATGTCAGCTGATGCAAAGCAATGGAAAAAAGACTTACTTCGAAGCAAAAATGTTAATGTAATTGAATATGAAGCGGATTATAGTAAAGCAGTAGAGGAAGGACGACTCCAAGCAGATGGGGACCCTACATGTTATTTTGTGGATGATGAAAATTCCCATGACCTATTCTTAGGGTACGCAGTGGCAGCATCTCGATTAAAAAAACAATTAGATGAGTTAGAGATAACCATTGATGAAAATCATCCTTTGTTTGTTTACCTTCCATGTGGAGTAGGCGGTGGTCCTGGAGGTATAGCTTTTGGCTTGAAGTTATTGTATCAAGATCATGTTCACTGTTTCTTTGCAGAACCTACCCACTCTCCATGTATGTTACTTGGTTTAATGACTGGACTTCATGACAAAATTTCTGTACAAGATATTGGCATTGATAATGTAACAGACGCTGATGGACTTGCTGTTGGAAGACCATCTGGATTTGTGGGTAAAACGATGGAACCGTTTCTAAGTGGTAATTATACGGTTAGCGATGAACAGTTGTATAAGTTATTAAAGAAACTAGTTGATACAGAGGGAATGCATTTAGAACCTTCAGCACTGGCAGGCATGATCGGACCAATTAAATTAAGTCAAGAAGGAACCGATTATTTACTGAAGCATAATTTAACGGAAAAAATGAGTAAAGGTACTCACATTATTTGGGGGACTGGCGGAAATATGGTTCCCAAAGATGTGATGATGGATTATTATCAAAAAGGATTGAATTTAACACGGGGTTAGTTGCCCCGTGTTTTTTACTGAAAAAATTTTTTCTTGTTCTACTAGCCTGCCCGTTCTGGTAATTAAAGTACCCTATAGGTAGACTTTTTTTCAAAGTGTCTACTCTATAGGGTACATATTAAATAGCCTGCCTTTTGTTTTGAAAAACGTCTTTAAAAGATTATTTCTTCAAATGATAAGGAACCGTTGAAATAACAACGTCTTTATTTCTTAATAACCATACCCGAAGTAAAAGGGCCGTTTGATTGTGCAGTAAATTATGCCACCATTTTTTCGGAATAAATTGGGGTATGACGATATGAACCTGAGCTTTAAATTGATCTTTTTCTTCAATAATATTTATTAATCTTGTCAGAGGTTCTAACACGGATCTGTATTTGCTCTTTAAGGTTACTAGGCGGCAGGGTGTCCCCCATTCCTCCCACTTCGCTTCCATCCTTTTTATCGACTCATCATCAAAGCCCACATATACAGCCAATAAATTTTCCGGACTAATACTTTTTGCAAAGGACAACGTATTTTGGACCACACGATGAATCCCTGAAACGAGGACAATGGTGATGACTCGATTGGTTTCAGGATGTACAGTTTTAAGGTCAATTCTTAATTCATTCGCAATAGCTTGATAGTGTCGATGTACAAACATAGAACAAATTATCAGTATAGGGATAACAACTAAAACAACCCAAGCTCCACTTGTAAACTTTGTAACAGCAAATATGACCGCCACAATCGTCGTGATGATAGCTCCAACAGTATTGATGGCTAATTTACCTTTCCAATGAGGCCCCTTAACACGTCTCCATCTTCTTACCAAACCATATTGTGCAACGGTAAAGGATAAGAACACCCCAATAGCATATAAAGGAATTAAAGCATTGGTATGTGCATGAAATGCAAGAATCAGTAAGCTGGCAGTTGCTGCTAAAGCGATAATTCCGTTTGAATATCCTAGTCGATCTCCCCTATTTGTAAGTCCTCGAGGTAAAAATCCATCCGCAGCTACGATAGCAGCTAATAGTGAAAAGCCTGTAAAGGTCGAATTGGCTGCGAGGATTAATACTATAAACGTAAACCAGATAATGATTTGGTAGAGAATCCCATGGCCAAAATAATATTGGGTTAATTGGGACAGCATCGTATTATGCGGGTCTGGAGAAATCCCTTTAACATACAAATGGTACGCAAAACCTAAAAGAGTTATGGATGTAATCGTGCCTAAGGCAATATATGTTTTAATGGCATTTTTTTGCCGTGGTTCTCTAAAAATCGGGACAGCATTAGAAATGGTCTCGATACCTGTCAAGGCAGAACAAGCAGAGCTAAATGCTTTCAATAAAAGTAATACTGTTAGCCCATGAGGTACCGTACCAAACTTTGGTGTATCCTGCTGAACAAAACCATGTTTAAACTCATCGAAAAAACCAAAGAAAATTAAAATCAACATACAACCCATGAACCCTAGAGTTGGCCAAGCAAATATTTTGGCTGATTCTGCAACCCCGCGAAGGTTAACGACTAATAAAATAAAAACACATAAAATAGCTAGGACTGTTTCATATGGTGATACAACTGGATAGGCAGATGAAACAGCCTCTAATGCTGCGGAAACGGAAACAGCAACCGTTAAAATATAATCAACGAGCAATGAACTGGACGCCACTAAAGATATCCAGCGGTGTTTAAAGTTATCCTTTGCAATCGCATACGCTCCGCCGCCATTTGGGTAAGCAAGTATCCCCATTATGTAAGAAAGGATAAGTAGTGCTAAAAGGACGACTGTAGAAATGGTAATCGGGATGATGTACCACTTTGCCTCCGGTCCTAAATTGATCAGCTCCGTAATCCCGGATTCGGGTCCGTATGAAACGGATGAATAAAGATCAGCTGATAATATCGGCAGAGCAATATACCAAATTAATTTGTTATGCTGAGCATGTAATTCTGCCGTTCGCATCGGTCTGCCAATTAAAATCCTTTTAACACTACTAAGATTTGAAATGGAATACCAGATTGCAACTATGGCAAAAATGGCAAGAATTAGTTCTAAAATTTGAGATGGATGTGTCATGTTCTTATCACGTCCTTAATCATATGGAAAAAACCCCCATTTTTAAAAGTTGGCATTATAAAAAGACCTACTTTATTTTTGGCTTTTTTTCTGCTAAAAATGCAAAAAAGCCCCCTCAAATAGGCGGTCCTTATGACCTCCTTCGCTTTAGCCGACGAAGTTAGCTGACGGGTAGGATGGCGAAAGAGTTACTCATCCCTTCTGTAAACAGAATTAACCCCCAATAATTGGTTCCTCCGTTCCTGGTGCACCAGGATTAAGCCGGTTATTCAATAGATATGTTGTAATTTTATTGATTCATCTGGAAATTGTAAACAACCAATTTCACGCAAAAATATTGCAATTTTAATTATTTCTCAAACGTTTTCTTCACTTATCTTTAAATTTCTCATCTTTACATTTTATATATTGGCTAATTTACAAATTAAATAATGGGATGAGTCTCTGTCTCATCCCCGTTACTCTTTACTAAATGGTGAACTAAGATTCTTTAATGTATAAAGCCTGCCTGTAAATATGAATAAATCATTATAATTATTTTTTACATATTCATCAATAATGCTGGTTCCTTTATTAAATCCATCAACTAGATAAAGTGTATACTTTTCATCCCAAGAGTACTGATTAATTCGGTGAAGTTCATCGGCAATAATTTGAAACTTAAAATCTTCAATCAACAGTTTAATTTGATAGATTTTATCTTTTTCCACACGAGTTCTGTTTTTATTTTCATACTGGTGATGAACAAATTTAATAAAATCATTGATATTTTCCGCCAGCATAAGTGCTTTTTGCATCTCGAAGTTCATTTCTCCATCTCCCTAAAGTGTAAATATCGAATCCTTTATTAAGAAGATTATAAGAGCGTTATTTAATACCTTTCCCACCACTAACCCACCGTTTCCAAACCATTATTGTAAGGATATTTACTGGCCTGTACTAGTTGGTTAAATAATTCTTGCATCTCCGGATGTTTTTCTGACATCGATTCTGGATGCCACTGAACGGCGATCAAATAAGGATGCTCTTTTCCTTCGACCGCTTCGATGATTCCGTCATCTGCAAGGGCCGTGATCACCAGACCTCCCCCTAGCTTTTCAATTGCTTGATGATGTAGAGAATTTACAAACATCGTTTCTTTACCCCAAACCCCTGCAATCCAGCTATTTTTCTCTAGTTTTACCTGGTGAAAAGGAAGTGGTCGTGGGATGGTTTGCTCATGAAGATGGGCTTCTCTATCTTTAACTGAAGGAATATCTTGTAAAAGTGTTCCGCCACAGGCAACATTGATGAGCTGTATTCCTCTGCATATTCCAAATATCGGCTTTTTCGTCTTCGAATAGTAATGATATAACCTTATCTCAAACTCATCCCGCTCCGTGCGAAAAAAACCGATTTTTACATGTGGCGACTTTCCAAAAAATTGGGGATCCACATCTTCCCCGCCACTAAAAATGATTCCATCACAAAGTTCAACATATCGCTGAATCGCCTCTTCATCCTTGACAGCAGGCAAAAGTAATGGGATACCACCGGCTCGTTCCACTGCCCGATGATAATCATGATGAATATAAACTCCTTCCATGTTGTCATTATGCTTAACATATGATGTCGTAATGCCAATGACTGGTTTTTTCATTTTTTTCACTCTTTCTATTTCATATTCGAGCAAGGAACACAAACATTGATTCCTTAAAGTACTTTTTCTAAAAATGAACGAAGCCGCTTGCTTTTTGCGCCGCCAAAGATTCCTTTAGGCGGTCCATCCTCTACAATCACACCTTGGTCTAAAAATATTATCCGGTCTGCCACTTCTTTTGCGAATCCCATTTCGTGCGTGACGATGATCATGGTCATCCCTTCTTTGGCCAGTGCGCGCATAACCTGTAACACCTCCCCGACTGTTTCCGGGTCAAGAGCACTGGTTGGTTCATCAAATAACATCACCTTTGGGTTCATGGCAAGGGCTCGTGCGATGGCCACCCTCTGTTGTTGACCGCCTGATAAACTTTTTGGATATTCTCCTGCTTTTTCTGTTAAATCTACTTTCTCCAAGTAACCCATGGCAATTTTTTCAGCTTCTGCTTTCGTCATTTTTTTAATTTTCATTGGTGCCATTGTGATGTTTTCCAGAACCGTTTTATGCGGAAATAAATTAAACTGCTGGAAAACCATTCCCATCTTCTGCCTTGTAACCGTGATGTCATGTCCTTTTTCCGTTACACAAGTCCCTTCAAAATAAACCTCACCGCTTGATGGAACCTCAAGCTGGTTGATACAGCGCAGAAGCGTCGATTTTCCTGATCCTGACGCGCCGATTAAACAAACTACTTGTCCTTTTGGAATGAATAAATCAATGCCTTTTAAAACATCATTGGAGCCGAATGTTTTATGTATCATTTTCATTTCCAGCATTAATTCGACACCTTCCTTTCCACTATCTCCGTTAACCAGTTAATGGACGTATATAAGATCCAGTACATTAAACCAATGGTAAATAGATAAGCGAAGATTTCATAGTTTTGCGCATAGCCAATTTGGGCACTATACGTTAGTTCAACGACGCCGATAACGGCTAAAAGGGACGTATCTTTTAAACTAATACTAAATTGATTCATGAAAGCCGGCGTCATTCGTTTCACAGCTTGTGGTAAGATGACATAAAAAAAGGTTTGCCGTTTTGTGAATCCAAGAGCGCTGCTTGCTTCCTCTTGCCCTTTATCAATTGAGGTAATACCAGCACGAAATACTTCAGCAAGGTATGCACCTGCATTGATGGAAATCGTCATCGCTCCCACAACCATCGGAGGCAGTCCACCAGGGACAATCATGGGCATAATTGCGAAATAGACGAAAATAATTTGAACATATAGTGGAGTTCCACGAATAATACTTACATACACACGGGTAAGGCTTTGTAAGACCCGATTGGAACTGATTCGAAACATCCCAAAGATTAATCCGATAATGGTTGCGATCACTAATGAAATACAGACAATTTCAAGAGTCTTCCCCGCTCCTATTAACAGGTTGGGAAAGTCATTCCAGACCATTTCAATTCCTCTCATATGAACCCCTCTCTCTTCTATTTTTGAAAAAGGCGCATTCAATTCATGCGCCTTTTTGTCCTACTCATTTCTAAGTTTTAGTTCCTGCTTTCTAAAAACCTATTCACCGAAATACTTCTTATGCAATGCAGCGTACTCGCCGTCATCTTTTATTTCTTTTAACCCTTTATTAAAATCTTCTAAAACCTTTGACTCATCTTTAGCGATTGCAATCCCGTATTGTTCACCTGTTAAACGCTCACCTACAATTTTTAAACCTTTTGCAGTTCCCGATTTCATTTTGTCCGTAACAAACGGGTAATCATTAACCAGAGCATCAGATTGTCCATTTTGTACATCTAAATAAAGAGTCGGCTCATCCTCTAGAATTTTTACTTTTGCTCCGTATTGCTTTGCTAATTCCTTCGCTTTTTCCAATCCGGAGGTACCGTTTTTTGCCACAATGGTTTTTCCTTTTAATTCTGCAGGTCCATTAATGCTGCTTCCTTCTTTTACGACAAGTACGAGACCGCTATCAAAATAAGGATCGGTGAAATTCGTTACTGCCTTACGTTCTTCTTTAATAGTTATAGCCGCTGCTGCCCCGTCCACTTGGTTAGTTTTTAAAGACGGAATAATTCCATCGAATTTCATATCTTTCCACTGGATTTTATATCCTTCTTTTTTCGCTATTGCCTCAACCACCTCGATGTCAAAACCCTCATACTTGCCATTTACTTTGTGTGCAAAAGCCCCGCCGTCTGCACTTGTAGCGAAAACCAATGTTCTTTCTTTTGCGTCACCGCTTGAATTATTGGTTGTTGTCGATGCTTTCCCACACCCTGCAAGTGCCAGTGTAATGGCACCACAAATAGCTATCGATTTCCACATTTTTTTCATTGAAGCCCCTCCCATTTCCATTCAACTTGTTTATTCTCTCAATTTAATTAAAGGAGATAAATGACTCCGAATTCTATTTTTTCACCCCGCTTCCAAATCTTGTAAAAGGTTGTCCAATTCTTTTAAATTGCCTACTAGATTAGCTGATAAAATTTATATTCAAATTTAAAACTTTTAGACCTGATTTTAGGACAAATCCCTTGCGTTAAATCTTTTTTACAAAGAAAAAAGCTGCCCATAAATTTGAGCAGCATTTTTAAAAAACATTCTAAATATTTAATTATAATTCAGCAAGCCCCTTGAACAGTTCAACTCCCGTTTCGATGATATCGTCGCGGAAATTATACTCGTAGCTATGGAGGTTCGGATAGTCTTCACCGTTTCCAATATACGTGTAGGATCCTTTTGTAAGTTTCGTATAGTGGCCGAAATCTTCGGAACCACGGAATGCTTCCGACAGCTCCATCATCGGAATCCCTTTTTCTTTGCAGACTTGGCGAATCTTGTCAGAGCTTTCCTTATGATTTGCCGTTTCCGGGAATTCATCTTGGTACTCGAAGGATACTTTCAGTCCATACTTCTCTGCTTCAGCCTTTGCAACCTCTTCCAAATTCTTCTGAAGATTGTCCATTTCTTCCTCGTATAGTGCACGAATGGTCATTCTAAGTGCACCTTTGCTAGCATTGACACCAAATGCTTTTGCACCAATATCGACCTGAACAACCGTGCAGAGAACAATCCCTTTATTGATTTCAGGATCAATAAATCCAGGAATCGCATCTATTACCTTTGCAATTGCGAAGGACGGGTTGATGCCCTTCTCAGGTTCGCTGGCATGGGAAGGAACGCCCACCATATGAATAGTCATACCTTTGGAAGCAAAGTGTGCAGTCCCATCAATGACGAAAACGGTATTATGCTTAAAACCGCTCATATTATGCCAGGCAAAGATTTCGTCAATGTTATTTTCCTTTATGAAAACAGCGCACTCAGCAGCACCGTCACCTGTTTCCTCGGCATGCTGGAATAGGAAGTAGATGTTATTGTCAGAACCTTTCTGATCGATTTCAAGTGCAAAACCCGCTAACGTTGCAGAGTGTCCGTCATGTCCGCATTTGTGAGATACACCGGGAAATTTTGATCCATACGGCAGATCAATGGTTTCATCAATTGGGAGTGCGTCAAAGTCCGCCCGGAATGCAACGTTCCTTTTGCCTACTTCTGACCGATAGACAACATAAAACCAACGGCCTCTATCCACGATTTCAAGTTTTGTATTTACTTTGAGGAAATTAATTAAATGCTGTTTAGTCCAAACTTCATGGTTCGATAATTCAGGATGAGCATGAAGTTCATGGCGTAGTTGAATTGCTAATTCAAGATTTTTCTTTTCCATTTTAAATTCCCCCTTAAATTCGCAATAAATCTATTACTTTTAAAATAAATAAATAGCGGTATAAGTCTATTAAAAATGTGCATAACACCAAAAATGTTTTATTTTATTTCAGTTTCATGAATATGCGACTCTAAAAACGGCTTGTAGTTCGGTTCCTGTAGTTTTCCTTTTTTATTTAAGATTGTACCGATAATAAAGTATATCACCAGCATTGGTGCTCCAATATAGAATGAAAATCTTGTTTCAGGGCTGTAAGCAGTATAAATGGCGATAGCAATTAAAACTAAAAGGGATATAATTGTTGGAAATGGGAAAGTACCCATCTTAAACTTAAGCTTGTCTACAGAGCCGCCATGAGCAACCAACCATTTTCTGAATCGATAGTGTGCTAGAAAACTACCAAACCAACCAAGTAAAGTATTAAAGCCAGCGATAGAAATAAGCCATACAAATACTTTATCCGGAGAAACGAAATTAGTAATCAATGAAACTTGGCCAAGGAACAAAGTGAGAATAACTGCATTTATTGGGATACCACGTTTGTTTACTTTGCCCAATGCTTTCGGTGCTTTTCCTTCATTTGACAAAGCAACTAGCGTTCTGCTGATTGCATAAATCATCGAGTTTGCTGCTGAAGCCAAAGATGTCAAAATAACAATATTCATGATTACAGCAGCTCCTGGTATTCCTGCCAATTTAAACAGGCCTGAATATCCATTACTTAAAACGCTTACATCTTTGTAAGGAACTACCAACCCCATCACTGTTATGGAACCAACATAAAAAAGTAATATACGGAAAAAAATCGTATTGATCGCTTTAGGAACATTCTTCTGAGGGTTTTCAGTTTCACCCGCTGAAATTACAACCGTTTCAACCCCCAAATAAGACCATATGACCCCAGTCATCATCAATATTACCGCTGTAAATCCGTTAGGGAATATGGACTTGATGTTCCAGTTAGATAATCCGATGAACCCTTGATGTCCAATCACTCCAAATATCATTAAAACACCAACAACTAGGAAAATAACTATCGCAACAACTTTGATACCAGCAAACCAGTATTCAGCTTCTCCATATGATTTTACATCAATCATGTTAAGGCACAATATGATTAATGAAATGATAATACAAAATACCACAGGCGGGATGCTTGGAAAGAATTGGTTTAGAATCATTCCGCCTCCAACGATTTCAGCCCCAAGACCGAGAAATCCGTTGATACTTAAATTCCAGCCTATCATGAAACCTAAAACAGGATGGACAAACAGCCCTGAATATGTCGTATAAGCCCCAGGAATAGGCATGAAGGTAGACATTTCTCCAAGACCTTTCATTAAAAAATATACTAAAATTCCAATAACTAAATATGCAATCGGACCGCCAAGTGCCCCTGCCTTTGATACAACATTTCCGGAAGCAAGGAAAAGTCCTGTTCCAATTGTTCCGCCGATGGAAATCATCGTAATGTGCCGACTTTTCAGCCCCCGTTGTAATTCATGGTTTCGATTTTCCATATAGTTAATCCCCCATACTATAGGTTATACATTGGTTGACTTTTGTTAGAATCTCCTTTCCTCTTAATCTTAATTCAGAATACAATACAAAATATTCCGTCTTTTATAAATATAATGTATTATATTTTGTATATATTATATT
>NZ_MLYR01000113.1 GCF_001866655.1 Bacillus sp. MUM 116 | reverse complement strand
CGGATTGGCTTGTGACCTCGAGGGGCTAGGCGCCGGAGCTGGACCATTCTCAAAGCAATTTATAATTTCTTATACTATAAAAAATTATACGCACCAGGTGACTTCCCTGGTGCGTTGAAGAATTATTCATTACGATTAATTTTGCTTCTTTTAATGATCAGGAATAAAAATAAACCAGCTAAAATCATTATAATAAGGATTGCCGCCACAAATGGTACGTTCATCCCGGTTTTATCTGCCAAAACATAGATTTCGGATAAATCCCGGTCAAGAATAATCGTATATTTATCGCCTTTACTCTTGACGGTATCACCGCCAAGTAAACCGCGAAGCTCTTTTCCCCCTTCTAAGTTTCCCTCTAGCGTGATACTTTGTGATTTGTTTGTATTGTTAATTGCAATGACCGAGATTTCACCTTTATATTCCCGTTTATAAACAACCATTCCGTTTTTTTCATATAACAATTTGAGATTTCCTCTTGTCAATGATGGAAGCTCGTTTCTTAATGCACCAATTTTTGTAATAAAATCAATCAATTCTTTTTCTGCACGAAAGCTCATCTGCCCGCGGTTATCCGGAATGTCCCCACCATTCAAAGCAATATCCGTCCCATAATAAATTACAGGTATTCCCGGAACCGTATATAAATAGGTCAGCGCCGTTTTCCAACGCGAACCAGGAAACTGTTTATTTTTCACAATATCTTGAGTTAACCTTGTTGTATATTCATTGTCGAGATAATTTGCCAATAACTCTGAATGCTTATATTGCTTCTTTTCCTTTTCCAATTCGGAAAAAACCGGTTGTAAGGATTGATCTGTATTGGCGAATGCTTTCCTTAAATCAGTACTAAGAGAGGCATTATATAGACTATCAATCCCGGCTTTTTCATACTCTGTCCCATTGAACGGCGTTTTTTCTGCCGGAATTCCAATAAGAAAAAAGTTTTGCTTCACACTTTTTACTGCAGTAGAAAAATCACTCCAAAAGCTCTCAGGTACCATATTTACTTCAGGCAAACTATACCCATCTATATCTGTTTTTTCAATCCACCATTTTGCAGCCTTAATTAAATAATTTTTCACCTTGGGATTGTCCTGATTCAGGTCCGGCAGCCCGTCCACCCAGCCATTTTCAAGCTCGTTTTGATCATTCCAATTCTGAATAGGCTGCTTTTTATGAAACCAATCTTTCTTCCCAGGGTCTGTCACCCATTGATGATTTTTCGCAACATTGTTTGCTGTGAAATCAATCAGTACTTTCATTTTGCGTTTATGGGCCTCGTTTACAAGCTTTTGAAAAGTCTTTATCGAACCAAAATGCTCGTCCGTTTTATAAAAATCTGTCACCCAATATCCATGATATCCATTGCTGGCATTATCAAAAATTGGGGTAAGACGGATTGCGGTAAAACCCATATCATGTATGTAGTCAAGTTTATCGATGATCCCTTGAAAATCACCGCCGTTATAGACATTTGGATCTTTCGTATTCACATTCTTATTAAGATTCGTATCGCCATCATTAAAACGGTCAATCATAATTGAATAAATGGATTCATCCTGCCAGAGCCGCTTTTCTTTTTTTACTGCTGCATTTGCAGGAACAGAAGACAGTAGAAAAACAGTAATTAAAATGAGTATGGTTCTTTTCATCAAAAATTTCCTCCCTTAAAAAGGGAAGAGGTTATCCCTCTTCCCTACACTCATTTTAATCGAATAATGGTTTGAAATCCAAATTTTATCTCTTGTCCAGCTCCAGCGCCTAGCCCCTCGAGGTTGCTTCGGCCCTGCCGATGAAGTCAAAGAACGAGTTCACCGTCAGGGCCTCCAGCACTTGTCGGGGCTGAGCAAGGCGCTTCCGCTTTTCTTAATTAACTATATTTATATTATAATCTTTAAACCAAGTGTGTAATTGGACGAAATAGGCAAGCAGCTGCGGTCCCGTCATAAGCTGGCCAAACCATGGTTCTTTAAAGGACTCCCCGCCTGAATCCACAATACTTTGTAAAGAGGCTTTATCGAAAAATTCATGTAATGCTGATGATTTATCCTTTAAAATTTCTACCAACTGTTTTTGGATAATCGCAGTATATTCCGGATTATGTGTTTTTGGGTATGGGCTTTTCTTTCTGTAAAGCACTTGTTCCGGTAAAATTCCTTCAAATGCTTTGCGAAGGATGCCTTTTTCCCTTCCGCGATACATTTTAACATCCCAAGGAATATTCCAGACATATTCTACAAGCCGATGGTCTGCAAAAGGAACCCGTACCTCAAGGCTCGCTCCCATACTCATCCGGTCTTTCCGGTCAAGTAAGGTGGTCATAAACCAAATCATATTTATATAAAATAGCTCACGCCGTTTCGATTCCTCTAAGGTTTCACCCGGTAATCCAGGTGTTTCCTTCACCGCCTGTTGGTATTGATTCATTACATATTCGGAGAGTTTCAATTTCCCCCGCCAATGTTCGTTCAATAAATTTTCTCTTTCAGAAACGGACCGCATCCATGGAAATCCAGCCCGCTCCAGGTCTTGTTTCCGATGGAACCATGGGTAACCTCCAAAAATTTCGTCTGCGCATTCGCCTGAGAGACTGACAACGAAATCCTTTTTGATTTCCTTACAGAACCACAGCAGTGAGGAATCCACATCGGCCATTCCCGGGCAATCTCTAACATGGACCGCTTCGATTAAATCGTCCACCAGTTTTTGCTGTGATATCGTTTTGTTATAATGAGAGGTATTAAATTTGTCAATAACCATTTGGATGTATTCCCCATCCGCATCCGGCTGGAATTCATTTGCGGCGAAATGAAGGTCGTTTCCTTCATAGTCAATCGAATACGTATGCAACTGCCCTTTACCTTGGTCTTGGAATCCTTTTGCCGCAATCGCCGTTATGATACTTGAGTCAAGACCGCCTGATAAAAATGTACATAATGGCACGTCCGAAACAAGCTGTCTTGTAACGGCATCCGTTACTAGATAGCGGACCTTTTCAGACGTTTCTTCAACTGTGTCTTTATGTTCCTCACTTTTAACGTTCCAATAGCGCCAAATTTTTAAGCCGTTTTTTGAAAAAGTCAAAGCATGTGCCGGCCTCAGTTCTTTTATCCCTTTAAAGATCCCTGAACCTGGTGGTCTTGATGGTCCTGTACCGAGAATATCGGCAAGCCCCTCGTGGTTTAATTCTGTTTTAATTTCGGGATGTGCAAGGATTGCCTTTAATTCCGATGCAAACAGCAACCCTTTTCTTTGCTCCGTGAAAAAGAGCGGTTTTACCCCTAATCTGTCACGTCCAATAAATAACTGTTCCTTTTTACTATCCCAAACTGCGAACGCATAAATCCCGTTTAAATAATTTACGCACTCCTCCGCCCATTCTATATAGGCTGTTAACAGAACTTCTGTATCAGAATGACCCTTAAAAGAATATCCTTTAGTAAGGAGAATTTTACGGATATCTTCCGTATTGTATATCTCTCCGTTGTAGCAAATGGTATACACAATACCTTCTTTTTGTTTTGACATTGGCTGCCTTCCCCCTTCCGGGTCGACAACAATAAGTCTCTTATGTCCAAAACCAACATGTGTATTTGTCCAGATGTTCGTTTCATCAGGGCCTCTTTTTGCAAGTGTATTGGCCATTTTTGCTATTGTTTCTGTTTTATTTTTTAATAATTTATCAAAATCTACCCATCCAGATATCCCGCACACGGTAGTTGGCTCCTTTCTACTATTGAACCTGCAAATTTCAATTACATGGTTTAGTGTATTCAGCCCAAAACAATTGGTTAATTGTCCAAATAAAATGGTATACCAAGTTATAAATTTGCAAGAAGATGTCTAAAAAGAAGATGAAAGCAACTGGCACGGAGGTTTAAACATGAATCGACAGCAGCGAAATAAACTTATGTCTAATCAACAGAGAGCTTTTAATGAGGGAACTGTTGAACAAATTAATGATCAATGGATTTTTTTTGATGAGGAAACCGAAGAAGCAAACATGCTTGAGGATTTTCATCAGCAGGAAGTTGAAGTTTTCCGGACGAACCGCTGGAGAAGAGGGGTTTTATTTGACTCAGGAAAAATCCAATTTGGAAAAGAAGTCATTATGCTTCGCGACCATGATCAGTTGAGAATTAAGAAGCATTTAGTCTATTCCCTGGAGAGATTGCTTGAGGGGATTAATGATGATGCCTTTTTTCAATTTGTTACGACTTTAAATTCTTTAGGTTTTTCCATATACGATTGTATCTATTGTTATAATCACTTATCTTTCCTTTCGGATGAAAAACGAAAGGACGGGGTAAATTTTATTGTTTTTGATAATCAGGAACAAATTTGCAATGTTCAGCATCATTTCTTTTATTTTGAAAAGGTCAATGACCGTTTTGAATTTACTTTAAATACAGGGAAAAGGTTAATTATTGAAAAGATGATTTCATAAGAAAAAGCTGCCGAGGGCAGCTTTTTTATGGATGAAGAAAAGACATTGGCAGGACAGCAAATCCTAGATATAAAGCAAGGGCGAAGGCAACCACAAACTGAATCCAAAAAACGGAAGTTCTTCGATTATTTTTAAAACGTGATAAAATCATTTCCAAAGTTCCGATTACCCATAGGCCAGCAACAGCCTTTAAAGTATATTTCCAGTCAATATGAGCAACTCGAGTAAGAAGCATAACGCCTGTAGCAATAATCAAAAGGTAAAAAACTCTTAACACCATTTGGACGATTTTCGCGCCTTTTTCTTTACCGCTTTTATTTAAGGAAAGCGCAACAAAAAATAAAATCAGTGCGACTAACCATGCAGTAATATGTGCATGTATCATTTAAATTTGCCTCCTTATGTATAGTCGAAACTATCATATCACAGGCAAATGAAAAATACTAAACATTAGGCTGAATAGATGGTACTTGTTATTTAAATACTGATGGTGGGATTTCAATCCCTGTTTCCTTAAGCCGTTCGAAAAAACCTGGCTGAACTCCTGTTGAAACTAAGCGCCCGACAACCTTCCCATTCCGATTCATTCCTTCATGTTTAAAAGTAAATAAATCCCGAAGTAAGATACGATCCCCATTCATTCCGTAAACCTCAGAAATTTTAACTATTTTCCTAGATCCATCTTTTAAACGAGCTTGATGGATAATCAAATCTATTGCTCCGGCTATATGTTCACGAATATCTTTTACTTGCATCTCGATCCTCTTAATCCGCATCATCGTTTCCAATCGAGTTATCATATCCTCCGGGCTTTTGGAATGTCCCGATGCAAGTGATCCAGTCTGGTCTTTCATCAAAACTTGAAGCAAAAGAAATGGATCACCGCCACCGTCCTCATCAAAAAACATTCTGTCAGTTTTTCCAATCGTTTCAGCCTCGGGGATATATTTTGAAATGGCGTTAAGTGTTATCGTTTTTCCAGAACCTGGCCCTCCAGAGACAAACAAATTGAGCCTGGCTTTTACACTAGCATTCAGGAAAACTGCGATATCTTCTGTTACGGTGCCAAAGCTAATTAAATCCTTCATTTCATAGGCTTTCTTTGAACTTTTTCGAATCGTAATAGCCGGTCCATTATCGGCCAATGGAGGAATAATTGCATTCAGATGTGACCCGTCGGGGAGTCTTGCATCCACCATCGGTGAACTCTCATCAATTATTCTCCCAATTGGTGCTATCATTTTTTCAATTAACCTAATAACATGTTTATTATCGCGAAAATGGATAGGGGTTAAAATAATTTTCCCTTTCCTTTCACAATAAACCTGATTAGGACCGTTAACCATTACTTCTGAAACATCCTTATCTAAAAGAAGTTGTTTAAGTTGGCAGAAATCCGTAAAATCGAAGAGGAATTCTTGATTACAACTTACCCTATGATTTAGATGTTTGGCAAAGGATGAGTTGTTTTTAACAGAGGATGCTTTTTTTACTGCCTCTCCGCCAATTTGTTTTCTTTTATTTTGATTTAACAACCCCATTCATTCACCCCCAATAAAATAACCCCACCTCTACCTAAGGGGGGTTGTAGCCACAAATATTCCGAAGTGCATAGAATTCCTATGCTTCCTAAGAAAAATTGTGATAAACACCCTGAACTTTCGGTAACTGGCTGGCATAGTTCTTAAAGCACCTTAGCCCCTTTAGTTTTGCGTCACTGATTTTCATCAGTTTTGCCTTTATCGAGTATCAGTGTTTACTATTCCGACTGATCTCTTACACCCATCATAGAATGTTTCCCTCTCGGATAATACCCTACCTTTTTCTTATTTACTACCAAATTTGATAGGCGCTTCGAACTATTTTTCTTTTCGGCACCTATTACTATTAATCTTGAATATACGGAAATAGACTTCATTAATAAATAGTTAGAAAAAAATAATCCCCTTGCAGAATTGAGCAAGGGGATTTAATTTCATTTTAACGGTTTCATTATTCGTCTGTATCCGGACTGTTCACCATGATTCCGGCAACCTGTGTCAAACGGTCATAAAAGGCCAAGCCGGCTGGATTTTGGTCAAGACCAATTTCTTGAAACGCTTCCCACATGCAGCGCAGCCATGCCTTAGCTCTATTAGGTGTCACTTGGAATGGCAGATGCCGTTCGCGCATGGCCGGCGGTCCAAATTCCTGGCTATATAAAGCAGGTCCACCTAAGAACTGTGGTAAAAACATACGCTGCTTTCTCATAATTTCCTTCATATCCCCCTCAAATAATGGGCTTAAATCTTTATCAGCATAAACCCGTGGATAAAAGGCATTGACTAGCTGGTCGATTGTTTCTTGGCCACCAATTTCGGTATAAAGTGTTTTAAATTGAAATTCCATTTTCTTCACCCACTTTAATTTTTCCTATTTCTAAAATTATAAGCTTAAAAAAGAATTTTTTTTGTGATTCATATCACACTAAAATAACTTATAAATATGTTAAGACCATTTCTTTTTTTGGGCGAATCAATCACATTACATCCGCCCAGACATATATTGTTAAAGAAACCTATAAAAAAGGCGGAAGCGCCTTGTTCAGCCCCGACAAGGCTTTAGGTCCTTCGGTGAAGTCGTTCTTTGACTTCATCGGCATGCCTACATCATTGAATTTGCATCATTGAAGGCATGCGACGAGGTGAACAATACTTCCTCGAATATGCTTTGCCGCAGGAGCAAGATAGCAACTTACAGGGGAAGGACGCTTGCGTTAGATTGAAAAAAAGGGTGTTGTTTATGCCGGCGATTGTTGGAGTTGCTCAGGTCATTACACTTGGGAACAGTTCTGTTTTTCACATTGGAGATGTTTATAAAATTATGCCTTTTGCCGCTGCCAAAACATTCTCTGGAGCAGGTTCCTTTAACACTGGGGAACGTTTAAACGTTCATAACAATTTAAGTTCCACGAATACTACGGATCCGGATATGATTGATCAAAATAATGCCTTTAATATGTAATGAATAGGTGATTTTGAATGAATTTTTACATCCAGCAATCCATTCAAATCAATTATATTAAAATTGGCGGTATTACTAATTCCTCTGTCTTACAAATCGGCAGTGCAGGGATTATTAAACCGGCTGCTTATTTGTATAACACTGGAGGTTTCACTGGACCAGCACCGGCCGCAATCAAGCCCGGTGAACTTCCAATACAGCAGACCTCTCAAATACTGACACCGGCGGTTCCATTACAGGCGCCAGTTAGAACAGGTTAGTACAAATCCTAATGATCACAAATACTTGGCAAGTCTCCAACTGGTTCAGCATATAAATTAACTTAGGGTAGGGAGACACAAGACGGGGTGATCGAGATGTATCAGGATTTTTACCAATACCTTCAATGGCTTCTAACATCTATTCAATTGCATGAAAAAAGGATTGCAACATTAGAAGCGACAATCCAAAAAATGCAGAACGATTTAAAGCAATTGGGGGAAAAACCGACCATTCATGTGGATACAATTCAATATAATTTTGATCAATTGAAGGTGGAAACCCTTGAAGGTACACTTTCCATAGGGCTTAATCCTAATGATTTATCCGGAATTGAGGATTTTGCGATACAAGGTCAATCATTGAATACTCCCATTTCTCCCAAGGCCCAGATGCAACGGTCAATGAAAATTGAAGAAGCAATTTATCGATATTTGGAAACAGATTTGCCACAAGTCATTGAACATACTGAAAAACAACTACGAATCCAGCCTAATGAATCCTATTTATCGTTCATAAAACAGGATATTATTAAACAGCTTCCAAATAGAATTGAGTATCACTTAAAATCTATTCCTGTTAATGACCAATCAGAAGAAAATAAGTCGATAGTGGAAAATAAGATTATTGAATTGCTAAAACAGGAAATTCAAAGTGGTGTTTATACCTTTTTCAATAATTTACCCGAGCATGTGAAAGGAATGAATACGAATGATCCTTGAAGTTTATAACCGCGAGCTCTGTGTAGGTAACATCCAAATTACAGGTGTTGCCAGTTCTTCTTTAGTACTGGTAGGAGATACCGAAACGATTCAATTGGCTTCTGCTTTTGACACTCCCGCTGAGTCTTTAATCATCGGCCCATTTGTACCACTTGAACCGGATGTGACCCCTGGTTATGCTACAGCGAACGTCTAATGTTGACAAATTAAATGTTATGGTCGTATCCTACTCCTCAATTATTCAGCTTGGGGATTCCTGCATAATAAATGCATTATCCCGTGCACTTGCTGTTCAAAGGGAAGCAGAAATATTTTTCGGGAATGAAGGAAATTTCCCCGCCTATACTGTGTTCTATAAGCCGATTCCATTACC
Organism: Bacillus sp. MUM 116; assembly: GCF_001866655.1. Classification (GTDB taxonomy): domain Bacteria; phylum Bacillota; class Bacilli; order Bacillales; family Cytobacillaceae; genus Neobacillus. Next base: position 8,212 of record NZ_MLYR01000113.1, on the reverse strand, counting down.
GCCTATCAACGAAACGGTTTCATTTTTACCTCATAATCCCAATCCGATGATAAAAGTGAAACATATTGATATTATCGGTATCTCTGCCTCTTCCATTTTACATGTGGGAAACAGCCGAAATGTATCCATGGAAGCTAGAGTTAAACATATCCGACAAGAACTCCCATTTGGGCATGAACAGGATATTAAGTAAACGCATATGTTACCTTAGACATTTTTTTGGTAAAGGATGTTTGAAAATGCCAGCAATTATTGGCCCTGTACAAATTGTAACAGTAAGCGGAGGAATTGTTCAATTTGGTGATACGGTTTATATTTCTCCAAAAAGCACCGCAAAAGCTTATGGAGGCTCTGGGGGATTTAATACTGGAGGAATCATTGTTTCAAACAACGCTATAAGTGGAACAAATGTATTAGATACTGACCTAATTGATCAGCCTATTGTTGGAAACAATTAAAAACGACATAAACCTCTACATTGGTTTATGTCGTTTTTTATGTTTATTTTCGGTGCTTAATCCAGATTTAGAATATGTGCACCATCAAAGAAAAACAAATAACGTTCATTGACTTTTCTTTTCCAAATTTGCTCAATCGCTTTTGTATATAAATTGATTTGCAATTGGTATCGTTCAAGTAGAATCGGTTTTGCCTGTTCAAACCCGCCCTTATATCGGTCTGTTATTCCATCCGATTTATAATCAATGAGTACAAGCCCCTGGTCATCTTCAAATATACAATCAATAATTCCTTGAACAAAAATCGATTCCGTCTCGTCTTTCCAATTCATATATACTTCTTCCGCTGGGAGGGAGATGGTAAAAGGAATTTCACGGTTAATCGCTTTTGCGGCGCATAGCCTTTTTCCCAATTCCTTTGTAAAAAATTGAGCAATTAATTGGGCATCAATGACCTGCGCTTGTTCAGCCGTTAATAATTCATTTACAACCATATTTTCTACTTGCACATGAATCGATTCAACACTAATTGGTTTTGTTACATCAACGTGCTGCATCACCATATGAAGAGCTGTTCCCCGTTCTGCAGGGCTTAATTGTTTTTCTTGCATGAACTTTGGACGCTTTAGAATTGGTTTTTTAAATCTTTGGATAAGGTCTGTACCACTTTGCTCATCGGAAATTTCCCTTTGCCGTTTCATTTCTGAAACAGATTGTTTCGAACGATTTGCAACCGCATCCCGGTAACTATACTCCCATTTTAATCGATCAAATATTTCCCTTGCAAAGGGTGATTCAGTTGGTATCAGTTCAGAATTTTCCACCAAATCCAGATTGCTATCTTCCTCAAAATCATCGTCAATTTCTTGGCTTTTAAGGGACTTGCTGCTCAAAATCGAAAATGCCCATGCTGAAGGATGAAGCATCATTTCATCTGAAGTTTGCAATCCTCTATTTTCCGGTGTTCTTAAATCAACACAGTCCTGATGACGAACCAACGCCGGTCCAATCCAATCTAAATAACTAGTTGCCGCTGCCCTTTCATAATCCTTTACGAGCCATTCCTGATTCGTAATCCCATCATTCCATTGGTCTATTTTTTTGCCAGCATCATTTATTGAACCAAGTAAATATAGTTTTTCTTTTGCTCGTGTTAAAGCAACATACAATACTCGCATTTCCTCCGCAAGCATTTCCATTTTCTTTTTTCTCTTAAACGCCATTTGCGGCAATGATGGAAACGTTATTCTTTTTTCTACATTGACATATTTGGCGGCAAAACCATACTCTTTATCAAGCATATATGAATTTCGAATATCCGACATATTAAAACTGCGGGACAACCCTGCAACAAAGACAACAGGAAATTCCAGTCCTTTACTGCTATGAATGGTCATAACCCGGACAACATCCTCTTGTTCTCCAAGCGCTCTTGCTGCACCCAGGTCATCTCCCCGATCCATCATCCTTTCGATAAATCGCATAAACCTGAATAGACCTCTGAAGGAGGTTTGTTCATATTGACGGGCACGGTCATATAAAGCACTCAAGTTCGCCTGACGCTGCTTTCCGCCCGGCAATCCACCAACAAAGTCATAAAAATGGGTATCCCGATAAAGCTGCCAAATGAGGTCTGAAAGAGCTCCCTTTCTTGCGGCTCCCCGCCATTCTTTTAATAAATCGCAAAAGCGGCGGACTTTGTCATATGACGCTTCGCTATTTTTAGCTTCTGTACTTCTTGAAAAAGACTCAACTGCTTCCCAGAAGGAGCCTGTTTTTTTATGAATACGGATATTGGCAAGTTGTTCCTCATCCAAGCCGACGATTGGGGAACGAAGAACAGATGCTAATGGGATATCCTGATACGGATTATCGATGACATGAAGCAATGACAACATGATCGCAACTTCGGTCGCTTCAAAGTAACCAGTCGAGAGATTCGCATAAATAGGAATTCCCTGCTGCTTGAATTCTTCCATAATTTGCGGCGCCCAAGTCATCGACCTTAACAGGATGACAATATCGCGATACATAAGCGGGCGGCTTGATTTTGTTTTAGTATTGTATACTTGCTTTCGCTCTGAGATTAATTCCTTAATTTTTGCAGCCATTACTCTTGCCTCAAGCTGCGATTTTTCTAAATCAACCGCATCAAACTCATCCACCGGGGGTTCTCCTTCATCCCCTGTATCCTGTGTATCTTTCTGTTCTTTATTTAAATCCACAAGCAAAAGTTCAACCGGATAGGGCTCTTCATCCGGATAAGGGGCGCCATTGCGAAGTTCGGCGGCCTCATCATATTCGATTTCCCCTACCTTAACCCCCATGATTTGTTTAAATAAAAAATTGGTTCCATCTAAAACCTCTTTGCGGCTCCGGAAATTGCGGGCAAGATCGATTTTTAAGCCCGTTAATTCCCCATCATGGCGAAAACGATTGTATTTCCCTAAAAATAAATTAGGCTCTGCCAAACGGAAACGATAAATCGACTGCTTCACGTCACCAACCATGAACAAATTGCCATTTATCTCACTTTCAAATGCAACAAGCTTTAAGATGGTTTCCTGAACCATGTTTACATCCTGGTATTCATCAACAAATATTTCTTTAAAATGGTTTTTGTAGGCTAAAGCTGCACTTGACGGTAGAAATTCTCTTGCTTGTGAAATCTCTCCAGTGAGAATTTGTAGGCAATAATGTTCCAAATCAGCGTAATCTACTAGTCCCTTTTCTTTTTTCGCTTTTTCGAAGCGCTCTGAAAAGTCACTTACCAATTGAACAAGTGTCCGAATCAGCGGATACATTTCTTCCATATCACGTAAAAAACTTTCAGGCTTTCTGGTAAAAAGTTCATCCTTTAAATCATTCAGCTTTTTCTTCGCTTTGTCACGCAGTTTTTGTGCCTTTTCAGTTAATTCTTTATTAAACTCGTCCCCTCTTACCGGTTTGGCTCTTGAAAAAGCCCATGTCTGCATTGCATTATACAGGGTTTGCCATGAATCATCCTTTGCCGCAATAAGCGTATCAATCACCTTTAAATCATCTAAAAAGTTCTCTGCTCTAGGGTGCGGACCGCCCGGAAGCTTCGCAATTTCCAAACCGCTTTTAATCATTTCCATTGCAGCCTCAAGCTGCAGTTCAATATCATACAGTAGTGCCTCAATAAATGGCAGATCTTCAATTATGGAGATCAAGGTGACATCATACATGTTGAGAATCGATTCCAAATACTTATCCGGCTCCGGGTTTGAACGGGCAAAATCATAGATAGACCGGACAATATCCATTAAGGCCGCATCATTCCGGTCATTTGTAAATGAATCAACTAGTGTAAAAAATGCTTCATTGTCCGGTTTTCCATATTGTTCTTCAAATAATTCATCAATCACTTCATCCCTAATCAATTGAGCCTCAGTTTCATCAGCAATCCGAAACCCGGGATCGACATCGATTAAGTAATAATATTTGCGTATCACTTCCATACAAAAGGAGTGCAGGGTGGAAATCGACGCTTTATTTAATAAACTTAACTGTTTTCTAAGATGTCTTGATTCCGGATTTTGGTCAATAGCTTTCTCTAATGCTTCACCAATTCGATGACGCATTTCTGCAGCTGAAGCATTTGTGAAGGTTACCACCAGCAATTCATCCACATCGATTGGGTCATCTGTCGAAAGGATTTTTTGAATAATTCGCTCTACAAGGACAGCCGTTTTCCCCGAACCAGCCGCTGCCGCTACGAGAATATCCTTATTTTTAGCCATGATCGCTTTCCATTGATCTTCTGTCCATGTTGCCCCTTCCGGCATTGGCGGGATCATCAAATGACTCATTCTGGCACACTCTCCTTTCCAATCAACTCCAAAACATCCTCTTTGGAGTGCGGGGCTAGAATCCGATACTGATTATCTTCAATCGATTCATCAAATTGGCAAACCGATTTAAAGGGACAAAATGTACAAGGTGTTTTATCTTTTAGTTTATAAGGGGAAATATGAACGGTACCGTCCATAATCGCATTTCCTGTTTTTTGATAGAGATTTCGAACATAATGTCGTAAATTATCAAATTCATTTATGCTGGCTACTTTGGATTTTTTGGTTAAATGACCATCCTTTTTGATTCCCGCTGCGATAATTTGTGAATCACCAGATTCAAGTGTTCGATCCATCAAACGAATCACGTTTTGATCACTCAGCATTAGCCCATTCATTTTAAACTTTTTCATCATTTCCTGTTCAAGCTCATCGATGGTTAACATTTTTTTCGTGCTAATAAATGGGTTATGGACATGGAAATAAAGAACACCTGCTGGGTTGGCTTCCATTTCTACCAGCTCTTTTGAGTGGGAAATAACGATATCGAGATAGGTCAGCATTTGCAATGCCAGCCCATAATAAACTTCGCCGAGATTAACATCTTTTTCGCTTGATTTGTAATCGATTACCCGCAAAAATACACTTCCGTTATCATCGATTGCTGAATCGACGCGGTCAATCCGCCCTGCCAGCTCCATTCTCTTTCCATTTTTCAAAGAAAACTTTAATGGCGGAAGGTCCCCTTTTGATCCAAACCCTAATTCCAAACCGATAGGTGAAAAGCCGCTGACCTTGGCATGTTCACTTAAAACAAGCGAAGCACGTGTAATGATTTGCTCGAGTTTTCTCCGAATATAATGGTGTCGTTCGGAGCTGAGCAATATTTCATTTTGCAGCTTTGGCGCTAAAGTATTGACCGCTTCCCTCGATAAATTTTCACATTGCTGCCGCGTTAATTTGCTCCACGATATTTTTTGTTCATTTATGGTATCAGAAATATGCTTTAATGCGGCATGGAACAATTCTCCGATATCAGGTGCCTCCAACCGGAAAATTTGTCTTTCCCTTAGTTTCAGACCATGCTGGGCAAAATGAGAAAAAGCACAGCCATTGAATAATTCCATTCTTGAAACACTCGCCTGAATGGTCTCTCCATATAATTCCTCCGCTATATTTTTTGAGAGGTTTACCGTTTGGTTCGTGTAAAATAGACTGGATAAAACTTTTTCTGCCTGGTCCTTGCCTTCACCCTTTATATAAAAGTTATATACATCCCACCAAAGAGATGAAATCGGATAGTTTCTCTTTTTTAACTGAAGCTGTGCGGTTAAATATGGCAGGGTCGAGGTTGGATTCGACACAAACCCTAATTGTTCCTCTTCTGCTAGCTCGGCAGGATTATTTACAAAAACAAGTTCTGAAAGTCCAGGGAACATATCTTTAATTTTTTTTATATAGGAAGAAGGAATAAGTGCTTTCCCTTCATTATTGGCGAGCGGATAGGTAATATAAAACAAATCTGACGGGATTGTCATCGCTTTATAGGCTAAAAAGTTTTCATCAAGAAGGCGTGCTTTGCTGCTGGGTGCGACCTGAATCCCGGTCATAGCGAGCATTTCCCGGTCATCATCCGCGAATATTCCTTCATCCGAAAGTTTTGCAGGTAATACCCCTTCATTAATGCCAACCATGAATGCTACCTTGATTTCTGTTAATCTTGATTTCTCCAAATCTCCGACTAAAACTTGATCTATTGCCGGAGGAATAAGGGAAAAATGCAAGGATTCAAAACCGGCTTCTAAAATAGCAGCAAACGATTTTAATGAAATTGATTCATCACCCAGGATTTCCACATATTGATCTAAAAGGTCAATTATCGCATTCCAAACTTGTTCATGTTCCCGCATTTTAATAAGATTTCCTTTTTCCTCTTCGGCCATTTTCCATTTTTCAAGTTTGGAGGGTATCTCCAATTCTTCTAAATATAAATAGATGGCTTCACAAAGCTTTCTTCCTGTTTCCGCTTTTTTTAATCGTCTGGATAAACGTAAGACAGGGGCAGATACCATCAGCTTTAATTCATTTAATTCTTGTTCAATTTTCTTTTCAGCATCCGTTTGAATACTCGTCCCTAATTCCAAGCCATAGGAACGACGATAACTCCACCGCTCTTTTTTTGTCCACTTACTGCCCTTTATCCCGTAAGCAAGACAGTAATTTTCAAGCCGGTCCATTTTTTCACGCATTTTATCGGGATTTTCCTGCAACGGATAAAGCAATTCCGTTTTAATGACCCGAAATACAGGCTCGTAACGCCAATACGATTGAATCACTTCAAGACTTGAGCGAAGTAATTCAATAAGCGGATGGTTTAACATCGTCCTTTTTTGATCAATAAAATAGGGAATCTGATAATCATCAAAAACCGGAACCAAAAGATCATGATAGTCCCCGCCGTTACGAATTAGTAAGGCAATATCGCGGTATCGATACTCTTTTGTCCGAACCAACTCACGTATTTCCCTTGCAATTCCTTCCACTTCTGCGCGCCTGCTGACTGCCTGGCCAATATGGATTGCAGCTTGTCCTTCATATGGTACGGCTGGTCTTACATCAAACATTTCTTCAAGATGCTGTAAGGAAGGATGATTCCACTTTTGTTGGCTGCTTAACAGAATCGGCTCTTCTATATCGATCCCTTCTGCTTTAGCGATTTCCGTAACAGAATAACAAGCCTCAGAAGACAGCCTGAATAAATCAAGTTCATCAGGTGAAAAATCAAAAGTTGATTTATTTGTCGTCATCGCAATGGTAACTCTCCGGCAATTCTTCATGAGCTCCTTGATAACCAGGTATTCCTGTGGTGTATAGCTGTAAAACCCATCAATATAGATTTCCGCATCCTTTAAATAGCTCGATGAAGACACCTTTTCTGAAAGGAGTTGAAAATAGTCTTCGGAATCAATGTATTTCCCAAAAATCTCATCCTCAAATTGTTTATAGATAATTTCTAAATCATGTAATTTATCTTGAAGTGCCTTTGCCGATTCATTGGAAAGTTTTTCTGAACCTTCGATGAGTTCTTCAGGACGAATACAATATCGCTTAAATTCAATAATCATTTGTTCTAATTGGTGAATAAAACCTTGTTTATCTGCAGCGCGCCCGAACAAAGTTAATTGTTCCTTCTTTTCTTCAATGATTTTGCGAATTAGCATACTCATTCCGACATTACTTAAATGATATCGGCTAATTCCGCCCGTTTCTTGTAAAATTCTCCAAGCCAGCCGTGAAAAACTATACACTTGAGCTCGAATCATTCCGCCGATTTGTTCATCACTGGCTAAATGATATTCAGATAAAAACGTCATTTGTTCGGGAACAATATAAATAATTGGTTTACCCATTGGGTTTTCCAATAGCCGGTCTCGTATTTCCTTTAAACACAAAGCTGTTTTTCCGCTTCCAGACCGCCCTATTACCATTCTAACTGCCATGTTCGTACCCCCATTCCCTAAACTCTTTGTCTTCCATTTTATCATGAAATGGGCACAAACGTTTGGAAATACCCCTGATTTATGAAACCATAAATGGTAAAAATTTAAGCAGCAAAAAAAGAGCACGCAAATGCATGACGGGTTCCGTTTCCTATCACAAACATTAAAAATGTAAGTTAAAATGAGTGCCAATTTGCATATGAAATTGACACTCATTTTTTATTGGGATAAAGCCGTTTGTGCCGAAATTACATAAAAATTTGTATAGGAAAATGCACCCCAAATTGTAGGGGTACAATGGCTGTTGTACCCCTACAATTTTACCTTCAATTTGGTATACAATTTGTCTTACAAAAAATGCTACACAACACATATTAATTGGATATATATGTTAAGATGAAGTCTTATCCTTAATTGAGTAACCAGTGATATTTAAAAT
>NZ_MLYR01000112.1 GCF_001866655.1 Bacillus sp. MUM 116 | reverse complement strand
CTAGGAAAAAAGCAGTTCATTTTTTCCCTCGAGGGGCAGGACGCTTGCACTGGACAATTCTCAAAGTCTATAAATGTATAAAATTAAGCTGCAATTCTATTAAGCACGCGGAAAGTATTTGCTATATACATCCTTTAACCTGGTTTTGCTCATTTGTGTATAAATTTGTGTTGTGGAAATATCAGCATGCCCTAGCATTTCTTGCACTGCCCTCAAGTCTGCTCCGTTTTCAAGCAGGTGAGTTGCAAAGGAATGCCGGAGCGTATGCGGTGTTAGGTCTTTTTCAATCCCCGCTTCTCTAGTAAGTTTTTTTAGTATTTTCCAAAATCCTTGCCGCGTTAATCTTCTTCCTTGATGATTTAAGAATAGTGCCTCATCCTGATGTTTTTTTGTAACAAACTGCCGTCTCCCATTCTCCAAGTAACGCCTAATCGCTTCCGCAGCTTTACTGCCTAATGGAATAATCCGTTCTTTATTCCCTTTTCCACTACATCGGACAAACCCCATTGTTAAATGAACATGATCAATATCAAGATCAATCAATTCACTGACACGGATTCCCGTTGCATAAAGAAGCTCAAGCATGGCCTTATCTCTCATTCCAAAATGATTATTTTCCTTTGGCGAGTCTAGCAATAATTCTACTTCCTCCAGACTTAATACCTTAGGAAGCGACCTTTCGAATTTAGGAGCTTCAATTAGGACGGAGGGATCTTGATCCGCAACTTTATCTCTTAATAAAAATTGATGCAGGGCTCTAATGGAGGCAATATGTCTCGCTATTGTTTTTGAAGATTTCCCTTGTTCTTTTAAAAAACTAAGAAATTGAACAATATGCGCACGCTGGACAAGATTAAATGAGGATATTCTTTCAACATTTTGCAAAAAACGGATATAACTCTTTAAATCTCGTTCATAGGACACGAGTGTATTATTGGATAAACCCTTTTCCACTAGTAAAAAGTGTATAAAATTTTTTAATTGATCTTCCATCATCTACTACTCCCCATTTAAATAAAACAAAATCAACCGGTTTAACCAAGTTAGATTTTCGTTCTTCACTTCACTGGAAACCTTTAATGCTGCACCCTCCGGCACATCATAGCGGTGATAATTTTGATATTCCTGACCTACCCACATGATACCATAATAGAAGAGAATCGTGCATCCAGTGAAAATGATAAAAACCTTTATGGTTTGAAATGCGATTTTAAAAAAAGAAACCATCCTGTTTTCCCCCAAATTGCTTCATAATACTAAAAGGTATGCCAAATTGTACAAGTTTTATACCTTTTTAAGCCTGAATTGGGAGAAATTTATTTAAATAGAAAAAGCCCTTTTATGTAAAAGGACTCGTTTATTCTTGCTCTGTTTTTTCCTGTTCGGTTTTTTTATCTTGGCAGCGGTAGCAAATGCCATGAAAGGTGAGACGATGATCTTTGATTTTAAAATTCCATCTGCGTTCAACTATTTCTTCTACATCTTCAAGGAGATCCTCTTGAATTTCATCCACAGCCCCGCATTCAATACATACAAGATGATGATGAAAGTGTGCCGCCCCCTCCTGTCGAAGGTCATATCGTGATACACCATCACCAAAATTAATTTTATCGACAATTTTTAATTCTGTCAGAAGTTCTAAAGTTCGATAAACAGTTGCTAAGCCAATTTCCGGCGATTTTTCTTTCACGAGGAGGTACACATCTTCCGCACTCAAATGATCCTCTTCATTTTCAAGTAAAACTCGAACGGTCGCTTCTCGTTGAGGTGTCAGCTTATAACTTGACGAGTGCAACTGTTTCTTTATTCTTTCTAGTCTAGTTTCCATCCCGAAGTCCCTCCCTCGCCACTGTTAATTCACATTATAACAGATGGGTAAAGAGATTCAAAATAAAATTATTATAAACAACAATTTATAAATATTATTAATAGGTAATTATTTTAAATTAGTTGAACTGATAATTGTTTTCATTAACCAAGGAGACATGTAAGCTTCAATTCCTGATGCAACGGAAATGAAAATTACTGCCGCCAATAGGGCAACAATATAGCGTTTGAAAAATGGCATGATAGGCTGCCCATATTTTTTTAAAAACTGCTTTTTAATCATCCTGATTGAAAAAATAACTGAAAATGCTGCCATAATAATAAACACTGGAATGATAATCAAATTTTGCGGAAGTATGGATACAAATGCAAGTAAAAATCCATTCCAGCCCATTTGACTAACTAAAAACCCAACCGTAAAGCCTACTACCATGCCCTTTAAAAATAAAAGAATGAGAATGACCGGCAAACCAATGATGGAAATTCCCAAAATCCACATGAGTCCAATAAATTTGCTATTATGAAAGAAACTTTGGAAAAATAAATCATTCGTTTCAGCTACTTTTCCAGTTGAAATCTGTCCAAAAAATTGTGATAAATAGTAGAATAAATCTTCTTTTTGCGTAATTCCCATGCTATTTACCACAATGGCACCAAAAATAACACCCATTAGGAATAACACGATTATAAATAAAAAAATTGAGGAATGCTCTCGGAAATAACTGGCGGCATCGGACTGGTACAATCGTTTCTTCATTTGCGTTTCCTCCCTATTCGGACAATCAATTATTACATACTTATGCTCTACCATCATTTCTATGACGAAAAAATTAATAGAAATAATAGTGAAAAGTGTCTGACCCTGGGGGTCAGACACTTTCGACATTTATCCCGCATTAACGGGCAGTAAGACCCCCACTTCAAGGCTTAGAGTGGAAACAGGAAGCATAAGTGGGGGATGAACTGCCCGTAAAAGCCCGATTGGTTCAACTAACAATCAGTGGGGGATGAAAAAAACCCCCCACTGATTGAAGTTTCACTTTATCTATTGATCCGCTATTTTTCCGTATTTTCCGCCGCCGCCTGCCGCCAGATTAATTTTTCCTTCTCTCGCTTTCAGGATCAATTCCGCAATTTTGGGAGGAACTACTTCTTTTAAGCTTTTAGCCGGGACCTCATGCAGAATCGCCATTTCACTGCCAAAATGATTAACGAGTTTTTGAAGTAACTTTGGTCCTAATCCGGGGATGAATTCCAAAGGTACTTGGTGAACATATGGCGGACGATTCGCAGATCCGGTTTCTGCTGTTTTTAATTCTAAAATCCTGTCAGCCACACCTTTAATAATTTTTTTGTTCCCGCAAAGTGTACAAATTTGATCACCCTCGTTTGCGGGATTTAAGCATGCTGCACAAACGGTCTTGTGATACTTTCCGAGCAGCGGGTCAAGTCCATAATTGGCAACAATCCTTCGGCCGTCCTCACCATTTAAGGCTTTTTGCAATTCCTTAAAGCTTGGCTCCTCCATGGTGATTACTTGATATTCTCGGGCAATTTTTGCGAGGGAATGCGCATCTGAGTTCGTTACAAATGTATATTTGTGAATTTCCCCTATTTTGTCCGCCATGTCTGTATCTGAACTTAAACCAAGCTCGATTCCATCAATTAAGTCTGGATTAAAAACCTCTGTTAAGGAACGATTAACGCCTTTACCATATAAGCTTTTAAATGGTGTAAATACATGGGCCGGGATGAAAATCCCGCCTAAGTCTTTAATCTTTTTTTGCAGCTCCATGCCAGTTACATATACCCGCTGTGAGCTTAGTTGAACATTTTTCAGGTTATTTGAGAGCCATGAGGAAAATTCCTTCATAATGGCCAGTGTTGGAAAAAAGCCCAGTATATGAATCGGTCCGTTACATTGTTCATCATAGATTTCCAATTCGGATCCAGGAATCACCGTTAAATCGCCAAAAACTAAACCGCCACCAGGATGCTCGGAAAGATCTCCGCTTTGAATGAGGTTTTCCATCTCCAAAATCACTTCTGGGGAATGGCAGTCAATAATCCCCACCATATTTAACCCTTTTTCATGTCTTGCATGTTCAATGATATTGGTAAAGGTTAAGGATTTGGCACCGGTAATTTTAACGGGCTTTCCTGTCCATGTCCTGCCAATATGAATATGTAAATCCACATAGTAATTTCTCATTATTTCGCCAGCGCCTCTTGTAATTGCAAATATTGAACGGCATAGATGGTTTTGGCATCATAGATTTTTTGGTCCTTCATATATTGAATAGCCTCTTCCAGCGTCAATTCCTCAATATTTACAAATTCATCTTCATCAAGTTCGGCTGAATTCTCTTTTTTTGAAAGTCCTTTTGCAAGATAAACATGAATGATTTCATCTGCAAAACCTGGTGAGGTATAAAAAGATGTCAGGAGCTCAAGGCATTCACAGACATAACTTGTTTCTTCCTCTAATTCTCTAAGGGCGCACTCAGCCGGATCCTCCCCTTTTTCAAGCTTACCCGCTGGAATTTCAACAATAGTTCGTTCTAATGCTTTCCTGTATTGTTCTACCATGATGATTTTATTTTCATCGGTGATGGCGATGATCGCCACTGCACCAGGATGTTTAATAATTTCCCGTTTCGCTTTTTTTCCATTTGGAAGTTCAACCTCTTGTAGCTCGAGTCTGACGACTTTTCCGGAAAAAATTTCTTCTGAATGAATTGTTTTTTCTTCAAGATTGTCCATTCTTGTCACTCCTGTTCTAATCCGCTAATCTACGCCATACATTTTACCATATTTTATGTGGAGGGGTATGGAATGAAGGTGTATGTACACGAGAAGGGCGTTATTCTTGCTGGTAAAGGATGGGAAATACTGCAAAAACTTAAGGAATATAACAAAGAATTTGTCTATGTTACTGACTGGGTTAATGTTGTTTCGCCAAAGTAATCGTTCCGTTTGTAGTCTCCCCTATTCTTTTATAAAATTATAGGAAAAGAACGGGGGGATATTTTGAAAAAAAGACAACTGGGTAATTCTGATTTGTTTGTAACTGAATTGGGTCTTGGCTGCATGTCCATCGGCACCGATGAAAAAGCGGCCTCCTATATTATTGATACTGCTTTAGATGAGGGTATTAACTACTTTGACACTGCTGATTTATACGATTTCGGAGTAAACGAAAAACTTGTAGGTGCTGCTTTAAAGCATGTACGGGATAAAGTGATTATAGCCACGAAAGTAGGAAACCGCTGGAATCGTGAAGGAACCAGCTGGTCGTGGGATCCATCCAAGCCTTACATAAAAGAACAAATAAAAAACAGTTTGAAAAGGCTCGGTACTGATTATATAGATCTTTACCAACTTCATGGCGGAACAATTCAGGATCCGATTGAAGAAACGGTTGAGGCGTTTGAGGAATTGAAGGCAGAGGGCTATATTCGTTATTATGGAATTTCTTCCATTCGTCCAAACGTCATTCGTGAATATGTAAAGGAATCGAAAATCGTTTCAGTAATGATGCAATATAGTATTTTGGACCGTCGTCCGGAAGAAGCGGCAATACCGCTTCTTGCTGAGCATGGAATTAGTGTCGTAACCCGGGGGCCACTTGCCAAAGGTCTTCTTAGTGATCGAATGCTTGACAAAGCTACTGAAAAAGGTTATTTAGATTATAGCTTGGAGGAACTGCGGGAATTATTGCCATCGTTGAAAGAAAAGGTTGCTTCTTCTCGTTCATTTACGGAGGTTGCATTACAATATAATTTGGCCAACCCGGCCGTTGCTTCGGTGATTGCCGGTGCGAGCAGTCCGGAACAGGTAAGAAGCAATGTGGCGGCTGTTAGAAGCAGGGCATTGACAGATGAGGAGATTGCCGTTATTAAAAAGCTGACAAAGGCAAGCGTTTATCAGGAACATCGGTAAAATGAAAACCCACTGGGCGTTGTCCAGTGGGTTGATTATTGTTATATGAAGGACATTTTGAACCCTATTTAAAATCTTTCCAGTTCATGCCGCTCTCGTTTAACAGCTCTTCAAACGATTTATTCTTTTCTTTTAATCTTCTTTCTTCCCGTTTTTTAAACTCTTCTTCCGCTTTTCTATTCTCTTCCTCAATCTTCAATTGCTCTTGCTGCTCTTTAAGCTGCTTCAGGAAATTGGGATCCATCATATCTTTTAGCGTAACGACGGATTCATCTTTTTTTGGTTTCTGTTTCGGTTGTTTTTTCACGCTTAGGCCTCCCCCTTCATACGAATTTTCCACTATTATACCACTTGACACAATAAAACAGCTTTAGATTTATCTTAAAAAAACGGGTGGAAAAAATTCTCTTTTTTTCATTGACACTTACGTCAAAATAACATATATTTTAAATTGACAAACACGTCAATTTTAAAAAAGGAGAGTGCAAAAAGAATGTCTCCACGAACACCTGAACAAAACGAAGAAATTAGACAGCAACGCACCAGCCAAATTCTGGGGGCTGCCCGTGAAGTGTATTTAGAAAAAGGATTCTTAGCTGCTGAAATTGGGGAAATTGCCAAAAAGGCTGGAATTGCCCGTGGTCTTGTTTATTACTATTACAAGGATAAATATGTATTATTCCAAACATTATTTGAGGGGACCTTGGCGGCAGCCGTGCAATTCGTAAGCACCAAATTAAAAAATGACCAGCCTCCACTGAAAAGATTACAGCAGTACGCCCTGCATTATTTGAATACCGCTGCACAAGATCCGGCAATGGTTCATTTTTTTCGCGATTTATACCAGGACATTCCCGCTGTATTTGGCGAAAGAGCGGATGAAATCGCTAAAAACTTCGTCCTTAATATCCACAAACCTTTAGCCGACACCTTCCAGGAAGCAATGGAGCAAGACATTATCCGCAAAGGGGATTCCTATTTATTCTCGCAAATTTTCTGGGGTGGGATATCAGGAGCAATGTTTACTATGACAGGTAAAGAATTAAAGCTGGAGGATGCAGAAACAAAGGATTTTATCCGACAAACCATGGATGTTTTGTTTAACGGATTTTTAACATAAGCTACAAAGGGGAGAAGGAAAATGAAAAATAACCGCGTTAACTGGATTATGGGGGCATTGCTTCTTAGTATCTTCTTATCATCCCTTGATCAAACCATTGTCACAACCGCATTGCCAACCATTGTAGAAAAACTTGGAGGCCTTGATATGATTTCCTGGGTATTTACCATCTACATGCTTGCCTCAACGGCCATTATGCCGATTGTCGGAAAACTCTCTGACATGTATGGCAGAAAACGTTTTTACCTAACCGGGCTAATATTGTTCCTGGGAGGTTCCGCCTTATGCGGGGCAGCGGGGACAATGGAGCAATTAATTATTTTTCGAGGAATTCAAGGGATTGGTGCGGGATTTCTTCTCCCCATTACCTTTACACTCCTATTTGGATTAATGCCGCAGGATAAGGCGGGGAAATTCCAAGCCTTGTTTATGAGTGTGTACGCCCTAAGTTCCGTAGTAGGGCCGACATTGGGCTCATTTATTACCACCCACTTAAGCTGGCGCTGGAATTTTTATATCAATCTTCCATTTGGGATCATTGCCTTTGCGATCCTGACTTGGGCCTTATTTGAGCAAAAAAATGAAGAAAAGAAATACGTCGACTATGTGGGTTCGCTTCTCCTGGTTATTTCCACCATTTCCATTTTACTAGCTTTAAAACTGGGCGGTGTGGACTATGAATGGTCTTCTTGGCAAATCATCGGGTTGTTTGCACTGGGTACGATTAGTATTATTGCTTTCTTTATCACAGAGATAAAGGTTCAGGAACCAATCCTTCCACTTAGTTTATTTCGTAATCGCGTGATTGCTTCTGCAAGTCTAGTAACGTTTATTCAAGGGGTTGTCATGTTTGGGGCACTTTTATATATCCCTTTATTTGTCCAGGGGGGATTAGGCGGTGATGTCGGAGATGCCGGTAATGCCCTAACACCGATGATGTTTTCGATTATGGTTGGGGCATCCATCAGCAGTTTTTTAATGACAAAGTTAAGCTGGCGCATTAATATGATTGCCTCAATGGTAGTTGCCGGAATTGGCTTAATTTTTATGACGGGTATGCCACTTAATGCCAATCAATGGGTAATGCGAATCGATATGGTTGTTATTGGTGCAGGAATTGGAATTTTAATGCCGATCGCCCAAACCGCTGTTACCGTTTCAGCAGAGGAACGGTATCGGGGAATTGCAACCTCTACGGTCACATTCTTCCGTTCCATTGGCGGAGTTTTTGGTACTGCCATCATGGCTACATTGGTTAACAGCCATATGCAGGCTGCCATTCAAAGCGAAGCCCCAAAATTAGGGGTGCCAGCCGATAAATTAGAAATGTTTACGGATCCACAGGTTCTCCTTCGTACAAGTAGCCAAATCCCGGGGCATATTCTATCCATGTTAAAAAATGCACTTGGAGATTCCATCCATCTTGGTTTCTGGTTCCTTGTAGGTGCTGCTGCCATTGGATTATTCACTGCTCTTTTTGCGGGGTCTGCACGGTTTGACCCTGTCGCCTATCAAAAAATGCAAGCAGCAGGGAAAAATAAGTAATAAAGCAGGCTAATCGCCTGCTTTATTTTTTTAATAAGCATCGACTAACACATTTTCATCCACAATTAAAGCGGCTTCAGTTGAGTTAACGACCTCTTCAACCGTGAATCCTTTTGCCACTTCAATAAGCTTTAGCCCGGAATCGGTCACATCCATGACAGCCCGCTCTGTGATGACCCGATTGACGACCCCTTTTCCTGTTAACGGAAGGGTACATTTTTTTAAAATTTTTGATTCTCCATGTTTATTGACATGTTCCATAATGACAATGATTTTTTGTGCTCCATGGACAAGATCCATGGCCCCGCCCATTCCCTTAATCATTTTCCCAGGAATCATCCAGTTTGCCAGATCGCCTGTTTCTGAAACTTCCATTCCCCCGAGGATGGCCAGATTGATATGTCCCCCGCGAATCATCGCAAATGATTCAGCACTGTCAAAATAAGCGGCACCGCTAATGGCTGTTACCGTCTCCTTTCCGGCATTGATTAAATCCGGGTCGACCTCTTCTTCGCCTGGATACGGTCCAATTCCAAGCAGTCCATTTTCCGATTGCAGGACCACTTGTTTGTTTTCTGACATATAGTTGGCTACAAGGGTTGGCATACCGATTCCTAAGTTAACGTAAAAGCCGTTTTCGATTTCTTTCTCGGCCCTTATCGCAATTCTCTCCCTGACAGTGACCTTTTCATTTGCCATTTCTCTCTCTCCTTTCGATTCACTAGTTTCTAACCTACATTGGATAATCCCTCTTGCCCCCGCCAATGAAATTTAAATCCTCTATAATGAAAATATGAATGTTGAAATAGGAAAATGATGCTGAATTCACCTAAAAAAGAACAATCATTGAATCTAGAATTTTTATGAATAATCATCCTCCCATTCATGCATCTTATTAGGTGTAACCATCTTGAAGGGAGTACTAATGATGAGCCAGAAACGTGAAAAAGGAAACAGCCAAAAGGGAAAAAACTATGCGGACTCAGCAGGCGGGGGCCAAAGGATAATGGCTGCTGAAGAGATGGAAAAAGCAACCCACCCAACAAAAAGACAAAATGCCGAACAATAAAATCACGAGAGCCGCGAATGGAGTTTGCGGCTTTTTTTATGTTACTATTTAAGAAAAGTGCAGGCGCCTTGATCAGGCTCAGGCATAGCACATGGCAAGCCGGCCGAAAGGTTGTTCTTTAACCTTTTGG
>NZ_MLYR01000111.1 GCF_001866655.1 Bacillus sp. MUM 116 | reverse complement strand
CTATATAATAGCCTCATTATATATCGTTTTATTAGTTCTTTATTAAGAACGGATTTGTATCTTAAAATTACCATCTCTACAGCATAGTGTCAACTACTTTCAAAAAATAATTTTTAGAAAATTCAGTAGTTTAGACCTACAATAATTTCTAAAAAACAAATTGACATCCCTCACTGTTTGTAGTAAATTTTATAAATAATCTAAATAATTTATTTTCTTATCAAGAGAGGTAGAGGGAATGGCCCTGTGACGCCTCAGCAACCTTCAATGAAGTAATTCATTGAAAAGGTGCTAAGTCCTGCAAATTACCATTAATAATTTGCGAGATAAGAAGAATGACATATGTGAGCGTCTGACAAAGGTCTTCTTCTTAAAGAAGACCTTTTTTGTATACTTAAAAAATTGGAGTGGTCATCATGTACAAAATTGAAACGAAACTTGCTCAAATTGGAAATCGCAGTGAAACCGTAACAGGAACCGTTAACCCGCCGGTTTATTTTTCAACCGCCTTCCGTCACGAAGGCATCGGCCAATCTACTGGATTTGATTATATTCGCACAGGAAATCCAACACGTCAGCTGCTTGAAAAAACCATTGCCGATTTAGAAGGCGGCGATCAAGGGTATGCCTGCAGCTCCGGAATGGGTGCTATTTTGACGATTCTTTCTTTATTCCAATCCGGTGATGAATGGATTGTGAGTGAAGACCTTTATGGCGGAACCTACCGCATATTGGAACAAGGCTATAAGAAATGGGGCTTAACCGCTCAATATGTCAATACCTGTTGTCCGAGTGAGATTGAAAGTAAGATTACCCCGAAAACAAAGGCTATCTTCCTTGAAACTCCGACAAATCCTCTTATGCAGCAGTCAGACATTGCCGCTGTTTCCGAAATTGCTAAGAAACACGGGATTTTGCTGATTGTTGATAATACTTTCTATACCCCTCTCCTGCAGCAGCCAATCCTGCTTGGAGCAGATATTGTGATTCATAGTGCGACCAAATACTTAGGCGGACATAACGATGTGCTTGCAGGTCTCATTGTTGCAAAGGGACAAGAATTATGTGAAGCCCTTGCCTTCCATCACAATGGTGCCGGGGCAGTATTGAGTCCTTTTGATTCTTGGCTGTTAATGCGCGGAATGAAAACTTTATCGCTCAGAATGAAGCAGCACGAGAAAAATGCGAAGCAGCTTGTTGAATATCTTTCAAACCATGAAGATGTTAAGGATGTCCTTTACCCTGGCAAAGGCGGAATGCTTTCCTTCCGTGTAAAAGAAGAATCATGGGTAAACCCATTCTTACAAGGTTTGTCACTGATTACATTTGCTGAAAGTCTTGGTGGTACAGAAAGCTTTATTACCTACCCTGCAACACAAACCCATGCTGATATTCCTGAGGAAGTTCGTTTTGCCGCAGGTGTTGATAACTGCTTGCTTCGTTTTTCCGTTGGAACGGAAGACGCGGAAGATTTGATTATTGATTTAGAAAAAGCCTTTGCCAATATTCATGAAGGAGTGATCATCAATGGAAAATAAAGATATTTGTTTTGAAACGTTGCTTTTGCATAATCGTCATAAATTGGACCCTGTTACAGGTGCGGTAAGTGTACCAATTCAGCATGCTTCTACTTTTCACCAATATGATATCGACCAATTTGGGAAGTATGACTACAGCCGAAGCTTGAACCCAACACGTGAAGCACTTGAAGATGTGATTGCTGAATTAGAAGGCGGAGTGAAAGGATTTGCTTTTTCCTCCGGTATGGCTGCGATTTCCACAGCCTTCCTTCTCCTTTCTGCCGGAGACCATATTGTCATCACAGAGGACGTATACGGCGGAACGTTTCGGATGGTCACACAGGTCCTTACACGTTACGGAATTGAACATACCTTCGTTAATATGACGAACCTGGATGAGGTAAAGGCTGCAATCCAGTCGAATACAAAAGCTTTTTATGCAGAAACCCCTTCGAATCCAACTTTAAAGGTAACTGATATTAAAGCGGTTAGTGAATTAGCAAAGGAAATCGGTGCGTTAACCTTTGTTGATAATACATTTTTAACCCCTGCATTACAAAAGCCATTGGAACTTGGGGCTGATGTGGTGCTGCATAGTGCAACAAAATTCTTGTCCGGACACAGTGATGTGGTTGCAGGTCTTGCTGTAGTAAAAGATGCGGATCTAGCTCAAAAACTTGGATTTTTACAAAATTCCTTTGGTGCAGTCCTTGGTGTGCAGGATGCATGGCTTGTTTTAAGAGGGCTTAAAACCCTGCATGTACGGCTTCAGCAATCACAAAAATCTGCTATTAAACTAGCGGAATATCTAAGTTCACATCCGCTCGTTAAATCAGTCTATTATCCTGGTCTCAAGGAACATCCTGAGCATGAACTTCAAGCAGCTCAAGCAGAAGGTCCTGGTGCTGTATTATCCTTTGAGCTGGAAGATGAAGCAGCACTTAGAACATTCGTATCAAGTGTTAAAATACCTGTCTTTGCGGTCAGCCTTGGTGCCGTTGAATCGATTTTATCTTATCCGGCAAAAATGTCCCATGCTGCAATGCCGCAGCCTGAAAGGGAAAAGCGCGGGATTTCGAACAGCCTGCTTCGCCTTTCTGCTGGGCTGGAAAATGTTGAAGACTTGATTAAAGATTTTTCACAGGCGTTTGCGCAAATTCGCCATGAACAATTAGTACTGCAGCAAGGAGAATAATCATGAGCTTTTTAGAAAAATTAAAAAATCAAATCTTGATTGCTGATGGGGCAATGGGAACGCTGCTTTATTCATATGGAACGGATTGCTGTTTTGAGGAACTGAATCTCTCCCACCCTGAGCAAATCCAACATATTCATAAGGCTTATATTGAAGCCGGCGCTGACGTCATCCAGACGAACACTTATGCTGCAAACTATTTAAAGCTAGGCCGATACGGACTCGAAGACTCGGTTAAGGAAATTAATAGTGCTGCTGTCCGGAACGCAAAATTGGCTGCAGGGCAGGATGCTTTTGTACTGGGTACGATTGGCGGCAACCGAGGAATTAAAACAAATTCCATTACAATTGAAGAATTAAAACGCAGCTTCCGTGAGCAGCTTTATTGTCTGCTTTTAGAAGGTGTAGACGGATTGCTCCTTGAAACCTTTTACGATTTGGAAGAATTGGAAACCGTTTTGACTATTGCAAGAAAAGAAACAAAACTTCCCATCATTTCTCAAATATCGCTTCAAGAGCCCGGTTTCCTGCAGGACCGGACACCTGTAAATGATGCGATAAAAAGATTAGAAGGGCTTGGCGCTGATGTGATTGGACTAAACTGCCGGCTTGGTCCGCATCATATGCTTCTCGCATTGGAGCAGATTGAACTTCCGGCACATGCTTTTCTCTCTGCATATCCAAATGCAAGCCTGCCAGCTTATACGGACGGAAAGTTTCATTATGAAGGAGATGCAGAGTATTTCCGAAAATCGGCTCAGTCCTTTCGGAAAGAAGGAGTAAGACTCCTTGGCGGCTGCTGCGGTACAACACCAGAACATATCAAAGCATTTGCTTCAGAATTAAAGAATGCTGTTCCAATTGTCGAAAAAGTTGTAAAATTAAAACCAGAGAAAATAAAAGTAGAGGATCGAACTCCCGAGAGAGAAAATCCTCCTCTTGAAAAGATAGTAAGAGAACGGCCATCCGTTATTGTGGAATTAGATCCACCAAGGAAACTGGATTCTACTAACAAGTTCTTTGAAGGTGCAAAGGCATTAAAGGAAGCGGGAATTGATGCGATTACACTTGCGGATAATTCCCTTGCCACCGTCCGAATTGCAAATGAAGCATTGGGCTATCGTGTGAAAACGGAATTAGGAATGCGGCCGCTGATTCACCTAGCATGCAGGGACCGCAATATTATTGGGCTGCAATCGCATCTAATGGGTCTTCACACTCTGGGAATGAACGATGTTTTGGCCATTACTGGCGATCCTGCGAGAGTGGGAGATTTTCCGGGTGCTTCTTCTGTATACGATGTGTCTTCATTTGAACTGATTCAAATGATCAAGCAGTTAAATAAAGGCCTTTCTTTTTCTGGAAAGGACCTTGGGCAAAAAACCGATTTTAGTATTGCTGCAGCTTTTAATCCGAATGTCCGAACTCTTGAAAAAGCGGTCAAACGGTTGGAGAAAAAGATTGAATATGGAGCAGATTACTTTATTACCCAGCCAGTTTTTTCAGAGGAAAAATTAATTGAAGTCTATGAAAATACGAAACATCTAAGCGCGCCTATCTATATCGGCTTAATGCCGCTTACAAGCAGTAAAAATGCTGAGTTCCTTCATAATGAGGTCCCTGGAATTAAAATTGCCGATTCAATTCGCGACAGAATGGCGAGTTTGAACGACCAACCACAGCAGGCGGTACGAGAAGGAATTGCGATTACAAAATCATTAATCGATACAGCGTTGGATTTATTCAATGGGATTTATTTAATTACTCCATTTTTACGTTATGAGATAACAGCTGAGCTGGCAGCATATACCAACCAGCGCGCGAACGAAATTAGGGGGAACATCTATGTCGAAAGCACCATTCACTGAACAGTTACAAAAGCGAATTCTTGTCATGGACGGCGCAATGGGAACGATGCTTCAACGTGCAGACCTAAGTGCAGATGATTTTGGCGGAGAAGAATATGAGGGCTGTAATGAAAACCTGAATTTAACTGCACCTGCGGTGATTGAAAATATTCACCTGGAATACCTTGTGGCCGGGGCAGACATTATCGAAACCAATACCTTCGGTGCAACCAGCATTGTTCTCGACGAATATGATTTGGGCTACAAAGCCTACGAATTGAATAAAGTTGCCGCCCAAATTGCCAAAAAGGCTGTAGATGCAGCATCGACTCCAGAGTGGCCGCGCTACGTTGCCGGTTCAATGGGACCAACCACGAAAACTTTGAGTGTGACGGGTGGAACTACCTTCGACGAGCTTGCTGCCTCCTATGAAGAGCAGGCAGTTGGCTTAATTGACGGAGGCGCCGACCTTTTGCTCTTAGAAACCAGTCAGGATATGCTGAACGTGAAAGCAGGCTTTATTGGGATTTCACGGGCATTTGAAAAAACAGGAAAAAAATTGCCGCTGATGCTTTCAGGGACCATTGAGCCGATGGGTACAACGCTTGCTGGTCAAACGATTGAATCCTTCTATATTTCCGTTGAACATATGAAACCAGTGGCCGTTGGTTTAAACTGTGCGACTGGTCCTGAATTTATGCAGGATCATATCCGTTCCCTTTCCAGTCTTGCAACCACTGCTATCAGCTGTTATCCAAATGCGGGACTACCAGATGAGGAAGGCCATTACCATGAAACACCCGAAACCTTGGCGAAAAAACTTGCAGACTTTGCTGCACATGGCTGGCTGAACATTGTCGGCGGCTGCTGCGGTACAACACCGGAGCATATTCAGGCGATTGCAGAAGCGATGAAACAATATCAGCCGCGTGAACTGCAGACCTCCTCCGTTCACATGGTATCTGGAATTGATCCATTTATTTATGACGACCCAACACTAAGACCGATCATGGTTGGGGAACGGACCAATGTAATTGGCTCCCGCAAGTTCAAACGGTTAATTACGGAAGGCAAGTTTGAAGAAGCATCGGAAGTTGCCCGCGCCCAAGTCAAAGGCGGCGCACATGTTATTGATATTTGTCTTGCTGACCCTGACCGTGATGAAATCGTCGACATGGAAAAATTCATTAAAGAAGTCGTTAAAAAAGTAAAAGTACCTCTTGTGATCGATTCAACTGATGAAAAAGTCATTGAAAGAGCGCTTAAATATTCACAAGGTAAAGCGATTATCAATTCGATTAACCTTGAGGATGGTGAGGAACGTTTTGAAGCAGTCTTACCATTGATTCACAAGTACGGTGCTGCTGCTGTAGTCGGAACCATTGACGAAAAAGGCATGGGGGTTACTGCAGAACGGAAGCTTGAAATTGCGAAACGATCCCACGATTTACTCGTTCATAAATATGGTTTAAAGCCGGAAGACATTATTTTTGATCCGCTTGTTTTCCCTGTTGGGACGGGCGATGAACAATATATTGGATCTGCAAAAGCAACAGTAAATGGAATTCGGTTAATCAAAGAAAACCTTCCGGGTGTTCAAACGATTCTAGGTATTAGTAATGTTTCCTTTGGACTGCCTCCTGTTGGAAGAGAAGTTTTAAACTCCGTATTCCTTTATCATTGCACGCAAGCAGGATTAGATTATGCAATTGTGAATACGGAGAAGCTTGAGCGCTTTGCTTCCATTCCGAAAGAAGAGGTCGAAGCAGCTGAAAAGCTATTATTTGAAACGACAGATGAAACCTTAGCCACTTTTACTGAAATGTACCGTGGTAAAAAGAAAGAAGCTAAATCCACCCTTCCTGACATGACCTTAGAAGAAAGACTCGCCTATTATGTGGTCGAAGGAACAAAAGAAGGTTTGCTGCCGGACTTGGATTTAGCGCTTGCAAAATACCCTGCTCCTCTTGATATTATTAACGGTCCATTAATGGCAGGCATGAGCGAAGTCGGTCGTCTTTTCAATGATAACCAATTAATTGTCGCTGAAGTATTGCAAAGTGCTGAAGTAATGAAGGCTGCCGTTTCACATTTAGAACCGCATATGGAAAAAGGCGATACTTCTGCCACTAAGGGAAAAATCATTTTGGCAACGGTCAAAGGCGATGTTCATGATATTGGCAAAAACCTAGTGGACATTATTCTGAGCAATAATGGCTACAATGTAGTCGACTTGGGAATCAAAGTTACCCCTGCAGACTTGATTCAAGCCATTCGGAAAGAGCAGCCTGACATCGTCGGTTTATCCGGATTACTGGTTAAATCAGCCCAGCAAATGGTCTTAACCGCCCAGGATTTGAAAGAATCAGGCATTTCCTTGCCGATTTTGGTTGGCGGTGCAGCCCTTTCTAGGAAATTTACCGATACAAAAATCTCAAAGGAATACGATGGACTTGTTTTATATGCGAAAGATGCGATGACAGGGCTTGCGCTTGCTAATCAAGTGCAAACTCCTGAAGAACGCGAAAAGCTATTGGAAGAAAGACAGGAAAAGCTTGCTGCAGCGGAAATCGTTCATGATTTCAGCCATCTTCGTACAGGGAGTGCTGTTGCAGTGAAAGTAAAACCTGCCGTTTCTACAAATGTTCCGGTATTTGTTCCAAAGGATACGAAACGCCATCTTTTACGTTCCTATTCGCTTTCACATATTGAACCGTATATCAATATGCAAATGTTGATTGGACACCATCTTGGGCTAAAAGGCAAGCTTTCTAAATTACTTGCCGAAAAAGACGAAAAAGCATTGAAGATCAAAGCTGTTGTTGATCAATTACTTCACGATGCTAGTTCTGAAGGCTGGATTACTCCAGCAGCTGTATATCAATTCTTCCCTGCACAGTCAGAGGGAAATAAAATTTATATTTATGATCCGGAAAATCAAGATCAAATTATTGAGACATTTGATTTCCCTCGACAAGAATCAGAGCCTCATCTATGTTTAGCTGATTTTATTAAATCAGTGGATAGCGGCGAGAAGGATTATGTAGGATTCTTTACGGTTACTGCCGGCAGAGGCATTCGTGAAAAAGCCGACCAATTCAAGGCAGAAGGACGCTTTTTAGAAAGTCATGCACTTCAGTCACTGGCTTTAGAGTCTGCGGAAGGTTTTGCTGAGCTCATTCACCGCCAGATGCGTGACCGCTGGGGCTTCCCTGATCCACTTGATTTTACAATGCAGGACCGGTTTGCAGCTAAGTACCAAGGGCAGCGTTTCTCGTTTGGATACCCTGCATGTCCTGATTTAGAGGATCAAAAGAAATTGTTTAAATTGATTCAGCCGGAGGAAATTGGTATTGAACTAACTGACGGATGCATGATGGAACCGGAAGCTTCCGTCTCCGCTATTGTATTTGCCCATCCGGAAGCAAGGTATTTTAATGTGTTGAAATAGAATTTTTTTGAAATCCCGCGGTGTTTGGATCCGTGGGATTTTTGTTTACGCCTGTATGGAAAGACAATTTCCTTCAAATAATCGTAAAACTGTCCTTCTACCTGCTCTGGAGAGACAAAATCCTTCTTAAAACCGTAAAACTGTCCTTCCACCTGCTCTGGAGAGACAAAATCCTTCTTAAAACCGTAAAACTGTCCTTCCACCTACTCCGGAGAGACAAAATCCTTTTTAAAACCGTAAAACTGTCCTTCCACCTGCTCTGGAGAGACAATTTCCTTCTTAAAACCGTAAAACTGTCCTTCCACCCGGTCTAGAGGGACAATTTCCTTCTTAAAACCGTAAAACTGTCCTTCCACCTACTCCGGAGAGACAAAATCCTTTTTAAAACCGTAAAACTGTCCTTCCACCTGCTCTGGAGAGACAAAATCCTTCTTAAAACCGTAAAACTGTCCTTCAGCGTAATCTGGTGATGGCAAAATCCCCGAAAAGCAAAAAATCCTGTTCCTTGCATTAGAGGATGTGAACATTCCTTGACAATTCCTTTAAAAGAGCATATAGTTACCTAGGTAACTAATAGATAATAACGGAGTGAAACTAATAGATAATAACGGAGTGAAACTAATTTGCTTAGTCACGATTTAATTCATACGCTTCACCAGCTGTCAAGGCATCTCACCAATAAATTGAATGAAGTCCTGAAACCAATGGGGTTATACGGTTCACAGTGGGCCGTTATTTTTGTTTTAAAAACGAAGGGCTCTTTAACACAAAAAGAACTCTGCGATTATCTATTTGTCGAAGCCCCGCCGATGACCCGTACCATTCAAAGACTTGTTAAACAAGGATATGTAAGACAGGTTCCTGGCGAAGACAAGCGGGAAAAACACATTCAATTAACCGATGCCGCATTAAATGAATTTCCAAACTGGGAACGTGCAGTGACCGATCTAAATAAAACGTTACTAAAGCATCTTCCGGAAGCATCGCAGGAAGAGCTTTGTGAAATCCAAATGAACTGGTTACATAAACTTTTAAAGGAGTGATTGGCCACATGACCAAATCGAAATTATGGACGAAGGATTTTATTAGTGTTTCCTTAAGTAACTTTTTTCTCTTTTTAACCTTTTATATTTTGCTAGTAACTCTTCCAATCTATGCCTTAAAGGAATTTCATAGCAGCGCCTCACAGGCAGGCTTAATGACAACAATCTTTTTACTTTCTGCCATCATTTCACGTCCTCTTGCAGGACAATGGCTCGAGCGTGTCGGAAATAAAAAGGTGCTGTTAACGGCCTTGATCATTTTTGCCGGCGCATCTCTCTTTTACTTTTTTCCAAAATCAGTTACTGGCTTTCTCGTAATTCGGTTGTTGCACGGGGTTGGTTTTGGAATGGCAACAACAGCTGCGGGAACGATTGTGGCGGATCTTATCCCTGCTTCTCGCAGGGGCGAAGGAATGGGCTACTTTGTCATGTCGACAAATATGGCGATGGTATTAGGGCCGTTTGTTGGATTGCTTGCGATTCAGCAATGGGGAGCTAAATGGTTGTTTACCGTAACGCTAGTGGTTGCGATTGGCGCCCTTATTACTGGACTTAATATTAAACTTCCCAAAAAAGAGCAGCACGTTCAACAAACAGTACAACCTTCTTTTTCTTTTCGGAATTTGTTCGAAGCATCGGCTGTACCCATTGCCATTGTAGGAGGCTTCTTGGCCATTGTCTATTCAGCGCTTCTTTCATTTGTATCCGTCTATGCGAATGAAATTCACTTGGAGAATGTAGCAAGTCTATTCTTTGTGGTCTACGCTATTGTTTTATTACTGTCCAGACCCTTTACAGGAAAATGGTTAGATCAATATGGAGCAAACGTTATTTTCTATCCATGTATTATTCTTTTTGCGGTTGGAATGATGGTCTTAAGTAAAACTGGCGGAGCATTTACCTTCCTCCTTTCAGCCGCTTTAATCGGGATAGGATGGGGAACATTATTTCCAACCTTCCAAACGATTGCGATTCAACATGCCGCACCGAAAAAACGAGGATTGGCCACAGCAACTTTTCTATCAATCTATGATACCGGCATCGCACTTGGGTCATTTTTAGTCGGATTAGTGGCTGTCAAAATGTCTTATAGCTCGTTATATTTCCTATCTGCCTTCTATGTTTTAATTGGGGCTGTACTTTATTATTTCTTTCATCATGCAAAGAAACGGGAGACTTCACCAAAATTAAAAAGCCAGGAGCAATAATGATGAAAAATCACCTCTTTATAAGAGTTAAAATATTATATAATGGTAATAATCTTATTTAAGAGGTGATTTGAATGGCTAAATCAAAAGCTAAAAAGCTGCGGGAAAAACTAGAACGCGAAGGGAAAATAAATCCCGAGCTAAAACGAAGTCCGTTTGTATTTGCGGATTTACGAACACGAACAACAAAAACGAAAAAAGATTGCCTATACAAAAACAAGTACAAGAACCATTTTTCCAACGAAGGAAAAAATGGTTCTTTTTATTTTGCATGTAGGTGGATATACTTCTAAAGAAAGTTTTGAATTATGAGGCAGTTTCATTTACAATATTTTGGATTTAAGTTAAGCTTAAATAAGAATTATTATAATCTAAATTGGAGGTATGAAGATGTTTGATGTAGTGATTATTGGTGCTGGCGCAGCTGGTGCAAGTGCTGCCCTATTTACCGCAAAAGCTGGAAAGAAAACTTTGATTGTTGATAATGACAAAAGCATGACAAAACGTGCCTGGATTGAAAATCATTATGGCGTAGCTGAAATCTCAGGTCCAGATTTAATCGAAATCGGTAAAAAACAAGCAGGTAAATTTGGCGCTGAATTAGTTCAAGCTACAGTAAGCAATATCGTTAAAACAGATAATGGCTTAAAAGTGGAAACTGATGGAAATAGCTTTGAAGCGAAGCATGTTATTGTTGCTACTGGTGCGTTAGTTAATCTTGCTGAAACAGTCGGCCTAAAAACTAAACCAGGGACAGAGCCAAGAATTAAAACTGTTTTGGATGTAACCCCAGAAGGAAAAACAAATCTGGATGGAATTTGGGCAGCTGGAACGGTAGCAGGTGTAAGTGTACATACCATCATTACTGCCGGTGACGGAGCTAAGGTTGCAATCAATGTAATTAGCGAACTAAACGGCGAACGCTATGTTGACCATGACGTTTTAAAATCATAATTTGAGGGAGCAACGTAAAATGGTTGGAAAGAAAATTGACCATGTCGGGATTATGGTGAAAGACATCGATCGGGCGATTAAGTTTTATCAAGAAATCGTTGGAATGCAGTTGAAGGACAAATTTATTCATTCAGATGAGTCGATGACTCTAGCCTTCCTCGGCTTCAATGATTCCGATGAAACGGAACTGGAACTCATTCAAGGCTACAATGACAATCTTCCTCAAGAAGGCAAAGTGCATCATTTTGCTGTGCTGGTGGACAATATTGAAGCAGAATTTGAGCGAATTAAGGGACTAGATGTAGAATTAATTGATGAGGAAATCACGACACTTCCGAATGGATACCGTTATTTCTTTTTTCACGGGCCTGAGGGAGAATGGGTTGAATTTTTTCAAAGGTAAAAGAAAAGCGGAAGCGCCTTGTTCAGCCCCAACAGCTGCTTGCGGGCCGGACGGTGAAGTCGGTTTTTGACTTCATCGGCTGGACCGAAGCGACCTAGGAAAAAAGCAGTTCATTTTTTCCCTCGAGGTGCTAGGCGCTGGAGCTGGACAATTCTCAAAGTCTAGATATTTCTTATAATGAATAGGAGCTCAAGCATTGGGCTCCTCTTTTTTAGCTTCCGACCGGCTCGCCGCCTGAATTTCTTTTTCATGGATGACAATTGTTTTTTCTAAAAAATCACTGATTAGCGCCAGCTGCTCTTCATTATAATTGGAACAAAGCTCCGTCATTGATTGATTTAAAGGTAAAAAATGCTCTTTAATTGAGCACTGATTTTCTTTAATCGGAACAATAATAACACGCCGCCGATCGTTTGGATCCTTCTCTCTCCTAGCGTAACCCGCCTGTTCAAGCCGATCAATAAGAGCTGTGACAGACCCTGTGCTAAGACCAGTGACTTTGCTTAATTCCCCTGCTGTTAGCGGTCCCGCCTCATTTAGTATGTCAGCTGTTTTAAAATCAGTATGAACCAAGCCAATTGAATGGGCTGCAGTTTGTTGAAAAAGAACCATCCTCGTGCTTAGTTTCCGTAAATTTTTAATCAGATTTTTTGCGATATCAGGATGATCAAAGAAATCCATTGACATGTTTCATCCTTCCTTTTAAAATTGCTTTATCTTGATTATCAAGATAATAGATTTCCTGCATTTATTTCATCTTATCAAACATTTTTACTCTATGAAAGGAGATCTAATTTGCCAATAAAAGAAAAAGGAGACATTTCATGATTAAAAAAGATCATAATCTCAAATTTGTTGTGGCCGGACTATTATTAGCTATTTTAATGGCTGCCATGGATAATACGATTGTCGCAACTGCAATGGCCACAATCGTTTCTGATTTGGGAGGTTTCGACAAATTTATTTGGGTCACCTCCGCTTATATGGTAGCCGTAATGGCGGGAATGCCTATTTTCGGCAAACTGTCCGATATGTATGGGCGTAAACGCTTCTTTATTTTTGGGTTAATCGTTTTTCTATTTGGGTCCGCCCTTTGCGGAATTGCCCAAAGTATTGTTCAGTTGAGTATTTACCGTGCCATCCAGGGGATTGGCGGCGGTGCTTTGATGCCTATTGCTTTTACCATCGTCTTTGATATTTTCCCCCCTGAAAATCGCGGAAAAATGACGGGTTTACTCGGTGCAGTATTTGGTGCTTCAAGTGTGTTAGGACCATTATTGGGAGCCTACATTACCGACTATATAAGCTGGCATTGGGTATTCTACGTTAATGTACCAATTGGAATCGTTTCGATTTTCTTAATTGTCCGTTTCTATCATGAATCCCTTCAGCACTCCAAGCAAAAAATTGACTGGGCCGGTGCCATCACACTTGTTATTTCGGTTGTTAGTTTAATGTTTGCTCTTGAACTTGGCGGTAAAGAATATGATTGGAATTCTGTGCAAATCATTAGCTTATTTGTAAGCTTCCTCATCTTTTTCGTTGTCTTTTTCATTGCGGAGTTTAAAGCAGCAGAACCGATTTTACCGCTTTGGTTGTTTAAAAGAAGATTATTTGCCACTTCACAAATTCTGGCATTTTTATATGGTGGAACGTTTATCATTTTAACTGTGTTTATCCCCATTTTTGTTCAGGCCGTATATGGCGGTTCCGCTAAGAACGCTGGTTTAATTTTAACCCCGATGATGTTAGGCTCTGTTGCGGGAAGTTCTGTTGGGGGGATTTTCTTAGCCAAAACTTCATATCGTAATTTAATGATTATCTCAATCATATCCTATCTAGCAGGGATGCTTCTGCTTGGAAATATGACAACGGATACGGCTCGCTGGATGCTTACGCTGTATATGATTCTCGTCGGCTTTGGTGTGGGCTTTTCCTTTTCACTTTTACCGACTGCCTCCATTCACAATTTGGAACCGCAATTCCGCGGTACGGCGAATTCCACCAACTCATTCCTGCGTTCATTTGGAATGACATTAGGGGTAACGGTTTTCGGTTCGATTCAAACGAATGTATTTACCAATAATCTGAAGGAAGCATTTAAGGGGATGCAGGGAGCAGGTGGTCATGGAGGTTCTTCCTTTATGTCCAATATGGACCCGCGTCAAATCTTTGAAGCAAGTACACGCTCAAAAATTCCTAGTTTTATTTTGGATAAAATTATTCATGCTATGTCCGATTCGATTACTCATATGTTTTTGCTAACCTTGATTCCGATTGCAATTGCGGCTGTAACCATCTTTTTTATGGGGAAGGCACGCGTTGTTGTGGCGAAAAAAGGGTAGGTTTTAAAAATGGCATTCAGCCCCTCGACTGGATGCCATTTTGTTTACTCTCCAAACTTGCCATCCGTGTAATCCCTATAGGCTTGGCGGATTTCTTCTTCCGTATTCATCACGAAAGGACCGCGGGCGACGATTGGTTCGTTTAAAGGTTTTCCGGCATAAAGCAAAACACGCATCTTTTCTTTTGCTTGAATGGTTACTTCACTCTCTTGTCCTTCCTCAGCTTGGCCCAATTGAAGCGCTTGACCTTTTTCGGCTTCTACTTTATTTTTTCCGAAAAGGCCGTTTCCTTCCAGTACATACATGAAACCGTTATAATCTCCAGGTAAGTCCTGCGAGATGGTTGCCCCGGGTTCTAAATTGATTTCAACAAATGTCACGGGGACATAGTTTTTCGTGGCAGATTTTATGCCGCCTGATGAGCCGGAAAAGATGCGGATTAAGGCACCGGCTTTTTCACGGACTGGCATGTCCTGGCTTCTAAGGTTTTGATAACGCGGCTCGGTCATTTTGTGTTCACGTGGAAGATTCACCCATAGCTGCAAG
Organism: Bacillus sp. MUM 116; assembly: GCF_001866655.1. GTDB lineage: Bacteria > Bacillota > Bacilli > Bacillales > Cytobacillaceae > Neobacillus. The sequence continues at coordinate 17,556 of NZ_MLYR01000111.1, read as the reverse complement.
GAATGAACGGTGTCACCTTCTACCGGATCTTCAATATGAATGACACCTCTTCCGGCGGTCATCCATTGAACATCCCCTGGTCCCAATTCTCCTTTCCCCGCCTTGTTATCTTCATGATCAAGTTTGCCTTCGATGACATAGGTTACGGTCTCTATTCCGCGGTGGGGATGAAAATCAAAGGTGCCTTTTTTGAAAAAATCCTCTGCCAGGAAAAGAAATGGATCAAACTCTTGCATTTTTACCGGATCGAGTACCATTCCCGCGGTATGAATTGGACTGTGTTGATGATGTTGAACGGTCCAGGTTTGTATTATTTCTCTTTGGATCATTTTATTGCCTCCGTTCGTGGGTGATGAGTTATTTTGAATTCAAGATAATCATAACCTTGTAGGGTTTGTTTTTCAAATTTTATGGTGGTTGATTCTTTTGGGATTTTGGATTCGCGGGTAAATATTTGTTCAAAAAGTTTTTACATTTCATTTAGTTTTCTGAATGGATATTATGCTAACTTTAAGAAGAAATAATAAAAGGAGTGATCATTTTGATCGTAAAAGTCAGGACAATCCCGTTAAAAATCCTCATTTTAGACGCAATTTTGCGCCGCCTTCCTTGCAGCCATGCAAAATATCAACAAATTTTAGATGAGCTAAGCAGGAGGCAGGCTGGATATGAGGGCGAGAAATCACTGGATTATTATTACCGCGAACTCCCCAACGAAAAATACCTGATATTCCACGACTTAAACCTTCCAGATGGCAACTACAACTGCCAAATTGATACTCTACTCTTAACACCTGAATTCATTCTCATTATCGATGTAAAAAATATGGCAGGAAAATTAGTATTTGATACGGAGAACGAACAATTTTTCCAAATAAAAAATGAGGAAGAAAAAGGATTTTCTTATCCAATTGCTCAAGCTGAAAGGCATCAAGAATATATAAATAAACTATTGATTAAAAATCACTTTCCTCCCGTTCCTGTCGTTTATTTAGTTGTGATAAGCAATCATTACTCTTCATATGTGATTACCGGGAAAAATGCTTATAAAGTCAAACCGAAAGTATGTAAGGGTGATGTGATGCTAAAAAGAATTCGGGAACTAGAGAGGATTCACTCTACCCCACTTTTAACAGCAAAAGACCTCCGCAAGCTTTCTCGCCTTCTTTTAAAAATGAATACTCCCCCGACAGGTTATCTTCTTCAAAAGTTTGGTATTCAGAGATCAGATTTATTGACTGGTGTTCACTGCCCCTACTGTAAATATCTCCCCCTTATTCGTAAAAAACAGAAATGGTTCTGTCCGAAATGTCAGCTTTATTCTATGGATGCTCATATTGATGCGCTTAGAGACTATTTTTTGTTGTTTGTTACGAAAATTACGAATCGGGGGTTTAGGGAGTTTGCACGTATAGGCTCGATTGATTTAGCTGGAAGGATTCTGCGTTCTTCGAATCTTCATTTTTCTGGAACAAAAAGGAATCGAGTTTATTATCCTAGTAATTTAAAATGGTAAATTTGGTTTGAATTTTTGGATTCACAAATAAATGGGGTCGATTCACAAATAAAAGGGCTTAATCCGCAAATAAAATTATGTAATTCGCAAATAACGGTGATCGATTCGCAAATAAAAATTTAAATGGTACTCTCCAGAACTATTTTTATTAAATTAAAACTTATATTTGACCATTTTTTGAAGAAAGGACGCCAAATTTGGCGTCCTTTTCCTTCATAAATGACAAATTTCAAAAAAGCCCCCAACAAATTAGACAGAATTACACCTCAACATCCTTCCCCTCATCCACAATATGGAACAAAAGGTGCGCCAAATGATGTATTGGACCGTATTCTTCTTCCTCTTCCTCGGTTTCTTCGTTAAATTCAAGATCATTTAAATAAAGAGCCATGAATTCGTAAAAATCTTCCAGTCGGAAAGAGTAACAGCCAACCGGTTCTTCCCTGTCCTCTTCATATTGAAGCATTAAATAAGAGACAACGCCGTCGACATCTTCGGCATCGAAAAAGACAAAAAAGCCGATGTTTGTATCTAAGTCAAATAAATGTCTTGTTCCACCTTCTGTTGCTTTTTCAAAATCCTCTTGGCTTAATTTTTGTATTTGCATGCTATCTACATTGTCCTCTTGATGAAAACTAACAATAAATGATTGCATAATACCCTCCCTAAAATGTAATCAAACATATAGGTAGCTTGCCCATTTTTCCCAATAAATTCCCCTATGGAACAAATAAATTTGCTTGTTCTTGTTCCTCTAAAAATTCTCCTGTTCCACCGGTTGCTTCTAATGCTGCACCAATTGATTGAAGCCAATCACCTGCAATTGCTAATTTTTGGGCATCTAATTTAAGTGTATTATCAATTTCAGTTATTTGCCCTGTTACACCAATGGCTTCAAAAAGGGTACCAATGGCTTGAATGCCAGCGCCTGAAAGGACTTCTTTTTCAGGAATCGAATCTGGATTTTCGCTAATCCCCCTTAACTTGGCAATCCCTAAGAATTCAATTGTTGCCCCAATCACCTGTATCCAAATACCAATAGCTATTTGTTTTTCAAGACTCAGTCTTTTTTGTTCTAATTCTGGATTTTCGTTTTTATTATTCATAATGACACACCTCAAAAGAAGTTCGCTTTCTTTACTTTATTCCAAATTCTAATGAACGGTGTCCAATAAAAAAAAGCTAGTGAAAACGCCTAAACGTTTTTACTAGCTTATTAGATCGTTAATTATTTAGCGAAACCCAAACGCTCTTAACTTCTGTATAGTTGTTCAATGCGTATGATCCCATTTCACGGCCAATTCCTGATTGTTTAAAACCTCCAAATGGCGATGCCGCATCAAAGGCATTGTAACAGTTTACCCAAACGGTACCTGCGCGCAGTCGGTTTGCGATATAGTGTGCTTTGGAAACATCCTTTGTCCAAACACCTGCTGCTAAGCCATATTCGCTGTTATTAGCGCGGTTAATCAATTCATCCAGGTCCTCATATGGAAGAGCTGAAATAACCGGTCCAAAGATTTCTTCTTTGGCAATCGTCATTTCATCACGGACATCTGCGAAAATCGTCGGAGAAACGAAATATCCCTGTTCATATGGCTTATCTCCGCCGACTAACAATTCTGCCCCCTCTTTCACGCCTTTTTCAATATAGCCAAGAACACGTTTCTGCTGCTCATCCGATACTAGCGGACCAATTTGAGTATCAGCATGTAAACCAGCACCTTGCTTAATTTTTTGAGCATGGCTGACCATATCGGCAACAACATTATCAAATTGTTTCTTTTGAATAAATACACGGGAACCTGCACAGCAAACCTGGCCTTGGTTGAACATAACTCCATTTAGAGCTCCAGGAATTGCTTTTGTTAAGTCCGCATCCGGTAAAATAATGTTTGGTGATTTTCCGCCGAGTTCAAGTGTTACGCGCTTAAGAGTTTTAGAAGCGCGCTCCATGATGGACTTGCCGACTTCAGTTGAGCCTGTGAAAGCAATTTTATCCACAAGCGGGTGATCAACAAGCGGCCGGCCTGCTGTTTCACCAAAACCAGGAACAATATTAATTACCCCTGCAGGGAATCCTGCTTCCTGAACTAATTCAGCTAAATATAATACAGATAGCGGAGTTTGCTCAGCTGGCTTCAATATGACTGTACAACCAGTCGCAAGCGCTGCACCAAGCTTCCACATCGCCATTAACAGCGGGAAGTTCCAAGGGATAATTTGTCCGACCACTCCGACTGCTTCATGACGGGTATAGTTTAAAAATGGTCCGTTAACTGGGATGGTTTGCCCAACAATTTTCGTTGACCAGCCGGCATAATAGCGCATATGTTCAACTGCAAGCGGAATATCCGCATTTGATGTCTCACGAATTGGTTTTCCGTTATCAAGCGTTTCTAGTTGGGCAAGCTCTTCACTATTTTGCTCCATTAAATCAGCTAATTTATACATTAGGCGGCTGCGCTCGGCTGCACTCATTTTAGACCATGGTCCTTCATCGAAAGCTTTGCGTGCTGCCTTTACGGCGCGATCAATGTCTTCCGGGCCGGCTTCGTAAACCGCTGCAAGTACTTCACCTGTGGCAGGATTATACGTATCGAATGTTTTTTGAGAGAGACTTTCAACAAATTGACCATCAATATACAGTTTCTTTTTCCCTAATAGAAATTTTTCCACTTTTTCTTTTAGATTGACTGTTACTTGACTCAAATGTAATTCCTCCCTATATGTAAAAGATTCTAAGATTTCAAACAGTATGTATCCGTTTTCAACCTCGAGATTAATAGTATCATTGTTAAAATCTAGTAATCAACCAAAAACACTCGGAAAATTCAAAATATTATCGACAAAATTCGGGCTGCCACAGGCACCACCCGAATTTTGTCGAATTAATCTTCTTTTGAATCCTCTTGATAATGTTCATTCAATAGGGGATTTTCTGTTGTTGCGAAGTTTACGGATAGCAGGCTCATTTCTGGGTCTAATCCGTATAGGCCTTTTTCCAGTTGGCCTACTTCATCTCCGCTTTGAAATTGGGGTTCCTTTTCTTTCATTTTTTCTGCCTCCTCTTGTATTTTTATTTTTTCTATTTTATACAAGAAAAGTTATTTTACTCGTGGAAATCAAAAACCTAAGACATAGACGATAATTTCTCTATGCCTTCGCAAACCATATCGTCCATCTTTCTCTTTCAACTACTGGGAAAGGTTTTGTTACCCGTTCCCCAATACCATCAGCAAGACTTTGCACCTGCTCATCCGCTAATTCAAACAAAATCGAACGGCCTTTGCGCAACATAATTTCCTGCTTTAGTTCATTCAGTGATTGATAAGTTTTACGGTGTTCCCAAAAATTAATAACCTCAACTGTTTGAAAGCCGGCCCTTTTCAAGTAAGAATTTACTGTTTCCACCGAGTGCCTTCTTGAAATATCTTTTTCAAGCAATTCCGGAAAAAGTTCAAAAAAATAACCGCGGATATGCTCATCACTTCCTGCTATTGCACAATCCTCCATCGTTCTGTCTTGAAGAATGAATAGTCCATTTTTATCTAAAATTCTTTTGCCCTCCGCAAAACATGCAGATAAGTGCTCTTCCTTTAAATGATGGATTAACGCACGCTCCAGCAGCACATCTACTTCCCCATCCGGAAGCTTCGATTCGCTGGCAGTTCCCACTTGGAAACTAATTTGCGGATATTTTCGGCAATTCGCCTTTGCTCCGGCAATCATATTTTCAGAAATATCCACGCCAATGACCTTTTTTGCTCCTAATTGCGCTAAGGCAATGGAATAGATTCCGCCGCCTGCACCAATATCTGCCGCAATTTTTCCAGTAATATTTACCCTTGATTGAACTAAATCCATCCACTGTGGATCGGCAGAACGTTTCATATAAGTTTCTTTTTCAATTCGATTAAAAAATTCCTTGTTCATTTTCCTCACCTCACCTATACATTAATTGGAAAAATCACGATATGCCAATCTTCTTTTCTTATTTCAATCCATAAGGAAAAATTATCAAAAAAAACCAGCCTCTATAAAAGACTGGTAATCTAAAAATATTTCTTTTTCCAAAAAATAAAGGCGGTACAACTGGTTAAAAATGCTGAAATAATCAATGGGAAGGCAAATGAGTGTGTGGCATGCTGGAACGGGATATCGACGTTCATCCCGTAAAAGCTCGCGACCATCGTTGGGAAGGAAAGGATAATCGTAATCGAAGTCAAAAACTTCATGACAATGTTCAGGTTGTTCGAAATGATGGATGCAAAGGCATTCATCATCCCGCTCAAGATGGAACGATAGGTTTCCGCCATCTCAATCGCCTGTGTTTTTTCAATAATGACGTCTTCCAACAAATCCTTATCTTCTTCATACATTTTTAAATAGTTAAATCTTAAGATTTTATCAAGGACAACCTTATTGGATTTTAAAGAAGTGGTAAAGTAAACCAAACTCTTCTCTAATGCCAAAAAAGCATATAGTTCTTTATTTTTTAATGATTGATGCACTTCGCGTTCAATTTCATTTGTTTTCTTATTAATTTGTTTTAAGTAGCGAAGGTAATAGGATGAAATGACGAATAAAATTTGCAAAGCAAAACGGGTCTTTTTAAATGTAAAAAACTCTTTCACTCTATTCTTTCTAAATTCTTCTAAAATCGGTGTATCTTTTAAAGATACAGTAATAGTACATTCATCCGTTAAAATAATTCCAATTGGAATCGTTTCATAAACGGCAAGGCCGGTCTCATCATGAACGATATAGGGAAAGTCAACGATAATATACACTTGACCATTATCCCGTTCAATCCTTGGACGTTCTTCATCATCCAGGGCGTCCCGAATAATATCGACATCGACTTGTGCGTCATTTGCAACCCGGTTAATTTCTTCTGCTGTTGGGGCATACATATTAATCCAGCAGCCCTTTGATACGACATCTACTTTCTCCAAAACCTTTGTTTCTGTGCTTTTAAAAATCTCCAACATGTCAAAACCTCCTCACTATTCTTGTTCGAGGAAGCCAACAACCTTTTTCAGAGCTGATATTCTTGTAGAAACCAATTCAATCAATTCAAAGACATTGACTCCCCCTCGCCTACTTGGGTCCGGGTCTATGGAATAACTCAAAAATATCAACTCCTTTAGCTTTTTATTTCCTTCCTTATCATAAACCCTAAAGCACGAAAGTACAAAGTAGTTTTTTTCATATTTATCTGTCTTTAGGAAAATAAGGATTTAAATGAATCAATACCTCCTTAATATTATCGAATTTATCCAAAAGTTTCTGTTTTATTTCATGAGAAAGGTCATGGCCTTCTTTAATCGTTTTAAAATGGTCAATCGAAATCCGCAGGTCAACCAAAATATAATGTCCATGTTCCCTTGCACGGATCCGGTCGATCCGCCTTACTTCCGGGAATTCGGAAATAATCGAGATATATTCCTGCAATGTCTCACCATCAATATTGCGCTCGAGTAAAATGTCAAATGCTTCTGTTAACATGTCTTTCGCAATTCTATAAATTAAATAGGCAACAAAGATACTCGCCACTTTATCACCGAAAAGCAAAAAATGAATATTAAATTTTATCCCAATAATCGAGATGAGAACTCCGATCGCCGCTGCAATGGAAGCAACAATATCGGCTTTATGATCATAAGCGATCGCTTCAATTGCCTTACTGCTATGTTTCTCCGCTACATTTAAAGATGAACGGTAAAGGAATATTTTCGCAAAAAAAGAAAAGACCGCTACCCACATCGCTAAATAACTAGGAGCTTCAATTTTATGGAAAAATCCGCTAATCCCTTCATAAACCACATAGATGGCTACTAAAAACAATAAGATTCCAATAATCCCTGACACAATCACTTCCGCTTTCCCATGTCCATACGGATGTTCTTTGTCAGCAGGCTTATTGGCAATTTTTATCACTAATAAAACAATGAGGGAAGCAAATACATCGGCAGCGGAGTGAATCCCGTCGGCAAATACAGCATCACTATGCCCAAGCCATCCGATAATAATTTTTCCAAATGTCAGGACGATGTTACTAATCACACTAATCCAGGCAATTTTTTTAGCAAGAGCTTCTCTTACATCCATCAACGATCACCCCAAAAAATTCTCTTGAAATCATACCAAACTTTTCCTGGATGGGTCTAGAGAAAAAGTCTTGCCCACTTGAATGTTAGTTGGTTAAGTTCAACAATAATCAGCCGTTCAGATTCGTTTCTTCTTTGACCATTTCTTCCTCTTCTTCTACGGAAATTCTGGTGATTTGGTCCTGTAGAAAATGAAAAGCCTGATCTAATTCTTCCCGCGTTGGGAATGATTTTTTTTCCCGCATCGTTTTCAACTCCTTCAATATATAAGAGTAAATTTAAGCTAATAAGCAGAAAATACGTATTGATTCTACCTAAAGGAGTGTTTCTTAATGGTTAAAAAAAATCAAAACGAAAGCACTGAGATTGCTGGACGCAACTTTGATGCAAGTGATTATCAAAAAAGTGATGCATTGTCTTCCGGCCTTGCTACAACCCACGAGCAGGTAAGTGATACGTATATGGAAGGCGTCATCGAAACAGAAAATTTAAATGAATAGAAATAAATCCGGAGAAAACAGCTCTCATTTATGAAAGCTGTTTTCTTTTTAATTATCTTGCATGCAAATTAGATATTTCGCTCGTTTTTGTCATTGTTATCTACATACGCATCATGTTCAAATGCCGGAAGATCACCGAAGCTGGTCATGATGCCTTCTTCATCAAGTGCAGCCTCATAATGTTCATGCTGCGGATTCGGGTATACCTTAATATTTTTCCCATACATATCATTGCCGACAAAATTCTCATAATCCTCGACATAGCCAATATTTTCATCTGCTTCAATATAAATATCATTGTAACTGTCTTGCGGAAACGCCAAATCCGACGGCGTTTCTGATGTCCCCCAAGAGGCAACTTCCTGCCAAGAGTCTTCGGCATCAAAAGCAACATCCTCATTTTTATCATCCATATCAAATTTTCCCCAAGGCGGCATTAGTACTCCTTCTTCGATTGGCCGTTCATGGGAAACAAATTGATCAGGGCTGTGTTCCTTACAAAAGGTGGTGTTGGGTAACGCTTCTAAACGTTCAATCGGGATTTCCTTCCCACATACCTCACACTTCCCATAGCTTCCCTTCTCCATCGCCTCGAGAGCATGATTTATATTACTTAATTGCAATTCATAATGTTCTTTTAAGGCAATATCCTTTTCACGTTCAAATAAATCTGTTCCCTCGTCGGCCGGATGGTTATCATAGCTTGATAATTCCCCCATGGACTCATGATAAAACCCGCGTTCCAAACCAAAATGGTCATTTTGCTTTAAATTATTTTCCACATCATTTTTTTCCTGTAACAATTGCAATCGCAATTCCGCTAACTTTTCAGTCGATAGCATGGCTCAAACCCCTTTCAAAAAGGCTTCCACTTTTCTTATTTATTGTCGATGTTTTCACCATTGTTTATGTAATGAAATTTTAATTCCATTAAAATCCTAAGTCTGCTTGGGTGGAATAACTGAATAAGTTTGTTCAAGGGGTGTATCTTAAAATTAAGCAACGCAAAGAAAAGAGGGAAACATGTGGTAAATGAAAACTGGAACGAATTTAATAAAATTCAGCAAAAACATCAGGCTAGTTATTTAGGAAGTGAAAAAAGGCGGAAACCAGGCCTGAATGACCCAGAATATAATAATCAGGATAATACTGATAAATCAGTGGGGGCAACAGGCAGAGATATATAAATACCGAAAAATGAAATGTGTAAATAAAATAGCCAGACCATACGTCTGGCTATTTCCACATAATTTAAATTAAACTTGTTTCAACCTGAACCGCTGCACTTTTCCAGTCGCGGTTTTCGGTAATTCCGAGATAAATTCAATTTCCCGTGGATATTTATATGGAGCAAGATTTTGTTTTACAAACAGCTTGAACTCTGTTTTTAATTCTTCTGTCGGCTCAATCTCATCCCTTAAGACAATATAGGCTTTTGGATAAACAAGATTGCTCTCATTTTTTGCTCCGACAACAGCGACCTCAATGACATACTCATGACGGATCAAGGTCGACTCGATTTCAATCGGTGAAACCCAAATTCCCCCGACCTTAAGCATGTCATCCGAACGGCCGCAGTACCAAAAATATCCTTCTTCATCCTGATAATATTTATCTCCTGTGTACATCCACTCACCGTGGAACTTCCGCTGATTTTCTGTTAAATTGCAGAAATAGCCAACACTGACACTATCTCCTTGAATCACAAGATCACCAATTTCATTGACTCCCACCGGTTTGGACTCTTCATTGACAATTTTCGCCTTATATCCAGGGACAACCTTTCCAGTACTTCCTGCTTTAATATCTCCTACACGGTTCGAGAGGAAAATGTGCAATGCTTCGGTTGAGCCAATCCCATCTAGAATATCAAGGTTAAAAAAGTCTTTCCATTTTTGCATAAAAGTAGCCGGAAGTGCCTCACCAGCGGAAACACAAATTCGAACGGAGGATAAATCCGGAATCACCCCTGTTTTTTCAACATGCTGAATCAGGGAACCATACAATGTAGGGACGCCAAAAAAGATGGTTGGCTTTTGTTTTTCAATCGTTTTAAAAATATTTTCCGGGGTCGGACGGTCTTTCATTAATACGGTCGATGCCCCTGCTCCAAGCGGAAAATACATTCCATTCCCTAGACCGTATGCAAAATAAAGCTTTGAAGCAGAGAAAGTCCTGTCGTTCTCATTTACATTAAGAATGTTTTCTGCATAGTTTTTAACCGCAACTTCCATACTTCTATGAATGTGGACAACCCCCTTTGGATTGCCGGTACTTCCGGAACTATACAGCCAAAAAGCCGGATCTTCAGAGGTAGTGACAGCATCCTCCAACTCTGATGAAGCTTGGCTTATAAACTCATTATACTCAATTGTATCTTCGTAGACATTGCCATTCTCTGAGACCACAATGACATATTTTAAGAAAATAAAGCGCTCTCGATTTGCCTTAATTATCTCCCATACCTCATCTTGAATAACCAGGACCCTTGCCCGGCTATGGTTTAAAAAATATTCATAGTCTTTCGGTTTCATTGCTGTATTAACAGGTATTGGAATGGCTCCAATTTTTGTTGCTCCATAAAAGGAGTAGATAAATTCTGGGGAATCATAGATGACATGTAAAATTCGATTTTCCTGTTCAACACCGATCCTCATTAAAGCGTTTCCAAATTGATTTACTTTAAAAAGAAGCTCCTGGTATGTAATTTCATCGCTGTCAGAATAAATTGCAACTTTATTACCGAGTCCATTCCGAACCTTTTCTTCGATAAAAAAAGTTGTACAATTGTAATAATCTTTTATGCCATTTAATTGTTTCGCTAATTCTAGCATTCTTTAACCCCCAGAAGTAAATTGAAGACTAAAATCATTCGTTCTACCGACAGAAACATTATGAGCACACCTACATGAAAGGAGGGTCTAGCTTCTTTTCAAAGTTAGACCCAGTCGTGATTACTGACCAAACCACTCCGGCTGGCGCTTTTCGATGAAAGCAGATAATCCTTCTTTTGCATCTTGGGAACGGAATAATAAATTTTGTAATTCACCTTCATAGCGAATCGCTACATTTAACGGCATTTCTTTACCATTCATGATGGAAAGCTTAATGTTGGATGTAGCATATGTTGCACTATCCGCAACTTTCCTCGCATATTCTAATGTTTTCGCACGAATTTCCTCTTGAGGGAACACACGGTCAACTAATTGAATTTTTAGTGCTTCTTGTGGTGTTAAGGTTTCACCGGTAATATTCAAATCAAGTGCTTTGGAATGTCCAACCAGACGGGCTAAGCGTTGGGTTCCACCAGTGCCAGCCAATACTCCAAGGGATACTTCCGGAAGACCGATTTTTCCTGCATTGTCACCCATAAAACGTAAATCACAAGCTAATGCCATTTCCAAACCGCCGCCAACGGTATGTCCTTCTAAACAAGCAATCCAAATTTGTGGAGAGCGGGCAATTTTATCAAGTGTTTCATTACAGAATAAGCAGAATTGAGTTTTAAAGCGCGGCTCTGCTGATTTTAAGAAATTGATATTCGCACCTGCTGAAAAGAATTTAGGCATATCACTCATTAATACAACCACTTTAATATCGCTATCAAAACGAATATCATCAATCGCTGTGTTTAATTCCTTATAATATTCCAAATCATAAGCATTTGTTTTATTGACATGCATGTGCACCTCAGCAATGCCATTTTCTTTTTTTACTGTTAATGTTTTAGTTTCTAATTTGACTTGAGTCATGATAATTCCTCCTGAGAAATTTATTTTTTATAATTGTTTTTATATTCAGAAAATATTTAGCAGCTTAGCGCCAACATATTCAAGATAGCCCCTTTTTATATTTTCAATGATTGCCGATATTCCCCGGGCACCCCTCATTTTCTAACGGGGCGGCCTGCCAGCGAATATATTCAAAGACTGAATGGCAATGATTGCAATAATACTGTCTGACCAATTGCGCTGTCCCAAATGAAGAAATTTTTTCGACGTCTTCAGATGAGCAAAATGAACATTGGATTGGAGTTTGTTCATTAGACATGCTGGATATCTCCAAGGCTGGTAAGCTTTTCGATTGTTTCTTTGTATAAAGCTGTAAGATTGCTATTTTCCGGAATTATTTTCTCCGAGATTAATAGTTCATCATTTTCAACAGATCTTAACCATTGCAGGACCTCTTGTGTCACTTTTTCTAATTCCTGTTGGAAGGTTTTCGGAACTGCCCCCTTGTCATTCAGTAATTGTTTGCACCAGCTCTTTGAATAAAGAAGGTGTTCCTCTTGTTCTTTCAGCATTTTACTAAATGGGGTATTAACCTCAGGATGATTGGAATTGCTGATGACTTTCATGACAAGCCCAACCGCCTCATTAACGGCATATAAACCAGCAATTAAACCAATCCAATTCGATGCATGAACCACAGTTGGAAATGCTTTACCTGTTTGCCCCTTTACCTCCATTTTGCTTCCATTTAGACCCTGTAATTCATTTGCCCATTTATACATCAGTCTTGCATGACCAAGCTCAGCCTGTGCCATTGCAATCGAGGAAAGGGTTGCTTCGAGATTAGGGCCGCTGATTCCTACTTCAACAAGACGATCACCTAAGATTAATTTGTTATCTGCAATCGTTTCTGCTACTTCAACAAGAGAAAATAGATTTTGATTTATCACTAATTTACACCCTCTTTTTCAAATAATGGTTCTGGAAGGCGTACAGCTATCAATGCATCTTTTCTTACCACTTGCATTTCAACCCAGTCCTCTTCATCATAGATATACTGTGCATACACCTTTGCCAATTCATCACTTTCTGCGTGAAAAGAGCCAACTTGCATCAAATCATCGCCACGTTTGATACGTGTAAAAAGAAGGTATTCTTGTTTTTGATTATTGGCTGTCATGAACTTACCCCCCAAGTTTTCAGTTTTTGTCTTCCTTTTTCCGTTAAATTATTAACGGTCCATGGGGGACTCCAAACAACTTCGATTTCGACTTCGGCGATATCTTTTTCTTGAAGCAGTCGTTCCTTGATATCGTTTTCAATCCACTGCATGCAGCCGCAGCCGGTTGAAGTGTAGGTCATCTTTACGCCCAGCTTTCTTTGATCCACCTTGGTAATTTCATAGATTAATCCCATATCAACTACACTGATTGGAAACTCGGGATCCATCACCTCTGTTAAAGCATTCCAATATTTTTCTGTCTCGATTGTTTGCATGATTAACTTACCTCCTCGGCACGAAGTTCTTCCATTTCAAAGAAGCCCTTTTGAATTCTTGTTACAAACTCTTGATTTTGCGGCCCGCGCTTTTTAAAACGTTCGATTACGCCTTCCCAAGTGTCTGGTTGGTCTGTCAGCCATTTCTTATTTTCTACATCAAATTTGCAAGGAAATGGAACATCAATGACATATTTGCCTTGTTCTTCATCATAGTGAGCAGGCACCTTAACCCCAATTGATTCACAGAACGGAACAGCCGTTGACAGCCATTTTTGTCTCAATTGGTCATTTGTCTTCCCTTTCAACTTGTAGTCTAATTGGGCAGAACGACTTTTTAGATTATCCGCAACACCGAAGAACTCTAATCCCATTAAGAACATCCAATCAACGGCCTCTTGTACTTCCTTGGCTGTTTCCGGATTTTTCATTCCCGCCTTCATAATGATTTCGCCATTTCGAAGGTGGAACAATTCTTCTTTATCTACTTTCATCAAAGCTCGTTTCCAAGGTCCATAAGAAGTGTGCTCGAAAGCATCTCCAAGCAGTGTGTAACCGGCTCTGTCAAATAGTCCGTTAAACACCCCAAGCTCAATCCAGTTATCTAATTTAAAATCGAAGGCGTACGGATTTTTCCACCGGTTAGCAGCTCGTTTATAAAGCAGTTCCTCAACAGCTTCACCTAAATCCTCTAATAACCGGTAGGCGATATGTGCATGGCCAATCTCATCTTGAATGACGGCTAATGCGGTAATCTTATAGTTTAGATTTGGAGCTTGATTGTAGACCGTTAATAAAGGAGGAACACTCAAAAGCTCCGTATCTCCAACAATGGTTAATGTTTGTTTTAGTGCGCGAAGGTACTCTTCATTCATGTCCTCTTTGCATTCCAGGACAAATCCATTTCGAATCTTATCTAATAAAACCTCAGTTTGGTTCATATTGTACCTCTCTTTCTATTACGTTTTTTTAATCACCGTTTATATAATATAATATAGAATATTAATAATTATCTGTCAATTGCATTATTACGTTTTTATGATGTTAATATTAAAAACATAATTTCAAGGAATAAGGACAAGCAATACTCGGCAATAGAATGCATTTAAATTTATTTAGGATGGGATAAACCTCACCCCATCTATATGTTTTTTAAACGATAAAAAGAAAAGCGAAGGCGCCGGAGCTGGACCATTCCCAAAGCAATTTATAAATTCTTATACTATAAAAAAAAGACGACCAATCGTCGTCTTTTTTCTAATCAGATTTTCCACCCCTATTCATCTTAAACGTAAACTTCTTTAAAGGGATTGATGGCTTTATCCCTTCGTGGTTTTATATTTCGATCAGGAGCCGCTTCATATATGGATTCAAAATAACGGACTGCGGGAATCGATATTAATTGATGAATATTCCAAAATAACTCCCGCGCCTTCGTTCCAACCCAGTTATCCGGCATTAAATCCCGTGGAAATCCCGGGTCCTGGAAAAGGAACTTTCGATATTCATGAACAATAGTTGTCCGTTTAATAAAACATTCCTCATCCGATAATTCATTTTTCAATGCCTGTTCGCGTAATTGTTCAAATTTTGGCGAGTATTTTTCAATGAATTTGATGTAATTATCGGTAACTTGTTGAAAATCCCAGCCCTTCTCGATAATCCATTCATTCGGATGCGAGACCACATCAGATGAACTAAAAAGTATCGCATTTTCTTCGATTTTATAGTTTTTAATCATTTCCATTACCTGATTTTCAAGCGGATTCGGGCTTATCCAAGTGCTGTTTGAAATCATTCCAAACCCCGTCCATGTCAGTTCTTTACGAATTTCATTTCGAAGTTCGCGCTTTTCTTCAGGAAAAGAATAACTTAACATTCGCCATTTTCCATCCCAAACAGATCTCGGGGCAGAGTATACTCTTATAACCCCATCCTCAACCCTTCTTCGCCCCAGCTCTGTTACAGAGTAATAGCTTTTATTCCCTTTTTTTCGTACTTGCAATAAATCCTTTTGTACCATTCTTAAAATGGCGCCGCGGACGGAGGATTCAGAAATGCCAAATCCATTCATTAATTGAATTAAACTTCCCACCCAAACTTCTTCTCCATAATATTGAATGTACTCTCCATAAAGAGTAAACATTAGTGATCTTGGTTTCATTGCTGCCACCATCCAATGTGTTATAATTTTCGAATTTTATCCCGCATTAACGGGCAGTAAGATCCTTACTTCTGTGCTTAGCGTAAGCAGGAGGGTAAGTGGGGATCAACTGCCCGTAAAAGCCCGATTGGTTTAACTAACAATCAGTGGGAAAAACCCCCACTGATTGAAGTTTCACTTTATGTAATTTCTTTAGAGTCATTAATATTATAGAGGATTGTTCTAGCTTACGCATTAAACCTCGGCCTATTTTTATCCACTTTCATTTCAATCTCTTCGCTTAGGATGGCTTTCACATCTTCTGGGATGACGACAGCCTTAATTCCTTCAGGTTTTTTCTCGACCCAGCCTCTCAGTTCATATCCGTGTGCACAGCGAACACCATCCCGATAGATCTCATGTCTCAATTTTATCGTTTTACGATTGATTTCTTCTACTTTCGTATGGATGGTGATGAGATCATCATACAGCAGTGCATTTTCAAACGTACATTGAACATCCAGTAATGGAACGATAATACTACGTTCCTCCTCTAATTTTGCAGGAGCTAAATTACAGCTTCTAAAGAATTGATGTCCCGCGATATCAAACCATTTAAAAAAATTTGGATAATAGACAATTCCTGCTTTATCCGTATCTCCCCAGTTAATTAAAACTTCCAGCTCGTTTGACCGCATGTTCTTCTCCCCTTTTCAAATTTGATTAAAATGGCGATATCGATAATCGATATCGCCATTTTATATTTTACTGGATTAATAAGAATTAGCCAGCCACAGCATTTAGCCCGGTATGCTGACCAAGGCGCTTCCGCTTTTCTTATTGACTAATCCAGTTAGCTTCACGTTTTTCGATAAATGCACTAAGTCCTTCTTTCGCATCTTGTGAACGGAATAATAGGTTTTGTAATTCACCCTCATAACGGATTGCCACATTTAGAGGCATTTCTTTACCATTCATAATGGAAAGCTTAATATTTGATACCGCATATGATGCGCTCTTTGCAACTTTTTGTGCATATTCTAATGTTTTTGCTCTTGTTTCTTCTTGTGGGAAGACACGATCTACTAATTTAATTTCCAGAGCTTCTTGAGGTGTTAAAGTTTCACCAGTAATGTTTAAATCCAGCGCTTTAGAATGCCCAACTTGACGTGCTAAGCGTTGAGTTCCGCCCGTACCTGCTAATACTCCAAGAGATACTTCCGGAAGACCGATTCTACCAGCTTGGTCACCCATGAAGCGTAAGTCGCAAGCTAATGCCATTTCTAAACCGCCGCCAACTGTGTGCCCTTCTAAACATGCAATCCAAATTTGTGGAGAGCGGGCAATTTTATCAAGAGTTTCATTACAGAATAGACAGAATTGAGTTTTAAACCGTGGCTCTGCTGCTTTTAAGAAATTAATATTCGCACCGGCAGAGAAGAATTTAGGCATATCACTCATTAATACAACAACTTTGATATCACTGTCAAAACGAATATCATCAATTGCTGCGTTTAATTCTTTATAATATTCCAAATCATATGCATTTGTTTTGTTAACATGAATATGAACCTCTGCAACTCCATCTAGTTTTTTTACTGTTAATGTTTTTGTTTCTGTTAATGTTGTCAATTTAATATCCTCCTCGAAATCTTATTATGATTTTATTTCTTTCGTGCTATATGCATAATATAAACAATTTTCACATTATTTTTAAAATAGTAAATACTCCAGTTTACCTAACAAAACATTTAATTTTCTTTCATTTCCATCCCAATTCTCACGATTTCTTACATTTACACTTTTTTAACACGGACGTAGTAAAAACATATAAAATAGAGGGTGCATATCAATTGTTGATCCAAAGATTCATTGATATAATTTATGATAATTTCGTATTTTTAAAAAATTAGGCTGTGTTATTATTCATTGTTGATTTTCGTATAGGTATGAGAATTCATAGGCGGAGAATTTCCTGCTATGTATATAGAGGAAGCTTAAGAAGCTGATAATAAGCGGAGATATTCCGATTAACTGCTCTAAATAAGTCAAAATC
>NZ_MLYR01000110.1 GCF_001866655.1 Bacillus sp. MUM 116 | reverse complement strand
CAAAAATTTTTTGCCGGGTTTTTAGATTTTGCCCGCCTTAAGTATTTTTTTTAGAAAAGGCTCTTTTCGTAAACTTTGTTCCTTTCGGACCTTAATAAGGGTCAAATACTTAAGTTTCTAGGCAATTTTCGCAAATGTTCTTACGAAAAGATGCCACGAAGCATTTAGTCTATACGGGTTGATGAACTTATACGAAAAACAACAATCTATGCGAAAATAGCCTTAGAAAAAGGAGTAGGTACCTTGAAAGCATTTCAGTTTTCAATTTCGTCCCGTTATGACAAAATAAGCATGATGAAAATAGAAGAAAGGGACGAAGACATGTGATAAATGAAGTCGGCTTGGTTCTTGAAGGCGGGGGAATGCGTGGAGTGTATACGGCAGGCGTTCTTGAAAACTTTTTAGAAAATCAGTTATTTTTCCCTTACGTTATTGGTGTATCCGCAGGTGCTTGTAATGCCGCGTCGTATTTGTCGGAACAAAAGGGCAGAAATAAAACCGTAACAATTCAATATGCTTCGGACCCCAGATATATATCCTGGAGAAATTATTTTAAAAATCGCCAGTTTTTTGGGATGGATTTTATTTTTGATGAAATCCCCAATCAACATATTCCCTATCATTACGATGTTTTTTATAATAGCCCCTCTGAATTTGTGGTGGGAACGACAGATTGTTTAACGGGTGAAGCGGTTTATTTTAAGAAAAAGGATTATGGGAAAGAGTTATTAACCGTATTACGTGCTTCCAGTTCTCTCCCTTTTATTGCACCAGAAATAACCTATCAAAATAAAATCCTGCTTGATGGTGGAATTAGTGATCCAATTCCAATTAAAAAAGCACAAGCAGATGGTTTTAAGAAAAATATTGTGATTCTTACAAGAAATATTGAATATCGAAAAAAGGCTTCTAAATTTCACTTCCTTGTTGACCGAAAATATCCTGATTATAAGGGCCTGCAAAAGGCATTACGGAATCGATTTCAAATATATAATGACACCCTCGCTTACCTGGAAAGAGAGGAAAACAATGGAAATGTTTTTATCATTCGGCCGTTAAAACCACTCCAAGTAGGAAGAATGGAACGAAATCCTGTTCGTCTAGAGGAATTATACAATCAGGGCTACGAGGATGCCAAAGCATTAAGAGGGAAAATAGTAGAATATGTGGAATCAAAGGATTAAGAGACTTTTGCCGGTCTCTTTTTGTTTTAAAGAGAAAATCTCCTATCATTTTTCCTACAATCATTTAATAGACTGATATAAGAGGAATGGATAAGGAGTTTTCATGATGAAAATAGATAAATATTACCGCGATGCCGCATGTGTCAGTCTAAATGGCAGCATCGCTGCATTGGTTCCCGCAGTTTTAATTATAATAGTAGACCTTTCTTTTTTCCGGAACAAGGAAATAATGATGTTAACCATCCCCTTTCTCATTTACAGCTTCATCAGCTTTCAAATCTATTTATTCAAGGTTAGACAAGCCATTTTCATAAAAAGAAACATGTTGAAATCCAGCAGTTTCTACCATTCCATTTTTGAGACGGAGCATTTATTAGCCGTTTATTTACCGAAGCGTTTACAGTTCTTTTTTCCAGATGGACACTTGGCAGGTGAAATCAAAAAGTACCGGGGAAAAAAATTTTGCTTTCCGGTCTTTTCAAAAATATATGCACTTTATGATTTTAATCATCAATTAATTGGGATTTATAAGGTTAAACAGGGAAAACACAAAAAAATTGAGGTATTTGACCGAAACAAGGCTTATCAAGGATATTATCAAATACGGAAATTGAACATGCGGAAATTTAAGAAGGAGCTTTTTGATACAAATGAAAGGTTTATTGGAGCAGTAGAGGGTGCTTCCCTTTTTATGGATGAGAAGATTATAAATTCAGCCAATCGTCAATTGGGACGGTTGCGCAGAGGCTGGATGCCGCTCGAATGGAGTAAATTTTTTCCAGAGCCAAATACACCGGTTCTTTCTTTTTCGGAAGGTATTTCTGAGCAGGACAAACTGTTACAAATGTCTTTTCTCATAAACGAATATTTTATAGAAAGATAATAAGGAGGTTTTCGTTCCTTTCCCTACCAGAATTTGATACTATAATGAATAAATGTAATCTCGTGAAGCTGGAGGGTTTTAAAGTGCAAATTAACTTAATTAAAGGACACGGTTCTGGTAATGATTTTCTTTTAATTGATGAAATTTCTAATTCCTATACATTTTCTGAAAAAGAAAGGGCCGAACTGGCAAGGGTTTTATGTAACCGAAATTCCGAACTTGGGGCAGATGGAATTCTTTTCGTGTTGAAAAGCGAACACGCGGACGGAAGAATGAGGGTTTTTAATGCCGATGGTTCGGAAGCCTCCATGTGCGGAAATGGACTTCGTCTTGTTTCCCGTTATATTTGTGAGATGCGGGGGCAAAAGGAAGCGGTGATTGAAACAATGAAGACCGACTTAAAGGTGTGCAAACAAGCAGACATATTCCCTGATGTGACAACGTATCAGGTAGAAATCTCGCCAGTATCGTTTTCGTTGGAGGATCTGCCATTACGATTAAATCAGCCGACATTAAAAAATGAAAACATTCCAGAATTATCTGAAAAATTAATCTTTACTGCTTTAGCGGTACCGAACCCGCATTTAATTGCCATCGTTGAAAACAATCAAATGCAATCGGATCTTCAAAAAAATCTTAGTGAAAAAGTGAATGGACCGAATGAATTTTTTCCAGACGGGGTCAACGTCAGTTTTGTAAAAGACATAGATAAAGGAAATATTTATGTTAGGACATTTGAGCGGGGGGTAGGTTTTACCAATGCCTGCGGAACGGCGATGTCTGCCTCTACCCTTGTTACCTGTTTGAATGGATTGAACGATTTTGAAACAGTTGTGAATGTCTATAATAATGGTGGTAAGGTTCAATGTGTTGTTCATAACAATAGCGACTCCTATCATATTGACTTAATCGGTAATGCTACCTACCTTTATACTGCTTCAGTAGAAGTAGAATTAGAAGGAAGGAATTTCACTGTCACAACGAAAGAGGAGTTACTGGAACAAACAGCATACGAACAACTTCAGACAGAAGCACAGGCGTTTTTAGCTGAAGCAATGAAAGGATAAGGGGCTCACCCTTATCCTTATAATATAAGAATTTATAACTTGCTTTGAGAATGGTCCAGCTCCGGCGCCTGCGCTTTTCTTATTTATTATTTTTTATCAAAACTTCCAGAACAGAGGCAAAAGGCTGAATGATCTTGGTAGAAAAATAAGACCGAAACGGATCCCCTTGTTTACGTACTCGATTTATGACAGAATCCATCGTAAATTGTGCTGGTTCCAGTTTCTCGTCTACTTCATCCCAGTAAAGGGGTGTTGCCACACCTGCATGTTCATTTCCTCTCATCGAGTAAGGAGCGACAATAGTTTTCCCTTCTCCATGCTGAACATAATCCACATATAAACGATTTCCACGGTTCTTTTTCATTCGCTCGATTGTAAATGAATCTGGGTCACAGGAGATTAAGTAGTCGGCAATAAAGCTGGTGAACAGTCTTGTATCATCATAGGTAAATGTATTTTCCTGCAAGGGGAGATAAATTTGCAATCCCTTATTCCCGGATGTTTTAATAAATCCGATCAAGTTCAATTGATCTAGAACATCTTTAATGAGTAAAGCTGCTTTTACCGCTAAATGAAAATCATTCTTTGAAGGGGGATCTAAGTCAAAGACAATCTCGCTCGGACCTTTACTGTAAATTGTTTGAAAGGGTACATGATATTCAATCGCTAATTGATTCCCAAGCCAAATGAGCGTTTTTAAGTGGTTACAAAGAATATAATCGATATTTTCGTGTTTAAACGTTTTTACAAAGTCAGGAGCATAATCAGGACAGTTTTTTTGGTAAAATGGTTCCCCAAACATACCGTGTGGGTAGCGAATCACTGTCAAGAGACGATTTTCGAGAAAGGGCAGCATATACGGAGATATTTCACGCAGGTATAGAATAAAATCGGCCTTTTGAATATTCAGCTTCTCCCACAGCGGTTTATCTGGATGAGTGATGTCCAAGTCTTCGGGAAGATTTTTTTGTTGAAATTGGAACCGGTTGTACGTGCAGTCAGCTGGTTCCAAATCAAAGCGAAAACGGTCAAAATGCGGCTCGCGCAGCTGCCCGTCATAAATCTCCAAATATTTTATTTCTAAACAAATGGCAGGATCCACATAAATAAACTGTACATCTTCTTTTTTCATATTTTGTTTAATTGTCTGTTGAAGGGCCTGCTTTTCATCCGGTTTAAATCCAAAAAGAACCTGGCCAATCGGGTGAATTTTTTTGTCTTGATATACGCCGACAGAAAAGTAACCGTTTGTTTTCTCTAGTGCTGTTATATAGCAACTTACATACTTCCAATTTTTATATTTAAGCCATTGGGTTGTACGCTTTCCCTCCTCCCAGGGACTGTTTTGCTGCTTCGCAACAATCCCCTCACCATCAAAGAGAACAACCTGTTCCCAAAGTTCATCAAAGTCTTTGTATGCTTTTACGATCTGTACCAGCTGATCTGTGTAAGGGTCTGCTTCCAGATTGAAGTGAACCTTTCCAAACAGATTTTCCAGTTCTTTTTTCCGTGCAGTAAATGGCTTGCTGTGTATGGATTTTCCAGCGATTTTTAGTATATCGAAAACCATTAGTTGGCATGGGGCATTTTCTGCCTGTTCACTAATTTTCTCCTCTGACTTTAATCGTCCCCGTACTTGAATTGCCGAAAAATTGGCTTTGCACGGATTTTCCAGTGATACGAGCTCTCCATCTAGCTGAAGAGGTAAAAATGGTTCGAATTCCTTTTGGTACTTTAATAAAAATTTTATTATCTCCGGAAATTGAGGTATGAGAGGCTTGCCGTTCCTGCTTGTTAAGCTAATCCCCTTTGAATTCCATTCCATTAAAGCGCGGAATCCGTCATATTTCACTTCATACAGCCAATCGGAATGGATAGGGCGTTCAAAGGTCAGACTTGGCAACATCGGTTTCATCTGCATAATCCCTTCTTTTTTCTTTATTTTGTATCATTCCTGTTGGGTTCATCCTTTTCCATTTGTTTATAGGGATGACAGGTTTGCCCGATTAGCAAAATAAACATAAAAAGAATGGAGAATCAGCTATGCATACGATGTGGAAGGGAAGTATCAGTTTTGGACTGGTGAATATTCCTATTAAGCTCCATACAGCAACGGAAGATAAGGATATTAAACTTCGGACCCTTCATAATAAATGCCATGCCCCTATCAAATATGAAAAAATCTGTTCTGTTTGTGAAGAAGAGGTAAAACCCGAGGATATCGTCAAAGCCTATGAATACACAAAGGGAAAATTTGTCGTGTTGGACAACGATGATCTTGAAAAATTAAGAAAAGAAAACGAAGATAAAGCTGTTGAAATCATTGATTTTGTCAAAATAGAACAAATTGATCCAATATATTTTGACCGCAGCTATTATATGTCTCCTAACGAAGGGGGCGGAAAAGCATACTCTTTATTACGTAAAGCGCTTCAAGAAACTGGGAAGGTTGGTCTTGCCAAAATCATTATTCGTTCGAAGGAGCAGATGGCTGTCATCCGAGTGTATGAGAATACATTGGTGATGGAAACGATTCACTATCCTGATGAAGTACGAAATGCCAGTGATGTCCCAAGCGTTCCTTCAGAGGATAAAGTTACTAAAAAAGAATTGGACACAGCCATCATGTTGATTGATCAATTAACAACCAATTTTAATCCAGAAAAATATACTGATGAATACCGAACAGCCTTACTAGAATTAATTGAATCCAAACGAAAGGAAAAAGAAACGGTGACCACTAAAGCAAAAGAGACGCCTTCAAATGTAACCGATTTGATGGCCGCCTTACAGGCATCTATCGACCGTACTAGACCGGAAAGGACCTCAGAAGCTCCAAAGAAAAAAGCTGCAGCACCAAAGAAAAAGACCATTTCGAGAGTTAAAAAAGAAGCATAATTTTCAATTTTGCCGATTTGAATTTATTCAAATCGGTTTTTTCATGTAAGACATGCATAGAGGAATAGAATAATTAAAAAGGAGTGTGCCAATGGTAAATGTCCTGATGTTTACGGATCCGGGAATCGATGATTCGTTTGCAATTATGTATGCGTTGCTAAACCCAAAGATTAATCTTGTAGGGATTGTCAGTGGATATGGCAATACGCCTAAGGAAATTTCGGTCCGGAATACGGTATATTTATTAAATCTGGGCGGAAGGGAAGATATCCCTATTGTTGCGGGAGCTGCCGGGCCAATATCAGGGGAGCCGGTCCGATTTTATCCGGAAATCCATGGAAAAGAAGGATTAGGCCCTCTTAAACCCCCTGATGATATCAAAAATGTAAAAGTATATGATTTTAATAAAATTTTAGAAATCATTACCCAATATAGAGGGAATATCGTAATTGTCTCAGTCGGCAGATTAACAGAACTGGCCTTAATGTTTATTTTATATGGAAATGATGCGTTAAAAGACGTTTCAGCTTTTTTTATCATGGGTGGGGCTTTTTTAGTGCCCGGTAACATTACTGCTGAAGCGGAGGCGAATTTTTATGTGGATGCCATTGCAGCCAATTCCGTATTGGAAAAAGCTCATAATGTATATTTATTTCCATTAAATATTACCAATCGTGCCATTATCACTCCAGAGGTAATTAATTTTCTTTCGGAAAGTAGTCCAACCCCATTTCGACCACTGATAAAACCTGCTTTTGATTATTATTATCATGCTTACCAAAAAAATGTCCCCGGCATCAAGGGAGCTCCACTTCATGATGTTGTTCCGCTAATGTCTCTAATTGATCCAGATTTAGTTAAGTTTATATCGCGGAGGGTAAGGGTTGAGGAATTTGGTACGGCTAAAGGTAAAAGTATTGCTGATTTTCGTCCAAAACCAGATCCGGAACCTATTGACTCTATGGAACATATTGGCATGGAGGCAGACTATCAAAAGTTTGTTGTTCAGTTTATGGAGGTTTTTCTTCGTGGGAGTGAATAGAAATTAGTAAAAGCAGGGATTCTCATCCCTGCTTATTATTATTCCGAAATATTTTCTTTGCAGTAGGAAATGACTAATTTTTCCTCGTCATCCTCCAAAGCAAAATCTAATACTTTTTCGGTTCCTCTTTCGAAAAAATAATAATTCGTGATTCTTTCTCCATTTTCATCCATCACAAAAATTACCTTTAAGCCTATTCCTTTTTCAGAAAAGAGCTCATCGTCTTCATCAATCTCGAGCTGCAGGAAAAATTCATAACGGTCGCCAGAAAGCAAACCAAATGGATCTTCAAGTTTTTCAACAGTATTACCAGTAATGTTCAAATTTATCATCCTTTTCTTATGTATAAACTCCTTTTTATTATACACATTTTTTAACTTAACTAAGATACCGTGAATTTATTAAAAAAAACACTTTATTGAAAAGTGTTTTTAGAAACAATATGTATGGAGGAGAAGATGAGATTCGAAATCACTCGGGCGGTTGCCCGTCCTAACGCATTTCGAGTGCGCCCCCTTATAACCGCTTGGGTACTTCTCCGTTTTGGAGCGGGTGACGGGAATCGAACCCGCGCCGCCAGCTTGGGAAGCTGGAGTTCTACCATTGAACTACACCCGCGATTTTTCCTATAACAATAAAAATTATACCACGATATTTTAATTTCATCTAGTTTTTTGCTATTTAATCAACATTTTCATCCAAAATCAATCAAATTCACTCAAAAAATGATTGTTTTTGAAAGAAAATGATTGATTTTTGCAATCGGTTTCAGTAATATATAATCATGAACAATAATTTTAGGTGGTGATGACTTGTTAACACCGGAACGTCATCGACTTATTTTACAAATGTTAAAGGGTAAGAATATCGTTAAAATTCAGGAAATCGTTGATCTTACTAATACATCAGAGTCAACTATCCGCCGCGATTTATCGCAATTAGAAAAGGAAAAACATTTAAAAAGAATTCATGGCGGCGCATCCCGGCTCCAAGGGAAGCTGCAAGAACCGAGTATGATTGAAAAATCAGCCAAAAACCTTCAAGAAAAACGGCGAATCGCTCAATATGCTGCAAGTTTGATAGAAAAGGGTGATTGCATATATTTGGATGCAGGGTCAACGGTGTTAGAAATGATTGAATTTCTAACACTAACCGACATTGTTGTCGTTACAAATGGATTAACGCATTTAACACCATTATTAAATAAAGGGATTCCAACTTATTTAATTGGCGGTTTTGCTAAACCGAAAACAAATGCCATTATCGGCCGGGGAGCATTGGCAAGTCTTGATTTATACCGGTTCGATAAATGTTTTATGGGGGTAAACGGAATCCATCCGCAATTTGGATTTACAACTCCAGATCAAGAAGAGGCCATGGTGAAGCATAAAGCGATTTCACTTTCGCGGGAAGCTTATGTTTTAGCTGATGACTCGAAGTTTTCGGAAATTGCTTTTGCGAAAATAGCCGATATCTCGAAGGCCAAGGTAATAACAAATGAGTTGGATGAAGAAACACAATTACAATACAAAAACAGAACTACATTAAAGGTCGTGACAGCATGATTTATACATTAACTTTAAACCCTTCTGTTGACTATATTGTTCAGCTTGAAAGCTTCCAATTGGGAGAGCTGAATCGAGCAACGAGAGAAACAAAGTTTCCCGGAGGAAAGGGGATCAATGTTTCCAGAGTTTTAAGTCAGTTAGGCTTAGCGAGCAGAGCGTTGGGCTTTAATGGTGGATTTACGGGGAGCTACATTGAAGATTATCTAAAAAATGAAAAGATTGAAACGGACTTTATTAAGGTAAAAGAAGATACACGGATTAATATTAAGCTTAAAACAGGCCAAGAAACTGAAATCAATGCAAATGGCCCAAAGATTTCTGAAGAAAATTTCAAACAGTTAAAGGACAAAATTAGGCAATTAACAGAAAATGACCTGTTGGTCCTTGCGGGAAGCATTCCATCGACGATGCCCGTAACAACATATGAAGAAATCGTAAAAATTTGTAAAGAGTCTGGGGCGAAATTTGCTGTTGATGCAGAAGGTGAGCTATTAAAAAAAGTTCTTCCCTACCATCCATTTTTAATAAAGCCAAACCATCATGAGCTTGGTGATTTATTTCAAACTACCATTTCAAGCTGTGAAGAAGTTATTCCGTATGGAAGAAAACTAATTGGAATGGGCGCAAGAAACGTAATTGTGTCTCTAGCGGGTGAGGGAGCTGTTTTTATAAATAATGATATGTCCGTGATTGCTGAAGTACCGAAAGGGATTGTTAAAAATTCAGTTGGTGCCGGGGATTCAATGGTGGCAGGCTTTTTGGCTGAATATCAAAAAACGGGGAATGTGAAAAATGCTTTTCAATACAGTGTTGCTGCAGGAAGCGCAACCGCATTTTCACTTGGATTGTGTACAAAAGATTTAATTGAAGAACTCCTTGTGCAAGTAAAAATAAGAGAAGTTGTTTAGGAGGAGAAAACTCTTATGAAAATTACAGAATTGCTTACAAAGAATACAATTCTATTAAATATAGAGGGACAGCAAAAAGAAAATGTCATTGACCAGCTTGTTGATGTGTTGTTGAAAGCAAATAAAATTACGGACCGTTCTGAATTTAAAGCAGCGATTTTAAAACGAGAAGAACAAAGTACAACAGGAATTGGCGACGGGATTGCGATTCCGCATGCTAAAGTAAAAGCCGTTAGGGAACCGGCAATTGCATTTGGTAAATCAACTGCAGGCGTAGATTATCATTCGCTTGATGGACAGCCTGCCCATTTGTTTTTTATGATTGCTGCACCTGAAGGCGCTAATAATACACATCTTGAAGCATTAGCACGTCTTTCCGGGCTGTTAATGAAACAGGAAGTACGTGAAAAACTTTTACATGCTGTTTCTGCAGATGATGTCCTTGAGGTTATTAATTTTTATGACCAAGAAGATGAAGAAGAGCAGGATGTATCAAACAAAAAGAACGCAATTGTAGCAGTTACCGGATGCCCAACAGGGATTGCCCACACTTATATGGCAGCTGATTCTTTAAAAGCAAAGGCTGCTGAAATGGGTGTAGACATCAAAGTTGAAACAAACGGTTCCGGTGGAGCAAAAAATGTTTTAACGAAAGAGGAAATTGAGAATGCAACAGCGGTCATCATTGCCGCAGATATCAATGTGGAAATGGAGAGATTTAAAGGCAAGCATGTGATTCAAGCAACCGTTGCCGAGGGTATTCGCAAGCCGCAAAATCTGATTGAACGTGCCCTCAAGCAGGATGCACCGGTTTATGAAGGCAATGGCAGCAGCGGCAAAAGTGATAATAGCGGTGCTGATGGAAAAGGAAGAATAGGTTTTTATAAGCATTTAATGAATGGTGTCTCCAACATGCTTCCGTTTGTTGTCGGGGGAGGTATTCTCATCGCAATTAGCTTTATGTTCGGTTATAACTCAGCGAATCCAGATGATCCTTCGTACAACGCTTTTGCTGCAGTATTGAAAACAATTGGCGGTGGAAATGCATTTGGACTGATTGTGCCGGTTCTTGCTGGATTTATTGCCCTAAGTATTGCAGACCGTCCAGGGTTTGCGCCAGGTATGGTTGGCGGTATGATGGCTGCCAGCAGCGGTGCAGGATTCCTCGGCGGATTGATTGCCGGATTTTTAGCAGGATATGTGGTTGTTTTATTGAAAAAGGCATTTGCCGGACTTCCACAATCATTGGAAGGTATAAAAAGTATTTTGTTATATCCTTTGTTTGGTATTGCGATTACAGGATTAATCATGTTTTATGCGATTAACCAGCCGGTTACATGGATAAATAAAGAAATTACTCATTGGTTAACAGGTTTAGGAACAGGAAATGCTATTTTACTAGGAATTGTTTTAGGTTTAATGATGTCGTTTGATATGGGTGGCCCCATTAATAAAGCCGCATATGTATTTGGCACAGGGTTACTAGCTAACGGTGTTTATGAGCCAATGGCCGCAATTATGGCTGCCGGCATGGTACCGCCACTAGGAATTGCGATTGCGACTACTTTATTTAAGAAAAAGTTTAATAAGCAAGATCGTGATGCCGGAAAGGCTTGTTATGTCATGGGATTATCCTTTATTACAGAAGGGGCAATTCCGTTTGCAGCAGCAGACCCACTTCGTGTGATTCCTTCAGTAATGGCTGGATCAGCCGTGGCCGGGGCATTGTCTATGGCATTTGGAATCGGTCTTCGTGCCCCACATGGCGGAATTTTCGTTGTTCCGTTGGTTGAAGGCGGCGCGCTACAATATGCATTAGCAATTTTGATTGGTGCTGTTGTGACCGCTGTGTTGCTTGGAATTTTGAAGAAGCCTGTGAAAGGTGAATAGTGGTGTTTTGGACCGGCAGCGTTGGGGGCTGCTGGTTTTTTATCTTTGGGCAGAACCTATGGTAGTGTCGGGGTAAATGGTTACATTGAAGGTATGAAGAGCAAATCCCTTTAGTTCTTTGGAAGAAATGGTATTCATAAAAAGGATGAAGACCAAATCCCTTTAGTTCATTGGAAGAAATGGTATTCATAAAAGGGATGAAGATCAAATCACTATAGTTCCCAGGAAGAAAAGGTATTCATAAAAGAAAGCAATACCGTTTCTAATTTAAACCTCAAGTAGAAATTGCCTTCATAGAAAGTATTAAGATAAAAAAATCTTTAAAAATCTAGGAGAAATGGTTTTCTTTTGCCTGCACCCACTGAAAAAGTGTGAACACCTATACTGCGATGCTAAAATAAGTATAAATCTTCCTTACTCGTAAAACGCCCATTGATGAACGCCTACAATCTTAAAATGCTGTCCAAGGATTCTGCCGATTCTTCTTTTCGGAATCAAACATCCACATCCTTTCTTTGGTAAAACTCTAAGTTCATTTTATAAAAAATTCCAGACTCTTCTTATTAAAAAAATGAATATTTTGTTACATTTTTTGGGCATTGGAGAATAAACTTTTAATTGGTAATTAGGATTAGGGGGAGATGGAATGAATGAGGTTTTTGAGAAAACCGCCAGATTCGAGCATCGATTTTGGCTTCAAATATTAGGTGATCATTCCCGATTTATCCATGATGCGCTCGCTCCCGTAGAAAAAAGCGAGATTCAAAGCGCATCGGAATTCATAAATACTTTTGATACTCTCCTAGAACAGGCAAAATCTGTGGAAATTAACCAATTAACTGAAAAAGCAGCAACTGAAACCACTAAACTTCGAGACTTTAAATTAAATTTAATAAAGAGACATTTGGTTGGTAAAATAAAAATTCATTTATCACCGTCTTTTCTCAATCACATGGTAAATGAGTTGGAGGAATACCAGCGGATATTAAAGCACCTTAAATTACAGGAAGTGCCCCCGGTATATCATGAACTACACCATCATCTCGTTTGGATTTTGGATGCCGCTGGGCATGCCGGCGCTATTTCCGCAAACCTAGATAGTGTGGAAAAACGATTAAAAGAAAAAAGTGATCTTTACACGAAACATTTTGAAGATTTTTACTTAAAGGCTGTTGAAATGGCAGGTTTTTTAAGAACTCAGCTGACGAATTTTCCAGCATTAGAAAAACTTAATTCAGATGTCATCCTGGAAATTAAGCTATTTCAAAATTTCCTCCATGAAATTGATGAGCTCGAATTAAGTGCTCAAGCATTGGGGATCTTTTCCCCATTAATGGCGGACCATATGACACGGGAAGAGTGCTATTACCTCATGAAGTTAGCAGAGTCGACAAATGTTAAAAAACCAGACTGTGATCCAACCAAGCCGCGATTAGGATAAAGTATTTTCCTTAAAGGCCAAAATGAAGAAGAAACTAAAAAGTATGGTCTTCATAAAGAGCGTGAACACCAAAATTTTAAAAAAATTCAAAAGATATGGCCTTCATAAGGAACATGAAGGCCAAAACTCATTATTGAAACATCAGAATTTCTTTTCTCATATGTGAAGCTGCCAATCAGGCTTATCCCTGCCCCTCCATCTCCGGTTTAATCGCCATTAATGCAACAATTGCGGCAAGAATACTCAATCCGCTCAGCAAAATAAAAATCCAATGGTTGGATCCCTTCATGAGCACAGCAATAAGCGGAGGGCCAGCCGCCACCCCAATAAATCTCATTGAACTATAAATCGAAGTAATCGTCCCGCGTTCTTTTTTCTCAATTCCTTCAGTGATGAGGGCATCCAAACAAGGCAGTCCTAAACCAATTCCTACACCGCTGATTAAAAACATACTAATCATGAACCATAATTTTATCGAAAACCAAAGGGCACCAATGGATAAGGCTGCAGCTACAATCCCGCCAAATGTTAACCATTTCATTAAAACTTTGTTTTCTTTTATGACCTTTCCGGCAATAAAAGAGGATAAACAAAGAGCCCCAAGAGGAAGTGCTAAAAAGAAGCCTTTTTTTAGATCATGAATTCCATATTCCTTTTCGAATATTTCCGAAAGGTAAAACAAAATTCCAAATAGAATAAACATTAATATTCCGCCAATAAAGAAAATCGCATATAGCCATTTTCCTTCTTGTGTAAAGGTTTTCTTTACATTCTTGAAAAATTGCTTAAATGGAATTGCTTTTTGTGACGATTTTGGACATTTTACTAAAAAAATCATTAAAATCACCGAAATCCCACAAAATACCGGAAATGAGAAAAAGGGTAAAAACCAGATAAATCCCGCTAAAAAAGCCCCCAAAATTGGACTTAACACTTTCCCAAAGGTATTGGATGTTTCGATGAGGCCGAGACAGCTGCTGACGTCATTATCATTTTTAAACATATCACCCACCAATGGCATGACAATCGGTGCTGCCCCCGCAGCACCAACTCCTTGCAAGGATCGCCCCAGCAAGATTAGCCAATAGGCATGGTCTAATTTCCATGCAGCCCAGCCTGAGATTAATCCGCCAATTCCGGCAATTATAAGGCTGGGAATGATGACTTTTTTTCTGCCAATATGATCAGATAAGTAACCCGCCACAGGTATTAAAAAAATGGCAACGATGGAATAAACCGTAATCACCATACTCGTTTGAAATGAAGAGATATCCAACTTTTTTTCCATTGCAGGCAAAACAGGTATTAACATCGAATTCCCCAATGTCATTACCAGGGGAATGGAAGAAAGAGAAACAATGGCCCACTTTTGCTTAGATACTTCATCGGATTCTTTTTTTCCGGTAGAAGATGATTTTTTTTTAGCTGCCCGTGGACTTGGGCAAATTTGCTCTATATGTTCCATTTACCTTCTATCCCGCCTTTATAATGTACTACTGTTAATATTGACTTTTTTGAGTTAAAATAATTAGGTACTCAAAATCCTTTAAATGGGAATTTAAATGAAAATCAATTTTGAAAATTTCAATATTAATGGTTGACAAATGATTTGGATGTGATTATTATTAATATCAATTAATAAAGATTGATAAGGCATTGATGAAGAGTAGTAACCTTTACGAATTCTTTAGAGAGCTGATGGACGGTGCAAATCAGTGTAGACGTAATCGTGAATGGACTTCTGAGCCCCAAACCGAACCCCAAATGGAGTAGTAGGCTTTGGCGAAAATCTCATCGTTACATGAGACAGATATTCAAGCGTTATTAAATGCTTTGATATCGGTAAAGTGAGCTAATTTTTAGCTAATGAAGGTGGCACCACGGGTCTCTCGTCCTTTTTTTGGATGAGGGGCCCTTTTGTATTTAAAATAAAAAATGATAAATCGTTAAGCAAGAGGAGTACACATTATTGATTCTTTCCAGAGAGCCGGGGAAGGTGAGAGCCCGGTAAGAGGAAATTTGTGGAATGGACTTGCGAGATGCAGCTTGAAAGCAAAAAGCGATCATGCTTTGTGTTTAGTATGGCTGCACGGAGTTCCACCGTTAAAAGGATAGGATATCGGACGAATGAGTCCTGTATCTGAAAGAGGAAACAGGTAACAGCCTGTTTCAAACGGAGGTGGCACCGCGGTTTAAGAATCGCCCTCTATGGATGCATGAAATTTTAGTATGCATTCATAGAGGGCGATTTTTTTTTTATAACAAAGGAGCGAGATGAATGAAAACAAAAAGTACGTTTTTTGTTCAAGAGTTAAAAGGCGATACCCTGACACCGATTTCAATTGTAAGAAAAATAAGCGGTAAGAAAAAGTTTTTATTAGAGAGTTCCCATAAATATAATGACTCCGGCCGTTATTCCTTTATTGGTGCGGACCCTGCGTTGGAATTAATCGCAACGGGCAATAACATTCAATTAGTAAATCGTAATGATGAAAAAAAAACAATCCAAGGAAATCCATTAGAAATTTTAAATAATCTGCTTCCCAAAAAGGAAATGGAAGAGACTCCATTTCCCTTTATCGGCGGGGCTGTCGGATATGTTGGCTACGATATTGTCCGCCAATATGAAGATATTGGACCGAGCTTAGAAAACAGCATAAATATGCCAGATGTTCATTTGATGTTTTATGAAGAAATAATTGTCTTTGACCATCTTCAGGAAAAAGTAATGGTTTGCGGCCTGCCGATTTTGGATGAATCGAATCAGCTACAAATTGAAAAAAGAGTTCAGCAAAGAGTGGAAGAGCTAAAACAGCCTGACTATTTTCAGGAAGAAGAACCATATCAGTTTAATGGATACGAATCGGAAACAGATAAAGAGACTTTTATCAACAATGTAAAAAAGGCAAAAGAGCATATCCTTGCTGGTGATATCTTTCAAGTGGTTCTTTCAAGAAGAATGAAGTCAGCATTTAAAGGTAATCCATTGGCAGTGTACCGGCAACATCGTGCGAACAATCCGACTCCATATATGTTTTATATTGATTTTGAACCATATACCGTTATTGGTTCTTCACCGGAAAGCTTAATCAAGGTCAGAGGAAAACAGGTGGTTGCAAATCCGATTGCCGGAACAAAAAGAAGAGGGCTCACACCAGAAGATGACCAATTAATTGCAAAAGATCTGTTGGCAGATGAAAAAGAATTGGCTGAACATAAAATGCTTGTTGATCTTGGCAGAAATGATCTTGGCAGGGTTTGTGAATTCGGAACTGTTAGGGTTGATAAGTATATGAATGTCGAAAAATTCCGTCATGTCATTCACTTAGTATCGGAAATTAGCGGACAATTAGCTTCCCAATACACAGCGTTGGATGCATTGGCAGCATGCCTGCCTGCCGGTACCGTTTCTGGGGCTCCTAAAATTCGGGCAATGGAAATAATTAACGAGTTGGAAAATTTAAAGCGCGGTCTTTATTCCGGGGCAATAGGTTACCTATCAGCAAACGGGAATATGGATTTTGCTTTAGCGATAAGGACGATGATTCTGAAAGATGGCAATGCCTATATCCAAGCCGGTGCAGGTATTGTTTATGACTCGAATCCTGAGTCGGAATATGAAGAAACAGTGAATAAATTGAAATCATTTTTGGAGGGTGAAAAATGATTGTACTGATCGATAATTTTGATTCATTTACCTATAACCTTTATCAGTATCTTGGTGAATTAGGAGAGACAGCCACTGTCATTCGAAATAATCAACTTACAATTGCGCAGCTAAAGGAATTGAAACCAAAGGCCATTATTCTTTCACCTGGTCCGGGAAGACCGGAGGATGCAGGGATTTGTGTTGAAGTCATTAAAGCGCTCCATCAGGAGATTCCGATATTAGGGATTTGTCTCGGCCATCAGGCAATCGGGTATGCATTTGGGGCAAAAATTTCCCGTGCCGATTCAATCAAACACGGTAAAACATCTTTTATCACTCATAATGCGAATGGTCTATTTGAATATCTCACATCGCCATTAGAGGTGATGCGCTATCATTCATTAGTTATTGAAAAAAACAGCCTTCCTGAAGAATTTGAAAGTGTAGCAATCTCGATGGATGACCAAGAAGTTATGGCGATTAAGCACCGGCACTATCCGGTATTTGGACTCCAGTTTCATCCGGAGTCAATCGGAACCCCGACAGGAAAAAGAATCTTGAAAAATTTTTTAGATAACGTAGAAAGGATGAAACGGGATGAAAAATTATTTACTCCAATTAGCTGAAAAGAAATCATTTACTGAAAATGAAATGAAAGATGCCATTGACAATATCCTTTGTGAAGAAGTTTCCGAAAGTGAGATTGCAGCGTTTTTAATGGGATTAAAATCAAAAGGAGAAACAGTAGAAGAAATTACCGGGATTGTAAGAGCATTGAAAGAAAATACGTTGAGCTTTAAAAGGAAGTTTCCGAATGTTCTGGATAATTGCGGAACAGGCGGGGATGGATCGTCGAGTTTTAATGTAAGTACTACATCCGCTTTTGTTATAGCGGGGGCGGGAATTCCGGTCGCAAAGCATGGAAACAGAAGCATTTCGAGTAAAACAGGAAGCGCGGATGTTTTGGAACACCTTGGTATCAATTTAGATTTAACCCCTGAACGAATCGAAGAAATAATTGATGAAGTCGGAATTGCCTTTTTATTCGCGCCAAATGTCCATCCAAAGCTTAAAAAAATAGGAATGGTCCGTAAACAGTTAAGAATTCCAACTGTGTTTAATTTTATTGGACCATTAACCAATCCGATTGAACTAGATTATCAATTATTAGGAGTATACCGCCGGGATTTACTGCCGGTGTTTGCTGA
Organism: Bacillus sp. MUM 116; assembly: GCF_001866655.1. Lineage (GTDB taxonomy): Bacteria > Bacillota > Bacilli > Bacillales > Cytobacillaceae > Neobacillus. The sequence goes on along the minus strand of NZ_MLYR01000110.1, from coordinate 4,071 downwards.
AGTACTTCAAAAACTTGGCCGGAAGCGGGCAATTGTCCTAAACGGTGCCGGATACATGGACGAAGCATCATTACAAGGTGAAAACCACGTAAGCATTTTAGAAAACGGCGATATTACAAAATTCACTTTTACTCCGGAAGATGTTGGACTCCCAAAATATGATAACAGTGAGATTAAGGGAGGAGACTCAAGGGAAAATGCTGAAATTCTTTTACGTGTCCTTAAAGGGGAAAACGGGGCATACAAAGACACGGTTTTACTGAATGCCGGCTTGGGGATTTTCACAGCAGGAAAAGCTGGTTCTATACAGGAAGGGATTAAACAAGCTCGAGAAATCATTGAATCCGGTACAGCTTACGAAAAACTGTATCAATTAATTGAAAAATCCGTATCAGGTAAAAAGGAGGCAATCTAAAATGGGAACGATTTTAGATCGAATTATTGAACAAAAAAAGCAGGAACTGCCAATTCTTCGTGAAACAAGGCCAACCCTCCCTTCTTTTTTAAACGATAGAAAATCTTTTATTAAAAAACTGGGGAATGCAGAAGAAATTTCAGTAATAGCAGAATTCAAACGGGCCTCGCCATCAAAAGGGGACATTAATCAATCGCTTAATCCGACAAAACAGGCGCAGCAGTATGAATGTGCCGGTGCCACTGCTATTTCCGTTTTAACGGATCAAACTTTTTTTAAAGGGTCATATGCAGACTTAATGGCTGTGAGAGAAGCGGTTGGCCTCCCAATCCTTTGCAAAGATTTTGTCATTGACCCTGTTCAAATTGATCATGCTGCCAAAAGTGGAGCGGACATCATATTATTGATCGTTGCTGCATTAGAGGAAGGCACACTTGTTGAACTTTATCAATATGCAACGAACATTGGATTAGAGGTTTTAGTAGAGGTCCATAACTTGGATGAATTGCAGACCGCATTAAAATTGGGTGCAAAATTAATTGGAGTTAATAATAGAGATTTGAAGACCTTCAATGTATCTCTTGATGTAACAGAAAATTTGGCAGCACTTGTTAAAGAAAGCGGGGCTTTCCTGATAAGTGAAAGTGGCATTCATACAACTGAAGATGTTGATAGAGTCCGACAAGCAGGTGCGAACGGAATTCTAGTTGGGGAAGCTTTAATGCTTAGTTCAGATGTAAAGCAATCATTAGGGAATCTTCGTCTTCCTCTAGTAGGGAGTGTTAACAAATGAAAGTGAAAATTTGCGGAATTACTGATCCTGACACTGCCATTGCTGCTGTAGGCTTTGGAGCGGACGCGATTGGCTTTGTTTTTGCAGAAAGTAAAAGAAAAGTAGAACTTGACAAAGCAAAGGAAATCATTGCTAAACTGCCTTCCGATGTGATGAAGGTTGGAGTGTTTGTTAATGAAATGGCAGAAGAAATTGAAAAAATTGCCTATTATGCTGGTTTAACCCATATCCAATTACATGGAGATGAACCAGCATCCTTAAGTGAAAAACTCACATTACCGGTAATAAAGGCAGCAAGTATTGAGAACAATGATTCTGTCCGAGAAATAAAAAATTTCCCATGTGAATTTCTCTTGTTGGATGGTCCAAAAGGAAAGTACAGAGGCGGAAATGGTCTTGCATTTGATTGGAAAAACATCAACCTAGATATCCTTAGCGAAAAGAAAATCATTCTCGCTGGCGGGTTGCATGAAGGAAATATCGAGGAAGCAATCCAAACGGTACAACCGGATATGGTGGATGTCTCGAGCGGTGTCGAAACAGAAGGAAAAAAAGACCTGCAAAAAATTAAAATATTTATTAAAAAGGCAAAGGGAAGCCTTACGAGGAGGATAACAGTATGACTAGCTACACATTACCTAATGAAAAAGGGCACTTCGGCATCTTTGGCGGCCGTTTTGTCCCGGAAACACTCATGAAGGCTGTTACGGAGCTGGAAGCAGCTTATAAAATAGCGAAGGAAGACCCGTTATTTCATGAAGAGATTGATCGCCTATTAAAAGAATATGTCGGCAGGGAAACACCGCTTTATTTTGCAGAAAATCTGACAAAACTTGCTGGAGGAGCAAAAATCTATCTTAAAAGAGAAGATTTAAACCATACAGGAGCACATAAAATTAACAATGCGATTGGTCAGGCGCTTTTAACTGTCCGGATGGGGAAAAGAAAAATTGTAGCAGAAACAGGTGCAGGCCAGCATGGGGTAGCAACGGCTACCGTTTGTGCCCTATTAAATCTTGAATGTATCATTTTTATGGGTGCAGAGGATATCAAACGTCAAGCCCTGAATGTTTATAGGATGGAATTACTGGGAGCAAAGGTTGTCAGTGTCACAAGCGGAAGTTCAACTTTAAAAGATGCGGTAAATGAGGCGCTGCGCTACTGGGTTGCAAATGTGGAAGACACTCACTATCTACTAGGGTCTGTTTCGGGGCCGCACCCTTTCCCGATGATTGTCCGCGATTTTCAAAGCGTAATCGGTAAAGAAACGAAGAAACAATTTTTTGAAAAAGAAGGAAAACTTCCGGATGCTGTCGTTGCTTGTATTGGCGGCGGAAGCAATGCGATGGGAATGTTTTATCCATTCATTGAAGATGAAGAAGTGAAGCTGTACGGTGTTGAGGCAGCCGGGCAAGGAATTGAAACAGGGTTTCATGCTGCGTCGCTGACTAGTGGAAAACCAGGAGTTTTACATGGTGCTTTAATGTATCTCTTGCAGGATGAAGATGGGCAAATTATCGAAGCACATTCCATTTCTGCTGGTCTTGACTATCCGGGAATTGGACCAGAACATAGCTATTTACATGAGAGCGGCAGGGCTATTTATAACTCAATTACCGATCAAGAGGCACTCGATTCATTTCAACTTTTATCAAGACAAGAAGGAATTATTCCTGCCTTAGAGAGTGCTCATGCTGTAGCATTTGCTATTAAACTGGCTGCCAAAATGAAAGAATCAGAACAGATAGTCGTTTGCTTATCAGGGCGCGGGGATAAAGATGTTGATGCCGTAAAAGCAAGGTTAGAAGGGGGAAGGTAAAAATGAACCGGATTGCACAAGCATTTAATGAATTAAACAAACATAACAGAAAGGTATTTGTTCCTTATATTATGGCAGGGGACGGCGGCTTGGATGTCCTTGCCAGCCGCCTTGTTACCCTTGAAAAATTCGGTGCTTCCGCTATTGAAGTAGGTGTTCCTTTTTCCGACCCGGTTGCAGACGGTCCTACAATTCAACAGGCTGGAATAAGAGCCTTGGAAAATGGCACGACCTTAAGGGGAATTATTTCTGAGATAGCAAAAGCAAGGGCACAAATCTCTATTCCGATCATTATGATGACCTACTTAAATCCAATCTACGCATACGGTGTTGCCAAATTTGTAGAGGAAATAAAAGCAGCAGGAGTGGATGGATGTATAATTCCTGATTTACCTGTGGAAGAAGAGGAAATTATTGCTCCTTATTTAAAGGAGGCTCAAATTGAGTTAATCCGTCTTGTAACATTAACCACACCCATTGAGCGAATCAAGGCCATTTCATCTAAAGGGAAAGGCTTCTTATATGCCGTAACTGTAAAAGGAATTACCGGGACAAGAAACTCTTATAACGATGATTTGAATAAATTCTTGCAAACTATTAAAGAAAATAGTCCAATCCCGGTTCTTGCCGGATTTGGAATTTCAAATGAAGCGCAAATCAAAGAAATCACATCGTATTGTGATGGAGTGATTGTCGGCAGTAAAATTGTTGATTTGTTAAATCAAAATAACTTGGCTGAATTAGAAAGACTTATGTCCGTTTTAGAATTTGAAACTAAAATCTAGTTGAAAAGTCTACTTTTCGGAGTAGACTTTTCATGTTGGAAAATACAGTAATTCCCATTACCTTGATTGTGTTATTTGAATTATATATAATAAGTACGTATCCAATATTTATTGACCAGCAAAGGCTATACGCCCGAAAACTTCCAGTCCTGGAAGTTTGTTTTTATAAGTAAAGAAAGTATAAAATTTTCGTCCTTGAGAATTGTCCAGCTCCAGTGCCTTGCCCCTCGAGGGAAAAAATGAACTGCTTTTTTCCTAG
>NZ_MLYR01000011.1 GCF_001866655.1 Bacillus sp. MUM 116 | reverse complement strand
TTTTGAGGGAATGATACCTCAAGTAAATAGTCTGGTAACAATGGCGAGAAGGTCACACCCGTTCCCATACCGAACACGGAAGTTAAGCTTCTCAGCGCCGATGGTAGTTGGGGCCTTGCCCCTGTGAGAGTAGGACGTTGCCAGGCACCAAAAAAGACAACCTGATGAAGGTTGTCTTTTTTGGTGTCCACGAATCGCTTGCGCCTGGAACGGTAATCAACAGCCAAATTTAAAAGTGCCAAAAATAAAAATAATTTTCCCAAATTCCCACATCAACCCACTAGACCTTTATAAAAATTGTGCTAAAGTGGGATAAGGATATATAAAGGGGGAGTTAACATGTTAGGGAACAGTGTTGTCATGGTTGCAATCATCCTCGTTATCAATATTGTCTATGTTTCCTTTTTTACAATCAGAATGATTTTAACCTTAAAAGGACAGCGGTATTTGGCTGCTTTCCTCAGCATGATAGAGGTAGTCATTTACGTACTTGGACTCGGCCTGGTATTAAACAACCTCAATGAAATTCAAAACTTAATTGCTTACGCAGTTGGCTACGGCATTGGTGTTATCGTTGGGATGAAAATAGAAGAAAAGCTCGCACTCGGTTATATTACCGTAAATGTGATTACAACAGAGTATGATAAGGACTTACCGGGAATACTCCGGGAAAAGGGATACGGTGTGACAAACTGGGAAGCCAATGGACTGGAAGGAGACCGGATGGCGATGCAAATCTTAACGCCAAGAAAATTTGAATTAAAGCTCTATGACACAATCAAGAAATTGGATCCAAAGGCATTTATTATTTCATATGAACCCAAATCCATCCATGGGGGATTCTGGGTCAAATCCGTAAAAAGAGGGAAATTATTTTCATGAACCAAAAAAGCAAAAAGAAAATGCAATTTGAAGTTCAGGAAAATGAAACTATTGATGAGTGTTTAGCACGAATGAAACATCAAGGATACCTCCCTGTTCGCCGAATGGAAAAGCCGATTTTTCAAGAGGTCAAAAAGGGAAATGAAACCATTTATGAACCAATTGGGCGGCAAATCGTCTTTGAAGGCCGAGTTATCGAGTAAAACACGAACATTCTTAGAATAACTAATTTTAATTGTTCGATTTTAATGGTTGACAGCTATTTGATTGGATTGTAATATAAGTGTGTAGCAAATGACAAATAATCTTACCCTCGTATATCAATGGGAATATGGCCCATAAGTTTCTACCCAATGACCGTAAATTATTGGACTATGAGGGAAAGTCAATATGTTCGGCGACAATTAGGGGCTGCCCTCTACATTGTTGACTTTTTCATCAAGATGCCCGGACAAATGGCTTTCTCTTTTAGAGGATGCTATTTGTCTGGGCTTTTTATTTGGCTAAAAGGAGGATGCGGCATGACAAATCTTGTTGGTGTCATCATGGGGAGCAAATCAGACTGGGAAACAATGAAACACGCCTGTGATATATTGGAGGAATTGGAAATTGCCTATGAGAAAAAAGTAGTTTCCGCTCATCGCACACCGGATTTAATGTTCACCTATGCCGAAGAGGCAAGGGAAAAGGGCATAAAGGTAATTATCGCAGGAGCAGGCGGAGCAGCCCATCTTCCAGGAATGGTTGCAGCAAAAACAACACTTCCGGTTATCGGGGTTCCGGTTCAATCTAAAGCCTTAAATGGTCTGGACTCCTTACTATCGATTGTTCAGATGCCTGGAGGGGTTCCAGTTGCAACTGTAGCGATTGGCAAAGCCGGGGCAGTAAATGCAGGTCTATTGGCAGCACAAATTTTATCAATAGAAAATGCCGATATCGCGAGAAAATTAGAAGCTAGACGCCTTGCAATCAAGGAAGAAGTTCTTGAAAGTGGTGAGCAGCTTGTCTAACAAAACAATTTTACCTGGAGCAACCATAGGCATTATCGGTGGTGGTCAGTTAGGAAGAATGATGGCACTCTCAGCTAAGGCTCAGGGTTACCGGATTGCTGTCCTGGAGCCAACAGCAGACTCTCCTTGCGGTCAAGTGGCAGATACGGAAGTAATAGGCGCTTATGATGATCGTGAAGCGATTAGCCGCTTGGCTGAGATAAGTGATGTAATTACGTATGAATTTGAGAACATTGATGCGGATACACTTGAATGGATTTGTGAACGGGCATATGTTCCACAAGGGCCTAAATTGTTGACGATTACGCAGGATCGGATTAAAGAGAAGGCAGCAATCCGGCAGGCAGATGTAGAAGTAGCGCCATATGAAGTAATTAACAGTCGGGAAGACTTATTTATAAAAATTGAAGTAATCGGATATCCTGCTGTATTAAAAACTGCAAGAGGTGGCTATGACGGAAAGGGACAACTGGTAATAAAGGAAAAGCAGGACTTGGAAAAAGCAGATAAACTTATTCAACAGGGTGCCTGTGTTCTTGAAAAATGGATTTCGTTTGAAAAAGAAATCTCCGTCATCGTCACACGGAAGCTTAACGGGGAAACAGCTATTTTTCCAGTAGCAGAAAACATTCATGAAGAAAATATTTTGCATCAAACCATAGTTCCAGCTCGTATTTCGCTGGTTACTCAAGAACAAGCAATTGAAAAGGCAAAAAAGATTGCCGATTCATTAAATTTGGTTGGAACACTTGCGGTTGAGATGTTTTTAACCGCTGATGGAACGATTTATATCAATGAACTGGCGCCACGGCCTCATAATTCAGGACATTTTTCAATAGAAGCATGTGAGACGTCACAATTTGAACAGCATGTACGGGCTATTTGCAATCTGCCTTTAGGAAGCACTATGCTATTAAAACCGGTAGTTATGGTCAACCTATTAGGAGAGCATCTTGAAGGCCTGTATCAAGAAATTCCGGATAAGAAAGACTGGAAAATACATCTTTACGGAAAAAAAGAACCAAAAGTTAAACGAAAAATGGGACATGTGACAATTCTACGTGATAATGTAACAGTGGCCCTTCAAGAAATTGAACAAAGTGGCATTTGGAAAGTGAAAGAAAAGATCGGAGGATAAGACATGATTGATCGTTATACGAGACCGGAAATGGGTGCAATTTGGACAGAAGAAAATCGCTTTAATGCATGGCTAGAGGTTGAAATCCTCGCTTGTGAAGCTTGGTCAGAACTTGGTGAAATTCCGAAGGAGGATGTTAAAAAGCTTCGTGAAAATGCCTCCTTCAATATTGACAGAATCAATGAAATTGAAGAAGAAACAAGACATGATGTCGTAGCCTTTACCCGTGCTGTATCAGAAACATTAGGGGAAGAGCGTAAATGGGTACATTATGGCCTAACTTCAACAGACGTAGTTGATACGGCTTTATCATATATCCTTAAACAAGCGAATGCGATTTTATTAAAAGACATTGAAAACTTTATCAAGATTTTAAAAAATAAAGCGCAAGAGCACAAAATGACCGTGATGATGGGACGTACGCACGGGGTACATGCAGAACCAACCACTTTTGGATTAAAGCTTGCTCTTTGGTATGAGGAAATGAAACGTAATTTGGAACGTTTCAAGCAAGCTGCGGCTGGTGTTGAATTTGGTAAAATTTCCGGCGCTGTTGGAACATATGCCAATATAAACCCATTCGTTGAACAATATGTGTGTGAAAAGCTTGGTTTGCAAAGTGCACCAATTTCAACACAAACATTGCAGCGTGACCGTCATGCACACTACATGTCAACGCTTGCTTTGATTGCCACTTCGATTGAGAAATTTGCGGTTGAAGTTCGCGGTCTGCAAAAGAGTGAAACGCGCGAAGTCGAAGAGTTTTTTGCAAAAGGACAAAAGGGATCATCAGCGATGCCGCATAAACGCAATCCGATTGGTTCTGAAAACATGACAGGAATGGCTCGGGTGATTCGTGGTTATATGCTGACTGCCTATGAGAATGTTCCTCTATGGCATGAGCGCGATATTTCTCACTCTTCTGCTGAACGAGTGATCTTACCGGATGCGACAATTGCTTTAAATTACATGTTGAACCGTTTTGGTAACATTATTAAAAATCTTACAGTTTATCCGGAAAACATGAAGCGCAACATGGAACGTACACTTGGCTTAATTTATTCCCAGCGCGTATTGCTTGCATTAATTGATAAAGGCCTATCACGTGAAGAGGCATATGATACGGTTCAGCCAAAAGCGATGGAAGCATGGGAAAAACAAGTTCCATTCCGCGGGTTAATTGAGGCTGAAACAAAAATCACCAGCCTTCTTTCACCGGAAGAAATTGCGGATTGTTTTGATTACAGCTATCACTTGCAGAATGTGGATACGATTTTCGACCGCTTAGGTCTGAACTAAAAAATAAATAAGGGGCAGCAGTTGTGCCCCTTTTTCAATCATAAAATTCCCAATATTGCGAAAGCTGGAGGCGTTCCTGATGAAAGAACTTCTATACGAAGGAAAAGCAAAAAGAATTTATAAAACAGAAAATGAACAAGTTGTTTTAGTGGAATATAAGAATTCAGCAACTGCCTTTAACGGTCAAAAAAAAGCTGATATCGCTGGTAAAGGACGTTTAAATAATGAGATTACCAGTTTGCTATTTTTAAAGTTAAAGGAACAGGGCATTGACTCCCATTTCATCGAGCGTGTTTCAGAAATAGAGCAGCTCGTGAAAAAAGTAGAGATTATTCCGCTTGAAACAGTTGTCCGAAATGTAGCAGCAGGAAGCTTTTCTAAACGACTAGGTGTGGAAGAAGGAGCGCCGTTGAAAGCTCCAATTGTTGAATTTTACCTAAAAAATGATGAACTTGGCGACCCGCTAGTGACGAACGACCATATTCTTGAATTGAATTTGGCAACAGAAGAAGAAATCAAGGTTTTAAGAAAGAAAGCTTTAGAAGTTAATGCAGTTTTATCGAGCTTTTTTGAAGAACTGGGCATTCGTTTAATTGACTTTAAACTAGAATTTGGTAAGGACGCGGATGGGCATATCCTGCTTGCCGATGAAATTTCACCTGACACCTGCAGACTGTGGGATAAAGAAACAAATAAAAAGCTCGATAAAGATGTATTCCGTCGGGACCTTGGAAGTTTAACTGATGCATATGAAATTATTTTAGCGAAATTGGGAGGACATCAGCATGTATAAAGTAAAGGTATTTGTCACATTAAGAGAGAGCGTATTAGACCCGCAAGGTAAAGCAGTAACAAATTCTTTACAATCTTTAAATTACAAGGAAGTAGCCGATGTCCGAATCGGTAAATATATGGAGTTAACGATTGAAAAATCAGACCGTGATATTGATGAAGTGATTAATGAAATTTGTACAAATCTTTTAGCGAACCCGGTTATTGAAGATTACCGTTACGAGGTAGAGGAGTGTGTGGCCCAGTGAAATTTGCGGTAATCGTTTTTCCAGGATCGAATTGTGATATTGACATGTATCATGCTATTAAAGATGAACTTGGGGAAGAAGTTGAATATGTATGGCATGATGCTGAAAGCTTAGATGAGTTTGATGGAGTCTTACTGCCAGGCGGCTTTTCTTACGGGGATTATTTACGCTCAGGAGCTATTGCCCGTTTTAGTAATGTCATGAAAGAGGTAGTGAAAGCGGCTGAAGCAGGCAAGCCGGTTATGGGTGTTTGCAACGGATTTCAAATCCTTTTAGAAGCAGGTTTGCTTCCAGGAGCAATGAGACGAAACGCGAGTCTATCGTTTATTTGTAAGCAAGTAGAATTAAAGGTTGAAAACAACCAAACGATGTTTACCTCAGGGCTAGCCGCTGGAGAAAGCATCACGATTCCAGTTGCTCATGGTGAAGGAAATTATTATTGTGACGAAGAAACGCTAGCAAAGCTAAAAGCCAATAACCAAATCGTGTTTACTTACCAGGAAAATCCGAACGGAAGCTTAGAAAATATCGCTGGTATTGTGAACGAAAAGGGAAATGTATTAGGTATGATGCCGCATCCGGAGAGAGCTGTGGACGCTCTTTTAGGCAGTGCCGACGGACTTAAATTGTTTCAATCGATTGTAAAGACTTGGAGGGAAGCACATGTTGTTAACGCGTGAACCAAATCCGAATGAGATTAAAGCGGAAAAAGTATATCAGCAAATGGGTTTGTCCGATGAAGAGTTTGCGTTGGTTGAAAAAATCCTTGGACGCACGCCAAATTATACAGAAACTGGGTTATTTTCGGTTATGTGGTCTGAGCACTGCAGTTATAAAAATTCCAAGCCGGTATTGAAAAAATTCCCGATTACGGGCGAGCGAGTCCTTCAGGGTCCTGGGGAAGGAGCAGGTATCGTTGATATCGGCGATGATCAGGCAGTTGTGTTTAAAATTGAGAGTCATAACCATCCTTCAGCCATCGAGCCTTACCAAGGTGCAGCAACAGGTGTCGGCGGGATTATCCGTGACGTATTTTCAATGGGGGCACGTCCGATTGCGATGCTAAATTCGCTTCGTTTTGGAGAGTTAGATTCAGCACGTGTCCGCTATTTATTTAAAGAGGTTGTCGCGGGGATTGCTGGATACGGGAACTGTATTGGAATTCCAACTGTTGGCGGCGAAATTCAATTCGAGCAATGCTATGAAGGAAATCCGTTAGTCAATGCAATGTGTGTTGGATTAATTGACCATAAAGATATTAAAAAAGGGCAGGCGCACGGCGAAGGCAATACGGTTATGTATGTTGGGGCGAAAACAGGCCGTGACGGAATCCACGGTGCTACCTTTGCTTCCGAAGAATTAACCGAACAATCCAGTGAGGACCGTCCAGCAGTACAGGTTGGCGATCCGTTTATGGAAAAACTATTATTAGAAGCTTGTTTGGAGCTTATTCAATCTGATGCCCTAGTTGGAATTCAAGATATGGGTGCGGCAGGATTGGTCAGTTCTTCTGCGGAAATGGCAAGTAAAGCCGGAATGGGTATTGAAATGAACTTGGATCTTGTTCCACAGCGTGAAACAGGAATGACTCCATATGAAATGATGCTTTCTGAATCACAAGAACGGATGCTCATTGTTGTGAAAAAAGGAAGAGAGCAAGAAATCCTAGATCTTTTTAAAAAATATGATTTAGAGGCAGTTGCAATTGGGAAGGTTACGAGTGATAAACAGCTGCGCTTACTTCATAACGGTGAAATTGTCGCAGATGTCCCTGCGGATGCACTAGCTGAAGATGCACCAGTTTACCATAAACCATCAAAAGAACCTGGTTTTTTTGCAGAGTTCCAAGCAATGGAGAATGAAGTTCCTCAAGTAGAGGATTTAAAAGAAACACTAATAAACCTTTTAAGTCAGCCAACGATTGCCAGCAAGGAATGGGTTTATGAGCAATATGACCACATGGTACGGACCAATACCGTTGTATCACCAGGCTCTGATGCAGCTGTAGTAAGAATTCGCGGCACACGTAAAGCATTAGCAATGACAACGGATTGTAATTCACGCTATGTGTATTTAGATCCGGAAATGGGCGGGAAAATTGCCGTTGCAGAAGCGGCCCGTAATATTGTTTGCTCAGGTGCAGAACCATTGGCAATCACTGACAACTTAAATTTCGGTAACCCGGAAAAACCAGAAGTCTTCTGGCAAATTGAAAAAGCAGCAGACGGCATGAGTGAAGCTTGCCGAGTTCTTGAGACACCGGTAATTGGCGGAAACGTGTCCTTATATAATGAAACGAGCGGAACAGCGATTTATCCGACACCAGTTGTTGGAATGGTTGGTTTAGTAACAGATCTTGACCATATTACAACACAAAATTTCAAAAACAGCGGCGATTTAATTTATCTTGTTGGAGAAACAAAAGATGAGTTCGGCGGCAGTGAGTTGCAAAAACTGTTGAATGGAAAAGTTTTTGGCCGTGCGCCTGAGTTGAACGTCGAGATTGAAAAAGAGAGACAAAATCAAGTCCTGGCAGCAATCCGTGCGGGCGTGGTTGAATCAGCTCATGACCTTTCTGAAGGCGGCCTAGGGGTAGCTTTAGCAGAAAGTCTATTTGCTGACAATCAGCTTGGAGCGGAAGTGAGTATCGCAGGAAATGCTGTTTCAGCTTTGTTTAGTGAAACACAATCTCGTTTCCTATTAACTGTGAAAAAAGAAAACCAAACAGAGTTTGAACGTTTAGTAGATGCAAAATTGATTGGGAAAGTAACCGATACAGCAACATTACAGGTATCAGGCGATAACGGCTTTGTATTTGAAGCTTCGGTGAATGAATTAAAAGCTGCTTGGAAAGGAGCTATCCCATGCTTGCTGAAATCAAGGGATTAAATGAAGAGTGCGGTGTTTTTGGAGTTTGGGGACACCCGGATGCAGCTCAGCTGACTTATTATGGTCTTCACAGTCTGCAGCATCGCGGGCAGGAAGGTACCGGCATTGTTGTAACGGATGGAAAAACACTTAAAGGCGTAAAAGGTGAAGGGTTGGTTACGGAGATCTTTACAGCTAATGCCATGAAAGAATTAACAGGAAACGGTGCAATCGGTCACGTTCGGTATGCAACTGCAGGGGGCGGCGGATATGAGAATGTCCAGCCCCTGCTGTTCCACTCCCAAATCGGAAGTCTTGCACTAGCGCATAATGGAAATCTTGTAAATGTTAATTCTCTCAAACACCAGCTGGAAGCACAGGGAAGTATTTTTCAAACAAGCTCAGATACTGAGGTATTGGCGCACTTGATGAAAAGAAGCGGCTATGCTGAATTGAAAGATCAAGCAAGAAACGCACTTTCCATGCTAAAAGGAGCTTACGCCTACTTGATTATGACGGAAACGGAATTATTGGTGGCTCTTGACCCGCATGGTTTGCGTCCTTTATCGCTCGGCTGCCTTGGTGATGCCTATGTAGTTGCATCGGAAACTTGTGCATTTGATGTTGTTGGAGCGGAATATATCCGTGATATCATGCCGGGGGAACTACTAATCATCAACGATAACGGCATAACATCAGAACAATTTGCTGTAGGCTCAACAAAAGCAATATGTATGATGGAATATATTTATTTTTCAAGACCGGATAGTGATATTCAAGGAATCAATGTTCATACAGCACGGAAAAATCTTGGAAAGCAATTATTTAAAGAGGCTCCGATTGAAGCCGATGTTATTACAGGAGTACCGGACTCAAGTATCTCGGCAGCGATTGGCTATGCTGAAGCCTCTGGCATTCCGTACGAAATGGGATTAATAAAAAATCGTTATGTTGGCAGAACGTTCATTCAGCCTTCACAAGCATTACGTGAGCAAGGTGTAAAGATGAAGCTTTCACCGGTTCGGGGTGTGGTGGAAGGAAAACGTGTCGTTATGGTGGATGATTCAATCGTGCGTGGTACGACAAGCAGACGGATTGTTAATTTGTTGAAAGACGCTGGAGCGACCGAAGTCCATGTGGTCATTAGCTCTCCACCAATTAAAAATCCATGTTTCTATGGAATTGATACAGCAACGAAGGAAGAATTGATTGCTTCTGATAAATCTGTTGAGGAAATTAGAGAGCTAATTGGTGCGGATTCGCTTACCTTCTTAAGTGTCGATGGGATGGTTGAAGCGATCGGCAAAAAAGAGGAGAACGGAACAGGCGGGTATTGCCTTGGCTGCTTTACAGGAAATTACCCGACAGAAATTTATCCTGATACACTTCAATACTATTACCAAAAGTAGGTAGGGGGAACTGTCATGGCAAAAGCGTATAAAGAAGCTGGCGTGAACATCGAAGCGGGCTATGAGGCGGTTGAACGAATGAAAAAACATGTTCAAAAAACAGCAAGGGCCGGAGTAATAGGCGGTTTAGGCGGTTTTGGAGGCATGTTTGACCTATCTGCGCTTCAATTAAAAGAGCCTGTTCTCGTATCGGGAACAGACGGAGTTGGAACCAAGCTGATGCTTGCTTTTATGATGGATAAACATGATACAATCGGCATCGATGCGGTGGCAATGTGTGTCAATGACATCGTGGTCCAAGGAGCAGAGCCGTTGTATTTCCTTGATTATATCGCCTGCGGAAAGGCTGTGCCGGAAAAAATTGAGGCAATTGTAAAAGGCATTGCGGATGGCTGTGAACAGGCAGGATGTGCTTTAATTGGTGGGGAAACGGCAGAAATGCCTGGTTTGTATAATGAAACGGAATACGACCTTGCTGGATTTTCAGTTGGGGCATGTGAAAAATCACAATTGATTACGGGTGAAGCGATTAAACCTGGGGATGTGCTTATCGGATTAGCTTCAAGTGGAATTCATAGTAATGGCTATTCCCTTGTCCGCAAGGTTTTTGCAAATCATTCTTTAACGGAGTACGTTGAGGAACTTGGCTGCACGCTCGGAGAAGAGTTGCTCAAGCCTACAAAAATCTATGTAAAATCGATTTTATCAGCGTTGAAAAAATTCAACTTAAAAGGGATGGCCCATATTACCGGCGGCGGTTTTATTGAAAATATCCCGAGAATGCTCCCAGAGGGACTTGGTGCTGCCATCCAGGAACAAAGCTTTAGTATTCCACCAGTATTTAACCTGATGGAATCTGTTGGACAAATTGACCGGCAGGAGATGTACAACATCTTTAATATGGGAATTGGCATGGTCATTGCGGTAGATCAGAAAATTGCTTCAGATGTACTTGAACATTTTGGGCAATGCGGTGAAACGGCATATGAAATTGGGATTGTGACCGAAACGGAAGGAATTAGCATTATTCCGGCTGGAGGAAGAAAATGAAAAGAATAGCTGTATTTGCATCAGGGAGCGGGAGTAATTTCCAAGCCATTATTGATGTTGTTCAATCTGGAGAGCTAAAGGCCGATATATCTCTTCTTGTTTGTGACAAACCTGGTGCTTTTGCGGTTCAACGTGCAAACACCGCCAGGATTCCAAGTTTTGTATTTTCTGCAAAGGATTATCCAACCAAGGAAGCTTATGAAACTGAAATTCTTTCAGAGTTAAAAAGGCATGGGGTGGAATTGGTCATACTGGCCGGTTACATGCGATTAATTGGTCCGACCTTACTCAGAGAGTATCAAGGGAAAATCGTCAATATCCATCCATCGTTACTTCCTGCTTTTCCGGGGAAAGATGCCATTGGTCAAGCACTTGCTGCAAAAGCCGAATGGAGTGGTGTTACCGTCCATTATGTGGATGAGGGAATGGATACAGGCCCAATTATTGTCCAAGAACGCGTTCGATTGGATGAAAATGAAACACATGAAAGCCTGCAAAATAAAATCCATGCAATCGAGCATAAATTATATCCGGCAATTATACAGGTGCTTTTAACACAAGGGGGAATTGTAAATGGCAAAAAAGCGAGCACTTATTAGTGTTTCAGATAAAACAGGCGTTATCGAGTTTGCGAAAGAGTTAGTGAACCTTGGATTTGAAATTATTTCTACGGGCGGAACAAAGAAAGCAATTCAAGAACAAGGAATTCCCGTTCTTAGTGTAAGTGATGTTACCGGTTTTCCGGAAATCTTAGAAGGCCGTGTTAAAACGTTGAATCCGTTTATTCATGGTGGTTTATTGGCTAAGCATGACAATCCTTCACATCAAAATCAAATGGAAGAGCACGGGATTGAGCCGATTCAGCTCGTGTGTGTAAACCTCTATCCATTCCAGCAGACCATTGAAAAGCCGGATGTGACCGTAGCCGATGCAATTGAAAATATTGATATTGGCGGACCAACCATGCTTCGTGCTTCAGCGAAAAATCATCAATATATCACAGTGGTAGTCGACCCTGTAGATTACCAAACGGTTGTTGAGGAATTAAAAGCCGAAGGTCAAACGAAGCTTGAGACGAGAGTTAAGCTTGCAGCAAAAGTATTCCGACACACTGCCGCATATGATGCGTTGATTGCACAGTATATGACAGATTTAGCTCAAGAAGAAACACCAGAAAAATTAACGGTAACGTATGAATTGAAACAATCACTTCGCTACGGTGAAAATCCACACCAAAAAGCAGCTTTTTATAAAAAACCATTGGGTTCTGCCTTTTCAATCGCGAATGCAGATCAGCTTCACGGGAAAGAGCTTTCCTATAATAATATTAATGACGCAGAAGCAGCCATCCAGATTGTTAAGGAGTTTTCAGAACCTGCTGCAGTAGCAGTTAAACATATGAATCCATGTGGTGTTGGTACTGGTAAATCCATATTTGATGCCTTTGAAAAAGCATTTTCAGCTGACCCTGTTTCAATTTTTGGCGGAATTATTGCGCTTAATCGGGAAGTGGATGCACAAACAGCAGGAAAACTTCGTGAAATTTTCTTAGAAATTATTATTGCTCCGGCATTCTCTGAGGAAGCATTGTCGATTTTAATCGGGAAAAAGAATCTCCGTCTTTTAACGATTCCATTCGATTCAGCTAAGAAACCTGAGTTAAAAATGACCACCATTGAAGGCGGACTGCTTGTCCAAGAGCAAGATCGTTACACACTTGAGGATGCGACCATTACGATTCCAACAAAAAGACAGCCAACAGAAGAAGAATGGGAATCATTGAAACTTGGCTGGCAGGTTGTGAAACATGTTAAATCAAATGCCATCGTTGTCGCAAGAAATGGAATGACCATTGGAGTCGGTGCCGGTCAAATGAACCGGGTTGGAGCAGCGGAAATCGCTCTAATACAGGCAGGAGAAAAAGCGGTAGGTGCAGGTCTTGCCTCTGATGCCTTTTTCCCAATGAATGATACTGTTGAAGCAGCAGCAAATGCAGGAATTACCGCTATTATTCAGCCAGGCGGGTCTATTCGTGATGAAGATTCCATCAAGAAAGCGGATGAGTATGGGATTGCCATGGTCTTTACCGGAGTAAGACATTTCAAACACTAATGGGGGTATCGTTTGTGAAGGTTTTAATCATTGGGCGTGGCGGAAGAGAGCATGCGATTTGCAGAAAAGTAAGTGAAAGCAAAAGCGTTGAGCAGGTATTTGCAGCCCCTGGAAATCCAGGGATGGAAGATGTTGCAACACTTGTACCAATCGCAGAGTCCGAACAAGAAAAATTGATTCAATTTGCAAAAGAAGAAGGAATCGGTTTGACGATTATTGGGCCGGAAGTTCCGCTCCTTGAAGGACTGGCCGATCGTTTTGCCGAAGCAGGCCTTCCTGTATTTGGTCCAAAGAAAGCTGCTGCTGAAATTGAAGGCAGCAAGTCGTTTGCGAAGGAATTAATGAAAAAATACCAAATTCCTACAGCTGATTATGCAGTGTTTACTTCTTTTGCGGAAGCAAGAGATTATGTAGAAGAAAAAGGTGCACCGATTGTTATCAAAGCTGATGGATTAGCAGCAGGTAAAGGTGTCACTGTAGCGATAACTAAAGAGGAAGCACTCGAAAGCCTAGAAGAAATGCTGGTCGGCGCTAAGTTCGGAGCCGCTTCTTCCCGAGTTGTCATTGAGGAATTTTTGGCCGGTGAAGAGTTTTCCTTGATGGCATTTGTTAATGGAGAGACGGTGATTCCTCTTGAAATCGCCCAAGACCATAAACGGGCGTTTGATGGAGACCAAGGTCCAAATACGGGTGGAATGGGAGCTTATTCTCCTGTACCGCAAATTAGCAATGAAACGGTTCAAACTGCGGTGGAAACTATTCTTAAGCCTGCGGCAAAAGCAATGGTTTCAGAAGGCCGAAGCTTTTGTGGAATTTTATATGCCGGACTGATTGCAACGGATAAGGGGCCAAAGGTAATTGAATTTAACGCAAGATTTGGAGACCCGGAAACCCAGGTTATTTTACCTAGGCTAAAATCTGATTTGGTTCAAGTGATTTTTGAGCTATTGGACGGAGGGGCACCAACTCTTGAATGGGACGAGCAGACGATGATCGGGGTTGTCGTGGCGGCAAAAGGCTATCCAGAGTCCTATGAAAAGGGTGCAGTTCTTAAGGGATTAAACGAATTTAGTGAAAAAGCTTATGTTTTTCATGCCGGAACAGCGAAAAATGAGCAAGGTGAGTTTATAACGAACGGCGGCAGAGTCTTGCTTGTTGGTGCTCTTGGTGAAACTGTGGAGGATGCCCAGCAAAAGGTTTATGCAGAACTGAAAAACCTGCAATGTGATGGTGTTTTTTATCGAAAAGATATCGGAGCTAAAGCAGCTAGGTTTGTGAATAGCTAATTAAGTGGGGGCTGGCCATTGCGGCCAGACCTCTTCATTATTTTGAAGCGAGGGTTTAAGATGCCCGAGAAGAGGAAAAAAGAGAGTTGACGGTAATCGAAGAAGGCTGTAGATGCCCGAGAAGAGGAAAAAAGAGAGTTGACAGTAACCGAAGAAGGTTTAAGATGCCCGAGAAGAGGAAAAAAGAGAGTTTACGGTAACTGAAAGAGGCTGTAGATGCCCGAGAAGAGGAAAAAAGAGAG
>NZ_MLYR01000109.1 GCF_001866655.1 Bacillus sp. MUM 116 | reverse complement strand
GGATTGGCTTGTGACCTCGAGGGGCAGGACGCTTGTGCTAGACAATTCTCGAAGTGGAAATTTTATACTTTCTTTTCTCCTAAAAAAGAAAATCGGCTAAAAGCCGATTCTCTCTTTTGTGTTTTCATTACCACCAAATAATTGTTGAAAACGCTAAAACGGTAATTGCTCCAACGAGTACACCTGAGTACAAGAATAATGATGGTGCTTCATGGCCTTTGTGGCTCATGTGCATGAAATAATAGAGCTGAAAAATTACTTGAACAACAGCTAAAAGAATAATAAATGGAACAGTGAACCATGCTGTAAATCCTTTAGCTAAAACGGCTCCGAAAGCTATTAAGGTCAAGAAAATCATTAAGGCGAAAGAAACAACTTGGTATTTCATTTCTTCTTTACTTTTCTTTCGGCGATATTCAATGTCAACTCTTGGGTTACCTGAATTTACTTGTGGATTTGCCATCAGTTTATCCCACCATTCCCATTAAATATACTACTGTAAAGATAAACACCCAAACAACGTCGATAAAGTGCCAGTATAAACTAAACACATAAAATTTGGGAGCGTTATAGAGGTTTAAACCGCGTTTTGCATTACGGAACATTAGTGTTAGGCACCATAATAGACCAAAAGCAACGTGACCACCATGGAATCCAACTAATGTGTAGAAAGCAGAACCAAATGCACTGCTTGTAAATGTATGGCCTTCATGGACATAGGTTTTAAACTCGTAAACCTCAAGTCCTAAGAACCCTACACCTAATAATGCAGTTAAGCCAAGCCATACCATCATCTTTTTAAATGCAAAGTTTTTCATATGGTACATTGCATAAACACTTGTAAGCGAGCTTGTTAAAAGTAACATGGTCGCTACAAATGTAAGCGGCATTTCAAACAGGTCCTTAGCTAAATGCTGACTTGAATCAGGAACCTTATCCTTTAATGCAAGATATGTTGCAAAGAGGGAGGCGAAGAGAACCGTCTCCCCCCCTAAGAAAAACCAAAAGCCTAAAAATTTATTTTTTGATTCAAGGGTGGCTTTCTCAGGCTCAGCAGGCCATGTCTCATAGGTAAATTTTTCTTCTGCGTGCATTATGCCTTAGCCCCCTTTTCTTCTTTCAATAAATCTTCCTTGTGAATATGGAATCCATGATCATCTTTTACTGAACGGAAGAACATGGAACCAAAAGTAACAAGTAGTCCAATTATCATAACTGGTAATGCCCAAACTTTATCGTTCACATGGTACATTGCCCCAAATGCGGCAATGAAAAGCCCAAGAGCCGTTGTAAATGGTAGGAAGGATGAATTCGGCATATGAATATCACCAAGCGGCTCAGCCGGAGTCATTTCCTTCTTACCTTCCATTTTTTCCAACCAATAAGCATCTAATCCACGGACAAGTGGAAGCTGTTTAAAGTTATAAAATGGAGGTGGTGATGGGATTGACCATTCAAGAGTTCTACCATCACCCCAAGGATCATTTCCAACTTTAACGTTTTTAACAGATGTAACAATGATGTTTATTAACATAACGATGACGGCCGCACCCATAAATGCTGCACCGATAGAACTTACCATATTCGCAGCGTCAAATCCTTGACCTGGAAGGTATGTGAAAACACGACGCGGCATTCCCCATAGACCTAAGAAGTGTTGAATAAAGAATGTCAAGTGGAAGCCAATAAAGAATAACCAGAATGTTATTTTACCCATCGCTTCGTTTAACATTGTACCAAACATTTTTGGCCAATAAAGGTGAGTACCTGCGAAAATGGCAAATACTACCCCACCCACAATTACATAGTGAAAATGGGCAACAACGAAATACGTATCATGATACTGATAGTCTGCAGCAGCAGATGCAAGCATAACCCCTGTTACACCACCAGCAAGGAACGATGGAATAAAAGCAAAGGCCCAATGCATTGGAGTGGTAAATTTAACGCTCCCACCCCAAAGAGTTAATAACCAGTTGAAAATTTTGATACCTGTAGGTACACCAATTGCCATTGTAGCAACTGCGAAAATGGCATTAGTGACTGGTCCTAATCCAGTTGTGAACATATGGTGAGCCCAAACCATGAATCCTAAGAAACCGATTAAAACAGTTGCAAACACCATTGAAGAGTAACCGAATAAACGTTTTCTTGAAAAAATAGGGAGTATTTCTGAAAAAATACCAAAAGCAGGTAAGATCAAAATATAAACCTCTGGGTGACCGAATATCCAGAAAAGGTGTTCCCAAATAACGGTATTACCACCCATTGAAACTTCAAATAAGTTTGCTCCAAATAAACGGTCAAACATCATTAACACAAGTCCTACTGTTAACGGAGGGAATGCAAATAAAATGAGTGCAGAAGTTACAAATGTTGTCCAAGTAAACAAAGGCATTCTCATATAAGTCATTCCAGGTGCACGCATGTTGATGATTGTAACCAGGAAGTTAATACCACCAATCAAGGTTCCAAGACCGGAAATCTGTAAACCTAAAATATAGAAGTCAACACCATGACCCTTAGATGCGACTGCAAGTGATGCATAAGATGTCCAGCCGGCATCAGGTGCTCCACCCATAAACCATGAAAGATTCAGGAACACACCACCGAAAAAGAAAAGCCAAAAACCTAATGCATTAACATATGGGAACGCTACGTCACGTGCCCCAATTTGTAAAGGCATTACTGCATTCATAAAGCCGAAAATTAGCGGCATCGCTGCAAGGAAAATCATTGTTGTTCCGTGCATTGTGATAATTTCATTAAATTGTCCAGCACTAACAAAATCATTATTTGGTACTGCAAGCTGGATTCGGATAAAGATCGCTTCAATCCCACCGATTAAGAAGAAAAATCCGCCAGCAATCATATAGAGGATAGCGATTTTTTTATGGTCTACCGTAGTTAAATAATCCCATATAGTTCCGCCAAATCCCTTTTTTTGAGCATAGGTACTCACAATTTTACCTCCCTTTCAACCAATTCCCCAACTATTGCTGCACTTTTAATCCCATTAAATACTCAGCTAAAGCATTTAATTGATCTTCTGACATTTGTGGGTATTTACCAGTCATTTTATTTCCTGGTTTATATGTTTCAGGATTGCGAATCCAATTTTTCAATTCCGTTTTATTATGATCTAAAATACCAGCGACACGAGAACGATCACCAAAGTTCGTTAAATTTGGTGCAAGTCTTGCTGCTTCTGGTTTATTATTTTGTGGTGTTACAGCATGACATGCTACACAACTTTTATTAAAGATATCCTGTCCTTGTTGTGCTAAAGCTGATTGGGCTTTTTGAGGCTCTTTTACATTTTGCATTGCCTTTACCCAGCTATCAAATTGAGCACGGCTCATTGCTTTTACTTTAAAGTCCATTAAAGCATGAGATGGTCCGCATAACTCAGCACATTTACCATAGAAAAGGTTTCCGGCCTCTTGTGCTTTTTTTGCATCAAACTCCAGCCAAAACTTATTAATATTATCAGTATTTGTATCCATTTTACCGCCAACAGCAGGAATCCAGAATGCATGTTTTACATCCATCGACTTTAAGCTAAAATAAACCTTTTCATTTGTTGGAACTACTAACTCTTGGCTAGTTACAATTTTTTGACCTGGATATTCAAAATCCCACCAGTATAAATGTGAACGCACATTAATTACCAATGCTTTTGAATTTTTCTTATCCATTTGTGAAACATCTGCAAGCTTGAAGGTAGCAGCTACTGTTGGAACAGCAAGGATTAGAAGTAATAGAATCGGTATAACTGTCCAAGTAATTTCTAATGTATGGCTTCCTTCCACTTGTTTTGGTATTGTGTCATCCTTTCTTCTGAAGCGTAAAAATACCAATACAAAAATGATTAGTACAACTAGGATAACTCCAACCATGATGTAAGTACTTAACTTCATTAAGCCATATTGCATGTCTGCAACTTCACCGGCTGGCTGTAACGTGGATAGGAACGGTTCACCGCATCCGGAGAGAATTAGCGCTAAAATCGCAAACAACGATATTAAACGCCATTTTGCAAGCCTTTTCATAGCTCAATCAAACCCCTCTTTCGTAAAAAATTTCTTTAATATAAATGCTTGATCAAAGAAGTATGTATAATGATTCATCCATATGTAAAAGATTACCCAGCAACAAGGTTCTTTACTGAAAGATGCCGCTGGGTCATCTAAACGCCAATGGCAAATTAGCTTCCATTAGTATAGAAGAACATTAAGCAAAACTAAATCAATGTAACAATAACCATTGCTACAAAAATAATAGTTAGATATTGCAATGAGTACAAAAACATTAGTTTTGCCCACTTAATATCATCTTTGACCCTATATCCATAAATCCCTAAAACAAGCCAACCGAGATTTAACACGGTTGCCAGAATTAGAAATGGGATTCCTAAACTTTTCAAAAAAATTGGGATTGGTAATAAAACTGCTACCCAAAGTACGATGTGTCTTTTGGTCGTTTTAAATCCTTTAACCACTGGAAGCATTGGAATTCCTGCTGCTTTATATTCCTTTACTCTTCTCATCGCTAGTGCATAAAAATGAGGAGGCTGCCAAGCAAACATAAGGACAAATAACGCCCATGCCATTTTATCAAGATTTCCGTCTACTGCAGCCCAGCCTATAAGCGGCGGAACAGCACCGGAAATACTTCCGATAATCGTATTAGAAACCAATTGACGTTTTGACCATAATGTATAAAGGAAAACATAACTAAAAACTCCAAGCAGCCCTATTACTGTTGCAGTTATAGTAGTAAATAATAAAGACAGTGTTCCCAGGCCAATCAAGATAATACCAAAAGCAAGTACTTTTGCAGGAGCCAATTTTCCTGTTACAGTTGGTCTGGCTTTTGTTCTTTCCATTAAATGATCAATATCCCGGTCAAACCAGTTATTAATCACACAAGACCCAGCGATAATGAGTGCTGAACCAGCTAATGTAAAAAATACGATATCTAAGTTATTTAAAAAACTTAAACCGGTAAAATGAATTGCCAGCCAAAGACCTGTAAAAGCTGTAATGAGATTGGAATTAACAATTCCAATTTTGATGAGAGCTAAAAAGTCCTTCCATGCTGACGTTTTTTCAATACCCGTTTTCAGGCCTGATGCATCATTTTCTATCGCAGTATCACCAAGACCCTTTGAATTGGACATTTTTTATCCTCCTAATCCTTTATTACAATATTTACAATATTTACAATATCCATTATATCGATACCTAAATAATTTTGCCTTATCTAATTCCTTATAAGGAAATAGATAAGCTTAAATAAAAGTTATCTCAAGATAAGAATACATCTTAAAAAAGAAGAGTTTTAATAAACACTTTCACTGTATATTAAATCACAATTCGAGTCCTTTTTGTGAATTTTTTTTGAATAATTTTTGACTAAATTGTGTCAAAACTTTTCAGAATATTCAAAATAACATTTAAGCCTGTTATTCAGGAAAATATTCCTTAAAAGAACTGTTATTTATAGTTTTAACAAATCATTCCACAAGTTTCAATAGTTTCCACTATAATAATGGCGAAAATTAAAAATTATCCGTTCAATTGATCGGCCAAAAAAAACACCAAAAAAATCTCGAAATCCTGTTCTTTTCCTTTTGTTTTCGTTATGATGAATAGGGGCTTTTTCTGTCCTATTTCATCAATTATACTTACAATAATATCCATTGACAAATTTTCGAACTAACATTGAAGAAGGTGAATTTTTTGCAACGTTCTTTAAAGTGGCTCGCTGTAGCTACTACGATTGGGATGATTTTTGTTTTACTGGGCGGAGCACTTGTTACCAAAACAGGCTCTGGAATGGGATGCGGAAGATCATGGCCGCTTTGCGAAGACAAAATTGTCCCGTCAGATATAACTCCGGAATTAATTATTGAGCTCGCTCACCGTCTTGTATCAGGTGCAGAAGGGGTCTTGGTTCTTATTTTATCGATTTGGACCTGGAAAGCCATTGGTCATATAAGAGAAACAAAATTCCTATCATTTCTCTCATTCTTTTTCTTACTCTTACAAGGTTTAATTGGGGCAGCTGCTGTCTTGTGGGGCCAATCCAGCTTTGTTTTGGCTTTGCATTTTGGTATCTCACTTGTATCCTTTGCAGCTGTATTTTTACTAACTTTAATTATCTTTGAAGTGGATAAGAAATTTGATGTAGATAAGCTTGTTATTGATAAACGAATGAGTTTTCATATCGTCGGTGTTTCCATTTACAGTTATATTGTCATTTATACTGGTGCACTGGTCCGCCATACCGAATCAAGCCTGGTTTGCCGTGATTGGCCGTTATGCCTTAATGATGCGCCATCCCTGCCAACAAATATGTATGAATGGGTACAAATGGGACATCGGGCTGCAGCAGGAATAATTTTTATTTGGATTGCCTATGTTACATACTTGGCGATACGCCGATATAACCAGCAAAAGGTTCTTTACTGGGGATGGATTATTTCATTTTGTCTTGTGTGCTTGCAAGGAATTGCCGGTGCCTTGATTATTTTTAGCAGACTAAATCTCTATATAGCACTATTGCACGCCTTTTTCATCACTTGTTTATTTGGGGTTTTAAGCTATTTATTACTTTTATATTCAAGAGTAAGAAAAAAACATAAATAAGATAAGTGAAGGCGCCACAGCTGGACCATTCTCAAAGCAATTAATAAATACTTATACAATAAAAAAGCTGCCAACCCGGCAGCTTTTTTATTGTTGCAAGTAAAATACTTTTCCGTCATTTTTCTGTTCTTTTTTCACTTTTTGGTCCGATTTATTTTTCGTACTCTCATATTTAACAAACATGGATACATTGACTAAAATTCCGGCAGCTATGGCAAGCGAAAGCAGCGAGGAACCACCGTAACTTACAAATGGCAATGGTACACCCGTAAGTGGAATGACTCCTGATATCCCCCCTAGGTTAATAAAGGTTTGAATTCCAATCATGCTGGAAATTCCTATCGCCAACAGGCTTCCAAAAGGGTCCTTGCATTTTAACCCAATATAGATTCCCCTAAGAACAATATAAGCCAAGGTTAAAACAACAAAGCCAACCCCCCATACTCCAAGTTCTTCAGCAATTACGGCCATAATAAAATCTGTATGGGATTCTGGAAGATAACCAAGCTTCTGAATACTTCTTCCTAGTCCTAATCCATTAATCCCACCGGAACCTATCGCAATATATGAATTTGCCAGGTGGAACCCGGATGTTTGTTCTTCTTTAAACGGATCGTTTAATACGGCAAACCGATCAACTCTTTTTTGAGACAAGATTGCTCCCTTCCCAAAAGCAAGAAAAATTAACCCTACGATAACCCCAATCAGCAATAGTTTAGAAATACTTTTAAAATTCATGCCGGATGATAGGATAACCGTACCGGCGATTAGAATAATTATAAGAGCTGTCCCATAGTCAGGCTGTTTGGCAATCAGAACGCAAACAATCAAAAGGTAAAATAATGGTGGAAGAACCCCTTTGTTAAACTGGTTGATGTAATTCTGTTTCTTTGCATAAACAGCCGACAAATAGATAATGACAGCAAGTTTAACAAATTCCGAAGGCTGAATTTTTAATGGCCCAAATTGATACCAGCTTTGGGCATTACCTGCAACATTTCCGAACACGAATAAACCCATAAGAGCCATAATCGATAGGATCACCATCGGAGCTAAAAAGTGTTTGGTAAACGTCATTATTTTATATGGAATCACCGCTGTAAAAATAAAAATCGCCAATGATATGAGCAAAAATATTTTTTGCCTCTGGTAAAAAAAATCACTTGGAACTTTATATCGTTGAACAGCAGATGCCATGCTAGCACTGTAAACCATTACCAGTCCAAATGCTGACAGAAGAATAATTGCAAGGATTAAAGTATAATCATAGGATTTAAATATTTTTTTTACCATTCAATTCCCTCAACTTCAAAAATAATTTGATTAATATTATTATAATAGAAAATCGGGCAGATTACTTGAGGAAATCTTACTGGCTGCATGATTTTTTATTACTAAAAAATGGCTGTGTTAAATTTGACTGTTGATTTCTGCTCCATTCAACATGGATAAGAAATCAACAATGACCTTAAACACAGCCAAAATAATAAAGAACCCAAACACTTAATGTTTTCAATGTTTGAGTTCTTTAGGTCGATTTATTTTCTTTTGAATGCATCGTGAAGAGCCGATAATTCACGTTCCAATTGATCTAAAATCGCTTTCCCATCTTTAATATCAATTAAGCCTAATCTAGCCGCAAAATCTATCTCTCTCGATAAACCAAACATTTGGGTGTCCAATACCTCTTCATAAAGAGGGCATTGAGGCATCGTAAGATTGTCCATTTGCACTTTAATAAGCTTTAATATTTTCTCAGCGTCAGCCTGTAATAAGGCATATGCTTTTTCCTGATGATTCACGATCATTTCAGACGCCAACATTCATCCCCCCGTTTCAGAGCGATAACCTACTTATCTTTAAATTTTACCGTTTGAAGCATAAAAATGCAAGAATAATGACATACAAGTAAAAGCAGAAATTCACTTTCTTCCTTAAATGACATTCGAATAAAAAAGGGCTATACTTAATTCGAGTGATGAACGGGGGTAAAAAAATTGGAAAACATAATTTTAATTACAGGAAATTGTAAATATACGATTACTCTTGATCCGAGTGTGTGGATTTTTGATGATCGACGCGTTGATTTAACCACCTACTTTTCCGACAAAAAGGAAGTTAAAGATCAACTCGAGGAATACACTAAAGCCGTTTCAAAGCATTGGGACCGTGAAATTATGGAAGGCGCAATCTTTCCGCCAACTTTAAAAACTGAAAAAAAGTTTGAAAAAAAGCTTGAAAAAATAAAGATGTTGACAAGTACATTCGGGATTTCTTTTAAACCTTTTCTGGAAAATTCACAACCAAATCCTGATGCTAAGATAGTCATTGCCGAGACCTCAGAAGGGGAAATTGAAATTCCCCTTGAAAAGGCGTACGAGTTAATTCTTAAATTCTCTCAAGATGGAAAGCAATTATCGGAAGATGGACCCATACACCTTTTTTATGGAGATGGTTCAAATCAGCAAAATCCATTTAAAAACGTTAAAAAATTTATTGTGAAATAAGACAAGACGGGTGCAGCAAAGCGCCCGTTTAAGTTTTTGCATGTTTTTAAAGAAGATCTGCAGCGAGTCTTGCAAGCCCCGATCTTTCCCCTTTTAGCAATTTTACATGACCTGAGATATCTTGATCCTTAAACCTTTCAACTACGTAGGTAAGTCCGTTGTTATAAGCATCCAAATAAGGATGATCGATTTGTTCCGGGTCTCCCATTAATACAATTTTACTGCCCTCTCCGACACGAGTTAAGATGGTTTTCACTTCATGCTTCGTTAAATTTTGTGCTTCATCAATAATGATAAATTGTTTTGGCAAACTTCTCCCCCGAATATAGGTTAATGCCTCTACCTCGATGGAACCCATCCCGGCCAAAATGGCATCCAGTTCCCCTGGTTTCTTTGTGTTAAACAGGAATTCCAAATTATCATATATAGGCTGCATCCACGGCCTAAGCTTCTCTTGTTTTTCCCCCGGCAGAAATCCCAGATCCTTTCCTACTGGTACGATGGGTCTAGCAACTAAAAGTTTTTTATATTCTCTAAAATCTTCTGTCTGCATTAAACCTGCAGCTAAAGCCAATAAAGTTTTCCCGGTCCCCGCTTTTCCGATAAGTGTTACCAATGTAATATCCTTACGAAGAAGTAATTCAATCGCCATGGTCTGCTGAACATTTCGCGGATGTATTCCCCATACATGTTCCTGATTTAACGAAAGCTTTTTTACCTTCTTGCTCGTTTTGTCCACCATGCCAATCGCGGATGCCGAACTTCCAAGGGCATCCTTCATAATAAGAAATTGGCTTGGATAAAAAGGATGATTGGCAATTTCAGAAAGAAAAAGTTCTCCTTTTTCGTAAAATCGACCCAATAATTCAATCGCTACAAATACCTCAATAAATCCTGTATAAATATGTTCAAATTCAACTACCCTATCGTTTAAAAAATCCTCGGCATCAAGGCCGATGGCATCTGCTTTAACCCGAACCAGAGCATCCTTGCTGACGAGTATAACCGGTTTCCCATTTTCCTTTGTTTGTTCCTCCATATATAAATTCTTCGCAACTGCAAGAATTCGGTTATCATTTGTTTTTTCAATAAAAATATCCTGAAGTTCATGAAAGGAACGATGGTTTAATTCAATTCTAATCGTTCCGCCATTCTCCAGCGGGATTTTTTCATGGAGCTTTCCTGCAGCCCGCAAGCCATCGATTAGCCTTGATACCTGCCTGGCATTTCTACCAATCTCATCCATATATCTTTTCTTTGAGTCCACTTCTTCCAGAACCACTGCAGGAATGACCACTTCATTATCTTCAAATGAAAAAATGGAATACGGGTCTTGTAACAAGACATTCGTATCTAACACGTATATTTTACTCAAAGCGACGCCTCCCGCTTCTCTAGTTGTTTTGGCTTGTTTATAATTTTTTAACAAACCATTTTACCTGTACTACTTTGGTAAAATATATGTTTATTCGAATAAAGATAGAAGGAGTAATGCACAATAAATGTTAACGAAATCAATGAAATATTCCATCAAGGTTTCCAAGAGGTGAATGTGAAATGTGGAAATTAGCGGCCGCCATTATTATATTATTTTGCATTGCTGGATGCGTAAAAAATGAGGCCAATCAAAAACAAGAAAATAAATCATCATTAGTAAATGTAAAAAACAGTTATATTGAAAATGTCGATCGGAAAACAGGTCAAGAAATTTCTAAACGCTTAGTGGATCTGGCCACAAGTGTCCCGAATGTTAATGATGCTACTGCTGTTGTCCTTGGTCGATACGCTATCGTGGGAATTGATGTAAATTCTAAATTAGAACGTTCCCAGGTTGGAACGATTAAGTACTCTGTAGCGGAAAGCTTGAGAAAAGACCCCTATGGCGCAAAATCTATTGTGGTTGCAGATGCTGATACAACGGAACGATTGAGAGAAATTTCTGCCGATATCAAGAAGGGAAGACCCATACAAGGTATCATGGAGGAACTTGCAGATGTTGCAGGAAGATTAATGCCTGAGGTTCCAGGCGACATTATTACTCCGAATCCAAAGAATGCAACGGATAAACCCGATAATAGTCTATCACCAAAGGAAGAAAAGAATTTGAATAAGAAACAAGAAGAACAGTCTAATTATCATAAATGAAAAAAGCTTAGTGAAAACTAAGCTTTTTTCATGGCATCCATTACTTGTTTATCAAGTTTCGCAGCTGCATTTTTATCGTATGTTTTATCATACTGTACTTCGGTTACAATTTTTGAACCGTAGAACATAACATCTCTGACTTCGTTTATAGATACTTCAATTAATGCCAATTTCAAAGGAACATCCTGGAGTCTTTCTTCTTTAATGGAAGCAGTCCCCTGGATGGAGTATGTAGATTCGTTGGCAATTAAATTAATTACGACTTGATTATTATTACCGATATTCTGGACAATTCTGGAACGATTATCAACCGCAAAATAAATGGTTTCTTCATCCTTTGCAAGAATCCAGGAAATCGCGCTAACATTTGGTCCGCCTGTTTCATAATCGACTGTTGCCAATGTTACGAACCTCTCTTTTTGCAGTTCATCATATAGGATTTTAATTAATTTAGGTTCAACTTGGTTCGCCATCATTACACCTCCTTTAAAAACAGTTATTCTAATATTACTACTATCTATTTTTTTCATCAACATTCATACAATATAACGCGCTTTTCTCTTGGCTTAATATGATATACTATTAAAATAAATAGCGGCTTTGAAGATAATTGGGGGGTTAAAATGAGGGTAAAATGCGTAATCTGCGATAAAATAGAAAAAATTGACGATGAAACGCTGATCGCGAAGCGATTGCGTAATCGTCCTATCCATACATATATGTGTAATGATTGCAGTGCAAGAATAGCCGATAAAACAAAAGCAAGAATTGACACCGGAAAATTCCGATTTTTCCGGGAGCGGCCTGAAAAGGATGATTGGTAAACCCCAACCTCTTTTCAAAAATAAAAAAAGCGCAAGCGCTTTGCTCAGCCTCAGGCATAGCAGAAGACAAGCCAATCCGTCCAAAAGGTTGTTCTTTAACCTTTTGGACGGATTGGCTTGTGACCTCGAGGGGCAGGACGCTTGCGCTGGACAATTCTCGATTCCGAATTTTATACTTTCTTATCTCAATAAAAAGCCCCTCAAGTTTACCTTGAGGGGCTTTTTATTATTCTTCCTCCGCAGGGAAGTTGCAATATTTGTCGGGTTCTCCATTGATTTGGTCTAACATAACCTCAATAACCTCGCGGGGGAAACGCTGTTTCTTGCTTTCGCCGTCTTGATGAAAGGTTACATAATACATGACTTCATCTGTTGTGATCACAATGTTGGAAAGACGATAATCGGAAACCAGAATTTCTTCAAAGAGGTCAACCGTCTCCTTAGCAGCCGTATCATCAGGACGGGAATCACTTACAACCTTAATTGTAAGCCAATTATATAATGCATCCTGCAAGGATTTCATTTTCATTTCCGTATCCCCCAACTACTTTGCTTCTGCCTGATGTTTTTTCGATTGATGCAAGCGAATTTTATAGATAATCAAAATTAAAGCCGCCACGACAAGTCCCTCTGCAACCGGTAAAAAGATCCCTAAAAAAGTAAGGAGGGTACAGCCGACACATAAAAAGATATAAATCACAATTGATTTTCCCAGAGGCAGCTTTTTGGCAAAACCAAGCTTATAGACAACAATCGATAAAGCAACAATGGTTAAGTATAATAACCACATGCCTATTTTAGGCTGTTCTGTTACCTTATAAAGAGCTGCAAAAAATGAAAGACGTTCTGCTACATTCACCCACAAAACCTCCTTGGTATTTCAATTTTATCAGTGGTTTCGTTGGAGATCAGAGAGTCCATTCTAACATTTTCTGCCACTGACACATTTCTAAAAGGGCTTCTTAACTCATTTCAGCATATTTTTTCTTTTTAGCCATGCGTTCCCGTTCATTTTTATCAAGAATTTTTTTACGAAGACGGATGGATTCCGGTGTTACTTCACAATATTCGTCCTCATTTAAATATTCAAGTGATTCCTCAAGAGTCATAATTTTTGGCTTTTTAATGACTGAAGTTTGATCTTTATTTGCTGAACGCACATTTGTAGCTTGTTTCACTTTTGTGATATTAACGGTTATATCGTTTTCACGCGTGTGCTCTCCGACAATCATACCCTCATAAATTTCAGTTCCCGGTTCAACAAAAATCGTTCCTCGGTCTTCTACTTGCATGATGCCATATGTGGAAGCTTTTCCTGATTCCATTGAAACTAGTACTCCTTGACGTCTTCCTCCAACTTGGCCTTGAAGCATTGGCTGATAGCTATCAAAGGTGTGGTTAATAATTCCATATCCACGAGTCATCGTTAAGAATTCTGTTGTATATCCAATTAATCCGCGAGCAGGAACATTAAAGATTAAACGAACTTGACCCGATCCATTATTAATCATGTCGATCATTTCACCTTTGCGGGCACCAATGGATTCCATTACAGCACCTGTATGCTCTTCTGGAACATCAATTTGTACCCGTTCAACAGGCTCACAGCGTACACCATCAATTTCCTTTACGATTACTTCCGGTTTAGAAACCTGTAGCTCATAACCTTCACGACGCATGTTTTCAATCAAAATCGATAAGTGGAGTTCTCCACGACCGGAAACAATCCATGCATCAGGTGAATCTGTATTTTCGACACGTAAGCTTACATCTGTTTGTAATTGGGCACGAAGTCTCTCTTCAATCTTTCTCGCCGTTAAATATTTTCCTTCGCGACCTGCAAATGGACTATTATTGACAACGAAGGTCATTTGTAAAGTCGGTTCATCAATCCGTAAAACAGGTAATGCTTCTTGGTGCTCAGTCGGACAAACTGTTTCACCTACGTTTATATCTTCCATTCCGGATACTGCGATTAAATCTCCCGCTTTTGCTTCTTTGATTTCTTGACGTTTTAAACCAAAGAATCCAAAAATCTTGGTAACACGGAATTGTTTAACTGATCCGTCTAATTTCATTAAGGCAACCTGTTGGCCTACATGCATTGTCCCACGAAATACCCGTCCGATTCCAATTCTTCCTACAAAATCATTGTAATCAAGAAGCGCTACTTGAAATTGCAACGGTTCATCGCTGTTATCAACTGGCGAAGGGATGTTATCAACAATGGAATCATACAAACATTGCATGTTTTCATCCTGTTGATGAGGATCCGTACTTGCTGTCCCATTAATGGCCGATGCGTAAATTACTGGGAACTCAAGCTGATCTTCCGTTGCGTCAAGTTCAATAAACAAATCGATGACTTCATCAATAACTTCTTCTGGTCGGGCAAAATCACGGTCGATTTTATTTACGACTACAATTGGTGTAAGATTTTGCTCTAATGCTTTTTTCAGCACAAATCGTGTTTGCGGCATTGTCCCTTCATAGGCATCAACAACAAGCAAAACCCCATCAACCATTTTCATGATACGTTCTACTTCTCCGCCAAAGTCAGCGTGTCCCGGTGTGTCGAGAATATTGATACGGGTATCTTTATATTGAATCGCTGTGTTCTTGGCAAGAATCGTGATTCCACGTTCTCTTTCAATATCATTTGAATCCATCGCACGCTCTTCTACATGCTCATTGGAACGGAAGGTTCCGGATTGTTTTAACAACTGGTCAACCAAAGTTGTTTTACCATGGTCAACGTGGGCAATTATGGCAATATTGCGAATATCTTCTCTTATTTTCAAAAAATTCACTCCTACCTCTATTCATAAAATAAAGCTTATTATAGTTTTTCAAATATAACTAAAACATTATACCATAATTAAAGTGGAAACCTAAAAGGATTTTATGTAGAATAATACTTGTAAAGGAATTTAATTTTATTATTATAGTGGGGTATAGATATGAAACAAATAAAATGGAGTTTACTTTTATATGCATTTCTTGCTGCCGCCTTCATTGCCGGTATTGGTGTTGCCATTGCTGAGCAAAGTATAATCGGTACGATTGGCTGTATTATCGCCGTTATTTTAATTATGGGAATGGGATTTAAAACGAAAGCAAAAATGAGAGCAAACGGCCAATTATAAAGAAAAGCGGAAGCGCCTTGGCCAGCCCCGACAAGCGCTTCGGCCCCTAGGGGCTAGGCGCTAAAGCTATACAATTAGAAAAAGAAGCCTGTGTAAGGCTTCTTTTTACCATTTACCATCTTTTAAATATTTCTTTAAAATCGTTTCATGCAAGCCGGGCTTCGCAACAAACAGAGAATCTTTTGTAAGATAATCAAGTTTTTCCCCTCTTAAATTGGTTATAATCCCTCCTAATTCTTCGACAATCACAGCACCACCAGCAAAATCCCATGGAGAAAGCCGCATGGATATATAGGCATCCACGCGTCCTGTTGCCACAAATACCATTTCGAGTGCAGCCGTTCCATAAGACCTTGTTCCCCGTGCATCCCTAACAAGTGGAATAAGTAAATTATGGTCAATACGATGGTTCTTCATTACCCAAGTGGCATTTAATGCAATAATTGATTCCTCGACATTTGCCTCCTTTAAGGCCGGAATTACCTTATCATTTAAATAGGCACCCTTTCCCCTTAAAGCATGATACAATTCATCATGAACCACATCATAAATTATCCCAATTTTTCCGATGCCTTCATCATAAATTCCAAGCGAAATAGCAAAATTACGCTGCTGATGGATAAAATTCATCGTCCCGTCAATTGGGTCAATCATCCATACAATTCCGTGCAAATTCTTAAGCTCATCTCCAAACCCTTCCTCGCCTAAAATTTTATGATCTGGGTAGGTCTCTCTAATTTTCCCAATAAAAAATTGTTCAATTTCTTTATCCATATTGGTGACAAGGTCATTCGCATTTGATTTTGTTTGAATATTCAACGTCTTGTCAAAGGATGATCTAATTCTTTCCCCGGCTTCTTTTACCCAAGCCAGCGCATGAGTATAAATATGATCCCAATTCATTTTGCTCCTCCAATGCTTCCGAATTTACAAGATGTGTCTAATGTATGTAGTAAGAATCACCCGATAAAATTGATGTACTTATAGCTTAATCAAAATGATTCAGCACATCAACTTTGTAGTTCCAATTTTAAACATTCGTGAATACATTAACAAATGGGAGCAATAATAAACGAACCCCTTTATTGTTACTGGAGTCCGTTTTAGATAAGCTCGATTACCTTTCTATTTTGTATCATTTCCTTAAAGTTACCCCTTAAAAAGTAAAACTTTATATTAAAAAGCTTTTAAACGTAATAGTTCCTGGCGGATTTTTTCCAATTTTAGTTTACACTCTTTAATTTTTTTCTCATTTTTATCCTCAATTGCTTCAAATAATGTTGCCAATTCATAATCCATTTCCAATCTCAAATAAGCTGTTCTTTCTTTTTCGCCTGCTTTTTTAAGCGTTGTATTCATTAATTGTTTCATGGTTCTCCTCCCTTTCATGATGGTATTGACTAATTTTTCAGACTATTTTTTTACTGTTATTCTATGAGTCAATGCGTAAGGATGTAACAAATTTGTGCATTAACCCAGATAAGCAATAGATTTTTTCAAAAACCGCCAATATGCTACAATAATGGACAAAGCTTATTGCAGGGGGTTTCCTAAATGAATTTTAAAGGATTTTCGCAAGAAGATTTTGATGTTTTCTTAATAGATGGATTAGAGCCAAGAATGGAGGCATTAAAAGAAATCATTCGCCCGAAGTTGGAATTTTTGGGACAATATTTTTCTCCCTTACTAACAACCCTTACTGGAGATGAAATGTTTGTCCATGTTGCAAAGCACGCAAGAAGAACCATCAATCCTCCAAAGGATACTTGGGTGGCTTTGGCTAATAATGCACGCGGCTATAAGATGCTTCCTCATTTTCAAATTGGGTTATGGAACAGTCATTTATTTATCTGGTTTGCGGTTATTTATGAGGCACCACAAAAAGAGGCTATCGGTGAAAGGTTCACGAAAAAATTAAATAAATTATATAAAGAAACACCCAAGGAGTTTGTTTGGTCCCTTGATCATACAAAACCTGAAACAGTGAACCATCAAGATCTTTCTAAAGATGAATTAAAGTCCTTTTTCCACCGTCTGCAAACTGTTAAAAAAGCTGAAATTCTGTCTGGTTTGATAATTGATCGGGAAAAAGTCATTGAATTAAAACCTGAAGAATTACTTGAACAAATTGAAAATGTGTTTAAACAAGTTGCTCCATTATATAAAATTGCTGTAAATAAATAAGAAAAGCGTAAGCGCCTTGGTCAGCCCCGACAGCTGCTCGCGGTCCTGACGGTGAAGTCGTTTTTTGACTTCATCGGCAGGACCGCAGCGACCTAGAGGGGCTAGGCGCTGGAGCTGGACAATTCTCGAAGCCATTTATAAATTCTATTGTAAAATAAAAGCTCCCTAAACTCGGGAGCTTTTTGCCATTACAACATTGAAATCTTTTCACCGGGAACAGCCTCTTTTGCTCGTTTGATAGTTCGATAAGAAGAATAACCGCTTATTTCTTCGAATTCACCACAAATCTTTTTCTCTTCTGCCTTTCCTGGTACGATCTCCTTGAAGCGTCGATAAGCATTCATGATTTCATCACGGGAAATCCCTTTTTCGTATGCTCTCTCAACCGTTTCAAAAAATTTTATTACATCCACAATTTCTTCTGTTGACCAATGATAATCGATTGGATATTGGTACTCCATCATTTCACCTGCTTACCGTTCTCTCTTAAACCTTATTTTCCCCATTTATAACGAATTTGTTCGGCATCGGTAATTATTCGCGAAAATAATTCCGTAACGGTTGGGACATCTTTTATTAATCCCATAACCTGACCTGCCCATGCAAATCCTTCGTTCTCCGCCCCATCATAAATGTAACGCATATTCGCTGAACCACTAATAAAATCTTTTAGTAGTTCATATCCTCCGTTCTCTTTTTCGATTTCAAGGATTTTATTTGTCCATGTATTTGCAATTGCTCTTCCGGGGCTGCCAAGGGAACGCTTAATCACAATGGTATCTGCTTCATTCCCTTCCACCAATCTTTGCTTATAAAGTTCATTTGCATGAACACATTCCTTTGTTGCAATAAATCTTGTTCCCATTTCAATCCCTTCAGCCCCTAAACTTAGAGCAGCGATCAGCCCCCGGCCATCGCCAATTCCACCAGAAGCAATGACAGGAATCGAAACAGCATCAACCACCTGTGGAATTAAGACCATTGTCCCGATATCATCTCTCCCAAGGTGTCCTCCACCTTCTTGACCAACAACCATTACTGCGTCTGCCCCTAGCTCCTCTGCTTTTACAGCTTGTCTTCTTGCCGCAACCAGAACTAATTTTTTGATGGAAGTTCCTTTTAACTGTTCAAAAATAGGAGCAGGATTCCCACCCGTCATCGAAACGACTGGTACGTCTTCGTCAATGGCAACCTGCAAAAAATCCTCAAATGGCCTTCCATGCTGCCCAATGGCAAAGTTTACACCAAATGGTTTGTTTGTCAACTGCTTCACTTTCCTAATTTCTTCTCTAAGTTTATACGCATCTCCAAGTGACATGGCCGTAATTTGGCCGAGGCCACCAGCGTTTGAAACAGCCGCTGCAAGCTTTGAGTAAGCCAAATAAGCAAGCCCGCCTTGAACAATTGGATATTGAATATTGAGTAAATCAGTTACTCGTGTTTGCCAATTCATTTGTATCCCTCCAATACTTCATTATCATTTATTTCGACTTCAAACGGTAAATTTCCTGTTGTTAAGGGAATGTTACTAATATGAAACGTATCCCTATGCAAGGTGAGTGAAAAGTGCTATAATTCATATGTTTTATGTATATTTATTCAAATGAAAATATAAGTATTTGAAATAAAGAGGTGTGGTACTAAATTGTCGCAAAATCAAACACCGTTATTCAGCGGTTTATTAGAACATGCAAAAAGAAATCCTATTCAATTCCATATACCTGGTCATAAAAAAGGTGCAGGTATGGATCCGGAATTTCGAAATTTCATTGGTGATAATGCCCTTTCGATTGATTTAATTAATATTGGACCACTTGATGATCTGCACGCACCAAAAGGCATGATTAAACAGGCTCAAGACCTTGCTGCCGAAGCATTTGGTGCCGACCGGACCTTCTTTTCGGTTCAAGGAACAAGCGGCGCAATAATGGCAATGGTAATGGCTGTATGCGGCCCTGAAGATAAAATTATTGTCCCGAGAAACGTTCATAAATCGGTTATGTCGGCCATTGTTTTTTCTGGAGCTATTCCCGTATTTATCCATCCGGAAATTGACGAACAATTAGGGATTTCCCATGGGATTACAACAGATGCCGTTGAACGGGCATTGAAACAGCATCCGGATGCAAAAGGAGTTTTGGTCATTAATCCAACCTACTTCGGCATTTCAGCAGATTTGAAAAAAATCGTTGAGATTGCTCATTCTTATAACGTCCCTGTTCTCGTTGATGAAGCGCATGGTGTGCATATTCATTTTCATGATGAACTTCCGCTTTCAGCCATGCAGGCAGGGGCCGATATGGCAGCGACTAGTGTCCATAAACTTGGCGGTTCGATGACACAAAGCTCCATCTTAAATGTAAAAGAGGGACTTGTATCCGCTAAACATGTTCAATCTATCCTCAGTATGATGACAACCACTTCCACATCATATTTATTGCTTGCGTCTTTAGATGTTGCACGTAAGCAACTGGTGACAAAAGGGAAGGACCTCATTGAAAAAACGATTCAATTGGCTCAATCTATTCGCAAAAGAATAAACGAGATTGAGCATATACATTGTATCGGCGAGGAGATATTAGGTTCTAAAGCCACTTTCGATTATGACCCAACAAAACTAATTATTTCGGTTAAAGATTTAGGGCTAACAGGCTATGAGGTAGAAAAATGGCTGCGTGAAAAGCATAACATTGAAGTAGAATTATCTGATTTATATAACATCCTTTGTATTATTACTTTCGGTGATACTGATTTTGAGGCTGACATTTTAGTTAAGGCCTTAAAAGATCTGTCTGAAACATTTAAGGATCGCGCAGAAAAAATTGAACCTGTACAGGTTTTACTTCCAGATATCCCATTACTTGCTTTAACGCCTCGGGATGCATTTTATTCCGAAACGGAAGTAATTCCTTTTGAACAATCTGAAGGCCGCATTATCGCCGAGTTTGTGATGGTTTATCCGCCTGGTATTCCAATCTTTATCCCAGGTGAAATCATTACAAAAGAAAACCTGCTCTATATTCAGAAAAACATTGAAGTAGGTCTTCCGGTTCAAGGCCCTGAGGACGATGAATTAAAAACAATCAGAGTGATAAAAGAATATAAAGCGATAAAATAAGAAAAACGGAAGCGCCTTGGTTAGCCTCAGGTATAGCACAAGACAAGCCGGCCGAAAGGTTGCTCTTTAACCTTTTGGACGGATTGGTTTGATGACCTCGAGGGGCTAGGCGCTGGGGTTGGACAATTTTCAAAGCAGAAAAAAATTTTCTTATCTTCTAAAAAAAAAAGGATTCCACTCCGGGGCTGTTGACAAAAAAGGAAAGGAGTTGTATCTCCTTTCCCTTTTTGTTTTTTTCTTTTTTAAATGATTTTTTTATCCTTTTTTCCCATCTTATGATGCTAATTCATCACCTTTATCATTCTTTTTAAGTTTAAAGCCAATGCCGAAAAGAGGCATTGTTCAAGAATTTTTTGAATGCCCCTCTTATAAGTTTTAAATAGGTTGTGTTTCATCTTCATGGTTCCGAAGGAACCTTCACACCAAACTCTTCTTAGCTTTTGTACCATTTTGTATTCAGGAGTATTTGCTCTTATTTTATTTGCTTCAAGCAATTCATGGGCTATTGGTCGATCAATGGTTCTTTTTGTTGCTGTTTTCCCAAAGCATTGTTCTCTAAAAGGACAGACTTTGCAGTCTTTTACTTTTGCAGAATATACTTTGGAGTACTGTTCACCGCTATGATTTATATGAGTAAAAGAAAGTATTTTTTGATTATGACAGATGTACGTATCGTTTTTATCATCATATATAAATTCCTTATAGGAAGTTGTATTATAAGCAGTTTTAGATTGAATTGGAGTAATATATCCTGTAATTTCTAATGTTTTTAATCCATGATGAATTGGGGTGGTATCAAATCCTCTATCTGCTCCAACATTTTTAATCTTCAAGTCAAATTTCTCTTGAATCACGTTAAGTCTTTCAATAAATGGTTCACAATCATTTATGTTTCCAGCACTTGGATGTATATCGACTATGATTCCGTTTTTTGTATCTATACTTGTATGGGCTAAGTAGTGAGGTCCAGATGGCTTTCCAGGGCGATTTAATAACCCAGAGTTAGGATCAGTTTTTACGATAGAGGTTGTATGGGTTGAGGAACCTTTTGGTTTTCGTCCCCGTTTATTTTTACCTGATTCTATTCTTTTCTCCTCTAATTCTATTTCAGTTCTCTTCGCTTCTTCTTCAAGGGTATTTAAATATTGGGAAGGAGTATTCTCCACAACTACTTTTTCAACTTTACCTTTTGCAGCACTAGCTTTAATGTGAGTAGAGTCTGTAACAATTACTTCCCCAGTAACAAAACCCTTTTCTATGCAGAGCTTAACAATATGATCAAAAATCTCTTGAAAAACGGTATTCCCCTTTTCTTTGAACCTTCTACGTCGATTCTGACTAAAGATTGAATGATCGGGAACAGGATCCGTTAAATCAAGTCCCAAAAACCAACGATAAGCAATATTTAAGTGGACTTCTTGCTCCAGCCGGCGTTCCGAATCAACATTAAAAAGATAACCAATTAGTAACATTTTAAATAAAAGAACAGGATCAAGTGATTTTCTCCCGAGTTTCGAATAATATTTTTCCATTTTGTCATATATAAATGAAAAATCAATTTTTTCATTGATTTGACGAAGAATATGATTTGAAGGAACAAAAACATTTAAATCAATAAACTCCAGTTTACTTTGATATTCATCTTTACGACCCATTGCCATAAAAATTCCCCCAATAAAAAACCTGTATAGAATAAATTCTACACAGGTTTTAGAAAATCCTATTTGATTGTCAACAGCCCCACTCCGGAATCCTTTTTTATTTTTTCTTTATTTATTTTTCTTCTTTAGAATGGTGGTCTTTACAGCAATTGCATTTTGAAGAATATAAAACGGTTACTTTTTCGTCTTCAAAATGATCAATAGTAGAGTTGCAAGATTGGCATACGATAGTACCCATTTTTTCTATCCCCTTTTTATGAAATGTAAACGCTTAAAACATCCTTGAGTTAATAATAATATATCACATTTAATATTTCAAGCCTAAATTGTATATCACATTTAAATATTTACATACAAAAAAGGACCTATAATTAGGTCCTTTTTAAGCCTTTTATTCATACTGGGTATACGAATGAACGGATGGAATCGTCACGCTGAAAAATTCAGCTAGATCTGCTGCCTGTTCGCGATTGGAAATTCGGAAAACGGTTTGCAAGTGGTCAATATCTTCGATGTCTTTAGGGTCGAGGAGGGTAGAACGCCCGGTTTGCATACAGACTACCAGAGGTTTTCCAAAAAACATGTTCGTAAATATAATTCCAAAGTCATAGCGGGTATGTTCAGTTGTAAAACCTACAAACCTCACCTTTACATTTTCCTGCTCATCATATAATTTTTCAAATAATTCCATTGGACTCCTCCATTCTTTTAATATTTAGAATATTATAATTTATTTTCACAAAAATTACAAGAAACTATTTTTGTAATGGTTGTCATTGGATTTTATTCAATGCTAAAATAAAAGGGGATATTAATGGAGTGTTAGGGGGGATTGATGTTGGCGAAAAATGCATATATTAAGCTGGTGCCTTCATCTGCGAAACAGCAAGTTATCATTGATGAAGTAAAAGATCTTTTCTATTATTATAAAGATATTACCTCGAAGACAGGCAATCAAGTTGACTGGCAATTCGGGGACGCAGCATTCCCTTATGAAGTAAAGGAAAAGGAAGATGAAAAAGGGAAATGGTTTTATTTACATTCTGATCATGAAAAGTATTGTGCTATTTTAGTTGGCGTTGATACAGAGTTTATCCGTGATGAGAATGGTGAAGAAAGAGAGCAGCAATATATTCAAGTAACCCTGCCTGAACAATCCACTTACGGTGATAAAGGGAAAGCCAACGAATTTTGTAAATTTCTTGCGAAAAAAATGCAAGGAGAACTCCATCTTTTTAATGATAGAATCATGTATTATTATCCGCGAAAATAATATAAGAAAAACGGAAGCGCCTTGGTTAGCCTCAGACATAGCATAAGCTAAGCCGGCGAGAAAGTTGCTCTTTAACCTTCTTGACGGTTTGGCTGTGGACCATCGAGGGGCAGGACGCTTGCGCTGGACAATTCTCAAAGACGAAAATTTTATACTTTCTTTACTTTTAAAAAAACTCCCTTTAAGGGAGTTTTTTTAATGGGTATAGAGTGCGAGAGTATAATGTATCGAGGTATAAATGACAAGGCTTACCGCTGTGAGGAATAATGTTTTTCTTGATGATTTCGTTATACTGTTACCAATCAAGTAAGCCAAATAAAAAAAGACAAAAAACATGATAACTTTATATACTAATTGGTCATGCTTCGATAACCACTCAATCAAGGTGTAACCGCTCCAAATCATAAATTGCAGCAACATCACTACATAAACCTTCAAAGGTATCACCACACCAAACTTCTATAAAAACCTGAATGGTAAAGTATATGTCAAAAAAATATAGTTATTTTCGTAAAAGCTCATTCCTTAAAAAAATGGTTCTTTCCTCTTCAGGAAAGAACCATTTGTAAATTATTTAATAATATGGATTGGGCTGCCCAAGGCTACTTCAGCCGCTTCCATTGTAATTTCTCCAAGAGTTGGATGTGCGTGAATAGTCATCGCAAGATCTTCCGCTGTCATACCTGCTTCAATCGCAAGACCAAGTTCAGCAATCATATCTGACGCACTTGCACCGGCAATTTGCGCACCGATTACAAGACCATCTTCTTTACGAGTGATTAGTTTTAAGAATCCATCTGCACTATCAAGTGAAAGTGCACGTCCGTTTGCCGCAAATGGGAACTTCGCTGCAATCACTTCAATACCTTCTTTTTTCGCTTGATCTTCAGAATAACCCACTGATGCAAGCTCTGGTTCAGAGAAGACAACCG
Source organism: Bacillus sp. MUM 116 (assembly GCF_001866655.1). Taxonomy (GTDB): domain Bacteria; phylum Bacillota; class Bacilli; order Bacillales; family Cytobacillaceae; genus Neobacillus. The sequence goes on along the minus strand of NZ_MLYR01000109.1, from coordinate 12,571 downwards.
CTGGAATACCTAGGTAGTCAATTTCTGATGGGTGACCAGCAATCGCTTCCGCAGCAATTTTAGCTTCGTATGATGCTTTATGAGCTAATTGAGGACCTGCAACTACATCGCCAATTGCATAAATGTTGCTAATGTTGGTACGGCATTGCTGATCAATTTCGATTAAGCCACGGTCGGTCATTTGAACACCGACTTGCTCTAAGCCCATTTCATCTGTGTTAGGACGGCGCCCAACCATGACAAAGCAGTAATCAGCTTCAATTTTCTTCTCTTCACCTTTAGTTTCAAACGTAACAACTACGCCATTTTCAGTTTCCTCTACACCTTTAGCAAATGCTTTTGTATAGAATTCAGCACCTTTTTTCTTCATATTCTTTTTAACAAGGGTGGCCATTTGCTTATCAAATACACCCATGCCTAAGATTTCATCGGCACCTTCTAAAATAGTAACTTGGCTGCCAAAGTTAGCATATGCGCCGCCTAATTCAATCCCGATTACACCGCCGCCAATGACAACAATTTTTTCAGGAATTTCAGTTAAATTCAATGCGCCCGTAGAATTTAAAATGCGTTTTGAATATTTGAATGCAGGCAGTTCAATTGGTCGTGAACCTGTTGCGATAATGGCATTTTTAAACGTATAAGTTTGTGCTGAATTTTCATCCATTACACGTAACGTATTGGCATCAACAAAGTATGCTTCACCGCGAACAATGTTTACCTTATTGCCTTTTAATAATCCTTCAACACCGCCGGTTAATTTCTTTACGATACCAGCTTTGAATTCTTGTACCTTTGTGAAGTCAACTTTCACATTCTCCGCTGTGATTCCGAATTGGTCGGAATGCATAGCTGTTTCATATCGATGTCCTGCAGCAATTAGGGCTTTTGATGGGATACATCCAACATTTAAACATACTCCGCCCACATATTCTTTTTCTACAATCGTTACTTTTTGTCCAAGCTGTGCAGCACGAATTGCTGCAACATATCCGCCAGGACCTGCACCGATGACTATAGTATCTGTTTCAATTGGGAAATCTCCAACTACCATTTTTTTACGCCTCCATTAGCAATAATTCTGGGTCGTTTAATAATCGTTTAATGTGGTTCATTGCGTTTTGGGCTGTAGCACCGTCAATCATGCGGTGATCAAAGCTTAAGGAAAGAGCAAGCACAGGTGCTGCTACAATTTCTCCATCTCTAACAATTGGTTTTTCCGCAATACGGCCAACTCCTAAAATGGCTACTTCAGGGTGATTAATCACAGGAGTAAACCATTGACCGCCTGCTGAACCGATATTAGAAATCGTGCAAGATGCACCCTTCATTTCATTTGGAGCAAGCTTTCCATCACGCGCCTTTGTTGCTAATTCATTAATTTCATTTGAAATGTTAAATACGGATTTACGGTCAGCATCCTTTACAACTGGGACTAATAAACCTTTTTCAGTGTCTGCTGCAATTCCAATATTGAAATAATGCTTATGAATAATTTCATTTGTTGCATCATCAAGTGATGTATTTAATACTGGGAACTCTCTTAATGCACTTGTTAAAGCTTTTACGATATATGGTAAGAAGGTAAGCTTAATGCCTTTAGCAGCAGCCACTTCTTTAAATTTTTTACGGTGTGCTACAAGCTTAGTTACATCAATTTCATCCATTAATGTAACGTGTGGAGCAGTATGTTTAGAGTTCACCATTGCTTTTGCAATTGCCTTACGGATACCGCTCATTTTTTCACGTGTTTCAGGATATTCACCTTGTGGAATTGGTTGGGCTTTTGGTGCTTCTACATTCACTTCTTGAGCTGCAGCAACATTTTCAGCTGGTGCTGCTACAGTTGCTCCGCCGCTTAAGAATGCATCAATATCAGTCTTCAAGATACGGCCATTGTCGCCTGTACCTGAAACAAGGCGAATCTCAACACCTTTTTCACGGGCATATTTACGAACGGATGGCATAGCAATAATGCGACGGTTTGGATCTACTTCAGCTTGTGTCTGTGCTCCAGAACTTGGTACTGTTGCTGCTTCTTGCTTTGCTTCTGCTACAGCAACCGGTGCTGGTACCGCTTCTTGCATAGGCTCCTCATCACCATGATCGCCCTTAAATTGCAAGTTTTCGTACCCTGGCGCATCAAAAGTAACAAGAACCTGTCCGACCGTAGCAACGGTTCCTTCTCCAATTAAAACTTCGAGAACAGTACCTTCTACAGGAGAAGGAATTTCAACTACCGCTTTATCATTTTGCACTTCGCAAAGTACATCATCTTCTTGAACCTTGTCACCTGGCTTTATGAACCATTTGACAATTTCACCTTCGTGAATACCTTCACCAATGTCAGGCATTTTAAATTGAAATGACACTGTGATTCATCCTCCTATATTCCCTCTCTTTCCGCAGTTGTATACAACCTCTGCGGAATGTAGAGGAGACTATTTTTCGATTATTTAGAACGTCAATACTTTTTTAGCCGTCTCGATTACATCCTTATAGTTAGGAAGCCATACAGATTCAGCTTGAGAAAAAGGATAAATCGTATCAGCAGCCGTTACACGTAAAACTGGCGCTTCCAAGCTCAAAATTGCACGGTCGTTAATTTCAGCAACAACAGTTGCTGCAACCCCAGCTTGTTTTTGTGCTTCTTGAACAACAATTGCACGGCCTGTTTTTTCAACAGATGCAATGATGGTTTCAATATCAAGCGGGCTAATCGTACGCAAATCGACAACTTCTACTGAGTAACCTTCTTTAGCTAATTCTTCTGCAGCTTTTAATGATTCGTGAACCATTGCACCGTAAGTGAAGATTGAAAGGTCCGTTCCTTCACGCTTTACGTCTGCTTTTCCAAGTGGAATGGTGTATTCCTCTTCAGGTACTTCTTGACGGAATGCACGGTATAATTTCAAGTGCTCTAAAAATACAACCGGGTCATTGTCGCGAATAGATGAAATTAATAATCCTTTTGCATCATAAGGTGTAGAAGGAACTACTACTTTCAAACCAGGAGTTTGTGCCATTAATCCTTCTAAACTGTCTGAGTGAAGCTCAGGAGTATGAACGCCTCCGCCGAATGGAGAACGTACAGTAATCGGCATGTTATAGCGTCCGCCTGAACGATAGCGCATACGAGACATTTGACCCGCGATAGAATCCATTACTTCAAATACGAAACCAAAGAATTGAATTTCTGGAATTGGACGATATCCTGTTAAAGCAAGTCCGATGGATAAACCGCCGATACCTGATTCAGCTAGCGGAGTATCAAAAACTCGATCTTCACCGAATTCTTTATGAAGTCCTTCAGTGGCACGGAAAACCCCGCCATTTACACCGACGTCTTCCCCAAATATTAAGGTTTTCGGATCATTGCGCAATTCCGTACGCAATGCATCAGTAATCGCTTGAATCATTGTCATTTGAGCCATGACTTACTTCGACTCCTTTGCTTTATAAATTTCATATTGTTCTTTTAAGTTAGAAGGCATTTCTTCAAACATATTGGACATTAAATCGGTCACTTTTTGCTTAGGAGCCGCATCTGCTTTTTTAATTGCTTCTTTAATGTCTTCTTTTGCTTGTTCAATGACTTCATTTTCTTTTTCTTCGCTCCATAGACCTTTGTTTTCTAAGAACTTACGGAAACGAACAAGTGGATCTTTCTTTTCCCATTCGTTATCAAGTTCAGTCGTACGATAACGAGTTGGATCGTCTCCCGCCATTGTGTGCGGTCCATAACGATACGTAAGTGTTTCAATTAATGTAGGCCCTTCACCATTGATTGCACGCTCACGAGCATCACGAACTGCTGCATAGACAGCTAACGGGTCCATTCCATCTACTTGAATTCCAGGAATACCTGCAGCAACTGCCTTTTGAGCAACGGTTTTAGCTGCTGATTGTTTTTCAACTGGTGTTGAAATCGCAAAACGGTTATTTTGAACGATGAAGATCGCAGGAGCTTTAAGGGCACCAGCAAAGTTAATTCCTTCATAGAAATCACCTTGTGACGCACCACCGTCACCAGTGTAAGTAATCGCAACAGCTTTATTGCCGTTCTTTTTCAATCCTAACGCTACGCCTGCAGTTTGAACATATTGCGCACCGATAATAATTTGTGGGGATAAAACGTTAACACCTTCAGGAATTTGATTTCCTTGGAAGTGACCGCGTGAGAATAAGAATGCTTGATAAAGTGGAAGTCCGTGCCAGATTAATTGTGGTACATCACGATATCCAGGTAAAATAAAGTCTTCTTTTTCCAAAGCAAATTGTGATGCTAATTGTGACGCTTCTTGTCCGGCAGTTGGGGCATAGAAACCAAGTCTTCCTTGACGATTTAAAGAGATGGAACGTTGGTCAAGAATACGTGTATAAACCATCCGGCGCATTAATTCTTGAAGCTGGGCATCTGTTAAATCAGGCATTGCCGCTTCGTTAACGACTTCGCCTTCTTCATTTAAAATTTGAACCGTTTGAAACTGTTCTTCGACGATTTCGAGCGATTTTTTCGCATCTAGCTGGGCGTTCTTTAGTTTAGAAGCCATTTACGTCACCTCTTCCTTTCTTTTCAAAAAAAAATATAAATTAATCATTTCACCTTTGTAGGTTACCCAAAAACCTAAAAAGACAAAAAATATTGAATGAAAATTTCTTTTTCCATTCCATCATATTCTGTATCAGTAAATTTGATATTTCAATTGATACAATTATTATCTACATATCCGAGTTTACATCAACTTTCTATGCGCGTCAAATACTAAATCCTATAATTTTTCATCATTTCTATACTACAAATAGTAACCTCTTTACATTTAGCTGTATTATTTAAAATCGCAAAACTGTTATATAAAATCAAAGAAATTTGTTTGCTGTTATAACAAAGAAAAAAATCGGCTTTTCCAGCCGATTTCTAAGGAAACAAACATTATTCACTGATTTTCAACCCTGCCATTTTATAGAATGCAAGCTTTTGGTTATTGTAATCTTTCGTAAGTCGATTAAACTTTTTATTTGCTGCATAAACCTTTTGATAAGTTTCATTCACCTTATTCACGTTTGACTCTAATACATCAAACGATAAATTTTTATTTTTTAATAGGCCATACAATTGTTTATCATATTTTAGCGCATTCATGTATTCCCTTTTAAGTTCATCGTGGGCTGAATATCGATCCATCATGATTTGATAAAGCTGATCCACCGATTTTTTTAATTTTCGATCCTTTAAATCATTTTTATATTCTTTAACTTTTTGGAATGTCTCTTTTGATTCCTTGAGACTTTCAGTTTCCTCAATCATATGCTGTTTTCGCTTTTCAACCATCTCTAAAGCTGTATCAGCCAATTTTATCACTTTATCATACTGTTTTAATCCGAGTCCCATAATTTGGTCATATGCAGCTTTTTCTTTCTTTTCCAGAGCTACTAGCGGTTCCTGCTGATTTTCAAACCCTTTTTCTTTTGCTACAACTTTTTCTAAAATATCGTAGATTTTTTCTACAGGTGTTTTTTGATTAAAACAACCTGACAAAATCAGAATGAGAGTAATAATGGAAATCCATACACGACTTTTGACCCCAAAAGACAAGGTACTACCTCCTAACATAAAACCATTTAGTCACATTTCAAAGTGGTTAACTTTTTTTGGTTTCTTTGATAGACTAATCTTATTCATTATAACAGAAAACAGGAGTGAAACAGCCCATGATTACAATGGAGGATATCGTTCGTGATGGTCATCCCACGCTAAGAAAAGCAGCAGCAGAAGTTTCTTTACCGGCATCTGATGAAGACAAACAAATTTTAAGAGAACTTTTAGAGTATGTTAAAAACAGTCAGAACCCGGAAATTGCTGAAAAACACAAATTAAGACCCGGTATCGGTTTAGCAGCCCCTCAAATTAATGTATCAAAAAGAATGATTGCTGTTCATATACAGGATGAAAAAGGCACACTATATAGCTATGCTCTTTTCAATCCAAAAATTATAAGTCATTCAGTCGAGAAATCCTATCTTCAATCAGGAGAAGGTTGTCTTTCAGTCGATGAAGCTATTCCAGGCTTTGTACCTAGGCACGCTAGAGTTACATTAAAGGGGTACAATGAAAAAGGCGAAGAGGTAAAACTTCGGCTAAAAGGACTTCCGGCCATTTGCTTTCAACATGAAATAGACCATCTTAATGGGATTATGTTTTATGATTATATTAATAAACAAGAACCTTTTAAACCAATTGAAGGAGCAATTGCCATTGAAAGGTAAAAAAACTGCCGCCCCTTTTGGTGACGGCAGTTTTTTATATTAACTGTAACTCCTTTAGCCCATTCCAAATACCGTTTTCCGCGACATCCGTTGTAATATAATCGGCGTTTTCTTTCGCCTCAGGAACCCCATTTCCCATGGCAACACTTGTACCAACAGCCTTTAGCATTTCCAAATCATTTAAACCATCTCCAAATGCATAGACATCTTTTAATTCAAATCCCAGCCGCTCAATCATTTTTTTGATTCCTTCAGCTTTTGAACCCCCTTGCGGCAGTACATCAACGGAATAATCATGCCATCTAATAAAGTTAAACTTTGGATAATGCTTAAAATACTCTAATTCTTCTTTATCTTCACAGAAAAGAAGGGATTGATAAATCTTTCTATTTTTATAAAAATCAGCATCCACTTCAGGATGGGAAAAATTTAGAGTTCCAAGACTGATGTCGATAAATGAATGGTGCTTAACGGTTGCCTTCATCGTTTGATCATTCATCAATACTAACGGATGTCCATTTTGCTTCGTTTCAGTCAAAAGTTTTTCAAGTTCTGTTTGATCAAGGGGGTTTTCATAGATAACCTCTCCTTCAAAGACAACAAATTGGCCATTGTAGCTAACATAGGAATTGATTTCAAGTTCCTTGCGTATGCTTTCAAACATAAACGGCGCTCTTCCGGTAGCAATCGCTACATAAACACCCTTTTCTTTTAATAAATTGATCGCCTTTTTCGCGCTGGCTGGCAACTTTTTTTCATGATCAAGCAACGTTCCATCTATATCGAAAAAAACAATTTTCTTCATTAAATATAAACTCCTTTAAATCAGGCTTGCTTTTTATTCTATGGATGTGTTAAAGGACATTTTGATTTTTAACCCCTGAGCGGAAATCAACAGACAAGTTTAACACAGCATATTCTATAAAAACACTAACCTTATCTATATAAATTGTCAATTCTTTAACATTTAATTGAATTCCATGATTAACCATGAAAGTATCAACAAAAATCCCATATAATAATAATAAAAAAACATAATCTGAAAAAAATCTTTAATAATCTATCATGGCTTGCTTTACATTGGACAAGGATCGATTAAAATAAAGGTAAGGAGATGATCCACTATGTTAAAGAAGCTAAGAAAGAAGCTTTTAAAACAGTGGAAAGATTTATTACGAAAAAAATCGATTGCCTAAATTTTTGAGCCCTTCATACTTGCGAAGGGCTCCTTCCTTATTGTAAATTGATAAGCAGTAATCCGTTTACATACTTTTCACTTTGCGACCACAACCTGGATTATTTGGCAGAAATAATAAAACGAATGAAAAAGATGTAAAAATTAGATATAATAGAGAAAGTTATGATTGATTAAGGAGCGATATAGTCATGATATATAAAGTATATTATCAAGCAAGCAACAAAGACGTACCTGTGAGAGAGAAAACAAAAACCCTTTATATGGAGGGAGAATCAGAAAGAGATGTTCGGAAAAAGCTTGCAGACCGTGAGTTTAACATAGAATTTGTACAAGCCGTTTCAGGTGCGTATTTAGAGTATGAACAACAAAATGAAGATTACAAAGTATTGGAGATATGATAATTTATGAAATTTGTAAAAAACGATCAAACTGCTGTTTATGCCCTTGGAGGATTGGGCGAAATCGGCAAGAACACATATGCAGTTCAATTTCAGGATGAAATCATCTTAATTGATGCCGGGATAAAATTCCCGGAGGACGAGCTATTAGGCATTGATTATGTCATTCCTGACTATACCTATCTGGTAAAAAACGAAGAAAAAATAAAAGGACTGTTTGTTACACACGGACACGAGGATCACATTGGTGGCATTCCATATTTATTAAGGGAAATTAATATCCCTATATATGGCGGCAAACTTGCCCTTGGATTAATTAAAAATAAGCTTGAAGAACATGGTCTTCTAAGAAATGCCAAACTGATTGAAATTAAAGAAGATGATGTAATTAAATTCCGTAAGACATCTGTTACTTTTTTCCGCACCACACATAGTATTCCCGATTCCTATGGAATCGTCGTAAAAACCCCTCCAGGTCAAATAGTCCACACAGGTGATTTTAAATTTGATTTCACCCCTGTCGGTGAACCAGCTAATTTAACAAAAATGGCCGAAATTGGGAAAGAGGGAGTTTTATGTTTACTCTCTGACAGTACGAATAGTGAAATTGCTGACTTTACGATGTCCGAACGCCGTGTTGGCGAAAGCATACATGATATTTTCCGGAAAGTGGATGGCCGAATCATTTTTGCTACTTTTGCTTCAAACATTCATCGCCTACAGCAAGTAGTAGAAGCAGCAGTAACAAATGGACGAAAAATTGCTGTATTTGGAAGAAGTATGGAAGCAGCAATCAATATTGGGCTTGAATTAGGATATATTCTTGCTCCAAAAGAAACGTTTATTGAATCCAATCAGATTAACCGACTTCCTGCAGATAAGGTAACCATTCTCTGCACAGGAAGCCAGGGAGAACCAATGGCTGCTCTTTCAAGAATTGCGAATGGCACTCATCGACAAATTCAAATCATACCGGGAGATACGGTTGTCTTTTCATCCTCACCAATTCCTGGTAATACAATAAGCGTCAGCAGGACCATCAACAAGCTCTTCAGGGCGGGTGCGGATGTCATTCATGGGAAATTGAGCAATATCCATACCTCTGGACATGGCGGCCAGGAGGAACAAAAGCTAATGCTTCGTCTCATAAAGCCAAAGTTTTTTATGCCAATTCATGGTGAATACCGGATGCAAAGAATGCATGCCAAGCTTGCCGTTGACTGTGGAGTGGAGGAAGAAAACTGTTTCATTATGGATAATGGTGAAGTTTTGGCTCTTTCAGAAAACACTGCACAAATAGCAGGTAAAATTCCTTCGGGCTCAGTTTATATAGATGGAAGCGGTATTGGCGATATTGGAAATATTGTACTTAGGGACCGTAGAATTCTTTCTGAAGAAGGCTTGGTAGTCGTTGTAGTCAGCATTAATATGAAGGATTTCAGGATTGCCTCAGGCCCTGATCTGATTTCAAGAGGATTTGTCTACATGAGAGAGTCCGGTGATTTAATTAATGATGCTCAAAACTTAATTACCAAACACATCAATAAAGTGATGGAGCGAAAAACAACTCAATGGTCAGAAATAAAAAATGAAATCACTGATACGCTTGCACCATTCCTATATGAGAAAACCAAGCGCAGACCTATGATTTTACCAATTATAATGGAAGTTTAAAAAAGGAAACGCCCCGGCGTTTCCTTTTTTTATTCTAAATTCTAATTTACAGCCATAGCCTTTTTTCCAAATCTGTCTATGTCTATATCACTTCCGATTACGACCAATACATCTTTAATACGAAGGGGTTCTTTTGCCTGCGGGGAAACGATGAGCTCTTCTCCCCTTTTAATAGCTACGATATTAAGACCGTATTTCTTGCGGATATCTAATTCCATAATCGTATGTCCGGCGATTTTTTCATTTGCAACAATTTCAACAATACTATGATTATCTGATAATTCAAGATAATCAAGGACATTATTAGAAGCCAAATTGTTCGCAATCCGTCGCCCCATATCCCTTTCAGGGTGAACTACTTGGTCAGCACCAATTTTCCGAAGCACCTTCTCATGATAATCATTTTGCGCTTTAACCGTTATATTTGGGACACCTAATTCCTTTAAAATTAGCGTAGTTAAGATACTTGATTGGATATCATCACCGATAGCAACAATCACATGATCGAAATTGCGAATTCCTAAACTTTTTAAAACTGCTTCGTCCGTTGTATCCCCTACAGCCGCATGGGAAGCAATCATCGAAAATTCATTAACCCTTTCTTCATCTTTATCGATTGCCAATACTTCGATTCCTTCCTCTGTAAGGGTACGGCAAATACTGCCGCCAAACCGGCCAAGCCCTATAACCGCAAAACTTTTTTTCACAGTTTTCTCCTCCAAGCACTACATGATCTCTCTTTTTGTTCATTTTAGCATATGGAAGTGATTCAAGATAATAGGTCATTTAACCTCTTGGATTAGTCTTGCTTCTTTTTTTAATATACAAATACAAAAGGAAACCAATCACTAAAAGAATGATTAGAATCGGCAGATTACCAATCACAAAAACAACTAGCCCGGAAACAATGGCAAAAAGAGCATTGGTGCTCTTCATAAACTGTTTTTTCGTTCTCTCCCATGTGTTTAGGTTCTCTTTCTCTATATCCGGAACAACCACTCTGGATTCGGATAGCATAATATTCACTGTTGAAAATGCGGTTTGATTTTTTATAAACTTCATTTTCCCTTCAATCGTTTCAATTTCTTCCTGTACAGTAGCCAGGTCAGCTGAAATTTTTAATAAATCCTCCGTTTTCTCAGCATTTTTCATGAAAGTTGTTAACCGTCCTTCCACGATTTTTTTCGATTTAAGTCTTGATTCCAAATCCACATATTCCTCCGTTACATCCTGTCCTGAAATATTTCGGTGAATAACTTCTGCCGCCTGGCCCTCGGCATCATGTAAAAATTCTTGAAAATATTTTTGTGGGATTCGAATCCGAATATTCCCGCTCATATGTTCCTTTCCTTCTTTTGTGACACCTGATTCTGCAATATAACCACCATATTTTTCAGCTTTTTCTTCTATTCTTTGTAGGGTTTGTTCAAAACTATTTACCCGAAACTCCAAGTCTGCAGTATATATGACCATTTGAGCTTGCATATCTTTTTTAATTACAGCATCCGGTTCTTTCTCTAACTTTAAATCCTTACTTGAAAGCATTGATGCTTTTTCTTGATTTCCATATTGGACAGCATCTGCTTTATTGTTCGAGGTTTGATCCATTTTAGCACTTTCGCTTTTACTGTTGGAACTGCAGGCCGAAAGGAAAAGGAAAACGAAAACAATCCATACTGGCACTAATTTCTTTGCTCTTTTCACTCTTTGCCCCCCTTTTTTATCTATTTATTAAAACCGACGAGTAAAAATTGAAAGGGTTTCACAAAAAGTAAAAAACTGCCCGTTTTAAAAACGAGCAGTTCAGAAATTATTATTCTGTTTTTTCCATTTCATCTAAAACGCGGTTTACGCGCTTTTCTAGCATTTTCATGCCGCTTCCGCCGGCTTGGAAGTGACGTAGCTTACCTTCTCGGTCAAATACATAATACGCTGGAACATATTGATTTTCAAATGCCTCTGTTAGTTTGTGTTCACTGTCAACAAAGATTGGTTGAGTAATCCCGTGTTCTGCGGCCACTTGTTTGATTTCTTCTAGGTTTAAATCATTTTCGGAACGAGGCATATGAACAGCAACTACATTTAATTTGTCTTTGAAGTCATCACGAAATTGATTGACTTGCAGCATTGCTTCTTTACAGAGGTGGCAGCTAATTGACCAAAAATGAATCAATGTTGGTTTTTCACCCACTAATTCATTTTTTGTCACTTGGCCGTTCAACCATTCAGTTGCACCCGTTAATTCTGGCATTTGCTCACGTAATTTCATGTTAAAACCCCCTATTTTAAAACTTCTGTTGGTATTCAACATAACCATTTTAAAAATAGACCTAACACTTTACGGTTAGGTCTATCATGAATAATTTTAAAAATTAAACGTTTAATGTAGCTTGTCCTGGCTTCCAGTTTGCAGGGCAAAGTCCGCCAGTTTGAAGTGCTTGAAGAACACGAAGTGTTTCATCAACATCACGGCCAATATTGTTGTGGTTTACAACAGAATATTTTAATTCGCCTTCAGGATCGATGATGAATAGACCGCGAAGTGCAACACCTTCTTCTTCAATTAACACACCATATTCACGAGCAACAACATGGTTAGTGTCAGCTGCTAGTGGATAATTTAAATCGCCAAGACCGTTTTCTTTGCGGTCTGTTTTAATCCAAGCAAGGTGAGTATGAATGGTATCTGTAGAAGCACCAACTACAACTGCATCCAGGTCATCGAATTCTTCGAAACGATCAGACATAGCTGTAATTTCAGTTGGGCAAACGAAAGTAAAGTCCATTGGATAGAAGAACAATACTGTCCATTTGTCATTTTTGATGTTCTCTTCAAGACTAACTTTTCCAAATTCTTTGTTTGGTAATACTGCATCCATTTCAAAACGTGGAGCTTGTTTACCTACCATACGTTCTGGCATATCGAATCCCTCCAAATATTTTTTAAATGAGATAACTTTATAGCAATTCTCATTTGCTATCCTTTTGACATAATTAATTATAGGACAAATCTAATTTTGAGTCAATATTAAAT
>NZ_MLYR01000108.1 GCF_001866655.1 Bacillus sp. MUM 116 | reverse complement strand
TTACGCTAGTTAGCGACCGCCTTCCGCTAGTTGCAGTCACTTTTACGCTAGTTAGATTTGCTTTCGCCAGTTGGAGTGCTCTTTACGCTAGTTAGCGTCCGCCTTCCGCTAGTTGCAGTCACTTTTACGCTAGTTAGATTTGCTTTCACCAGTTGGAGCGCTCTTTACGCTAGTTAGCGACCGCCTTCCGCTAGTTGCCGTCATTTTACGCTAGTTAGCGACCGCCTTCCGCTAGTTGCAGTCACTTTTACGCTAGTTAGCTTTGCTTTCACTAGCGGGGGTGCTCTTTAAGACAATAAGCCCCACCAACTCAGCAACAAACACCAACCACTATTCTAAAAACGTGTACCCATCCAACGAAAGTGCTATTATAAACATGAACAAAACAAAAAGGGAGTGCAAACGAGCGTGAAAAATGAAATCATTGAAAGATTTACTTCCTATGTAAAAGTTGAAACCCAGTCTGACGAAAGCAGCAACACTTGTCCATCTACACCAGGGCAGTGGACCTTGCTCCACATGCTCGAAGAAGAATTAAAGGCAATTGGCATGCAAGAAGTCAGCATCGATGAAAATGGCTATCTAATGGCAACGCTTCCATCCAACACTAACAAAGACGTACCAACCATCGGATTCCTGGCACATGTCGACACTGCAACAGACTTCACCGGCAAAAACGTCAAACCGCAAATCCATGAAAACTACGACGGCGGCGACATCACATTAAACGAGTCCTTAAAGATTGTTCTTTCACAAAAAGATTTCCCAAGCCTCTCAGAATACAAAGGCCATACCTTAATCACCACCGACGGTACCACTCTGCTTGGCGCGGATAACAAGGCTGGCGTGGCAGAAATCATGACCGCAATGGCATACTTAATCAAACATCCGGAAATCAAGCACGGTAAGGTCCGCGTCGCGTTCACCCCAGATGAAGAAATCGGCCGCGGCCCGCATAAATTTGACGTTGCCCGCTTCAACGCTACATACGCCTACACTGTCGACGGAGGTCCGCTTGGGGAGTTAGAATACGAAAGCTTTAACGCCGCTGCAGCCAAGATCACCATTAAAGGAAACAATATTCACCCGGGCTCCGCAAAAGGCAAAATGATTAATTCTGCCAAAATTGCGATGGAGCTCAACAGCAAGCTTCCGGCAGAAGAGGCACCTGAATACACAGAAGGGTACGAAGGCTTCTACCACTTGATTTCCATCAATGGGGATGTTGAACAAACTAAGCTATACTACATCATTCGCGACCATGACCGGGAAAAATTCAATGCCCGCAAAGCAACTATTACAAACCTAGTCAACGAGTTTAAAGCAAAATATGGCGACGACAATATCCTTCTTGAGCTGAATGATCAATACTACAACATGCGCGAGAAAATTGAGCCGGTTAAGCAAATTGTTGATATTGCCCAGGAAGTAATGGAGTCACTAGACATTAAGCCGTTGATTAAACCAATCCGTGGCGGTACAGATGGTTCACAGCTATCCTTCATGGGTCTGCCAACACCAAACATCTTTACCGGCGGCGAAAACTTCCACGGGAAATATGAATTTATTTCCGTTAATAACATGGAAAAAGCCGTAAATGTAATCGTTGGTATTGCCCAAAGCTTCGAGAAAAAAGCATAAAAAGCTAACCCCCCGGTTAGCTTTTTTTCATCCCAATAATGCCCGCATACAATCCCTTAAAGTTGCAACGGTCTCATCCCTCTGCACTTCCAGCTGCTCCCTCAGCCACTTTTTTTGTCCTGAATCCAAGTCACTCTGAATCAACAACAACATCCAAATTGAAAACAGAGCGGAGAACAAATAGTATTCCTTTAAAAAAGTATCAGCCTCTATTCCCGCATGCTCACAATACGTTTTCACCGCACATTCCCTAAACTGAGAAGATACTCGCCTTGGATATATGGGGTGCGACAAGTCCAGAAGATGATATAAATCCCAATAAGGGGTGTTCAAATGGGTATGCTCCCAATCCAAAACCATTACTTTCTCACCCACCATTGCCACGTTGCCAATATGAAGGTCGCCGTGCGATAATACGAGTTTTTTTGAAAAATTAACCCCATCCAGCAATGGGGAAATCTTCTCCAGCACAGCTTGTTTTTTCCCGGTAAGTTCCAAAATGATTTCCTCCATTTTCGGTTTGAGCCCCGTTAAAGGAAGCCCAACAAAACCGTCAACAGGAAGAGAATGCCACCCTGCCATCAGCCTAACGACCTCTAAAATCTTATCCTCCTGAAAATCATGATGAAGTGAACCAAGGTCCTCAAAAATCATCCAATTTTCATCCAACTCTTCAGCAACCGAGTAGCCCAGCAATTTGGGATAGATATCAGGAAGTTCGGGAAGAACCTGCTTATAAACCCAAACTTCCTTTCCTAACTGCCCATTATTTGTTAATGGCTTAAAAATATAACTTTCTGCTTCAGACAGATAAAAGCGCTCCACAAATTTCCCGTTCATACCTTGATATAGTGACTCGCTCTTATATATTTTTTCACTGTTTAATCTTCCATTCTGCAAGACTAGCTTTTTAAGATGGTCCATAGGTCCTCCGACTTGTTTTTATTACATTTTATTCAGCTGAATTCAAATCATTAAAAAAAGCCCAACAAAATGGTTGGACCGTTCCCGCTTTTAAAAAATAGCCACCGTTCTTTTCAACACCTCGAGCTCTTGGCGGAGTTTTCTATTTTCCCTTTGGACAGCCTCAAGCTCCGTTTCATCCTTCGAAGCGATAGGGAACAAAAGATTAATTTCATACCAAACCTTGCCGTCGATGGATTCCATTGTCTGACACTCCTTAACATTCGCTCTCGGATACCTTTTTTTAACCAATAAAACCTCATCCTGAGAAAGTCTTAATTCACGATAATTGATCCCGTCCGCAAATGATCTTGCTAAAAAATCCTCAAACTTTTCTTGATTCATCCTTTTCTCACCCTCCATTTTGAAAAAATTCAAATGGCCTATTCACGACATATCCTGAATCACATGAATTAAGAAAAGGAAGGAATATTGCATCGTCATTAGACTATTTAATTCCTAAGTATATTTAGCTTCATAATTATTATTATTTTTATTCTCCCTAAGTTATGTCAAGGAATACTTTTTAAAATCTTATAATACTAGAATACTTGACTCCTAAAATCTTAAGGTATACATTTTTTGTAAAACAATTCATTCATAAAAGGAGAATATGCCATGCATCAATGCCGAGAAGATGTCCTTGCCTTTACCAAGCAGCTCGTAAATATCGAGAGTATTGTCAATACTGCGGGGGAAAAAGCAATGGCCCATTCATTATATAAAATCATTTCAGAATTTTCTTATTACATAGAGAATACCTCCTTTGTAACTTTAGCGCAAACAATTGATGATATTCATGAAAGATACAATGTGTTGGCCTTTGTAAAAGGGACAAAAGGGACAAGCAATCGGACCGTTATTTTAATGGGCCATATCGATACAGTAGGAATCGATGATTTTAATCAATTAAAAGACCAAGCCTGTTTTCCTGAAGAACTGATGAAGGTGCTGAAACATGAAGAGCTGCCTGTTTCCGCTAAGGAACATCTGGATTCAGGCGACTGGCTATTTGGCCGCGGGGTGCTTGATATGAAAAGCGGCGTAGCAAGCAATCTATATCTATTAAAATACTATTCTGAGCATCCTGAGGAATTGGATGGAAATATTGTCTTTTTAGCAGAATGTGATGAAGAAGATAGCTCCCATGGTATTTTATCTGCTTTGAAGGTTTTAAAAAATTGGAAAAAAGAACATGGCTTTGATTATGTTGCAGCAATAAATTCTGATTTCGTTTCGCCGCGCTATGCCGGTGATGTAAACCGTTATATTTATAAAGGCACAGTAGGGAAGCTCCTGCCATCATTTTTTATTACAGGCGCAGAAACTCATGTTGGCTCCTGCTTTGAGGGATTAGACCCAAACTTTATTGCGGCAGAACTGACGAAACAAATTAATTATAACCCCGAGCTTTGTAACGAAGCATATGGGGAGACAACAGTGCCTCCTGTTTCTTTAAAGCAAACAGATCTGAAACCATCGTATACTGTACAAACAGCCTTATCCGCCTATGTTTACTATAACTTTTTTATCCATTCGTGGTCTCCGAAGGATGTCCTGGATAAATTAAAAGAACAAGCACTGATTGCCTTTGAGAGGGCTCTTACGTCATTTGATGAACGCTATAAACAATATAGTGCGGCAAGCGGCGAGCCGTATGTGGAGCTTCCATGGGCACCGCGCGTTTTTACCTATGAGGAAATGGAGCAATTGCTAACCAAGGAACACGGCAATGCGTTCGTTCTTCATATGAATCAATTTAAACAGGGATTGGTGCTAAATGAAGAACTTGATACGAGAATGTTTGCGGCAAGGGTAGTAGAAGAAGCCTGGAAATGGATGAAAGATAAAAATCCTGCCATCATTCTGTTCTATTCTTCTTTATACTCGCCAAGAATTGAATTGACCGGGAAAACAAGCCGCGAACAGGCTTTAATTGACGCCTTGGATGAGGCAGTGGAGGCGGTACAGCCAAGCTACCAGCACCCAATCGTTACAAGAAACTTTTTCCCTTATATTTCGGATATGAGCTTCGTTGCTTTAAGTGATGATGAAGAGGGGATTGATGCCGTTTCAAAAAATAATCCCGGCTGGGGAACGAAGCATTATGTAGAATATCAGGATATCCGCGATTTAAACGTTCCAGTCATCAATATTGGTCCATATGGGGTGGATGCTCATAAAAAGCTGGAACGGATGGAAATGACCTATTCATTAGAAGTGGTACCGAATTTAACCAACCTGGTCATCCGAAAACTTTTAGCATAAATAAGAAAACACCTAGCCTTTAATCCTAGGCTAGGTGTTTATTAATTGCTTTACCCTTGCGTAACCAATGCTTTTTTCAATGCATCTAATTCTTTTTTTAACCGCTCATTTTCCCTTTGAATGTCCTCAAACTTCGAGTCAGCATCACGAGAAGGCAAAAGGTTAACTTCATACCATGCTTTATCATCCTGGCTTTCCAATGCAGCGCTTTTTAAAATGCTGGCGTTTGGATATCTTTGGAGTAAATAATTTACTTCCTCAACCGATAAGCGTAACTCTCGATAACTTACCCCGTCTGAAAAAGACTCTGCCAAAAATGTTTCAAATCTTTCTAGGTCAGTTAGTGCCACCAGTAACTCGCCCCCCGCTATAAATCTTGCAAAATCTTTCTAAGAATATACAGCCGTACTTTTGCTTTTTTTGGACATTCCCCCGGAAAGGGCAATTGACTGCTCAACAAGAACCTCCATTGCATCCACGCAATATTTTGCCGCATCTTCGCTAATCTTCACACAAGAAAGCTCCGTACACGCAAGAATGACGCAACTGCAGCCTTCATCAAAGACCAGTTGATGAATGATTTCTTCCAGCTCCAATGGTTCAATCACTTTATCTGCTTTAATACTATAAATGATATCCATCGTTTGCTTTTGAATGGCTTCATTTGGAACATACATCTGCATCTTGTATTTGCCGCATTCCTTTTCATAAATACCGCTTGAGATCGTTCCCTTTGTCGCTAATAGACCAATTTTGGCGTTTTCACCGTACTTTTGATCAATCACTTTCAGCGTCTCATCGACCATATGAATAATTGGAATATCGGTCATTGCCTGCATTTGGTCGTAAAAGTAATGCGAAGTATTACAAGGAATCGCAATATGGGAAACGCCGGCAAACCCCAACAGTTTGAAGTCTTTTTTTACTGCCTCTAAGAATAACTCTTCACGGCCGTTTAAAATGGCTTCAGTTCGGTCCGGTAAGGTGGCATGATTCAGGATCATCATATCGATATGGTCTTGATCCCGATCAGCGACAGTATTTTCAACCACCCTATCGAAAAATACAGAGGTAGCCTTGGGACCCATTCCACCGATTACACCTAAACTTTTCATTCTACCACCTTCCATTTCTAAAAAAATATAACTCTATGAATGGCAAGCTCCAGCACCTAGGGGCTCGAGAGCACATGCATGAAGCTTAAACTGTCACCATCTCGTCTGCTTGTTTTGTGCTCTGAGAAGGAGCTTCAGTTTCTAATTCTACGAAAAACTTTTTATACCAAACTAAGAAAACATACGCTGTCCAAATATAACGGGCATAGTTGTGTCTATTATGGAAATGGTCGTCCAAAAATTTGACCAATTCATCGGTATTAAAGAACTGCTTGGCCATATCGGACTGGAACATTTCTTTGACTAAATTATAATACTTTTCTTCACGCAGCCAATAGCGGATTGGTACAGGAAAGCCAACCTTTGGACGGTTTGCCCATTCTTCCGGCAATACTTCCTTCGCTGCTGTCCGCAGTGCGTATTTCGTATTTTCTTGATTCACACGAAGCGGTGTCGGAATCGCTGAAGCCATCCCCATGACGACCTTATCTAAGAACGGAACACGTAGCTCAATGGAATGAGCACAGCTCATTTTATCGGCTTTTAAAAGAATATCTCCAGGAAGCCATAGCTTCAAGTCTAGATATTGCTTTTTCGTTACATCGTCTTTACCTTTTACTTTATCATAAACTTTTTTCGTAATGCTCTGAACGGATGGACCCTTCTTGTAGTCATCCTTCAATACTTTTAACGCATCATTTTCATCCCAAACCTTTGCCTCGCCAATGAACGTTTCTTCAACCGTTTGGCCGCCTTTAGCAAGGAAGGCCGTAATGCGGTTCTGCGGCAGCCCTTTTGCTACATTTGAAGCCGCGCGGCGAAGCGCAAACGGGAGTTTTTCGTATTTCTCCATTGCTGGAGTAGGGCGGTACCATTCATAGCCTCCGAAAATTTCATCGGCACCTTCTCCGGATAGCACAACCGTTACGTGCTTACTTGCAAGCTCCGCCAAGAAATATAACGGAACAGAAGAAGGATTTGATTGCGGTTCGTCCATATGATATTGGATCGTAGACAGCTTCTCAAAGCACACATCTGCATCAATAACCGATTTATGGTTTTCAATTCCAAGAATATCAGATAAATCCTTTGCCAAGTTGGTCTCATTAAAGATCCCTTCATGGTCTTTAAAACCGACAGAGAAAGTTTTATTCGGCTTTAAAAGGGAAGTGATGTAACTGGAATCAATCCCGCCGGATAAAAATGAGCCGACTTTCACGTCACTAATCTTATGGTACTTCACTGATTCTTCTACTGTGGTTTTTATTTTTTCCACATAATGCTCTAAGCTGTTTCCTTTTTCATCAAACTCAACATCCCAATAAGGCTTGACTTCAGCCTTACCGTCTTTATAGATCATGTAGTGCCCTGGCTTTAACTTGAATACTCCTTTAAAGAAGGTTTCATCAAGCACAGAATATTGGAAAGTAAGGTACGGCTTAAGGGCATCCTTGTTTAATTCTTTTTTAAAAGAAGGATGTTTTATAAATGCTTTAATTTCTGAACCAAAGATAAATGAGCCATCTGTTGTGTTCTGTGTATAATAAAGCGGCTTGATTCCAAAGAAATCGCGCGCAAGGAACATGGTTTGTTTTTTCTGATCCCAGATGGAGAAGGCAAACATCCCTCTCAATTTTTGTAATAAATCTACGCCGTACTCTTCATAGCCATGAAGAATGACTTCACTGTCTGTATTACTTCTGAATTTATGGCCTTTTGCCACGAGGTCTTTTCGAATTTCTTCAAAGTTATAGATTTCCCCGTTAAAAATCAGAATTACGCTGTTATCTTCATTGTACATTGGCTGACTTGCTTCGTCTGATAAGTCGATAATGGAAAGCCGTCTAAAACCAAAGGCCACACGGTCATCAGTGAACACACCGCCGCTGTCCGGTCCGCGGTGAATGATGGTGTCCATCATATTATTTACAGTCGTTACTTTATCCACTTTTGTGCTTGTATCGGCAAAGCCTACAAAACCACACATATTTAATTATCACCTTTCGTTATGTCTCGAATATTTATGGATTATCATTAAATGCAATATAGCAGTTTTTTATCCATCTCTATTAAAACACTAATAGTTTACGGTTTCTTAACGTTTCCTTTACAATTTCCGCTTCATTAAAAGGAATTTCTTTTTTGCCAACAATTTGTGCCGTTTCATGGCCTTTTCCGGCAATAAGAATGGTGTCTTCTTCGGTGCTGACATGAATCGCATATTGAATGGCTTCTAAGCGGTCCACAAACACCTTAAAGTCGCCATTCTCTTCTTCGACCCCTTCGACAATCTCATCGATAATAAAATTAGGGTCCAAATCTTTTGGATTATCGGAGGTAACAATCACTAGGTCAGCATATTTAGCCGCAACTTTACCCATTGCCCGCCGCTTCAATTTTCCAATTTTATCATCCGGTGCATATACACCAAATACGACAATTAATTTACCTTTTGTGTATGGTCTAAGTGAAGTGAGGGCCTTTTCCAGTCCATCCTCCGTATGAGCAAAATCGATCACGATTTTATAATCCTTGTCCTTAAAGACTACTTCCATCCGGCCTTTAATGCCTTCGAGATCACTGATTCCCTTTTGGATCACTTTAAGGTCAATATTGTGACAGTACGCACATGCGATTGCAGCTAAACTGTTGTACACATAAATATCCCCGGGAATGTTCACTCTTACTTCGATGTTTCCTTTCGGGGTATTAACGGTATAAAGAGTATAGTCAGCAAAATAACGGATTTCAGATGCATAGATATCAGAATCGGAATCCATTCCATAGGTAATTAAGGTAGTATCGTAATCCTTAATTTTATCGATGAGCCGCTTTCCGCATGGATCATCGTTATTGATGATATTGTAATCCTGCGTCATATCAAATAATAGGGCTTTTGCTTGGAAATAGTCTTCCATATTATGGTGCAGCTCTAAATGGTCGGGAGTGAGATTAGTAAAAATTCCGGTATTAAAATTGCAATAGGCCACCCTGTTTAAGCTTAGGGCATGGGAAGAGACCTCCATAATGCAATCATCGGTGCCGGCGTCAACCATATCGGTAAAGATTTTTTGCAGGTTTAATGATTCCGGTGTTGTATTTTGGTTCTTCATCAGCTTATTGTCAATGACCGTTCCAATTGTGCCAATGAGTCCCACAGATTTTTGGGCTTCTTCAAAAATCGATTTAAGAAAATAAGTAATCGAAGTTTTTCCATTTGTCCCAGTTATTCCGATCAAATTAAATTTTTCTGTTGGATTTTGATAAAAGTTTGCCGAGACACATGCTAAAGCTTTGCGGGAATCCGCCACCTTCAGGATGGTTACATAGTCTTCCACCCAGACATCCTTTTCCACAATGATGGTGGTCGCACCCATTTCAATGGCTTTTTCAATAAACCCGTGTCCATCGACTTTAAATCCTGAGATAGCCACAAAGAGACCATTTTCCACTACTTCCCTAGAATCATAAGCAATGGAGTTTACTTCCCTGTCTAAATCTCCTTTAATCGGTTCAAATTCAAGGTCTTTAACAACGTCCGTTAATAACATGTAATCAACTCCATTTTTATTCTAGTAAGTTTTAAGAAAAATACAAAACATGAACTGGACCAGATATGGTCCAGTTTATTTTAAAAATTTTTTCGTTACTTTACCGGCAATAATCCCCGCATAAGAAAGCCCCGGTTTTGGATCCTTCCAATCCCAGATGGCATAGGCATGTTTTTTAAATAATGATTTTACAACCTGCGGGACGGTCAACTGTCCAGTTTTAATATAATCTTTTACGGCAAGCATATCTTCATAGCCATACCAGAAAACCTGGCCGGTATTTTCTTTGATCGCCTTTGGCGGCAGTGGATTTCCTGTTAGCTCACGATAAGCAATATAAGGCATATTCAAGCCGATTTTATTAATCAGCGTATTAAAGTTCGTCGTCCGTGCATTGATTTCAATTAAATAAAACTTGCCTGTCTCGGCATCTTTTTTAAATTCAATTTCTGCGAAGCCCTTCCAGCCGATTTCCTCTAAAAATTTACTGCCAATGTCAAACAGTTCCGGGATATATTTTTGCCCAGTATAAACAGATGCACCGAAATTGATTGGGTACTGGCGGAACTTTTGGAAGGTCGCCCAGTGGGTTACCTTTGAATCCTGGTTTAAATAGGCATCAAAGGTGTGCATATGATCATCGAAGCCGGGAATAATTCTTTGTATAATCACTTCTAAACCGGCTTCCTCTGCTTTGGCCAAAGCCTCCTGTAATTCTTGACGATTATGGACCTTAAAAAGTTTCCTTCTAAATTTAGCCACAAACGTTGGAGAATCAGTCGGTTTTACGATACACGGGTATTTCAAGATGCTTTCGACTTTTTCAAAAAGATTCTCTTCATGAACCCGGATCGTTTCTGGTACATTCACACCTTTTTCCATGGCAATGCGATGCAGCACCTCTTTATTCATGGCCTTCGTATATAAACCTTGTTCTGTTTGCGGAATCAAGTAGTATTTTCTGATTTCATCCAAGTATTCATCGATGACTTCCAAATAAGAGTCATGACATGGCATTAACAGCGGTTTCTCCGCTTGCTTTTTTGCATAATCAATTAAAAACTGAATAAATTTTTCCGATTCATTTTTATAGTGAGGAGCAATCATCCGCTCAGATGTATATTTTGATTTTGCTCCGTACGTATTTTCCTCTGAATAATCTACTGCTACTGTATGGATTCCATGCACACCCAAGCAGCGGATGACACTTAATCCGATATAATAGTTACAACCCAAAATTACTGCCTTATTCTTCACTTCTCCATCTCCTCATTCCTTCGTCCCTAGTCCGCTCTCACATTCTACAATATTCGATTTATATCAACATTATCTGGAGGTAGATTACAAGATCCATTCCTACTTTAAAAAAACGCTCGAAAAATTTAGCATCTATATTATATGACGATACTCCATTATTATAAAGCAATTTAATCAAAATTGAATTGTAATTATTTAGGTAAAACTATTGACGCAAATATTTAGACCTATACTAGTCTCAGGCATCCTTATCTTCCCTGATATTCGGCCCAATGTATTTTTGCACGCACAAAGTCAATATATATGAGTTGTTTTTAGATTTATTACAAAATTGCAATTTAGACTTATCTGAAAATGCTTATGCACCATTAGGAGATATAGGGTAAAATGGAAGATATAGTATGGAAAGGGGAAGCAATTTGCGATGTTGAAAGCAAATATCTTAACATTTTTTCTCTTTTTTGCTTCACTGGTCACTGCTATAGGCTCAGGTTCGATTATGATTGAAAATAGTCTTTATATAAAAGCTTTCCTTTTATATTTGTTATTTTCCTGCCTCTATTATCGTCTCCGAATTACTAGCAAAAATGGCAGTACATCTGTTGACTATGGAATTTCCTATAGCTTATCAATTGGATTATTTACCGGTCCATTAGGTTTATTTATTTTTGAAACCTTTTATCGCACTATTGTCTTTTTTAATAAAAAAATCAACAAAACAGCTGACCCCAATGAATTCACTGATACGTTTTATAATATCGGTGCTTTTGCCTTGAATAGCTCGATTGCTTTTTATTTATATCATTACTTATATCCGAAATTTCAAGGAATCCCCTTTGGTTTTTGGATTTTGATGTTTTTACTTGTGACCGTTACCTCGATGTTGTCTGACCTTTATCTTATTTTAATGTTTTATTTCCTTGGAGATATAAAAACCCGTAAAGAAACGATTGATTTTATCAAAAGTAGAAGTGTGCTTGATATGGGAAAATTATCGTTCACAAACGGTCTGTTATTTCTTTTTCTTCAGGAACAAAAATGGGAAATGCTCGTCAGCCTTTTTATTCTGAATTACCTTGTCAGTCGTTCGTTTGTTTCAAAATCTCAGCATATTCAAAATAAAATAGAACGGGATAAGTTTGAGCAAATGGCCTATACTGACTTTTTGACCGGTGTATTTAACCGTGCCTACATGGACAAAAAAATGGAGGAATTAAACCAAACAGAGGAATATCTCGGTATCGTTGTAGCTGATATTGATAAGTTTAAACAAATTAATGATAATTTTAACCATGCTGTTGGTGACCAGGTCATCCAGCATTTTGCAACCACGTTAAAAAGCTATTTATTAATGGATGATTATTTGTTTCGGAGTGGGGGAGAAGAATTTACAATGTTTCTAAGGCACCGGCATTTTGAACAAACTGTTGCTTTAGTTGAAACCATTCTGCAGAGCCTTGAAAATAGTACTGTTACTGTCGAGTTTAAAGGCGAAGCCACCGCAATTCACTATACTTCCTCTTTTGGGCTTTACTTTTTCAAAGTAAATGAAACGGTATCAATGGAAAAAGGATATGTGTATGCCGATCAATTGCTGCTGCAGTCCAAACAGTTGGGCAGAAACCGCCTATCTTCCAGTAACGGAACTTTGAAAAAAGAAACACAACGAATCTAAAGACTCTGAACATTCCTTGTTTCCAGGGTCTTTTTTTCTTGATTTCACAGCACCCCCTATCATTCATCTATATTTTCGATTAATAGTCCCCAATATTTAGATTGATTAGATTAATTCTCTATTATAAAATAT
>NZ_MLYR01000107.1 GCF_001866655.1 Bacillus sp. MUM 116 | reverse complement strand
TTCGCAAATGTTCTTACGAAAAGATGCCACGAAGCATTTTGTTCAACGGGTTGATGAACTTAAACGAAAAACAACAATCTATGCGAAAATAGCCTTTGGTAAAGAGCAAAATTAAAAAGCGCTCAAGATTGAGCACTTTCTCTTATTTCTATTTTTTTAAAACTTTTTCTTGCTTTTTGTTTTCAGGAATGGGAGCGGGATCAATGCTTTGGTCGTTTGCGGTAAGGTCAATGCCATAGTCCTTGGCAAAAACCATGTGTGTTTCAACTAAAACATTTTCTGTATTTTCATCTAAATTAAACACTCGGGCACCACGTAATCGATTTCGCTCTGCACCCGATAAACCGTAAGCTCCAAATCCGGCACTGCCCGAATATCCTAGGAGAATTCCATAATAATTTCCCATATATGTATTTACATGGTCGTGACCGCAAAAGACGCCTTTAACATCTCCCCTATCAAGCAGGGCAGAAAACATCCCGCTATTAATTGGACCAGGACACTCCTCTTCATTTCTTTCTCCAATGATTTGATGTTTTTCAATTGCACGGGCATGATCAGCATCTGTTCTGCTATCAACACTTGAATACCACATATATCGGTGTTCCCATAAAGGAATATGAACGAACATTAGAGAAGGAACTTTGTAGCCAAACTGATTCTCTAACTTTTTGGAAGTCTCATAGTACCAGTTTACCTGATCAAACCGGACCCAATCCCATGTTGGATATCCACGAAAATCCTGGCCCGCAATCGTTTTGGGTGCATATCTGCCGCTGTCCAGCAACCATAAATTAAATGTAGCTTTTTTTCCATTTGAATCTCGAATAAGCAAATTCATGTTACCAGTCCCATTTAAACCTTTTACCCCTGGCTGATTAGCATTGTATTTGTAAGCCATATAAAATTTAAGCATTGCCTCTTCATCCAGACCACCTAGTGGTGTCGAATCTTCGTCATGATTTCCAAAAGTAACTGCCCATTTGATCCCTCTTTTTTCCATTGGTTGTGCAACATTGTTCATCGCTTCTTTCATCTCGATTTCCGATTCACAACCACCTGATATGTTGTCACCGTTCAGCACTACAAAATCTGGTTTCTCATTGTCTAGGACTTTTTCCATAAGCTGAATTGTGCGACGGTCAATTCGTTCATCATCCTGCGTATCGTTAAATTGCACAATTTTAAACTTTCCATCTGGTTTAAATTGTAGTTTAGTATGATCATTTGTTTCAGCGTGTGCAACAGAACTTAATAAATTTACCCCCGGTATCCCCGCGGAGGCAATTGTGAATGCAAGTGCACCCGTCCCACCAACTTTAATAAAGTCACGTCTGTTTAAACCCTTGTTTTCATTTTGGCTGCTCATTGAAATTCCTCCTAATCCTTTAATTGGCTAGTTGTAATGGGTAAAAATTGATTTACACATTTCCAATTTAACAAAAGATTGTAAATTCAATTTTATGAAAACGTATCGTTTTTGTTAATAAGGAATTTTTCAGATATTATTAATGAAAAAAAATACCCCATAGGCAGACTTTTATATGTGTCTACTCTATAGGGTAATTTTGATTGAAGCGTTTTTATAATTGATAAAATGAAACCGTATTTTCATATAATTTCGTCGTAACCTCTGATACAGAAAGTCCCTTAATTCCGGCAATCATTCGAATCGATTCTTCCATCATATTGGGCTGTGTCATCTTCCCGGTGAATGGTCCTTCAAATGGCCAAGGTCCATCTGTTTCAATCATCATTTGTTCTAAAGGGTAAACAGCCACCAATTGCTGGATTTCTTCTTCATACACGACATCCGGGGTGACAGAAATAAAATAGCCATTTCCACGCATTCGCGCAATTGTCTTTTTGTCCCCTTTAAACCAATGAAAATGAGCTTTTTTCAACGAATATTTTTCTAACAAATCACAAACAACCGGGGCATCATCATAGACGGCATGAAGAACAATTGGTTTCTCCCATTCCTTTGCCCGTTGAATAAACGAATCTAGTAATTCGATATATAGTTGATATTCTTGAGGAGATATTTTTCCTTCCAGCCGTAGGTAATATGGAAGGCCCACCTCTCCAACCGCAACCATCTCGGACCGATGCTCGTCCATCCATTTAAAAAGCTCTTTTCGCTCTCCCTCCGCAGGCAGGGGCTGCTCCGGATGAAACCCAAATGCTGGGCGAACCCTATCATATCCTCGAGCCAATTGAAGATTTCTTTTACATGATTCAAGATCAAAGGAAACTGAAACGAAAGAATCTAACATGGATGACTCTTCCAGGAGTAGCTTAATTTCGTCATCTTTATAATGATCCAAATGAATATGTGCATCAATCATTCTCATCGCGTCTTCCCCTGCCCTGTTAAGGTATAATGAACCTTTCGTTTCCATTGCAAAAATTTATCTTCCAACAGGATGCCCGCCTCCCGTGGCCGTGAAAACGGCACTTCTATTTCACTCATCACCATCGAAGGCTTTTGCGATAATACAAGAATCCTATCGGAAAGGTACAAGGCTTCTTCTATATTATGGGTAATAAACAGAACTGTCCTTTTGTGCGTCTCCCACACAGATATCAGCCATTTTTGCATCTCCAATCGAGTTAATTCATCAAGGGCTGAAAAAGGCTCATCCAAACAAATCACTGCTTGCGGACTTAATAAAGCACGGATAAAAGCAACACGCTGTTTCATTCCACCTGACAACTCATGTGGAAAAGCTTTCTCATATCCAGCAAGACCGGCAATCTCCAGCATTTCCCTCGCCTTACCCGTCTCTTTTTTCCCTTTTAACTCAGCTCCAAGCAGAACATTATCAAGGATGGTCCTCCATGGCAGCAGCGAAGGGGTCTGTGGCATATAGCTGATAAACCCGCGCTTTCCATTAATCACATCATTTTCAAGTAGTATCTGGCCGGTATCGGGAGAAAGCATACCTCCAATTAAATTAAAAATGGTACTTTTTCCGCTTCCGGAAGGGCCAATAATGGAAACAAACTCATCTTTTTTAATCGAAAAATTCATTCCAGTCATCACTTCGTTTGATCCAAAACATTTTGAAACATCTTTCAGCATGAGATGATTCATTTACCCTCATCCCCTTTCATCTGCCATCGGACAACACGACGCTCCACCAGGACAATAATAAGGAAAAATAATAAACTTAATAACATAATCGCAAAAATCGCAACAAACACCCGGTCCGTTCGAAATGAGGATGATGCCAGCGTCATATAAACACCAATTCCCTGTTTGGCCCCGAGCCATTCAGAGATAACCGCCCCCATCACACTATAAGTTGCTGAGATTTTCAAACCGGAAAAAATTGACGGCAGTGCAAAAGGAAACTCCAATTTCCAAAATAACTGCGTTTTCGACGCACCCGCCATCAACATGTAATGTCTTAGTTCAGCAGGAGTTTGCCTGAACCCGTCTAACGCTGCAACCGTAATAGGGAAAAAGCATACTAAAGTAATCACAATCATTTTCGGGAGCAGCCCAAAACCGAACCAAATCACCAATAGCGGAGCTAACACGATTGTCGGCACATTTTGCGAAAGAATTAACAGCGGGTAAAAGGAATCTCTTAAAACCGGGATTAAATAGAGAATGACAGCGACCACTAAACCAATAACCGCACCAATCGCAAAACCGTAAATTGCTATTTTCGTCGTCGAAAATAAATCCGGGTAAAATTCGCTAAAGCCGCGGATGGCTTCTGCCAATATATTTGTAGGCGCCGGCAGCAGCCAAGCCTCTATCTTCAAAGTCTTTACGATCATTTCCCATATCACGAACAAAAGGAGGAGAACCAATACCGGTCTCCACCCTTTTAAAAATAACGTCCTCATATTAGTGATACTTCTCCGTTAATTGGTCCATTGTAATGCCCGATGGCTGATATAATACCTTGATTTGAGATATTACATTTTTACTGCCGATTTCCATCATCCGTTCGTTCATTTTCGTGATGATGCTAAAAAGTTTCTCCAGTTCCCCCTCCATCGTCGTCTCCAATGGGTGAACCTCATATTTTACCCCTGATTCCTCAATAACACGGATCGCTTCATCCACATAGGGAATAACGTCTTCACCATCTTTTGTTTTTGGTATGATTTGAATGCTGACTAAGGCATTAGCCATGTAAAACCCCTCCATTATTTAGGTAAAAATTCATTCGTAAATGCTTTTTCTGCATCCAGCTTTTTATCCAAAAGCTTGTGGTCATACATCCAGGAAGCATAGTTTTCCCAGACCGTCTTTTTCTGTAATCCCCACTGTGACGCATCGTCCTGGTACTTAGGTGATAACCATTTTTGACTTGCTTTAACAAGCTTCGGATCTAAATCCGGAGCTGCTTTAATCAAGATATCAGCTGCTTGATCAGGATTTTTAATCGCAAATTCATACCCTTGTGATGCTGCCTTTAAAAAGGCTTTAACTGTGTCTGGATTATTCGCAATCATTTTTTCATTCGTTTCTAAAACTGGAGTATAATAGTCAAGCTTCTTAGAATAATCAGTAAGGTAAATCATGTTGATTTTTTGGTTACGAAGCTCTGCTTCTACTCCGGTCCAGCCGTAGTAAATCCAGGCAAAATCAATATCTCTTTTCACCGCAGTGAAAAAGTCTGTATCTCCCATATTAATAATTTTTACTTTATTCGCATCTGAATGCTCTTTATCCATTAAAGAAGAAATAACTGACTTTTCAACAGGTGAACCCCAACCACCGTAAGTTTTTCCTTCAAAATCCTTAGGTGATTTAATGTTTTTAGCAGCCGGTGAAGCGAATCCTGATGTGTTATGTTGAATGACCGCAGCAATCGAGACAAGCGGAACACCTTGAACCCGGGCCTGGGTAATTCCTTCTTGATAGCCTACACCAAAATCTGCTTTTCCTGATGCCACGAGCTGATCTGCACCTGTTTCTCCCGGCTGAATGATATCAACATCAAGTCCTTGTTCCTTAAAATATCCCTTTGCTTTTGCTACATAAAGTCCGGTATGGTTCGTATTCGGTGTCCAATCCAACACAACGGTTATCTTTTTTAGTTTTTTCGTGCTTTCCTTAGCCGTATCTGTATCTTTTTTGCTGCTGCAGCCGGCAATCAGAAAAACGGTAAGTAGTAATAAAAACCACTTCTTCATTTTCATTCGTCCCCCATATGTATAAATTAAGCTGGAAATAAACAAAATCAATAGAATCCTTACCAGTAGCTATCTGCATAATAGAACAAAAATTATCCAAAAACAAATAAAGCACCCGGGTTTAGAAACCCGAGTGCATATTGGCAAACAATTTATTTGTTTAAGAATATGTTCCCTCCGCCGGTATTAACCAGATCAGGTTCCAAGGGTCATCGTTTCAAGAACGAAATCTCAACCGGCAACACCGGCCCCCCTACATTTCATTGTATGAAGTTTATTTCCATAATCATTATAACAGAAGTATTCTATATTGCTAGTATTTAATTTCGACTCGATCCTATACTATATCATATCCTTGATCATCAATCGTTTCTTTAATCTTGCTTAAGGTAACGATATTTTTATCGAATTCAATATCTACTGTTCCTTTATCGAGATGAACCTCTACCTTTTTTACACCTTGAAGCTCACCGACGCTGCCTTCTACCGCTTTAACACAATGGCCGCAAGACATGCCTTTAACATTCAATGTAATATTTTCCAATTGGATAACCCCCGTTATTTTTTCATTAATTTTTGAATGGTTACTAGAACTTCATCAAGAACCTCCATGTCCCCTTCTTGAATCCTTTCCAGTACACAGCTTTTTAAATGCCCTTCCAGCAAAATTTTGGCGACACTATTTAGGGCTGATTGGGTTGCGGAAATTTGCGTAATCACATCATCACAATACGTATCTTTTTCAATCAGGCCTTTAATACCGCGAATCTGCCCTTCAATCCGATTGAGACGTGTTACAAGATTATTTTTCACCTTATCAGAATGATGGCTTTTTCTTTGACTTACTTCTGTTTCGTTGCATTCATCATCCATAAATTCTTCTTCATTATTCTGGTTCACAGACATCCGCACGCCCTCCAATTGAATAGTATATCATACCCCCGTATCGTAACTGAAAGGATAAAGTTTGACAATCCTGTTACAAGTCAGAGATAGATTAGCTTATTTTAATTATAAATGGAAACACCCTGACTTTTCCATCTTGTTTAAACTCCGCCCATATTTTATAAATACCAGGATGGTTGAATTGTGTTTCAAACACTGGTTGATGCTCATCTGATGGATGAACATGCAAGTATTGATCTGCTTGCTCATTAAGAATGACAACATGACCGGCAGCACCTAAGTACGGTTCAAGTTTGGATTCGTCCAATTGGAATTTTAATGTCACAGGATTTCCGGCATCAAATGAACTTACCTTCATCTCCACTTTTTCACCATCGATTGTTTTCACGAATGTTCGATCTGGTATAAGTGAAGGATGGTTGTGGGAAGTCACGGGACTACCAACTGTAAAAGAAACAGGTTCTACTTTATAATTCAAATTCTTAGGTTTCACATCAATAAATGCTTTGTACTGACCATCTGCTAATTGATAGGGAATGGCAAATTTTCCAGGACCAATTTTTTCAGGATGGATATGATAATATTGATCCAAATGGTTATTTACCACGATTAGATGCATCAGTTTTTCATGATTTACTTCGAGATCATTTACAAGTTTACCATGCGTATCCTTTAAGGTGATTTCCATTTTCCCATCTTTATACACAAAGTTCGGGTTAACTTCACCTATTTTTGCAGAATCACTCTCATGGTGGTGTTCCTCACCTGACTCATTATGGCCATGACTTTCGTTTGTCATAGCAGTCGACCCTTGGCTCATATCCATCGATGTTTTTGCTTCCGTTTTGAAGTTCACATCATATACCCAATAGCCGCCCATAATCACTAGTAAATAGACAAATGCACCCAGTGCCCATTTTTTCATTGGATTACTCCCTTCTATTATGTGGTAATTAATCTATCCAGTCTGAATTAAAATTATTTTCATTTTGGTACCATTTACATTATCATACTATACCCCCCTAAGGTAAAATGTCAACAAAAAATTCCATTTTTATAAAAATAGGCCGACGCAACACTTTTCCACTGCTTTTTCGATCTTTCCTTCCAAAAGAAAAAGAAAAGCACCTTTAAAAAAAAGTGCTTTTACTTTCGATCTCCGATTTTTTCCATAAATGATTCTAACAACGGAATCTCATTAACCATGCTAAAAATACTGGTCTCTTCTTTTCTTTTGTTCTCCTCTTTGATTACCGATATTTCTTTATGAAGCCGCTCCATTTTTTGATCCAAGTGGGCAGCCATTGTTGCAGCTTCCTTCAGCTCCATAATCATCTTTTGAGGGACTTCTTTATTATATTTATAATAAATTTTATGTTCCAGACTTGCCCAGAAATCCATTGCAATGGTTCGGATTTGTACCTCAAGATAGACAAGTTCCTCACGATCTGACATAAAAATCGGGATTTCCAAAATCAGATGCAGACTTTGATACCCATTTGGCTTTGGATTTTGGATGTAATCCTTATACTCGACAATCCTAACATCTTTTTGGTTTGCAATCATCTTACTTATTTCATAAATATCGGAACGGAAGGAACAGGTAATCCTTATTCCTGCAATATCCTTTATATTTTCCTTAATGCTGGCTAAATTAAAATCACAGTCTTTGCGATTTACTTTCTTCAAAATGCTTTCAGGTGATTTTAACCGCGATTTCACATGTTCAATCGGGTTATAATCATGAATGAAATTAAATTCATCTTGAAGAATATTAATTTTTGTATTCATTTCATCGAGGGCAAATTTATATGCCATCATAAATCGCGTTAATTCAACCTTTAAATCCTTAATCTCTTTTATATTTAGGAATTGTTCAATTTCCAACCGAAAACTCCCTCTCTCTCCATACATTATTCTATTTCATTCTCGTTGTCTGATTTTAAATTTTTTAATACATCCGGTGGAAAAACGAGTCGGCAGATCACTTTGGCAATCTCATGATATTCAGCAGGTTCCCCTGACTGTTCCACTTTAACAGCAGCATTTTCGGCGAGGATCATGATGGACCATGCGAGGGTATTTAAATCCAAATCGCTCCAGGTCAATCCTTTTTCTTTTGCAGCTTGCAGTTCAGTAAAAATTCGCTGATGAATTCTCTTTTTGGCCGTTGCAATCACCTCTGCCAGCTCAGGATCCTTTAACAGCAATTCCGGCAATACACGATGCAAGCCATGCTGATTCAGCCTATGACCGTAAGATTCCAGCATTTCAACCAACCTTGCTTCTGGGTTACCGTTCACCCAGCTTGGTTCCGGCGGCAGCAGTTTCTCAATTTTATCCTCTAACAGAGACAATAATAATTGACGTTTATCTAAAAAATAACGATAAAAAGTCCCGGTAGCAACTCCTGCTTTGGCGGCAATTTCCTTTGCAGTTGTTTGCTCGTATCCTTTTGAAATAAACAATTCACGCCCGCTTTCCAATAATGCATTTCTTTTTTGTTGCGCACGCTCCTGTTTTGGTACAAATGGAAATTCACCAGCCAATTGGTCTTCTCGGTCTGACATTTTATCACCTCAATCCTATCTTATCATATGAAACTCAGAAAATGAACTAGGGTTCATATTTCCATTGACAGTTTTCTTTAATCATGTAATACTTGAACTATAGTTCATGTTGTATCATCTTCTTAGTTGGCACCCCTTGACTAGATAAGGAATGGTATAACATGAACTAATATTAAAAAATTCATTTTTATTAAAAGGATTTTCCATTATTTCCACGAATTATTTAAGAACAATACTGTAGGATTGGATGAACTAGGCACCCGTTGGAATTTTTTTTATATAATGAAATAAAAAAAGGGGATCGATGCTTTTGCCTAGTGTTTTTTGGTTACCATCCTATATAATATTATCACCATACTACATTGGAAGGTGTGAATAATTTGGCAGCCAATTCTGAACCGAAAAAAATTGATGTTAATTCAACCATCTCCTTAAAAGGAATTGTAAAATCCATATTTAACGATACTATTCATGTACAAATTGGTGGAAAGATTATTGCCTTACCAATAGGAGATTTCCTGCTGGATAAATCAATGAATTAAATAAATGATCATTCTAATAGGCCCATCACTTTCAACTGAAGTGATGGGCCTATTTTTTAACTCATCTTTTCAAATAACGTGTTTTGAACACAGCGAATCATATCTCCTCTGCTAATAACCCCTAGCACATGATGGTATTGATCAATTACAGGAAGCTTTTTAAAATGGTGTTTTGCCAGGAGCTGCACTACCTGTTTCACATCATCCTCAGGTGAAACTGTAACCAATCCGTTGGTTTTGGCAATTTTTATAATCTTAAGGCTTGCCACCTCTCCAATTCGGCTCTCCAAATTTTGTTCCCAATGATAACTAATAAAAGAAAAATAGTCATTGATCCTACGGTCCACTGGTTGAATCGCTCGCAAAATATCCCCATCGGTAACGATTCCCTGCAATTTTCCCTCTTTGTCCATAATCGGCATACCGCCAATTTTCCTATCCACCATTATTTTCATCACATCTTTAACCGATGCATCAGGACTTGCGGCAATCACATTTCTTATCATAAAATCCTTTACCTTCATAACTTAGCACCGCTTTCTGTTGTAATCATTGATATTATTTGGTACTGTTCCAGTTTTTATTTGTAATATTTGCTCCTATTGGAAGGAAACCGCCATTATTTTAAGGATTTACGAGGTGAGCGGCTGACACCCTTAATTGGTCCGTTATATGCAGGCATACACTGATTTTTCCACTTTGTGGATACAAAACCCTAAATGGTAAGATGGGGATGTTCAATAAAAAGCTAACGGAGGGGATTTTTTATCAATCCATTAGAGTTGAATTACACGAGTGAAATGGAAAAGGCCATGCAAAAAGCCCATGGAGTAGGCTACCAAGTCTATAGTCAAAAGCATTCAGTGAGAATTAAGGTTGAAAATCGTCGCGAGCGGAATTACAGGGAAAGCAAAAGATTGCTTGCAGAAATCAATAGTAAACTATATGCATATACCATCTAAATAGAGAAAGGGAACCGGTTAATCTTCACCAGTTCCCTTTTGTGTTTCATTCGTTCTATTTTTATAACAATCACAAGTAACGACATGATCATTGACCATGCCTACTGCCTGCATAAAAGCATAACAAATCGTTGAGCCGACAAATTTGAAGCCACGCTTTTTTAAGTCTTTGCTAAGACGATCACTAATTTCGGTTGTTGCGGGAACTTCTGATAAGTCCTTAAAGTGATTTCGAATTGGTATTCCATCGACAAAGGACCAGATATAGGGGCTAAACGCTCCAAATTCCTCCACCACTTCTAAAAAGGCTTTTGCATTCGTAATAACGGCGTTTATTTTTAATTTATTTCGAACAATCCCCTCGTTTTGTAAAAGATCTTCGATTTTTCGCTCATCATATTGAACAATTTTTTCTGCCTCAAAATTGTCAAATGCCTTTCGATAATTTGTTCGTTTTTTTAAAATCGTATACCAGCTTAGACCTGCCTGTGCTCCTTCAAGGTTCAAATATTCAAAAAGCAGCCGGTCATCATAGACCGGTATTCCCCATTCATGGTCATGGTAATCGAGATATAGGGGATCTTGGTTCACCCAGCCGCATCGATTCATTATATTGAACTCCTTCTTTCCTAATTTCCTTAATGTTTTTTTTCAGATGTTTTTATTATAAAATATTTTCCTGCTCCTATATCATAAAATTCCTTAATAAAAGAGTCAAAAAATAATTAAAAATTCTTGTTTTTTTAAACATTTATGATATTGTAATAATAAATAAAGGATTTGATGCATTTAAATTTCAAAATGAAGGATTTACTTCATTAAATTGCTAGTTTACTAATTCTCTAATTTGCTAAAGTAAGGAAGGTTGATGGAATGAAACCACTTCCATTTAAGCTTTTGGTGAAAGATAATTTCCCTTTATTATCAACAGGTCAAAAAAAAGTGGCCAACTATTTAATTGAAAATCTGGATGAGTCTGCATTTAAAACCGCTTATCAAATTGGAAAGAAAGCCGGTGTAAGTGAAACAACAGTAATAAGACTTTCTTTTGCACTAGGTTTTGAAGGTTTTAGCAATATGCAGACAACGATTCAAAATCAACTGCTTCAACAACATCAGACAGAACTTCTTGAAAACCATCAACAGGATGAAAAAAATGATCCCTTTAAAAGAGTTATTGAATCAGAAGTTCATATTTTAAGACATCTGCTTAACCCAACAAACATAAATGAAATTTGGAAGGCCGTGGATGCGCTCATTAAGGCTGACCAAGTATTAATTGTCGGATACAGTCTTTCACATGCGGCAGCCTACTGGTTTTCCCATATGCTTAGTACCTTAAGAGAAAATGTCAGCTTATGTTCTCCAAACGAAAATTTTGTTGAAAAATTTTGTAATCTTACGAAAAATTCAGTAGTGGTCGCGTTTTCCTTCCCACGGTATTCAAATGAAACAATTAAAATTGCGGAGTTTGCTGCAAAACACGAGTTTCAAACGATTGCAGTGACTGACCGACTCCTCTCACCGATTGGGCAAATTTCCGATATTGTCTTAACGACCGAGGAGAAGGCTGAAACGGGTGTAAATTCGATTTCGTCCGTCATTAGTTTACTTGACCTAATCATCGAAGGAATCCATCAAAAAGATCAAAACCGTGTCCATGCCCATCAACAAAAACTAGAAATGCTCTACTCAAGCTTTCATGTTTTTAACGAATAATTTCTTAAAGGAGGTGGTTGAAAATTGAAAGCGATTCCAAATATTAGCTTTCAATACCATTCAACAGAACCAAATTTATTAGCAGAATTATAGCTAAAAAAAATAAATGAGGTGTTTTATGTCAAATACTGCAAAGAAATATCAAACTTCTAATCAAATCGGACAAGCTGTTCAAACTGAACACTTGGAAAGAAAACTGAAAACCAGACATTTAACGATGATTGCCATGGGTGGAACCATTGGTACCGGCCTGTTTCTAGCAAGCGGAGCAACTATTCATGATGCAGGTCCCGGCGGAGCGATTGCTGCCTACTTAATTGCAGGGATCATGGTGTATTTCCTCATGGCAAGCTTAGCTGAAATGGCGGCATTCATTCCGATTTCCGGTTCTTTTAGTACGTATACTGCCAGATTTGTTGACCCTGCATTAGGTTTTGCTGTTGGCTGGAATTATTGGTATAACAATGCAATTATCCTTGCTCTGGAATTATCCGCTTCCTCTTTAATAATGAAATACTGGCTTCCTGATGTCCCGGGTATTGTTTGGAGTGCGAGCTTCCTTGTTATTATTTTTGGCTTAAATGTTTTATCTGTTAAAGGTTATGGTGAATCAGAATTCTGGTTCTCACTCATCAAGGTTGTAACCATTATTCTTTTCATTATTGTAGGTTTATTAATGATTTTCGGAATTATGAAAGGTTCTACAGGTGGTTTCGAAAACCTTACAAAAGGCGATGCACCATTCCATGGCGGGCTCCTCTCAATCTTCAGTGTGTTTATGGTTGTTGGATTTGCCTTCCAAGGAACAGAAATGGTTGGGGTCGCCGCCGGAGAAAGTGAAAATCCTGAAAAAGATATGCCAAGAGCCATTAAACAAATCTTCTGGCGCATTCTTTTGTTCTACGTTTTAGCCATTTTCGTTATCGGGTGTTTAATTAGTTATAAGGATCCAAATCTATTAGGCGGAGACATACAAAACATTGCTGTAAGTCCTTTCACCCTCGTATTCAAACATGCAGGGTTAGCCTTTGCTGCCGCGGCAATGAATGCGGTCATCCTAACATCCGTTTTATCTGCAGGTAATTCATCCTTGTACGTCGGTTCACGCGTACTTTGGACATTAGCCGAAGAAGGAAAAGCACCGGCATTTTTGAAAAAAGTAAACAAAGGCGGCGTACCGGTAAATGCTCTTTACGCAACCACGTTTGTTGGAATGCTTTGCTTCCTTACTTCCCTTTTCGGTGACGGCACCGTTTATAATTGGTTATTAAACGCAGCCGGTTTAGCTGGTTACCTTTCATGGTTAAGTATTTCCGTTACCCACATGCGCTTCAGAAAAGCCTATAAAGCTCAAGGCAGAAATATGAAGGACCTTCCATATGTGGCAAAATGGTTCCCATTAGGCCCGATTTTAGCAACCATCCTCTGTTTAGTTGCTACCCTTGGAACGAATTACGGCGCATTTATTGGTGATAAGATCGACTGGTATGGTATACTTGTTTCGTATATCGGACTGCCATTATTTATTGCAGGCTATTTAGGATATAAATTAGTGAAGCGAACAAAAATGGTTCCACTAAAAGAAGCTAATTTCAGCAAAGAATAATTTTTTCCTCTAACGCCTTGTTTTTCAGCAAGGCGTTAGGCTATTTTTACATAAGAAAAAAAGATAAAGAAGGAGAACACTTTTTATGAAAATAACAGAAATTACGTTAAGGCATATGAAAATGGATTTGCTCTACCCTTTTGTTACCAGCTTTGGAGAGGAAAAAGATCGGGATTTTATTCTAGTCGAAGTAAAAAACGAAGACGGCCTTACCGGATGGGCTGAAAATGTTGCCATGCCCACTCCCTACTATAATGAAGAAACTGTAAAAACGAATTGGCATTTGCTTGAGGATTTTTTAATGCCACTATTATTAAACCGTGAATTCAGCCACCCTGATGAGCTGTCAGAAAAACTTTTTGCTCATATTCGCGGAAACTATATGGCAAAAGCCTGTTTAGATATGGCTGCATGGGATTTATATGCCCGTGAACAAAATATCTCCCTTGCCAGTGCGCTTGGCGGAACAAAAAAATCCATCGATGTTGGTGTCAGCATAGGCATTAAAGACTCTATCGATGATACCCTCAAAACGATTGAACAGCGTCGTTCGGAAGGTTATAAACGTTTTAAATTAAAAATTAAACCAGGCTGGGATGTTGAATTGATTGATAAAGTCCGTAAAGTCTATCCGGATATCCCACTGATGGCTGATGCGAACTCGGCTTATACTTTAAAGGATATTGACCTTTTAAAAGCGCTTGATGATTATCATCTCATGATGATTGAGCAGCCACTTGCCTATAACGATATTATAGATCATGCTGAGCTACAGGCTAAATTAAAAACACCGATTTGTCTTGACGAAAGTATTCATTCATTAGAAGATACCCGTAAAGCATTGAAGCTGGGAAGCTGTAAAATTATTAACATCAAGGTTGGCCGTGTGGGCGGATTGACAGAGGCGAAGAAAATCCATGATTATTGTATGGAGCATAATGTTCCTGTTTGGTGCGGGGGGATGCTTGAGTCAGGCATTGGCAGGGCTCATAACATAGCGCTGACTTCCCTGCCGAACTTTATGCTTCCAGGTGACACCGCCGGATCTACGCTTTATTGGGCGGAGGATATTATTGAACCAGAGGTCATAGCTGAAAATGGAACCATTATCGTGCCGGATGGTCCGGGAATGGGATATGCGCCTAGTATAGAGAAAATTGATAAGTATACTTTATATAGTAAAATCTATCGATAAAAGAATGAGGGTGTCTTCGGCACCCTTTTGCATTTCAATATACTGTTTTTTTAAAAGTCAATTAACCCCATATCTTTTACTTTTACGATTGCCTCAATTCTTGTATGTACCCCAAGCTTTTGAAATAGATTGGTTAAACTATATTCCAAGGTTCTTTGGCCAATAAACATTGATTGGGCAATCTGCTTGTTGGTCTTCCCTTTCACAAGCTCCGTTAAAATTTTCCTTTCCTTCTCATTTATAGAAATCCCTTTGTCAGCCGGTTCACGCAGAAGTGAAGGCCTCCCTTTTCCGTAGATTTCCTTCAACAATGTAAACGGAATCATTGCCTCTTGGTCTATCGCACACCTTATTGCCCTAATTAAC
The DNA here is from genome assembly GCF_001866655.1 of Bacillus sp. MUM 116. GTDB lineage: Bacteria > Bacillota > Bacilli > Bacillales > Cytobacillaceae > Neobacillus. The sequence continues at coordinate 1,195 of NZ_MLYR01000107.1, read as the reverse complement.
TGATCCTTTGTAGCCATTTTCGAAATAAAGCCTATTGCACCGGAATCCATAAATAAATCCATATAAGGAAGGATCTCGCTATCAATATAGATTAAAACATTGGCCTTTGGCTGGATCGCAAGAACATGTTTGGCTAAATCAAAACCGTCCATTTCAGGCATTTTATAATCAAAGATCATCACATCATACGATTTGGTTTTTATCGACTCTAAGGCCTGCAGACTTGATGTTTCGTACTGGACTTGCATATCCTGCTCTCTTTCAATGATTAACTTAGTCCCTTCTCCTACTAAGGGATAATCGTCAACAAGCAAAATGTGAAACATTTAAACACCTCAAATTACATTTCTACCTTTTACCATTTTTGGATGGTTTTGAGATATTGTAAAATAAAAATCTATCAAAAAAAATCGGAGCTCTTTTTGATCCCGGTTCCTTCAATCTTACAAAAACAACACCATATACTCTTCATCATAATATGTTTTCCCCACTTTTTCCGAGTTTTTCTCAAGCCCAAATGTCTTAAAACCGCAGGAATAATAAAGCTTTTTCGCTGTTTCATTCGTGGAGACGACGGTTAGATTAATTTGTTCCACTCCACCCAATTCTTTTGCTTTTTGTATGACTGCTTCCATTAAGGACCTCGCCATTCCCCTTCCCCGTTTTTCAGAAGAAACGTACATCGCAAAAATATTGGCTTTATGTCGTGTTTTTTGTTTTGTTTCTCTAACTAATGTAACAATCCCAAAAAGTTGTTCATTTTCAAATGCACCAAAGGTATATACTTCAGGTGACTTCAGCCTGTTTGTGTAAGTTTCAATTGTGTATTCCTTTTCTTCCTCATAGCTAGAAGCAAAGGCCACAGGATCTTTTTGTAATCCCTCCAAGCGCAGTTTTTGATATTGTTTTGCATCATTTGGATTTAATTGTCTGATTTCCATATACTGCCTCCTTCTTCATCTTGACTTGCAAATATAGCATTACCCCATTTACTTAATTCTCCACTTTATTTCTTTCCCCTTTTTTCAGCAATAAAAAACCCATCATCTGTGTGAACTGCACCCCAATTGTTAGACACCATCTATCAATTGGAGGTGCAGTTTTTCTATGGCTAAATTTTCTGCAGAAGATAAATTACAAGCAGTTGAGCGTTATTTAAATGGAAATGAGAGTTCAAATGAAATAGCGAAATCGT
>NZ_MLYR01000106.1 GCF_001866655.1 Bacillus sp. MUM 116 | reverse complement strand
AAAGATGATCAGGTTGATAGGTCAGAGGTGGAAGCGTGGTGACATGTGGAGCTGACTGATACTAATCGATCGAGGACTTAACCAAGTCATATATACAAAGCGATCTCGTTTTTACGAAAACTTCTTCTGCATTATCTAGTTTTGAGGGAATGAATTTTTTTGAAATTCCCTCTTGAAAAAATAAAAAAAGACATTATAATAAAATAGTGTCTGATAAATAGTCCGGTAATAATGGCGAGAAGGTCACACCCGTTCCCATACCGAACACGGAAGTTAAGCTTCTCAGCGCCGATGGTAGTTGGGGCCTTGCCCCTGTGAGAGTAGGACATTGCCGGGCTGTTATAAAATTATTCCGCAGTAGCTCAGTGGTAGAGCTATCGGCTGTTAACCGATCGGTCGTAGGTTCGAGTCCTACCTGCGGAGCCATAAAAATGGAGAGCTGTCCGAGTGGCCGAAGGAGCACGATTGGAAATCGTGTAGGCGGGTAACCCTGTCTCAAGGGTTCAAATCCCTTGCTCTCCGCCATTATAACTTTACAAATATGGCCCCTTGGTCAAGCGGTTAAGACACCGCCCTTTCACGGCGGTAACACGGGTTCGAATCCCGTAGGGGTCACCAAATATTTATTTCTCTAATGAAAATAATTTTGATTAATGGAGGATTAGCTCAGCTGGGAGAGCATCTGCCTTACAAGCAGAGGGTCGGCGGTTCGATCCCGTCATCCTCCACCATAAAGTCTTTTATTATCGCGGGGTGGAGCAGTCTGGTAGCTCGTCGGGCTCATAACCCGAAGGTCGCAGGTTCAAATCCTGCCTCCGCAATTTGGTCTGGTAGTTCAGTTGGTTAGAATGCCTGCCTGTCACGCAGGAGGTCGCGGGTTCGAGTCCCGTCCAGACCGCCATATTTGTGGCTCAGTAGCTCAGTCGGTAGAGCAAAGGACTGAAAATCCTTGTGTCGGCGGTTCGATTCCGTCCTGAGCCACCATTTATTTTTTGAGCCGATGTAGCTCAATTGGTAGAGCAACTGTCGTCGGCATTACAAGCTGACAAAATTTCTTCCAACTGTGGAGGGGTAGCGAAGTGGCTAAACGCGGCGGACTGTAAATCCGCTCCCTCAGGGTTCGGCGGTTCGAATCCGTCCCCCTCCACCATTTTAGGGGTATAGTTTAAAGGTAGAACTAAGGTCTCCAAAACCTTCAGTGTGGGTTCGATTCCTACTACCCCTGCCAATTATTTTTATTATGGCGATTGTGGCGAAGTGGTTAACGCATCGGATTGTGGTTCCGACATTCGTGGGTTCGATTCCCATCAGTCGCCCCATTAAATTTTGTAGAATAAATATTGAATTTATTATACTATTGGGCTATAGCCAAGCGGTAAGGCATCGCACTTTGACTGCGACATGCGTTGGTTCAAATCCAGCTAGCCCAGCCAATTTGCGGAAGTAGTTCAGTGGTAGAACACCACCTTGCCAAGGTGGGGGTCGCGGGTTCGAATCCCGTCTTCCGCTCCAATTATATACGGCGGCATAGCCAAGTGGTAAGGCCAAGGTCTGCAAAACCTTTATCCACCGGTTCGAATCCGGTTGCCGCCTCCAATTTGTTAGACTCGCCGGGGTGGCGGAACTGGCAGACGCACAGGACTTAAAATCCTGCGGTAGGTGACTACCGTACCGGTTCGATTCCGGTCCTCGGCACCATTTTAAAAATTTTATACACGCCGGTGTGGCGGAATTGGCAGACGCGCACGACTCAAAATCGTGTTCCGTGAGGAGTGTCGGTTCGACCCCGACCACCGGTATACAGGCCTCGCTTGCCAATGCGAGGAAAAAAAACGTTTCTTACAAAGTGTAAGAAACGTTTTTTTATTTGCCTCCATTATGATTTATAGAAAATATCATGATCTTCTTATTTTTCCAATTCTTTATGGGGTCTTACTGCAGATCTTTATGATGAATCTAAACACTTTTTGCAGATGTTCATATAATGAAAAAAATCCTTTTAAGAGGTGGGGAAATTGGATTTTAAGATCGTTTCATCAAAATATGAAGAGGCAAATGAGTTGTTAAGGATTCAAATAGAAGCATTTCATTCAGATATAATCAAATATAAGGATTATCATTTAAGTCCCGCAACGGAATCATGGAATAACTTTGTTTTTAGAATGCTTACAACTTCGCATTTTTCCATTTATGTTGATGACAAACTAGCAGGGGGAATCTGCATAGTAAAGCGAGCTGACAACCATAATTATTTATATCGAATTTTCCTTGGTTCAGAGTATCAAAATAATGGACTGGGTTCAAAAGTATTACGCCAGTTAGAATATCGATACCCTGAAGTGAAAAAGTGGTCACTAGATACACCAAAGGACAATCAACGGAACCGTCATTTTTATGAAAAATTAGGTTATAAAAAAACAGGAGAACAAATTATTAATGAATACTTAACTCTTATAGATTATGAAAAAATTCTTTGAACATCTATTGATTCGAATGTTGTGATCAACCGGATTTCCTTAAGGATTCTGTTCGAACCCGGCCACAGGTAATTTTAAATTTAAAACGACTTAATTTATAAAACACTCACAAAACAGTTATATCATTGTTTGTGAGTGTTTTTATTTGGCTGTTTTCGTAAAGTTTGTTGTTAATGAACAATTGGTTGATTGGAACGTAGGGATGCTCGCTTTCCGCGGGGCGGGCGGTGAGCCTCCTCGTCGCTTTGCTCCTGTGGGGTCTCACCTGTCCCGCTGCTCCCGCAGGAGTTTCGCACCTTCCGTTCCAATCAACCTTCTTTACCAACAGTTTACCTTATCAAAACCTATTATAAAAACAACAATCCTTGAGAAAAGAGCCTTTTATTTTAAGTAAATGGTGCTTTATAGCAAGATGGAAAGTGTGTCTTAATATAAAAGGAAGAGCAGGAAAGGGAACTATTCATTTCCAATAAGTTATAATAAAGCTAAGAAAATGTTAAAGGATGATTTTAGATGAAAAATACGAATGCATTTTCAGAAACAATCAAAGTAATGCAAAACCATGTCTCTGTTCGCAAGTATTCGGCGGAACCTATTCCAAAAGATCACCTGGTGGAAATCCTTCAATCAGGACAAGGTGCGGCAACCTCTCATTTTGTCCAAGCTTATTCCATCATTCATGTCACAGACAAAGAAAAGAAGGATCAAATCGCTGATCTCTCCAAAAATCAGCATATAAGCCACGCTTCCGATTTCTTCTTATTCTGCGCTGACTTAAAACGCCTAGAAGTGGCTGGAAGGAAGCATGGGATCGCCATTGAACACGATAATTTGGAAAATTTTATGGTCGCGATCATTGATACCGCTCTTATTGCCCAGAATGTCATCACGGCTGCGGAATCATTAGGTTATGGAGGCTGCTATATCGGTGGTGTGCGGAATAATCCTGAACCTATTAGCAAGCTTGTTGGGCTTCCTGACAAAGTTTTTCCGCTATTTGGATTATGCTTAGGGGTTCCTGCTGAAAGGAACGAGGTAAAACCAAGACTGCCGCTAGACGCGATTGTCCACGAAAATCAATATAATGCGGAGAAATATGAAAGTTTGCTTGACGAGTATGATCAAACGATGAATACCTACTATCAGCAGCGCTCTACCAATAACAAACAAACCAACTGGACTGAATCTATGGCTCACTTTATGAAAAACAAGAGAAGAATTCATATGCGGGAATTTGTTGAAAGCAAAGGATTCCATTTAGAGTAGGAGATAATATCCGACGCCCATTCCAAAGGGCGTCGGATTTATTTATAAATGCTATTTATACAAAGGCATGTTCGGAAGGACAAGAAATGAGTAAATCTTGTTCGATCCGAAGCCTAAAATCCGATCCTCTAAAGCTCCCATGCCTCTTTTAATAACCGAATTCCTGTTTCAATTTCAGATTCGGATAATCCTCCAAAACCGAGTAGGACGCGAGAACCAAAGCTTCCTTTAGCATGATAATAATAGGTTGATAAGGGATATACTTTTACCCCAACCTTTAAGGCATTTCTGATTAACAGCTCTTCCCCCATCCCGTTTTTTACTTCCAAGACAATATGAAGCCCGGAATTTTCACCGATGACTAGCACGTTGTCCCGTAAATAATGTTTAATCGACTGCATTAAAACAGCATGCTTCTTGCGGTAAAGGGTTCTCATTTTATTTAAATGACTTTGCCAATACCCTTCACTCATAAAACGATAAAGGGTATCCTGATGCAGTCGGGAGGCGGTTTGCTTATATATGGTGTAGCGGTCGTGATACCTCTTTAGCAAAATCGGCGGTAAAACGAGATAGGTTATTCGGATAGACGGTATTAAAGACTTGGAAAAAGTCCCTAAATAGATTACCCGCCTTTTTTGATCCAACCCTTGCAACGAAGGAATCGGTTTTCCTTTATAGCGATATTCACCGTCATAATCATCTTCAATGATATAACCATTCTTTTCCTCCGCCCATTTTAACAATTCCATCCTTCGTGATATGGGCATTACCATCCCATAAGGAAATTGATGAGAGGGAGTCACATAAGCAACACTAGCATGACTGTTATTCAGTTCCTGTATATTTAGTCCATCTTCATCAAGCGGTATAAAAATCATGTTGGCTCCGAAATCTTGTAGAACTGTTTTCGTTCGATGAAATCCGGGATTCTCCAGTCCGTAAGTTTGGTTTTTTCCTAGTAACATACACAATAATCCGATTAAAAACTGGGTCCCAGCTCCAATGATAATTTGCTGGGCAGAACATTTTACCCCCCTGGAGGCAAATAAATACTTTGCAATTTCTTCACGGAGTAACAGTTCGCCTTGCGGATTTCCATTATAGAACAACTCTCCTTGATCCAAAGATTGGATCGTCATTTTCCGCCATGCGGCATTTGGAAAGTTTGCTAAATCCACTTGGCCTGAATTGAAATCAATTTTAGCACTTTCTTGTGGTATATGATCACTGATTACCTCTATTTTTTGAGGATAATCCTGGTTTGAGAATAGGTCATCTTCAAATGGAGTAACAAATAGCCCTTTTCGGGGTTTACTTTCTAAATATCCCTCAGCGCACAATTGATCATAGGCTGACTGAACGGTGTTAAGGCTTAAACCAAGATAATTCGATAAATTTCTTTTTGACGGTAATTTCTCTTTCGGTTTGATTCTTCCTGATGAGATTTCTTCTTTTATATAGTCGGCTAACTGTAAATACAACGGTTTATCTATTCGGTTATCCAAAACGGGTGTTATCTCAATCATGATTTTCCCTCCAGATTATTTCTGGTACCATTAACTTTGTTAAAACTGGCACTTTTGATTATACCAGATTGTGATTAAATATTGTTTAAAGGGATCCTTTAGAGAGTTGGGAGAAAATGACTAGCACAAAAATAAAGGTATTGAAAAATCCAAAGGAATGGAAAGAAGCTTTTCCAGTAATGAAACAGCTTCGGACGCATTTAGATGAAAATAGCTTTCTGCAATTGGTTCAGGAAGCAGTGGAAAAAGAAGGGTATCAATTAGCAGCCTTATATGAAAACGAAAAAATTGTGGCTGTAACAGGATTTATGCCCATGATTACGTTATATAATGGTCGGTCCATTTGGGTCTGCGATTTAGTGACAGATGTAGAAAATCGTTCGAAAGGCTATGGCAAAAAACTTTTAAATTTTGTACATCAATGGGCAAAAGAAAATGGCTTTAGGATTGTCTCACTTTCATCCGGCTTACAACGTGGAGAAGCACATCGTTTTTATGAAGACAAGATGGAATATGACAAGGTTAGCTATGTTTTTTTTAAAAGACTTGATATAAAGTAAGGCTTTGGAAATCAGCTTTTACCAGAATCTTTACCTGCGAAATTTATATTTTTATATAAAAAATGAAAGAAGAAAGCATATAAGGGTGAAACCTATTTTGGACCTATTTTTGGCGATGCAAGGAAGAAACATTTGCCTAAAATAATAGATACATTGCTAATATTATTAATTTTAGTATAAGTGGTAAAACTGATTTTGAGGAATAAATCATGTAAAGTGTTTAAAGCTTTTTATAGAAATACAATAGGATAAAAATGGGAACCATCTATTGGTGATGATTCCTATTTTAAATCCTGTTAATTTTACATATTTTACTTGGTTATGCTACTTTGTCTGAAGAAGAAATAAAAGTTGCCATTAAAAGGCTAGGGCGGGCTGGGTTGTAGGTAATAATCACAGCATAAGTGCTAAAATAGACTAAATGGAGGGAAAGATATGGATTTCATTCGTAAACAGCTTTTAGAATTTGATATAGCCCCTGCCTTAGCTAGGTATCTTTCTATTTTTATAATGTTTCTTATAATAGTGATTATCTGTATTACTGCGAATTTAATCACGAAAAAGGTAGTAATCAGGATCATCACTTATATCGTGACAAATAACAAATTACAATGGGATAATATGCTTTTGGAAAGGAAGGTTTTTCATAAGCTATCTCATATTATTCCTGCAATCATTATTTACCACAGCTCTTCAACCTTTCCAACCTATCAGTTTTTAATTAAAAAGAGTGCCATTGCCTATTTAATCATTGTGGGATTAATGGTGATAAATTCTTTATTAAATGCGATTAATGATATTTATCAATCCTTTGAAATATCTAAAGGTAAGCCGATTAAAGGATATATTCAGGTAGTAAAAATAATTGTCATAACACTTGGTGTCATCTTGGTTATCGCGAATATGATGGGGGAAAGCCCACTTATCCTTCTAAGTGGGATTGGTGCTCTCTCCGCTGTACTCTTGTTGGTTTTTAAAGATTCGTTATTAGGACTTGTTGCAGGGATTCAGTTGGCTGCAAATGATATGGTTCGGGTTGGTGACTGGATTCAAATGCCTAAGTATGGGGCAGATGGAGACATTCTAGATATTTCTTTAAATACAGTAAAGGTACAAAATTGGGATAAAACGATTACGATGATACCAAGCTATGCCCTTATATCCGATTCTTTTATAAATTGGAGAGGGATGCAAAACTCTGGAGGTCGACGGATTAAGCGTTCTTTATTTATCGATATAAATTGTATTTCATTTTGTACCGAGGCGATGGTGGAGAATTTTAAAAATATCCACTATCTTTCGGAATATATTATCAATAGGGAACGTGAAATTGTAGAATACAATACTAGGAATGGAATTAACAGGGGGAATCCAGTAAATGGAAGATCCCTAACGAATATTGGTGTATTTAGGGCGTACATCTATAATTACCTTCAAAATCATCCGAGAATTAATCAAGATATGAGCTTAATGGTTAGACCGTTATCACCCAGCGAATATGGGCTGCCAATCGAAATATATGCATTTGTAAATGATGTAAGATGGGAAGTGTACGAAACGGTTCAAGCAGATATCTTTGACCACCTTTTTGCGGTAGCACCAGAGTTTGGACTTCGATTATTTCAGAATCCATCAGGGAATGATTTAAAAACTATTGTGGATGAAACAAAAAGGAATAGAATGGTTAGGGAAAGGGATCATTAGTATCAAATCTTATATTCTCTAAACAAAATAAACCTGAAAAAAATTCTCCTTGTACATGCGAAAGCTGGGAAAAATTCAAAAAATGTTGAAGAAGACAAATCAAAAAAGCCGATTCCTTAAAATATTTTGGAAATCGGCTTTTTTGTTTGAAAACTTTATTGAAGAAAAATTTGTGCGCTTGTTACAGTTCATGTTATTTTTTGAATTGTCTATATTAAATTAATGAATTGACTCATTTGAAGTACAGCGCAATTTTGTAAGTATACACGCACATCATTTGTTCCCAATTGGTTAACAAAATGTAAGCGGTTGATATTATGATGTTAATAGGAGGATAAGCCAATGATGATTGATAAACGCCCTTTGCTTTTATTGGATTATCTTTTAAAAGTGAAGAGTATCAAGATGAATCAGATTATGGATGCAACTCAATTAACCAAACGTCAAATATCCTATGACTTGGATAAAGTGAATCAATGGTTAAAGGAGAGTGATCTTCCCACAATCCAATACAAAGGTACCCATTATATTGTGGTGCCTGATGCTGTGGTGGAGTATTTTCGCGATAATGAGTCAAATCGCCATAAACAGGATTTCGTTTTTACCGAAGAAGAACGCTTGGCAGTTATCTACCTTTATTTATTTAAGCGAAGTGATGCAATTTCATCCTTTCATCTTACTCAGCTTTTACAAGTTAGTAAGAACACGGTTATTTCCGATTTGAAAAAGGCAAATAAGATGAATCAGCCTTTCTTGGTGGAAATCCGGTATTCACGCAAATCTGGCTATCATCTGATCGGTACAGAGTTCGATAAAAGAGCTCTTGTTATGTACTACATATCCCGCCTGATCCAAGTCCCCTATTTTGAAAAGCTGTTGGATTATTTATTTAAGGGAGAAATTGGAAAAATTGATTATCGAGAAATCCTAAACATTCTTAAACAAATTGAAAAGCAGTTTTCACTTAATTTTGTAGAAGAGCGTTTACATCAATTAGCCAATTTTTTAATTTTTTATTATTACCGGCGGCAGGGAAAAAAGTTTGTCCAATTTCACTCAGATGAAATGGCTTTATTAAAAAAAGATCCGATGCATAAGGTGGCCTTAATGTTAAGCCAACTTCTCCAATTAGAGGATGAGGAGTCGGAGTTATGTTACTTAACGATCCAATTTCTTGGTTTGTCTTTTGGAAAATATTCTGCATCCAACAGTGAGCAGGATTTACTATTTAAACTTTGTCAACAGCTTGTCTTTGATTTTGAGACCAAGGCCTGCATTGTTTTTGAAAAAAAGGATGAAGTTGTCCATACGTTGTATCAGCATTTTAAGCCAGCCTATTTTCGTATGAAATATCGGATTCCGGTTGAAAATCCCCTTCTTAATCAAATTAAGAGTGAGCATAAAGAGCTATACATGATTGTGAAGGAAATACTCCATCCGATGGGAACATTGTTGAAAATCACTATCCCTGAGGAGGAAATAGGTTTTATCACAATCCACTTTGGAGCTATGTTAGAAAAACCAAAGCAGGCGATGCCGGAAAAGAAGAAAGCCATCGTGGTTTGTCCGAGCGGCATTAGTTCGTCATTAATGGTAAAGCACCAGCTGGAATCACTTTTCTCAGAGATTATGGTTGAAAAAACCTTATCATTACGGGAATTTCAGGAGGGTGAATTTGACCATTATGATCTAGTATTTTCGACAGTAAGGCTGGAGACGAATCTTCCATGTTTTTACGTGAAGCCAATTATGACACCAAATGAAAAGCATAATTTAGTCAACGAAGTTTATCATCTGCTTTTTGGTACTCAATATCACGATATTTCCCTCAAAGAACTGATTCAACTCATTGGGAAGTTCACTACTATTTACGATGAAGAAGGGTTAAAGCGGGAATTAGGTCACTTAACTTTTTATAAAAAAGTAAATGCATATAAGGGGAAACAGCCATTATTAGAAGATCTATTACAAGCAGAAACCATTCAGGTGATGGAAGAGGTTTTTGATTGGAAAGAGGCTATAAAAGCAGCTGCAAACCCCCTTCTGATGAACGGGACGATTGAAGCATCCTATATTGAGGCGATGATTGAAAATATAGAAACATTAGGTCCATATGTTGTCATTGGTCCGGAAGTAGCAATCCCGCATGCCCGTCCTGAACAGGGAGTTAATCGGATTGGAATGAGCCTTTTAAAGCTTAAAAAACCGGTTTACTTTTTAAACAACAAGGATTATCCTGTTCGATTGCTGTTTTGTATTGCGGCGACTGATAATACAACCCATCTTAAGGCACTTTCGCAGTTAACTGAATTGTTCAGCGAAAAAAACAACCTTGACAGTTTAAAGGAATTAGAGTCGATTGATGAAATCAGAGCATTCTTTAGTCAAAACTCCACAATTTACTGAACTGTCAATCCCGTGAAAGAAGCTATAAGATGGCATGGGGAAAATAATTCATAATCTAAAACTAAGAGGAGCTTGTTAATATGGTAAACAAAACATTCACTATTATTGATGAAACAGGAATCCATGCACGCCCAGCAACAATGCTAGTATCAGCAGCGAGCAAATTTAATGCTCAAATCACGTTAGAATACAACGGCAAATCAGTGAACTTACAATCCATTATGGGTGTTATGTCTTTAGGGATTCCAAAAGATGCAGTCATCAAAGTATCGGCTGAAGGCTCTGATGAAAAAGAAGCATTAAGTTTATTAGAAGACACACTAAAAAGTGCAGGGCTCGCAGTATGATTACGAAAGAAGTTTTAACAAAAGAGATTTCAGGAATTGCTGCATCAAGCGGGATTGCGATCGCAAAAGCCTTCCGCTTAGAAAATCCAGAGTTGAAAGTAGAAAAAAATGCGGTAACAAATGTTGATCACGAAGTAAAACGCTTTGAACAGGCGCTTGAATCATCTAAGGGAGAGCTTGTGAAAATCAAAGAGCATACCTTAAAGACATTGGGCGACGATAAGGCAGAAATTTTTGAAGCCCACTTGCTTGTTCTAAATGATCCTGAACTTATTAATCAAATCAATGATAAAATACAAACTGAACTTTTCAATGCAGAGTTTGCATTACAAGAAGTGGTAAACATGTTCGTATCTATGTTTGAAGCATTAGATAACGAATATATGAAAGAACGGGCTGCCGACATTCGCGATGTGGCCAAGCGGATATTGTCGCATCTATTAGGGGTGACAATCCCAAACCCAAGTTTGATTTCTGAAGAGGTTATTATTATTGCAGAGGATTTAACACCTTCTGATACTGCTCAATTAAACCGTCAGTTTGTTAAGGGGTTTACAACAAATATCGGCGGCCGCACCTCCCATTCAGCTATTATGGCTCGTTCCATGGAAATTCCAGCAGTAGTTGGAACAAAAACAGTCATGGATGACATTGAAAATGGTGATGTTGTTATTCTTGATGGTTTAGATGGGAAGGTAATTGTCAATCCAGCAGAAGAGGAAATCAAAAAATATAACGTGAAAAAAGCTGCTTACGAAGCGCAAAAGGCCGAGTGGGCCAAGCTGATCAATGAGCAGACCACAACAAAAGATGGGGAGCATGTTGAACTCGTTGCCAATATCGGTAAACCGGAGGATCTCAAGGGAGTGCTCGAAAATGGGGGCGAAGGTGTTGGCTTATACCGCACGGAGTTTTTATATATGGGGCGCACTCAGCTTCCAACAGAAGAGGAGCAATTCGCTGCATTTAAAACGGTATTAGTGGGTATGGACGGAAAGCCTGTCGTGATTCGCACTCTTGATATCGGCGGAGATAAGGAACTGCCGTATTTAGAACTGCCTAAGGAAATGAATCCTTTCCTGGGATTTCGGGCGATTCGTTTATGCTTAGAAATGCAGGATATGTTCCGGACCCAGCTTCGTGCCCTGCTTCGGGCAAGTGTTTATGGAAATATAAAAATTATGTTTCCGATGATTGCCACACTTGATGAGTTCCGGTCGGCAAAAGCACTTCTTGAAGAAGAAAAGCAAAAGCTATTGTCTGAAGGCCAACAGGTAGCAGAAAAAATCGAGCTGGGGATCATGGTGGAAATCCCATCTACTGCTGTTTTAGCTGATCAATTTGCTAAAGAAGTGGATTTTTTCAGCATAGGTACAAATGATTTAATCCAATATACAATGGCTGCAGATCGTATGAATCAGCGTGTTTCCTATCTATATCAGCCATACAGTCCGTCGATTTTAAGATTAGTTAAAATGGTTATTGATGCTGCGCATGCTGAAGGCAAATGGGCAGGTATGTGCGGTGAAATGGCAGGAGACGAAACAGCCATTCCACTTCTCTTAGGCCTTGGGCTTGATGAATTCTCAATGAGTTCAACATCCATCCTAAAAGCACGTTCCCAAATTCTTCGACTTTCTAAAACAGAAATGAAGGACTTAGCAGAAAAAGCCTTGCAAATGAAAACAACAAATGAAGTAATCGAAGCCGTAAAGGAATTCATTAAATAGGTACGTTTTGATATATTTGATAAAATAAAAAAGACATTGGTATTCAAACCAATGTCTTTTTTGGATTACATGATAATGTCGAATATTAAATTATCAAAATCTAAAAAATTATTAACATATTTAGACAAATAGAAGAGAAAAATATATACTTATTATCAGGAAAAAGCATGAAAAGAGGAGAAATAATGGATATAAAGCGTCAAAATGTCGATTTTGGTAATTCTATTTTTCAAACCCTTGTGGATGGTTATTATTTTGAGATTCCTACAAATGTAGTAGAACTAACGAAGGAAAAGGCAGACGGCCACTTTCCTTCTACTTTTAATGATCCCCAATTCCTGCTTCAAAATATGCTCATTTCAACTACGATTGACGGTGTAGAGAAATATTATCTGGTGGGCGATTCAGCCGAAAAACAGGCGTTAGGAAACATTCATATCAACAAGCTTCATGATAAAACGGAATCTGAGATTCCCTATGTGATGTTCCTAGCGTCAGTTGCCTATTACAATGTATTAAAAGGAAACGTCAAAGAAGATAACCGAGTGAACATTAATTATTTTTCAACCATGCTTCCAGTTTGGTTACTTAAGAAAACGAACAAGTTCAGTGATATGCAAAATAAAATGGCCAGCCGATTTAAAGGGGAGCACCAAGTAGCGATTTTAACCCCGGGATTTGAAAGAGTTGTAGCCATTCACGTCGAAACAAGCAAATGCCGGATTGAAAGCGAAGTGGCTCGCTGGGCAATTAAAAAAGATTTTGATTTGCAAGATCGTCAGGAAGCGAATTCATTTCAAAACTATGAAACCCTAATTGTCGACTTAGGGGGAGGGACCGTTGATCTTGCCTTGCTTCAAGCTGGACTTCAATCTCCTAAGAGCAGGGACTCATTGAACTGCTTCGCTGACATTTCTTACTTAAAACACATTGAAAAACTAAGAAGTGAAAAGCTACTCGAGAATTTTGATGATGTTCGTTCACTAGAAGAATTCATTATCAATAATATTGAAAAAACAAAAATGGAGCAACGGGATGGAAATAGCGGTAAAAAGGTTGATCTCACAGAATCAATCCATGAGTCATTAAGGGAATATACGCAAATTTTATTAACGAAAATTGAAAACACTTTCCCATCCCCTAAAGATAAAGTCTATAAATATGTTTATATAGGTGGAATAGCCGGGATCCTTAAACGATTCATCGAGGAATCGATTGATACAAGGTATGGTGTTGAAATTAGAGAGCAAAATCATTTATTCCTTCCGGATTCAAGAAAGTTAAATTTATATGGTCTAGAAATTTTAAGCAGGCATGAATCAAACAGTGTTTTCGCTTAATACGAGGAGGAAAATGGATGAACAACAAAGATCATCTTCTTGGTGAGTCTGCATTCGGATTACAAAATATGTATTCACATCTGGGTGCACAGATGTTTGCGCCATTTTACGCTCTATCAAACTTTTTTTTAACGGCTGCTAATCTCCAAACGGATGTGTTTAAATTAATGAATAGGGAATCAGAAAGTAAAAACGAAGGTGTTACGTTGATTTTAAATACTGCAAAAATCTCACCAAAGGCGTATTCATTGCTTGAGCAGAAAGTACAGGCAAATGAGCTGGAGGATTATATAACGAAGCTTGTTGAGCAAGATTTGGATAAATTGGTAAAAGAAGAGCCAGTATTCTTAATAGATACACTTCGTGAAGAGTTTTTAGGTAAGATCAACTTACTTAAACAAGAATTTGCATCCCGACTAGATGTTGTTCCCATTGGGATGGGGTCCCTCCAAGCAAACGAGTTACGGGATTTTGTAACGAAACTCGGTGAGCAAAAATTAGATAAGGATCAATTCCAAACCTTGTTAAAGTCCCTTCGCAGCGAGTTATTAAGTGAGATCAACTTACTTAAAAATGAAATTACTTTTCACCCTGTTGATCCTGCAAATCCAAATAATATAAAGCCTGCTATGAAACTTGCTAAAGAAGTGAACGATTTGAAGGAAGGGCAATTAATTGAAGGTGATCAAGTTACTGGGACGATTAAAGAAGTTATAGATATGGATTTTTAATATATGAAGTAGCAGAATGATTTTGTTACTTTGTTTTTCTTGTAATGTCGGTGCCTATTATAATATTTCTGCTTTTATGGTTTGATATATCTGTTTTTAAAGCTAAGTAAAACATTCACGAATGTTGTTTAATCAGCATTTTTGAGTGTTTTTTTTGTGGGCAGCCTATATGAATCTTTTGATAAACAAACAGAGTTGTTTTTCGACAGCAAAGATTTAGTTCAAGATGAAAATGATACATATATAACGGAATATACAGAATTGGACGATACGTTACCGCAACGTCATACGAAACGTGGGCAAAAAGAAAAACAAAAAGAAAAAGAAAAAGAAAAAGAAAAAGAAAAACAACAAGAAAAAGAAAAACAACAACAAGCTTTCTATCCCAATATAGAAATTCATCCAAACATAGAAGCTCTCTTACAGAGCAATCAAAAAACAGAAGATGTGAAAGAAATTGTTGAGTTTTGGGACTCTAATGGATTTGGCTTTACAAACGTAAATGCAAAACATCAGCTGTTATCTTGGTTAGATGATTCTAGCTTTTTACAGCCAAAAGAGATGATTTTAAAGGCTATGAATATTGCATGTGCCAATAACAAACGAAGGCTGAACTATATTGTTGGGATTCTCAAAAACTGGGAAAATGAATCATTACTGACCATAGGAGAAAATGATACGTATTATGAGAAACAAAAACCTGTACTTAAGTCTAAACCATTCACCGTATCGCCTTCTGCCGAAAGAGCGATTCCAAGTGAATTTACACTCGATCTAACGGCAAGTGAAGAGTGATAAACCTTGTTGAAATATTTAATCCCCCTATGTTTAATAGCAAAATATCGACAGTGGTGCAACCAGTTAGTTGCATGTAAAAATTAAATGTGCTACCATGTGGTTGCAGATTAAATTGAGGAGGAATTGTGAGATGGAAAATGATCGAATCGAAAAAGAGATATTCATTGCCGCCCCATTGGAAAAAGTTTGGTCGTTAGTTAGCGAGCCAGCCTGGTGGGTGGGCGATGCACCAGGTCCGAATCGTGTTCATGTTGATGGTAAACGTGTGGTCGCGGAGACTAGGTTCGGCAACTTCCCAGTGCTGATTGAACGAATGGATCACCCAAACTATTTAGCATGTCGATGGGCAAGCTCCTTTCCTGGTGAGGAGCCAAGAGAAGGTAATTCCACATTGGTTGAATTTACTTTGTCTGCTAAAGATGACGGAACTGTGCTACGTGTAGTTGAGAGTGGTTTTGCTAAATTAACTACAACAAATGATGAACGAATGAAGTTTTTTAGAGAAAATACTGAAGGATGGAAGCAGCAATTTGACTACTTACGCCAACGTGCTGAAAAGTCGTAGGTATGAATATGGAAAAGGAACACGACGAAAAAGTTTTGGCGGCACTCGCTGATCCCACTCGTCGCCAGTTGCTCGATATCCTCGCGGCTTACGGAGAAGCCTCTGCAACGACATTAGCTACTCAAGTAACGATATCCCGCCAAGCGGTAGTCAAACATTTGTCAGTTCTTGAGAAGGCTAGGCTAGTATCTTGTGATCGCGTAGGCCGTGAGATGCGTTATACGGTCTGCACGCAACAACTGGAATCGACTGCACAATGGATGGTGAACCTGGCAAATGATTGGGATAGGAAATTGAAGTCAATCAAGCACAAAGCAGAAATGGACGAATAATCGGGCTTAAAAATCTTCCCTGTATGAATGCAAACATAAACATATTGTCTTCAAATGACAATCAATTCTGCATCTCCGTAGGTAATTTAGACCGTATGAAAAAAGGAATGATGCTCCAGATCCCCGTTGAAGACATTATATTCTTCGTATATATTACAATTATGTATAGATGAAGCGAGTTATAGAAAGTAGGGAGTTTTTTGAGCAACAAAGTGATTGATAAAGAATTAGAAAAAGGCCTTCTTAATGCTTTGGCTGGATTGAATAAAATGAAAGAAGATCTGGAGGAAAAACAGGATCAAAAACACTGGGGCAAAATAAATGTTCCTCTAACTTTACAAGAACAACTAGGTAAATTGACGAAGGCCGAGTTAGATGACATTAGAAAAAGTTTAGATTTAAAAGGCGTCAGCAGTTTAAAAAAAGCCGAACTCATTTCAGTGTTACTAGAAATGATCCCTAAATCGCTCGAACAGATTTGCCTTCCATTTGATGCGGAACGTTTCAGATTACTAACAAAAATTGCGCATAATGGCGGGTATATGATTGCACCAATTCTGGAACCACATCAAGTCGAATATTTTCGTGATAGGGGTTTGATTTTTACAGGAACCTTTCAAGGAAAAAGAGTATTGGCTATACCAGCTGAACTAATCGATTCCATCCTAATGATTGCAGAGGATAAAAAATTAACAGCTATCATCAATCGTAATACTGAGTGGATCAAACTTACATACGGTCTTTGTTACTATTATGGAACATTAAGTACTGCACAACTATCAGATATGCTGGAAACCTATACGAAAGAACCGTTTCGTTTAGAGGAATATCTGGAAGTCATTTATGACGCCAATTCCTATCATAAAGAAATTACTATCGATAACGAGGGCTTCTCTAATCGAAGAGTGTTTGATCCAAAAAGAGTGAAACAGGAACATCGTTCGAGAGAAAGTCTGTCTTTTTATCCTTTTACTAAAAAACAACTGTTCAAAGCGGGGGAAGCCGGATTTGTTGAAAGGAATCAAATCTATTTAAAGTTTGTCGAGTTCCTTACGCAAAATTATGATATGGACCGCAAGACTGCTGATAGCTTTGTTGAAGAGTGTGTCTATGCGACTCGAATTGGTGAGGGTCCTAATCAGGTCATGCAATATTTAGGAAGTGTCCTTGAATTTGAAAGTTTGGAAATGATCCAAGCGGTAATGGATCAAGTGGTTTATTTGATGAATAACACAAAACAATGGTTTTTGAAAGGCTATACACCAATAGAGCTAAGGGAACAATCATTGCAACCAGAACTCGTAACGAGCCCAAAACATAGTGAAAGCAAAACAAACGAGAAAATAGGTAGAAATGATCCATGTCCATGCGGAAGCGGGAAAAAGTACAAAAAATGTTGTGGAAGATAGATTGACCTCATAAAAAAGTGCAATTCTATATGAAGAATTGCACTCTTTAGCGTCCATAGTCTCAGGATTTCATTATATTAGAAACCCCAATTTCTTGGCTTCAAATGTTAGTTCTTCTCTGAATTTCGGATGTGCGATTTCAATGAGTGATTTGGTTCTTTCAATGATGGATTTTCCTTTTAATTGGGTAATTCCATATTCAGTGACGACATAATCGACATCGTTTTTTGAAGTGGTTACAACCGATCCGGGAGCCAATGTCGGCCGGATTCTGGAAATGGTATCATTTTTGGCGGTTGATTATAGACAAATAAATCCTTTACCGTTTTTAGCGAATCGGACACCTGTTCCAAAGTCTGCTTGTCCGCCTGTTGAGCTATAGTATTTTCCAGCAACGGTTTCAGAGGCACATTGACCGTAGAAATCAACCTCAGTTGTTGCATTAATTGCAATCATATTATCTTCTTTGGCGATAATCCGTGGGTCATTAACTTTATCGACAGATATAATTTCAATATTCTGATTATTATCTATGAAATCATATAATTGTTTTGAGCCCAAGGCAAAGGTGGCGACAATTTTTTCTCGATACGTCTTTTTTTCTGTGCCTGTAATAACGCCCTGCTGAACTAAATCATAGATCCCATCAGTCAGCATTTCCGTATGGATGCCTAGGTTTCGGTGGTTCCGCAGCATGCCGACAACTGCATTTGGAATTCCCCCAATCCCCACTTGTAAGGTAGAACCATGGTCAATTCTTTCTGCAATATTTTCAGCAATTTTTTGATCAATATCTCTTATTGGTATTTCCGGCAGCTCATGTAATGGCTGATTGTGAAAAATTAAAGCTTCAACTTGTGAAATATGAATTTTGTTTTCACCATTTGTTCGTGGCACAAATTCATTTACTTGAATTACAAACGAGGCTTTACCAATAAAATGGGCAGTATAATCGGCTTCTGTCCCTAATGAAAAATAACCATCTTGGTCCATCGGTGAGGTTTGACAAACAATAACTGGATTTTCTGTAACACTTTCAAGTAATTGCGGCATTTGATGAAAATGATTCGGCATTAAATCGCATTTTCCATTTAAATATGCCTTTCTGGCAAATCCGTTCATAAAATAAGATACATAGCGGATATTTGGAAATTCCCCCTGGATATATTGCCGATTTTTCATTTCTAAAATCTGATGAATCCTTAAAGAGGTAAAGGCATTTGGATTTTCATCAATCGCAGATAAAATATAATCAGGTTCTCCATTGCCCATTGATACAATGACATCGTGATAGTTGGATAAAACTGAAAGTATTTCAGTATGAGTTTTTTCTTTTTCATTGACTATGTTCATAGGGTAACAATCCTTCTATTCAAGAAAATACTAGTGCAATAAGGTTAATACTTTTCTTTCATCGGAATTATATCAACTATTAGTACCAGGTGTCAATTTCCCATCAAAAAGGTCTATTGTCTAATTATTTCCTTATTAAAATATCATATATCTTAAAATTTACATCATAATTTAAGATACTTCGGAACGGTTATAAACTGATAATCATTATTTTTTAAATATTGAATAATGTGGTTCAAAGCCTCTATAGTTTGATCCCGGGGCCCACTGCCATATTGATCCCCATCATGCATCACGATAAGACTATTTGTTTGTATATCTGAAATAACATGCTGTTCTATGGCAAGAGGGGAATCCTCATACCAATCCTGACTATCTACATTCCATAATACTGAAGTCATCCCCAATTTTTTTATAATAGCTTCAGTTTTATTACCTATTGCACCATAGGGAGCGCGAAATAGAATTGGAGAAGTTCCGATTAACTTTTCGATCTGGTTATTTGTAGATTGAATTTCATTTATGATTTGATTTTTGGAAAGGGTCGTTATATTAGGATGGCTCCAAGTATGATTTCCAATTACATGTCCTTCCGAGTGAATGCGCTGTATTAATCCTGGGAATTTTTTCGCCTCAGATCCAACAACAAAGAATGTTGCGGGGACATGGTTTCGTTTTAAAATATCCAAAATATAAAATGTATATGGGGAAGGTCCATCATCAAAGGTCAAAGAAACATACTTATCTAATTTTTTCAACACTAAAATATCCTTTCTTTAATTTACTAGATTCAAGGAAATACCCATTCGAAAGAGGAATTTCCTTTTATCAGCAGAATCGTATTAAATATCATTCTCTTTTTCAAAATGGTTACTACATTATATGGAGTTTGTATAATAAAGGAATCTGTAATGATTTTTTTATCTTATTACAGAGTCAATATTTATTTAACAAGTGGAGCATTCGTTGGCTTGCTTAATGTACTAAAATATATTCATGATATGTTCTTTAATCTGTTGTGGAAAAGGAGTGAGTTTTGTGGTTGAACAATCTGCTTTTTTCTTTGAAACAAATGATGGTACAAAAATTCACGTTAGCAAATGGATGGGAGAGGAAGAGGAAAAGCCACGGGCAATTGTTCAAATTGCACATGGGATGGCGGAGCATATTCAACGCTATAGCTTACTAGCTGAGAACCTGGTTTCAAAAAACATTGTTGTTTTTGGTAATGATCATCGTGGGCATGGAAGAACCGCCATTTTAAATAAAAGTTCAGGCTATTTCTCAGATATACAAGGCTTTGAAAACGTGGTTGAGGATATGTTTACACTTACCACTATGATTGAAAAGGAGTATCCAGATAGCCCCATTATATTATTTGGGCATAGCATGGGATCATTTTTATCACGTCGATATATTCAATTGCACGGTAATCGGATTGCTGGAGTAATTTTGTCAGGTACGGGAGGCGACCCCGGGATCATGGGGAAGATTGGCAGAATGATTGCTGCTAGGGAAATAAAGAAAACAGGAAGAAGAACTCCAAGTCCGTTATTAAATAATCTAACATTTGGTAACTACAATAAGAGCTTTCGGCCGAATCGGACGGAATTTGATTGGTTAAGCAGGAATGAAAGAGAAGTAGATCTGTATATTGAAGACCCTCAATGTGGCGGTATCTTTTCATCAGGATTTTTTCATGACTTGCTTGGGGGTCTTGACACGATTAATAAAGCAGCCAATATTGAGCAGGTCCCGAAAGAGTTGCCCATTTATTTGATCTCCGGGAGCATGGATCCGGTTGGGGGAAATACAAAAGGTGTGTTAAAAACCTATCAAGCATTTAAAAATGCTGGAATTCTTGATGTTACTTATAAATTTTATGAGGATGCCAGGCATGAGATTTTAAATGAGATTAATAGAGATGAAGTGGTTGGGGATATTATTGGGTGGGTGAATGAGAAAATTAAATTTTGATGAACTTACTTCACTCAAAGAGATTTTTTCTACCAAAAGTTTGACCTAAGTGCCCGTGAAGAAGAAAAAAGAGCGATCGCGGTCAGTGATAAGGGCTCTAAGTGCCCGTGAAGAAGAAAAAAGAGTGGTCGCGGTCACTGACAAGGGCTCTAAGTGCCCGTGAAGAAGAAAAAGGAGCGATCGCGGTCACTAACAAGGGCTCTAAGTGTCCAAGAATAAGAAAAAAGAGCGATCGCGGTCACTGATAAGGGCTCTAAGTGTCCAAGAAGAAGAAAAAGGAGTGGTCGCGGTCACTGACAAGGGCTCTAAGTGCCCGTGAGGAAGAAAAAGGAGTGGTCGTGGTCACTAACAAGGGCTCTAAGTGCCCGTGAAGAAGAAAAAGGAGCGATTGCGGTCACTGACAAGGGCTCTAAGTGCCCATTAAGAAGAAAAAAGAGCGATCGCGGTCACTAACAAGGGCTCTAAGTGCCCATTAAGAAGAAAAAAGAGCGATCGCGGTCACTAACAAGAGCCCTAAGTGCTCCCATGACCAGCATTTATTATCTAATTAGCCTTTTTTACACCTGATGATCCACTACTACCAAAAATCAATCTAAAAAATCGACAATTTTCGCAAAAAACCTTGACGAAAAAGTGA
This sequence comes from Bacillus sp. MUM 116, assembly GCF_001866655.1. GTDB lineage: Bacteria > Bacillota > Bacilli > Bacillales > Cytobacillaceae > Neobacillus. The sequence goes on along the minus strand of NZ_MLYR01000106.1, from coordinate 17,267 downwards.
AAATTGTGTATTATAATAAACGTCAGTTGATAAAAGCGTTCAAGCAACAAATGCGGTTAAATGTTTAAAATAAAATTTAACAAAATAATTAATTGCGGGTGTAGTTTACTGGTAAAACCTCAGCCTTCCAAGCTGATGTAGTGGGTTCGATTCCCATCACCCGCTCCAAACTGTGACTAACGTAGTGTATCGTTTCAAAGAGAACGATGCGTTGCGTTTTTTTATTTTGCCCAAAAAAAGAATGCCTTTATCAGCATCCTATAATGCGATATGAAGCATCTCCGCCATGTACTTGAACAAACATATTCATTAACGACTCCGTAAGCTTTTTGGCATTTTCCGAATCAGTAGAAGGCCTTAAATATACAATTTGCAGTGCATGTTTTGTTTCTTCGGTTACCGGTGTCCGGTCTGAGTCGACAAAAGGGCTGCCAAACGGTCCCAGTTGGTCAGAAGATACAATTAAATGCTCTAACGAATTCATCCTGCCATTTAACCCCCGATATTCTTCCCCCTCAGTGCCTAGACGAATCATCACAGAACCCTTCAGTTTAGTCATATCATAAATCCCAATCGGTACCTGGTACTGAAGTGAGAAAAAATTATTAAGATCAATCGCACTCTGCATCGGCACCAGGTAATTTTGTTTTTGAACTCTTCGATACAATGCTTCAGCTGAGTGACGATAACGGTTCGGATCCTTCCCTGTCTTTTTAAACACACTCCGCCATTCCTGAATTCCCGGTAATTCCGTAACATTCTTATTTTCCAGTTCAAAATAAATCGACTCTTGAAAAAGCTGAAGACGGCCTTTTACCATTTGCGGGGAATCCCCGACAGTGATATTCTCGTATTCAATGACTCCCACCTTAAAATCGGGGGCTTTTTCCAGCAAACTTGATGACAATTGAATTTCCAAGCTTTTAACCTCCAAAATTTGTTGAGAATAGTTTATCATATTTAGGTGTGAAAAAATAATAAACGGCGCTTGATATAGATGTACAAATAGAGAAAGGAGGGTTTGAAAATGGATGTTAAAAAACTGAAAGAAGAACTAATCGCCTACAGTATGGAAATTGGAATTGATAAAATTGGTTTTACCACTGCTGAACCATTTACTGAACTTAGAAACAGATTATTGCGCCAGCAGGAACTAGGTTTCCAATCTGGCTTTGAAGAACCGGATTTAGAAAAACGTGTCAATCCTTCGCTGCTCCTTGACGAACCGCGATCAATCATTTCAATTGCTTTAGCCTATCCATCAAAAATGAAATTTAGGCTGTTGAGTAAGAAAGGCGAGCGAAGAGGAATTTTTTCAAGAGCTTCCTGGGGGATGGATTATCATCATATACTCCGTGAACGTCTAAAAAAACTTGAAGAATTTATCCTCGAAAAGGTTCCAGCTGCCCGTCTTAAATCCATGGTTGACACGGGAGAACTTTCAGACCGGGCCGTTGCCGAGAGGGCGGGGATTGGCTGGAGCGGAAAAAACTGTGCGGTGATTACTCCTGAATTCGGCTCTTATGTATATTTAGGAGAACTGATAACCAGTATCCCATTTGAACCGGATACCCCAATAGAAGACCAATGCGGAACATGTACAAAATGTCTTGAGGCCTGTCCTACCGGTGCCTTGGTCCAAGGGGGTCAAATCAATGCCCAGCGTTGTATCTCGTTTTTAACACAGACAAAGGGTCTAATACCGGATGAATTTAGGGAGAAGATTGGGAATCGGGTATACGGCTGTGATTCCTGCCAAACTGCCTGTCCCGTAAATAAAGGCAAAGACTTTCACTTTCATGAAGAAATGGAATCGAATCCCGAGGTTGAAAAACCATTATTAACCCCGATTTTAAAAATCAGCAATCGGGAGTTTAAAAATAAATTTGGCCATTTAGCAGGGTCCTGGCGCGGGAAAAAGCCAATCCAGCGCAATGCGATGATTGCCCTAGCCCATTTTAAAGATGAAACGGCCGTTTCTGATTTAGTTGAGGTTTTGCAAAATGAGAAAAGTCCAGTATTGAAAGGAACTGCCGCATGGACACTTGGTAAAATTGGCGGGGAGAGGGCAATGGCTGCACTTGAGGATGCCAAAAAAACTGAAAGAGATATTGAAGTTCAACAGGAAATAGAAAAAGCATTACGTTTAATGAATAGGTAAAAAGAGGGAATCCACGTGGATTCCCTCTTTTTTTTGATTGAAATTTCTTCTTCCCACATATGTATGAAGGGAAAGGAGAGAAGAAGGATGCAGAGATCACTTCAAGAGCTTTTTGAAAAAAGAATTCATCAATTTGTTTCGGATACAGAGGGGCAGAGGAATTTGTATCCTAAAACAGAAAGAAAGTTGGCCTCGTTATCCAATCGGTCTGCAGAAATCGTGAAAGTAAAAGCTGCGGGCAATATAATAGAAAAAATTGAAAAGGGGAAGGACGAAACCGTTCATTATATAGCCCATTTTCAATATCTCATTAAACAAAAAGGTTCGCTTTATCTTGAGGAAGAGACTGAAATGAGGCTTGCTAAGCTCTATAATGGGGAAGTGATCTCAGATGAAGAAATCACACCTGTTCAAAATAGAGAAAATCATCCGGATATCCCCATCGAAACGGAAGATTTGGTGGATCGTGCAAGCTATCAATATGACCGCTTAAAGGCCGTGCAGTATGCGGAACGCTGGTGGAATAGTTATAATCCTGCTTATAAGAAATTTGAGAATAATTGTACCAATTATATTTCACAATGTCTTCGTGCCGGCGGCGCCCCGATGCGGGGATACCCGAACCGTGCTAGCGGCTGGTGGCTGCAAAATAGTAATTGGAGCTATAGCTGGACGATGGCCCACTCCTTAAGATTATATTTGGCAAACTCAATGAATGGGTTAAGGGCTAAAGAGGTCAGCAGTCCCGATCAATTATTGTTAGGAGATGTTATTTGCTACGATTTTGAAGGGGATGGCCGATTCAATCATAATACAATGGTGACGGGGAAAGATGCCTATGGAATGCCTTTAGTAAATGCCAATACGTACAATAGCCGAATGAGATATTGGGCATATGAAGATTCCTCTGCCTACACACCAAATATAAAATATAAGTTCTTTACCATCCTGGATTGATTTCTTGTTTCTGAAAAAAAGTAATTTCATTGAAATTTGAGCAGTGTCCAGCTCCAGCGCTTAGCCCCTCGATGGTCTACAGCCAATCCGACAAGAAGGTTAAAGAGCAACCTTCTCGCGGCCTGTTTTAAGCTATGCCTGAGGCTGGTCAAGGTGCTTCCGCTATTCTTGTGGTATAATTGCATGAAGAGATTTTTATTTGAGGTGAAATTCATGTCTAACCACGTTGTATTATACCAGCCGGAAATTCCTTCTAACACCGGAAATATCGCTCGTACATGCGCTGCAACGGATACTTCCTTACATTTAATCCGTCCATTAGGGTTTTCAACAGAAGATAAGATGTTGAAACGGGCCGGTTTGGATTATTGGGAGTTTGTTAATATCATTTATTATGATTCATTAGATGAATTTTTTGAAAAGAATGCAGGCGGTGAATTTTTTTATTTAACTAAATTTGGCGAAATCCCGCATAGTTCTTTTGACTATAGTGATCTAAATAAAGATTATTTTTTTATTTTTGGTCGGGAAACAACAGGTCTTCCGAAAGATGTCATTGAGGGCAACAAAGACCGGGCATTAAGGATTCCAATGAACGAAAATGTCCGCTCATTAAATTTATCTAATACAGCTGCAATTCTTGTTTATGAAGCATTAAGACAACAAAACTACCTTAACCTGCTTGAAAAAGGCCCTAATCTAGGCTAATAAAAAAAGGCTGCCAATTGGCAGCCTTTTAAATTATTTATTTGTGCCCGGCTTATCATTGTAACCAGCGGTGAAGATGGCGGCTAAGAATGCGATCATAACTAAACAGACGATAAATGTATGCATTATGTATACCCTCCCACAAATTTTTTCACATCATTGAGCATATAGTTTTATTATAGCCTATCTTAAAAAAATAAAAAGGGCTCCAATAAAAAAGATAAGGACTTAACATCTTGTATACGCATGTTCAAGTTACTACCTGCATAGAGTATATTAATCGTCTCTGATTAAGCTACAGGGGGAGGGCCTTATGGATATTTTAAAAAAAATCGAGATGTTTCGTGAAGAAGAAGAGAAGCTTCGTTGGGAAGGAACTTTTGCCGATTATTTAGAGTTGCTAAAGAACAAGCCATGGGTTGCACAATCTGCACATTCTCGAGTTTATAATATGATTAAGGACGCGGGGATTGAAGAAGAAAAAGGGACGAAAAAATACAATTTCTTTAGTAATCAATTGTTTGGTTTAGAAGAAGCCCTTGAACGGCTTGTGGAAGAATACTTTCACCCGGCAGCCAAAAGATTAGATGTCAGAAAACGTATTTTATTGTTAATGGGTCCGGTCAGTGGCGGAAAGTCTACATTGGTGACCATGTTAAAAAGGGGTTTGGAAAGTTATTCCCGTGCGGATCGGGGCTCTGTTTTTGCCATTAAAGGCTGCCCGATGCATGAAGATCCGCTGCACTTAATTCCGCATCATTTGCGTAATGAATTTTATGAAGAATACGGGATCCGCATTGAAGGAAATCTCTCGCCATTAAACATGATGCGCCTTGAACAGGAATATGGCGGCAGGATTGAAGATGTTCAGGTAGAGAGGATCTTTTTCTCAGAGGATAAACGAACCGGTATCGGAACCTTTAGTCCATCCGATCCAAAATCACAGGATATTGCTGATTTAACCGGAAGCATCGACTTTTCGACGATTGCAGAATTTGGTTCAGAGTCCGATCCAAGGGCCTATCGTTTTGACGGGGAGCTCAATAAAGCAAACCGCGGAATGATGGAATTCCAGGAGATGTTAAAATGTGATGAAAAGTTTTTATGGCACCTTCTTTCTTTAACCCAAGAAGGAAATTTCAAAGCAGGCCGATTTGCTTTAATCAGCGCAGATGAACTCATTGTTGCACATACCAATGAAACGGAATATCGCTCCTTTATTTCCAATAAAAAGAATGAAGCGCTTCATTCCAGGATCATTGTGATGCCAATCCCTTATAATCTTAAAGTGTCACAGGAAGAACGAATTTATGAGAAAATGATTCGGGAAAGTGATGTGTCAGATGTTCATATTGCTCCGCACACACTTCGTGTTGCAGCAATGTTTACAATCCTAACTCGCTTAAAGGAACCAAAGAAAGGTGATATTGATTTAGTCAAAAAAATGCGCCTGTATGACGGAGAGAGTGTCGAAGGCTTTAATACAGCTGATATTGAGGAGCTTAAGAAGGAATATCCTGATGAGGGTATGAGTGGTATTGACCCCCGTTATGTCATTAACCGAATCTCTTCTACTATCATTCGTAAAGAAGTACCTTCAATCAATGCATTAGATGTATTAAGATCATTAAAAGACGGATTGGATCAGCATCCATCCATTACAGCAGAGCTGCGTGAACGTTATATGAACTATATTTCTTTAGCACGCAAAGAGTATGATAATATCGCCAAAAATGAAGTTCAAAAAGCATTTGTCTACTCGTATGAGGAGTCTGCTAAGACACTCATGGATAATTATCTGGATAATGTTGAAGCTTATTGCAATAAAGCGAAGCTTCGCGACCCATTAACAGGTGAAGAAATTAATCCGGATGAAAAATTAATGCGTTCGATTGAAGAACAAATTGGCATATCTGAAAATGCGAAAAAAGCGTTCAGGGAAGAAATCTTAATCCGCATTTCTGCCTTTGCAAGAAAAGGAAAACGATTTAACTACAACTCCCATGACCGCCTTCGTGAAGCGATTCAGAAGAAGCTGTTTGCGGACCTTAAGGATGTTGTTAAGATTACGACATCGTCCAAAACTCCGGATGAGCAGCAGCTGAAAAAAATCAACGATGTTGTGGCACGCCTCATTGATGAGCATGGTTATAATTCAACCTCAGCAAACGAGCTATTGAGGTATGTAGGAAGCTTATTAAATCGGTAACGGCTATCCCGAATTAACGGGCAGTTAGTCTCCATAACAAAACTAATATTATCCTAATTGGGATAATAAGGGTGGGGGACAACTGCCCATAAAAGCCCGATTGGTTCAACTAACAATCAGTGGGGGATGGAAAGCCCCCCACTGATAGAAGTTTCACAGTATAGAGACTGGCAGAATAAATTTTGCCAGTCTTTTTCTATCTAAAACATGTCCATTCTTCTAGGCGAAAGCACCAATTGTCAAAATTATTTGTAAATTATTTGTCGTTTCTGCATAGGATAAAGTAATCAACATTTCTATTCTATTTTTTCATTCGAGTTATTGTATGTTGTTGAAAAAAAAGTGTGCAAAAGAATTTGTAAAAATTGAATAAGGAGGGGTTTTAATTGTCAGACAACAACCATCAATTTGTGATTTCGAGAGAAGATTGGTCCCTCCACCGTAAAGGCCACGATGACCAGCAGCGGCACCAGGAAAAAGTTCAAGAGGCGATTCGTAATAATCTTCCCGATCTTATCACAGAGGAAAGCATCATTATGTCAAACGGTCGAGATGTGGTAAAAATTCCGATTCGTTCATTGGACGAATATAAAATTCGTTATAATTATGACAAAAACAAACACGTGGGCCAAGGTAACGGTGACAGCCAAGTCGGTGATGTAGTAGCACGTGACGGTTCCAGCGGGCAAAAAGGCCCTGGAAAAGGGCAAGGCGCAGGAGATCAAGCTGGAGAGGACTATTTTGAGGCTGAAGTTTCACTAATGGAATTAGAGGAAGCCTTATTTAAACAGTTGGAGCTTCCGAATTTAAAGAGAAAAGAACAAGAAGAACATGTTGTAGAGAATATCGAGTTTAATGATATTCGAAAAATAGGGTTAATGGGGAATATTGATAAAAAGCGAACCATGATGTCGGCCTTCAAACGGAATGCAATGAGCGGGAAACCGGCATTCCACCCCATTTATAAGGATGATTTAAAATTTAAGACCTGGAATGAGGTCATTAAGCCTGATTCCAAAGCTGTTGTACTCGCGATGATGGACACAAGTGGATCAATGGGGATTTGGGAAAAATATATGGCCCGGAGCTTTTTCTTTTGGATGACCCGCTTTTTAAGAACGAAATATGAAACAGTGGAAATTGAATTTATTGCTCACCATACGGAAGCAAAGGTCGTTAGTGAGGAAGACTTCTTTTCCAAAGGGGAAAGCGGTGGAACGATTTGCTCATCTGCTTATCGCAAATCACTCGAATTAATTGAGGACAAATACAGCCCAATAAAGTATAACATCTATCCATTCCATTTTTCAGATGGTGATAATCTAACATCTGATAACGCCCGCTGCGTAAAATTGGTTGAAGAATTAATGAAGGTTTCGAATATGTTTGGCTATGGCGAGGTAAATCAGTATAACCGCCATTCGACTTTAATGTCAGCCTATAAGAATATCAAGGATGAGAATTTCCGCTATTATATTCTCAAGCAAAAGGCTGATGTATTCCATGCAATGAAGAGCTTCTTCCAAAAAGAAGAAACAAAATTATATGCCTAACAAAAAAACAGGTGCCAGGCACCTGTCTTTTTTCTTTATTCAATCGATAGGATCCCGCTTTTTCCTTGTTCTGTCTGTCCGTGTGTTTTAATATTTAAACTTGTTAAATTTGTAAATATTACAGGAGTGACGGAAGAAGGAACAGATTTTTTGATGAAATCCAAATCAAACTTCAAGATTTCCTGCCCCTTTGTAATTTGCTCTCCTTCTTTTACCAGAACCGTAAAGCCTTCTCCTTTTAAATTGACCGTATCTAATCCGATATGAATAAGAATTTCGTAGCCTTGTTTCGAGCGAATTCCAATGGCGTGTTTTGTTGGGAACACATTAAGGATTTCTCCATCAACAGGTGAAACAACCGATCCATTGGAAGGAACAATTCCGAAACCATCGCCCATCATTTTTTGTGAAAATACTTGGTCTGGAACATCGGAAAGTGGAATAATTTCTCCTTCAATTGGCATCACAAAGTCATTACCGGTTAATGGCTGCTTGCCAGTAACCTCTGCCGAAGGGGCTGCTTCAGGAGAAACAGCAAAATTCACTTGATTCATATCGATTTTCTTCATTGCATCGGCAACAAATTCTACCTCTGTACCCACAACAATTTGGAGATTATTTTTATTTAATTTCATAATTCCTTTTGCACCATGTGCTTTTAAAGAGGAATCCTTTACTTGATCCATATCTTTAATGTTTAAACGAAGGCGGGTTGTACAATTATCGATGGTCGTGATGTTTTCTCGGCCGCCAATATCTTGAATAAAATGATAAGCCATTGTTTCATATTTGTTGCTTCCGACTGTGCACTGATCCGCGGCTTGACTAACTTCAGCGGCATCATCGTCTTCACGGCCAGGTGTTTTGATGTTAAAAGCTTTAATGAGTCCATAAAATATAACGAAATAGATAACTGCGTAAACTAATCCTACTAATAATAACAATAAAGGCTTGTGAGCAATGTTAAAGTTTAATACATAGTCAATGGCACCCGCTGAAAAGGTAAAGCCATCTTTGATTCCCAAAATTGACGTTAACCACATAGAAAGTCCTGTTAAAACTGCGTGTACACCATAGAGTAATGGAGCGATAAACATAAATGAAAATTCTATTGGTTCTGTAATACCTGTTAGAAAAGAGGTTAAGGCAAGTCCGATAAACATACCGGATACAGATTTTCTTTTTTCAGGTTTTGCCGCAGCAATAATCGCAAAAGCCGCCGCAGGAAGTCCAAACATCATGATAGGGAAGAAACCAGTCATATAGCCGCCTGCACTTGGGTCACCGGCAAAGAAACGGGCAATATCCCCAGTTTTTCCTTGAAATTCACCAAATTGAAACCAGAATAAGCTATTTAACACATGGTGAAGACCTAATGGAATCAATAAACGGTTTAAAAATCCAAATAGACCTGAACCAATTGCGCCAAGACCTATAATCCAATTGCCTAGACCATTAATGGCATCCTGGATAGGCGGCCAAACAAACCCGGCAATGCCTGCCAAAATAACCATAGCAACGGACGTGATAATCGGAACAAATCTTCTGCCGCTAAAGAATCCTAACCACTCTGGAAGCTTGACATCACGGAAACGATTATATAAGAGTCCTGCAATAATCCCGGTTAGAATCCCGCCAAGGACACCCATATTAATATTTTTATCAATTGCTTTTGTACCTTCTGTTAATACTAAATAACCAATTGCACCTGCTAAGGCAGCTGCACCATTGTTATCTTTTGCAAAACCCATTGCCACCCCGATGGCGAAAATCAAGGCCAAGTTTGCAAAAATCGCATTCCCAGCATTTGCAATAAATGGGATGTTTAATAGATCAGGCTGTCCAAATCGGAGCAACAGCCCCGCAGCAGGCAGTACTGCGATAGGAAGCATTAATGCCTTTCCGATTCTTTGTAAAAATCCTAACATATGTGTCTCTCCTTTATTTAAGAAGTTAATGTTGAAAGCGCTTTTCAAATGCAGTGCTATCATACCATCAGAATATTACAGATGTCTATACCAATTTATAAAAATTTATTCGATAAATATAAAGGTTAAAGGAGGAATTCCCTAAAATAAAGGGTTTTCTATGCTTTTTAGAAAAAAAGCAATAAATGTATAAGGTTTATTGGTATAGACAACTATATCTAAGCGGTGCTAATATGAAAGTATCTTGAAAGGAGTAATGAATATGCCTGCAAAAGTTAATCATATTTTGTTAAAAGGTATTCAAATTTATTCAGAAGGTAAAATCATTGAAAACGGTTATATTAAAATAAAAAATCAAAAAATAGCTGAACTTGGTGTAATAGATGAGCAATTAAATACTAATGAATATGAAACAATAGAACTTTCATCTCATTATAAAGCGATTCCTGGCTTTATCGATGTTCATATCCATGGTGTTAACGGTGCGGACGTGATGGATGCTACACCGGAAGCTTTGAAAAATATGGCGGAAACCCTTCCTAAAGAAGGAACAACCAGTTTTTTGGCAACAACCATGACCCAGGATAAAACAGAAATTGAAAAAGCGTTAATAAATGCTGGAAATTATATTGAAACTCAATCGACTCAAGAAAGTGCCGAAGTTTTAGGGATTCATCTTGAAGGTCCCTTTGTTAATAAAAAAAGAGCTGGAGCGCAGCCACTTGAGCACATTATTGATCCAAACCTTTCTTTATTTAAGAAATGGCAGGAGCTTTCAAAGGGAAATATAAAACTTGTAACCCTGGCACCCGAAAGGCCCGGCGGTCTTGAGTTGATTCATTATCTGAAAGAAAATGGGATCATTGCATCGATTGGTCATACCGATGCAGTGTATGACGAGGTAATCGCGGCCATCGATGCAGGTGCCAATCACGTCACCCATCTTTTTAACCAAATGCGCGGGCTCCATCATCGCGAACCCGGTGTAGCGGGAGCAGCATTATTAAGGGATGAATTGATTGTGGAGATGATTGTCGATGGAGTGCATGTCCGGCCTGAAATGATTGAGTTTGCTTATAAATTAAAACGTAAAGAGGGGTTAATACTCATCACAGATTCAATGCGGGCAAAATGTCTGAAAAACGGTATATATGATCTTGGCGGGCAGCAGGTAACAGTAAAAGACGGCAGAGCATTTCTCGACGACGATACCTTAGCCGGCAGTATTTTAAGACTTGGTGATGCGGTTAAAAATCTTCTTTCATTTACTGAATGTTCACTTGAAGACGCGATTGAAATGGTCTCTGTAAACCCGGCTAAACAATTAAATATTTATGATCGTAAAGGTAGTATTTCGGTTGGAAAAGACGCAGACATTGTCATACTGGATGATCAATTAGATGTTTTTATGACCATTTGCCGTGGAGCAGTTGCCTTTAAAAAGGAGGAAAACTAAATGAAAATCATTGAGGTAAAAGATTATCAGCACATGAGCCAAAAAGCGGCTGAATATATCATCGAAAAGGTTCTTAAACATCCTTCCATCACTCTCGGATTAGCTACAGGCGGAACACCGACAGGGACCTATCGAAATCTGATTGAAGATCATCAAAAGAACGGTACCTCCTATCAGAACGTAACTACCTTTAATCTGGATGAATATATCGGCCTTGCCGGGACTGATATAAATAGCTATCGATATTATATGGATGATAATTTCTTTAACCATATTGATATTAAAACGTCGAATACTTTTATTCCACAGGGAAATATCAAGAATATCGAAGAGGAATGCAATCGGTATGAGGATTTAATCATGAGTCATTGCGGCATTGATCTGCAGGTTCTTGGAATTGGCAGCAATGGACATATCGGTTTTAATGAACCGGGAACTTCCTTTCAATCAAAAACACATATTGTAAAGCTGGCACCTTCAACCATTGAAGCAAATGCAAGATTTTTTAATCGTCCGGAAGAAGTACCAACACAAGCCATTACAATGGGGATTTCAACTATCATGAAAAGTAAGGAAATTCTTCTATTAGTTTCGGGAGAAAGCAAAAGGGATGCCATGTACGAGCTTATACACTCGGAACTAAATGAAAATTTCCCTGCTTCTGTCCTGAAAAATCACCCATGTGTTACAATAATTGCAGATGAAGCAGCCATTTTAGATCTGAAAATTCCAGTTATGAAAAAATAGAGAATTTCTTCAATGGCAGTGGCCAGTTTACTCGAAAGGATGCAGTTGAGAGGAGTATGATTGATAAAAATTCCCCCATTCCCATTTACTATCAATTAGAGGAACTTATAAAAGAATTAATTGAAAAGGGCGAAATGAAGCCGGGAGACGCGCTTCCTCCTGAAAGAGAATATGCTGAAAAATATCAAATAAGCAGGATGACGGTCAGACAAGCCTTTACCCAGCTTGTGAATGAAGGCTATTTGCATCGTTTGCAAGGAAAAGGAACATTCGTAGCGGAGCGGAAAATTGAACAAGCATTACAGGGATTAACGAGTTTTACAGAAGATATGAGATCAAGAGGGTTGGAACCGGGAAGTCAACTGCTCACTTTTGAGCTGATTCCTGCAACGGCCCAAATCGCTAATCAATTAGCGATAAAAGAATATGGTCCTGTTTATGAAATTAAACGGATTCGTTTAGCGGATGATTTGCCGATGGCGATTGAAATCAATTATATTTCGGCCAATCTGATTAAAGGACTAACTGAGGAGATTGTAAATCAGTCTTTATATGAGTACATTGAGGGTCAGTTAAATCTTCGAATTGATTATGCAACGCAGACGATTGAATCATCGATTGCCAACCGTCTCGAGGCACCTTACTTGAAAATCTCCACCGGAGCACCTGTCATGTTGATTCATCGTAACACGTTCTTACACGACGGCACACCAGTAGAATTTGTAAAATCAACTTATCGGGCAGACCGCTATAAATTTATGATTAGAATGAAACGATAAAAAATGGGCAGATATTCTGTCCATTTTTTATTGGTTTTCTGCTTTCATATAGTTTCTCATTGGTCTGATGGAAGGAAAATGAAAATGAAACGTGGTTCCGGCATCTACTTCACTTTCTACCCGAATCCATCCATTCATGGCTCGAACAATGCTATACACAACCATCATTCCAAGCCCGGTACCGTTTTTACCTTTAGTGGAATAAAAGGGTTCGCCCAGCCTGTCAATCTGTTCTTTTGTCATTCCCACCCCTGTATCCTTAACTGTAACCATCACATAATTATGGTCGTATTCCGTTTTTAATGAAAGATATCCTCCGGTGGGCATGGACTCTATCGCATTTTTGATTACATTAATAAAGCACTGACGAAATATCTGTTGGTCACCTTTAATAAAACCAATTACGGAAAAGTCTGTATTAATTTCGACAGAATTTTGATTGGCTAATGGCTGTAGAATCTTAATAATTTGTTTCATTTCACTTTTTACATTTAGTTCCTCAAATACTTCTAATGAAGGCTTTGCAAAGGTCAGGTAGTCTTGAATGACCCGTTCAGCAGAATGTAATTCGTCTTTTACGAGTGCAAGGTACTCTCTTCTTTTATGTCTTGGCAGATAATCATCCTGCAATAACTGAACAAAGCCAGTGGCAGTTGTGAGCGGATTGCGAATTTCATGGGAGATTGCGGCTCCCATTTGCTCGACTGCTTTTAATTTCTCGGTTTTAATTAATTGAAGACGCATTTGGTTATTATTTTTGATAAATTCTAGTGAATATGAAACAATGCCAATTCCAAGTGGAGGAATGACTAAGTAGGCAAACCAAGCATCAACCCAATTTGTATAGGGATGGAAAAGTCCCATTCCCCCGATTGTAAGGACACTAAGTCCCATTCCCATTAACACTGCAATAAGGATTCGCCGTGAAGAACTTTGTTTCCAAAACCAGGGAGCCATGAACCAAAATACAATGGCCAGCGGCCCATAAAGTAGAGAGGTCTCTGCTAGCCCCATATCCCATCCGAAAAAACTCCTAATGATTAGTAAAGCTAAAACGAGGATGGGACCAATTCCAAGATACAAACCGCCAATCACTAATGGGATAATTCTTAAGTCATAGCGGGAGAAGGGTATAGGATTATAGGAAAATTGGACACAAACCCATAATAAACAGATAAATAATAAGATTGTTACAGGCTTAGAGGTAAGAATTTTCTTATATTTATCAGAACAAATCAAGTAAAAAAACAGTAGAATTATTAAAATGGAAAAATTTAAGAAGAGATGTTTCGTAATTTCCATTCATTTCACCGTCCAAAAAGAGCTGATAGGAAAATTTTACAGGTTATTTCCCAAAGATACAACAAATTTACACAAAATTTTCTAAATTTTGCGATATTACGTCGATGAAAATAAAAAAGAAGGCAGGTAACCTTCAAGTTTTTTACAAATTAACGGATGAAATTCTATTTCTTCCATTGGTTTTCGAGAGATACAATGATTGGTCAGCCATTTGTATGAGCTCCTCCTGGTTTGAAGAAGATTTGGGAGAAATTGTGGCAACCCCGATACTAAGAGTTACGATATCTGATATTTTTGAGCTAATATGTGGAATTTTAAGTGATTGAATTGCTTTCTGAATTTTTTTTGCAATTTGAAGTCCTTCATTGGCATTCACGAAGGGTAAAATAACTGCAAACTCCTCTCCTCCATACCGGCAAAATGTGTAGGAAGGGTGCGTGAAGATTTCATTCTTTATCTTATTGGCAATGGTTTGAAGACAGTGGTCCCCTTCCAAATGCCCGTAAGTATCATTATATTTTTTAAAATAATCAATATCGAACATAATTAAAGTTAACGGGTAATTTGTGTAGGCTAACTTTATCCATTCATTTTCAAGGGTTTGATCAAAATATCTTCGATTGGCAATTCCCGTCAGACCATCTATGTAAGAAAGTTGATTCAATAGTTTATTAGCTTCTTTTAAATGTTGCTGGGCCGCGTTTGATTTAGCAATATACTCTAATAAATAATAGGAAAAAAAACCGCCAATTAACGAAATAATATAATGGTACGCCAAGATATTTGTTAATACACCCCAATCATCAATGTTAATCGAAAGAATAATCGATATAATGAACAAGCCCATGAGGTTCATAAGAAAGGCTTTTAAGGTGGCATGAAATTTTAATTTTGATATTCCCCCACAAACTATCCCTGTCAGGATGACTCCCGCAGATGCCAGTATGGAAGTATGATTATATCCAAAGAATAAAATCCTACCGATTCCAATCAGAATGGAGGCGACCATGGCAGGAATTCCTCCCCCAAATGCCCCCGCGATTACAATAGCCAAATGACGTAAATCGGCAATAGTTGTTGAGTTAATATGAATACTGTACAGCATAAGAATATTCCCTAGAATTCCAAAACTTATCCCCCAGTAAAATTTTACCGATAGGTGGGATGAAAGATGTAATGGCTTATCCTTAAATAATTGTCCCATGATGGAAAAGGAGGCAATTAAAAGTGCTGCATTCGATACAAAATCTTTTAACATTATATGGATCTCCTGTAAGACAAAACTATTTTTCTAAAGTAATGATTTAACATAAAAATTATATCCTACCAATTATACTATGGAATAGCTAATTTTAAAGTTTTTGTTGAATATTGTAAAAAAACTTCCCGTTTTTCGGGAAGCTTTGTTGTCATTCACTATTCTGAGTCGTGTTAAAAAAATCTTTTCCTTTATTGTTCGTACCTTTTTTCTCTTTTCCCATTTTTCCATCGGATTCATAAGTTAAAGACTTGTTTTGATTCTTTTGCGGTTTCATTCTAACACCCCTTTATTTTTATAATATACTTATCAGTTAATTTCATTCATTAAGGCTCTTTTCTCAAGGAATGTTGTTTTTATAATAGGTTTTCTTTTCATTAGCAACAAACTTATCGAAAACAGCCTTCATTAAAAGATGAGGTAAGCATAGTTTCTGGAAAATTTTTTTTAATGAAGCGCTTTCAAAAATATTATTGACTAATTTATAGGGATGATGATATTCTACTGAAAAGATCCATTAATTAGTTTAATAAACTAATTAATGATTCAAAAATCTCGAGATATTTTTTTAAAAATGGTTTTAGAAGGGGTTTCAAATAATATGAGTGGAGGCGAAAACATGAATCAAAGTGCAAAACAAACAAATATTTCTACGGAATCTGAATTCAGAAAATTCGGAATGAAAGACAAATTTGGTTATTTATTTGGTGATTTCGGCAATGATTTCTTTTTCATTCTTGTATCTTCTTTCTTGATGGTGTTCTATACTGATATATTTCATCTTAATCCAGCAGCAGTAGGAGGCCTCTTTTTTATTGCACGTTTGTGGGATGCTGTTGCAGATGTTTCCTGGGGACGCTTTATCGACACAAGAAAAGCCGGGAAAAATGGAAAATTCAGACCGTGGATTTTAAGGATGTCATTTCCACTAGTTATTAGCGGTGTGTTAATGTTTGTCCAAATTCCTGGTATGTCAAATGGATTTTATACGGCTTTTGCCTATGTAACATATATTCTATGGGGAACATTATATAGTACGGTCAATATCCCATATGGCTCTATGGCTTCTGTCATTACAGGCGATCCGGTTGAACGTACTTCATTATCCAGCTGGAGAACTCTAGGTGCCAATTTAGCGGGCTTAATCATTAACGTTGTAGGTCCAATGATTTTATTTGTTAATAATAAAGTCGATGCAAACCACTTTTTACTCGGAGCAATCATTTTCGGAATTCTTGCCATCGCTTGTTATTTAGCTTGTTATAAGTTATCGATTGAACGTATTACTGTCAATGAAGCAGATCGGCCAAAAGTGAACCTTGGCAAAACATTGAAGGGCCTTGTTAAAAATAAACCATTACTATGGATTTTAATTGCTTCTTTAAGTTTCATGATGTGTTTTATGCTAATAGGGGCAGTAAACGTCTACTTGTTTAAAGATTATTTTGGCAACGCAAAAGCATTAAGTATGGTTGGATTGATCCAATCTGCCGCGGTGTTTGTTGGTATGCCGATGGTTAAACCGTTAGTAGCGAAGTTTGGAAAAAAAGAATTAGCATCAGCCGGTTTATTACTTTCAGTAATTGTATATGGTGTTCTATACTTCCTACCTAGCTTAACGGCAACTCAATTTATTGCTATTCTATCTATCGCAATGTTTGGATATGGATTATTTAACTTGGTTGTTTGGGCTTTCGTTACAGATGTTATTGATTATCATGAGTATTTAACTGGTTTACGTGAAGATGGCACTGTTTACTCGATCTATTCATTCTCTCGTAAAGTTGGCCAGGCTTTGGCTGGAGGTATTGGAGGAGCTGCGATTGCAGCTGTTGGCTATAATCCAACTCTCCAAGGACAAGCAAAAGACACGCTGCACGGAATTCATACACTTGGCACGCTCGTTCCAGCGATTGTAATGTTTGTGATTTTCTTAATTCTAACGTTCTTATATCCTTTAAATAAAAAACGTACTGCTCAGCTTGCTATTGATTTAGCTGAAAAAAGAAAAGGGAATTAAAGGAAAATAAACCCCTCTTATTGAAGTGACCCCTAAAAGTTAGACACGGTTATTTCATTAGGCAACGTGTGTAAAATGAGTTCGGTATTGTACCGGACTCATTTTTAATTTTGCCTTGATCCGTTTCGTATTATAGTAATTAATATATTTTTGTAATTCTACTTTAAAATGTTCGACACTCTCAAATTC
>NZ_MLYR01000105.1 GCF_001866655.1 Bacillus sp. MUM 116 | reverse complement strand
GCGCCTAGCCCCTCGAGGGAAAAAATGAACTGCTTTTTTCTTAGGTTGCTTCGGTCCTGTCGTTGAAGTCAAAGAACGACTTCACCGCCAGGCCCTCCAGCACTTGTCGGGGCTGACCAAGGCGCTTGCGCTTTTCTTATAATTTAGGAATTATTTTTAGCTGTTTTTGTCGTAAATAGGGTGATAGGAGCAAGGATTTTGTCGTTTGCTGAAGTATTTAAAAGAAATACAAAAGGGTTTTTGTCGTAACATGCGCTTACCTAGGAAATATTATCAGAAAATACAGGAAATTATCCGAAAAAGATGGCAATAAGGGGAAATGCCATCTTTTTATCCCGCATTAACGGGCAGGAAGACCCCCATTTCAAGGCTTAGTGGAAACAGGAAGCATAAGTGGGGGTCCAACTGCCCGTAAAAGCCCGATTGGTGAGATACAGTGAAACTTGCCGCTATGATCTTCAGCGGCTTAGTTGAACCAATCGGGTTCGTACTGTCTCTTTATCAAGGCGATAGCCTTGATATTAGAGACAGTAGAACGGGACTAACAATCAATGGGGGATGAAAAAAACCCCCACGGATTGAAGTTTCACTTTATGTACATTAAAATAATAGCTCATATACTTCATTTAATTCATGAGCCCTCTTTTCATCTTGTTCTTCTTTTGCGTATCTAATTTCTTTCGGAAGGATATCATTTAAAAATTCAATTTCCTTTTGATCTAAAAGTCGAACAAAATCTCCTTCAGATGCAAACCTACCCTCTGATACTTTTCGAAAAAGATGACGCCCCAATGAATGATGTTCATCATTGTAATTTGACAATATTTCACGAAGATATCCTAATGTTTTGTCCATATTTTCACCAAACCTTTCACATTTTTATTTTTTGACGGAAAGGGAATTATATACGTTTGAGTGTAAGAAATTGAAAGAAAAAAGAGCAAGCACTAAGGCATTGCTCTAAAGTAATTAAAAGAAGAAGAATGGGAAAAATGGAGCACCAAATGGGACAAAGAATGGTCTGCCGAAAAATGGCCCAGGGAAAAATCCAAATCCATATCCTTCATTCGGTTGTTTTGAATTTAACTCTGAAACTTCAAAACCTTCCTCTTTTACCTTAACAATCTTCCCAATCACACAGTCTCCCTTTTCGTTTTTAAACCGAATCATTTGACCTTCCAATTGACGAGCTCTTTCATAATCAAATTTCATGAAAAATCTTCCTTTCGTAAGGGACTTGCTATAAATTATGAAATGAGTCCTCAAGATGAAAGGGTGATTAACTATATCTTGTCCTATTTATATAAAAAAAAGCTTCCCGATTAACGGAAAAGCTTTCTACTTCATTATTTGGTACATGTAATAATTCGATAACTTAATACGTCTTGATATTTTAAAATCATATTCGCATGCATGTTGAAAATTGCAAATAATTCGGGCTCAAAATTGGCAGAAAAATTGAATTCCGGTGCGTGATCCCCTTCTGCCAAGGACAGTTTCTGTTTTTTTATTTCAATATTTTTAAATCCTGTATTTTCTAATTGCGCTTTCCAATCTTCCTCCAGCATTAGATGATCCACCGCATAAAACTGTATGATTTCCTGCTCATCTTGAAAAGAAAGTTTTTGATTAATCGTCATTTCATTTGCAATAAAGCGTCCCCCTTTTTTCAAAACGCGATAGAACTCTTTAAGTGTTTTTGGTTTATTTACAAACGCCAGGACTGACTCTGATAAAACAAAGTCAAAAGAATTGTTTGTAAAAGGTGTTTCTTCAACAGATCCATGAATAATTTTAACGGGTAAATTCAGTGTTTTGAAACGGTTTTTCGCTTTTTCAATCATGATTGGATTGATTTCTATGCCGGTAACATTGGCTTGATATTCTTGTGCCAAAAACGCAGCCGTTTGTCCGGTTCCGCATCCAGCATCTAATATAGTTGCGTTATTACTGATGTTTTCATTTGCAAGTAATTCCTTCGTTAATATAATACCACCAGGATGAGCACCGCCAACGCCAAACTTGGCTAAAAAATCAAAATAGGTTAAGGCTCCCACCAGACACACCACCCAAATCTCTTTTTTGCATACTATGTAAAAGGATAAGGATGGGTTCTTTTTAAAGGATTTAATTTTAAGTAGATAATAATTGTATTATGTAAACAATTAAAATGTTGATTAGAAAATCCCATTAACTCCCACTATAAGGAAACCACCGCTGCCACTATACTTGGAATAGGGGGGAGATAATTTGTTATATTTACTTGGTTTCCTTATTTGTCTTTTCTGTATTTATTTTTTTTATAGGGCACATAAAAATACAAAAGATGTTGTTTTAAATAATGTTACGGTTTCTCATTCAAAATTAGCTGAAAAACAGCTCAATATCCTTCATTTATCTGACCTTCATCTAGAAAATATTTCGGTTTCCCCAGAAGATTTGTTTCAAACGGTTTCAAATCAGTCCATTGATTTAATTGCATTAACAGGTGATTTTTTAGATCGAAAAAGAAGTATTCCAAAATTGGTACCATATCTTTCAGCATTATCCCGTTTGAATCCAAGATTTGGGATGTATGCTGTATTTGGAAATCATGATTATTATTTAAAAAATGAGAATTTTGAATTGCTTAAACAAACATTAGAAGCAAACGGATGTATTACACTTCAAAATCAGCACGTTTCTTTTAAAATTGATGGGGAACTGATTAATATCATTGGAATTGATGACCATCATTCACATAGAAGTGATGTGAAGGAATCATACCGGAATCTAAAAGATGGTTACAATTTAGTATTGACCCATGACCCTAATGTGGTTTTGAAAATGAAGAATTATCCATACGATTACCTTTTATCTGGACATTTTCATGGTGGCCAAATCCATTGGCCAAAACCTTATCATCTGCTTAAAATGGGGAACCTTGTTCGAATGAATATTGTAAAAGGATTACATTACCATGATGGGAAGCCTTTTTATATTAGTGAAGGTTTAGGACAAACCGGAATAAATATCCGGGTTGGCAGCCGACCGGAAATAACCTTTCATCAAATTTCCTAAAAGCTGGGGCTTCTTGCCCCGGCTTTTATCTTTAAATTCCATATACATATCTCCTAACATTACCATAACTAAAAAGGTTATTCTTAAACATCCTAAAAAAGAATACTGGAGAAGGAGAGCAGGCCATGAGCATACGCCTATCGATTTTATGGATATGGAAATTAATTGATCCATTATTTTATTTATGTTCTCGTTTACATTATATTCGCGTAGAAAATAAAGAAAAATCAATTTTTAGGGTTAGGATAACGAAATATAAGGGAAAAAATTTAATGCTTGCTGATGGAACACTAATTAATCACAATGATCTTTTGTTAAAAATTCATTTACACAACGTCCGCCTGTTGAATGAGTATATTAAAATAAAAAACGAGCTAAGTCGAGCAAGACTTATTTATAAAATTGTATTTAAATCAATGCCATCCCTTGTTTATTACCTCAACAATCATCCAAAAGAGCAGGAAATTAAAGGGATTATTGGAATTACCACAATTAATAAAGCGGTCATTCCACTTGGATTTGAATGTTTTCGACCAACGAACCGAATTTATCGGCGAGCAAAAAAAATTGGTCAACTGCCAATTTTTCTTCTTACAAAATCATCCTTTAAAAATTTTCGAAATAATAAATTGAATTATTTATTAATGTCCAAAGAAAAGCTTTATCAAAGGTATGGGAATTGGCTGCCAGCAAATAACAATCAATGAGTAGTTTCCCAATCATAAGCTCCGACGAAAGTGCACAAATTAAGCTAATGAAAGGGTAAAACCTTTTGATTATAATTTGAAGGAGTGCTCTGATATGAGGAACGTAAAAATCCAGCCGTTTTTAAATATGTTTAAAAGAAAACGTAAAAATAGAGGGGCTATGTGGGCTTCACTCTTTGGTCTTGGAATAAGTGCCGCGGTATTCGGTGTAACGAGAGGAAAACGCAAAATTTCAGTACCTCCTATACAAAATATGCAAAATAGTGTGCAAAATAATATGCAAAATATGATGAAAAACTTCACACCTAAAACCAATATAAATATGATGGATAACGCTGCATTAACAGAGTTTTCTGAGGAGATGTTAGAAAGTGCATTAAAAAATAAACGATAATAACAAAAAGTCCGCACCTTTTATGCGGACTTTTCTAATATGGGGCCCCAGGGACCTTTTTTGGTAGATAATTAATGACTTCGGAGGAATAAAGTTTAATGATTAACAAATTTCCCATTGTTCTTGCACGAATTAATACAGGCTGATTGTACTTATTTTTAAATTCGAAGTCAGGTCCATACCAGCTGACGGTTGCATCCCGACCTTTAGGTATGTAGGGTACCTCTTTGCTGTGCGAAAACCGCTGAACAATTTGCAGACCTGCATTATCGACGGCATTAAAAAGGGTAGAGGATACTTGACAAATCCCGCCGCCGATATCTTCTGCATATTCCCCTCTAACAATAACGGGGGCACGCAAATATCCTTTTTCGGCTGTTCTTTTTCCGACCACACGGTTAAATGAAAATTTTTCTCCTGGAAAAATAACATAATTGTTAATCGCATTGACGGCCAATTTAATATTATTGGTTCTCGTTTTATTTCCAGAATTAAAGGAAGTTACATATCGGCCAATCCGTTTACTTTTGAGTTCAGCTAAAAGTTCGCTATCTACCCTGGGATAGACAGGGAGCATGGGAATTTCCAGAGTGGCGGAGCTATTTCCAAAATAAAAGGCATAAAATTGCTCTGTAAAGGCTTTCCGATGGACTTGATATCCAACCTTCTCTGATACAATATTCTCATAATTGTCAAGTTTGGCGTTTTCAGGTGCCACGGTTAATTGTTGATTTAAATGATCCAAAAATGAATTATATTTTTTTTCAGCGATAAACGGTAACCCTGGATATTGATTGGAGAATTCTGTGCGTCTTACGACAGATATGGTTCTCCCATCTTTTGTAATGGACAAAGTATCCTGTGGAAGCATTTGCCCAGTAAAAACCATTAATCCAAATAACCACGATAACATATTCACCCCTCCTCATTTTAGGATGGTTCGAAAAAATTTTTTCATGTAATGAATTTGGAAAAAACTTTACTTTTTTTCCATTTTGCATTTACAAATATCAAAAAATATAATATTATCATTATTGATAATGATAATAAAAAATAGGAGCTTAAATGAGATGAAGGAATCAACTGTTGATGTTATATTACACCCAGTTCGTATGAGAATTATCCAATGCCTTATTAACCAGCAACTTACGGCCCAGCAATTAAAGGAACAACTTCCGGATATCCCACAAGCGACTTTATATCGTAACATTAAAAAGTTGGTCGATGGCAAAATTATTCATATTATTGAGGAAATTCCGAATCGAGGAACCGTTGAAAAAGTATATTCCATCCAGAATCCCAATAAATCATTAATTGGCCCCGAAGAGATCAATAGATTATCAAAGGATGAGCAAATGGGGTTGTTTATAAAATTTATGGCCAACTTGATGAGGGAATATGAACAATATTTGCAACAGGATGAAATTGATTTTGCTGCAGACGGAGTAACCTTTCGCCAGGCTTCGATTTATTTAAGCGATAAAGAATTTGCTGATTTTGTCCAAGGTCTTGTCCAGGTTTTTTCAAAAGTAATCAATAATAAGCCATCGAAAGAAAGAACAAGGAGAACGATTGGCACCATTATTATTCCGGATAAATAAAACAAACAATAGGGGGATTTCCACATTGGAATTCAGGGAGAAGGATGTAACGATTCAAAGTAAGGTTGCGCTTAAAGGGACACTTTGTTTACCAAATGTACGTGAAGAAAAGGGGCCAGCAGTATTAATCATTCCCGGAACAGGGAATTTGGACCGAAATGGAAAAGTGAATGCTAAATTGGATTTAAAACTTTACCGCCAGCTAGCTGAATACTTATCAAGCCTCGGATTCATTAACCTTCGCTATGATAAAAGGGGAGTTGCTGAAAGCGAAGGGGATTATTACAAAACTGGACTCTGGGATTTAGTCGACGATGCAATAGCAGGAGTACAATTTTTAAAAAATCAGCCTGAGGTTGATCCCGAAAAAGTCATTGTGTTAGGTCATAGTGAAGGAAGTATGATTGGTACGATAGTGGCTGCAAGAGAAGAATTAGCAGGGGTAATTTTACTTTCCGGTGCAGTATCAACTTTGAGTGAAGCATTAAAATATCAACGGGAAATTGCGGCCCAGGATGTAAAGACGGCTAAAGGCTTTCAAGGTTTCATATTCCGGTTATTAGGAGTCCAAAATAAAATTGAAAAGCAGGCACAAAAATTGATAGACAAGGTCCTTTCTTCAAATAAAGAGGTAATGAAATTTGGCTTTACGAAATTAAATGCCAAGTGGATGAGGGAACATTTTCAGTATAATGTAAGAGAAGATTTGGCTAAGGTGTCCTGCCCGGTACTTGCCATTACAGGCGCAAGGGATATTCAGGCAAATCCTAAGGATTTAGAAGATCTTCCAAAATACGTAAAGGGGGATGCGGAATACCATATTGTTGAAAATATGGGCCATTCCTGTAAATTTCCAGCTCAAACTTCCAACATCCTTTCAGCAAGGAAAGATATTGTAGCAGAAGGCAGTCTGCCGATTCACCCTGAGCTTTTGGCATTGTTAGAGAAATGGCTAAACAAACAATTTAGTGCAAAAAACTTGGATGAAACTGTGATTATATAAATGTCTCAAAATAGTGGGGGACGAAATCGTTCTTCACTTTTTTATTTAAATCAATGAAAAATTTGTAGAAAAATAGTATAGTATCAATAGTTATATTAGAAGGATAGGATCTGCTAGCATATGGCTATCACATATATAGGAGTGTAAAAACATGACCGAAAATGGACGTGTCCAACTAAATGTAAGAGTATCTAAAGAAATTTCCGAAAAACTGGATGAAATTGTCGAATACTATCAGGCCAACCTTAAATTTGGCAGGGTATATAAAGGCGATGTTTTAACCGATATAATCGAAAAATATTATGAAGTAATGAAAAAACAGAAACAAATGAATAGAAGATTTTAGAATATTCACAAAATTATTAGAATATTAAAATTCAAAGTGTATAATTGTACATAGAACATACCGACTAGTTAGTATGTGGAGAGAGGTGGATAAAGTGGACTTTTCATATTCTTAAAAAGAGTAGCAGCACTGTTTCTTGCTTCTAATGCCTCAAATTATGTTACCGTCAATGTATTGGTGGTTGATGGCGGTACATCGGCAATGTAAAAAGATTCGTCTCTTAAAGAAGCGCTTCGTGATATGGTATAATTTTCTTAAGTTTGATAAAAGATTGTGGGGACATAGGTGTGAAAGAAAAAATTACCCAACAAAGCATTCGTTTATTTGAAAAAAAAGGATTTAGCGAAACCTCTATTCAAGATTTAGTAGAGTCGATAGGTGTCACAAAAGGAACGTTCTATTATTATTTTTCCAGTAAAGAGGAATTGCTTTTGGATATCCACCTTGGCTATATCAATGATTTACTGGAACACCAAGAGCGGATTTTAAATGATTCAACAAAAAGCTGTAAGGAAAAATTATTTGAAATTGTCCGCATGCTCATCACGAATATTAAGACTCAAGGGATGGCGGCAAAAATCTTTTTCAGAGAAATGAAAAACTTAAGTGAGGAACGCCTTGCGTTAGTGGTCCCAAAAAGAGATCAATTCCGCATCAATATAGAAGGATTGATTAAAGAAGGGATGAAACTGGGAGAGTTCCGCCCCGATTTAAATGTTTCTATCATTACTTTTGGGATTCTTGGCATTACGAATTGGAGCTATCAGTGGTTTAATCCAGGTGGCAAATCTTCTGATGAAGAAGTTACCGAGATATTTGTAGAAATGATCTTAAACGGGATACAATTAAGTTGAAGCGGAAAGAGGGTTTTTTCCTGGAAAGCCCTCTTGCAATACTGTCCCCAACAGCAATAACTCCTCTAAATAACCTCTCACAAATCCCAATTATTAAAAAACTATGAACAAAGTTTTAAAGAGTATGTAAGAAATCCTCCATTAGGTTGATTAGCTGTTAAATTGGTATACACTTTAAGTAGGTAGTTTTTCCGATAGGAGATGGAACAAATTGAAAATTCTTGTTATTGAGGATAATAAAAGTGTATGCACCATGATTGAAATGTTTTTTGCCAAAGAAGAGATTCAAGGCGAGTTTGTAAATAACGGTTTAGAAGGCTACAACCGATTTAAAAGTGGGACATGGGATGCCCTCATTGTTGATTGGATGCTGCCGGGAATGGACGGAGTCACCATCTGCCGAAAAATTAGAGAAGAAAAGCACTCTATACCCATCATTATGCTGACAGCAAAAGACAGCGAGTCAGATCAAGTGCTCGGACTGGAAATGGGAGCTGATGATTATGTGACAAAGCCGTTCAGTCCCCTCACACTTATGGCAAGAATTAAAGCGGTAACACGAAGATTTCAAAATCGGGTAACAGGACCTCAAGAGGAATTTATGCAGACGGAACATTTTAAAATCAGTAAAAATACTCGTGAGGTTATTGTGGATGGGGAGACAATCTCCAATCTAACCCCAAAAGAGTTTGATTTGTTATATTATATGATAGAGCATCCAAAACAAGTATTCTCAAGAGAACAGCTCTTAGAAAGAGTCTGGGGCTACCAGTTTTACGGAGATGAACGGACCGTTGATGTTCATATTAAAAGACTGCGGAAAAAAGTTGAAATGATAGGAAAACCTTTCTTCCACACTGTATGGGGAGTTGGATATAAGTTCGATGAGTCGATTAAAACAGGTGAAATTTAGATATGCTTATCAACAATTCTTAAGCCATATTAGCATCATCATTGTCGCCTTCTTGGTACTAAGCCTCTTGTTTACACATTATATTGAAGGTTTGGTTTATGAAAATAAGGCAGATGAACTTATTTCTTATGGAAAAGCGATTCTTAA
This sequence comes from Bacillus sp. MUM 116, assembly GCF_001866655.1. GTDB lineage: Bacteria > Bacillota > Bacilli > Bacillales > Cytobacillaceae > Neobacillus. Next base: position 10,977 of record NZ_MLYR01000105.1, on the reverse strand, counting down.
TGACATAGACAACAATCCGCAAGCATCAGGTCAAATTATCAATCAATACAGCTCCGTGCTGTCATTAAGAAAAATGAGTTTTTCCATGTTTGACCAAGATTTTAATCTTTATTCGGTTGGGAAATCCGGTCCGGCCATTCGGTATTTAGATGACAAGTATTTGGAACAAATTTCAAAAGGGAAAACTCTAATTGTAAATAGCGACTATAAAACCTTTAGTCAAGAAGGAGTAACCTTTGTGGTGATACCCTATTTACCCCATGGCAAATTTTTTGGAGGGATTCTCTTAACATCACCGATAAGCGGCTCCAGTAAAATGATAGACAAAGTGAACCAATTTTTATGGTACACAATTTTGATTGCCCTTGGTGTCTCTCTTCTTCTTAGCTGGCTGTTGTCCAGATTACATGTGAATCGTATAAAACGCCTGCAAGAAGCAACATCCCAAGTATCGGCAGGTAATTACCACGTCAATGTACCTGCTTCCAACTTTGATGAAATTGGGGAATTAGCCAGCGATTTTAATCATATGGTCAACAAAATCAACCGTTCCATGGAGGAAATTGAAAGCTTGGAAAATCGCAGAAGGCAGTTTATGTCTGACGTTTCCCATGAATTAAGAACACCGTTAACGACAATCAGCGGAGTGATCGAAGGTCTGAAAAATAATATGATTCCGGAAGAAGATAAAGAAAAAGGAATCAATCTTGTCAGCCAGGAAGCAAAAAGATTAATCAGACTCGTCAATGAAAACCTCGACTATGATAAAATTCGCTCTAATCAAATCCAGTTGTATAAAGAAGATATCCAACTACAAGAGGTATTGGAGATCATTCAAGAGCAATTATATCTGCAAGCAGAGGAGAAACATAATCAAATTATTGTCGAAGCGGACCCTGATGTGCATGTTAATGCGGATTATGACCGCCTGATACAAATTTTGATTAATATTACCAAAAATAGTATCCAGTTCACCTCAAATGGAACCATTTGGCTAAGAGGCAGGGAAGAACAGAACGATACGATTATTGAAATAGCAGATACAGGGGTTGGAATTGATCCAAAGGAAGTCAAGAATATTTGGCATCGTTTTTATAAGGCGGATATATCCAGAACGAGTAACCCATATGGCGAATTTGGACTGGGTCTTTCGATTGTGAAACAATTAGTGGTTCTTCATAATGGCGAAATTGATGTTTTTAGTGAAAAAGGGAATGGAACAAAGTTTGTTATTCGCTTTAAAAATGACAAACATGCTGCAGAGTGAACCTGCAGCTTTTTCATATGCAGAAAAATAGGATAAAATTCATATTTTTTCTTGTTTTATTACAAAACCATTTATAGTTTGTTAATAATTTAGTCATATTTGTTGGATAAAGTAAGAATAAATAGATGATTCAATAATAAGCAAAGGAGATCGAAAGCTTATGAATTATAGAGACGATTTTAACCAAGAAAATGAACAAAATGAAACCAATTCATTCGACCTTACCATGCCTGCCAATTCTCAAAACGGAGAGGATGCAGGGAAAACGAATTTGGAATCAGAATCAAATACTCATCATTTCGAACGGGCATCTTTTGAGACGCAAAATTTACAGGAAGCGAATAACAGGGAATATACAGCATCGCCTAATATGGCTGAATTATCCCGTTCCAAAGAAGAACCGAAAACCGGCAAAAAAAGAAATTTAAAAGGCTTCGCCTCGACATTAGCAGCCGGGGTAATCGGTTCTGTTTTAACTTTAACGATTCTCCCGCATACGAGCTATATGAAAGATTATTACTCGAATGTTGATAACCAGCCAGCTGCTGCCGAAGTTAAACCAGTAACCGCCCAGCCAACAGTGGCTAAATCATCAGATAATTCCATTGCCGATACAGTAGAAAGTGTATCGAAGGCGATTGTCGGGATTGTTAATTATCAGAAACAGCAAAACAATGATTTCTTTGGGGATTCTTCCGGTCCTTCGCAAAGTGTCGAAAGCGGCTCGGGTTCCGGTGTGATTTTTCAAAAAAACAATAATTATGCCTATATCGTTACGAATAACCATGTAGTAGAAGGAGCTTCGAAACTTGAAATCTCTTTGTATAACGGCGAAAAGACAAAAGCTGAAGTCGTTGGCAAGGATGCTTTAACAGACTTAGCTGTTCTTAAAATTGATGCAAAATATGTGAATGCAACGGCTAGCTTTGGGGATTCTTCCGTACTAAGACCTGGCGACCAAGTTTATGCCATTGGGAACCCGCTTGGTCTTAACTTGTCAAGAACAGTAACACAAGGGATTGTCAGTGCAACCAACCGGACCATTTCCGTTGATACCTCTGCAGGAAGCTGGGATACAAATGTAATTCAGACCGATGCAGCTATTAACCCGGGGAACAGCGGCGGTGCATTGATTAATTCTCAAGGACAGGTGATTGGTATAAACAGCCTTAAGATTTCCGAGAACGGTGTAGAAGGTTTAGGGTTTGCCATTCCAAGCAATGATGCCATTCCAATTGTGAATCAATTAATTAAAAATGGAAAAATTGAACGTCCTTATATCGGTGTTGGCCTTGAAGATTTAGACCAAATCCCGCAAGTTTATTGGCAAAACCTTCCGAACAGTGTTCAAAAAGGCGTGATGATTACACAAGTAGATCCTCAATCCGCAGCTTCAAAATCAGGTTTGGAAGTGAAGGATGTCATTGTTTCGATGAATGGGACAAAAATTGGCACCTCTTCTGAATTACGTAAATATTTATATACGAAGGTGAATGTAGGGGATACCGTTAAATTTGGAGTTTACCGAAATGGCAACCTAAAAACAATTGATGTACAGCTATCTAAATAAGCAGGCATGTTTTGTTGCAAAATAAGACCTAAAGATTCATACCAGAGGTGATTAGATGAATCGGGTCGGAAAATATGCATGTGGAAATACGGTAGATGAAACAGAGCTGCTAAAAATGGTTCTTGAACTTCCGGAGAAGGATAAAATGCTCATGTGGTCAGAGGGATATATTGATCATGTTATCGAAAAATTACCGAAATATGGACAGGATATTTTAGTGAACCGCACGGAAAAATGGGAAGACACCAAGGTTTATTACCGGGATCAGCTTGAAGACATCCTTTCAAAGGAAGAGGTAAAAGTGAAAATGAAGAGCGAACGGAAAGAGTTCGCTCTTTTTGTCATGAATAATTATAGAGAATTGCAATCTTTACTATTCTTAAGCTTCGATAGAAATTTAAAAGATATTGACTTAAGGAAATTTGTTTACAGGCGGAGATATGGCGGACATAGAAGTTATCTAAAATAAACTTTCTAGGGCATTTAAATGGATATTTTTATCAAGCAGCGAGAACAAAGGAAAAAAGTTTAGCGCAAATGAACAAGGCGCTTCCGCTTTTCTTATATGAATTAGAATTTCATTAAATTCCATCTGCTCGAATATGTTTAATACTTCAACATATATGTAGTAAAAAAAGAGTATTGGACAAGGATGGATTACATGGTAAAAAAATTGGTGGTTATCGGCTTGGGGAGTACATTAATTGGTGTCGGTCTGAACGGATTTATTATTCCATTTCATTTGATTAATGGAGGATTTTTAGGAATCAGTCTCATCATAAATTATTTATGGGGATTAAAAGCGGGTCTTGCTTTTATCGTCCTTAATTTTCCTGTTTATTTGTTTGCCCTTAAATCGGATCCGCTTTTTTTTATGAATGGAATTATCGGCGCGATTATTTCCGGAATGATGATCGAATTACTGATTCCACTAAACGGAGCTATTCATTTACCGATAATGAGTAGTGTGATTGTCGGTGCAATCATGATCGGGATTGGGGTCGGTGTCATGTTAAGGAATCATATTAGTCCAGGGGGAATGGATTTACTTGCATTGATATTATCGAAATGGTCGAAAATCAATGTTGGTGTCATCATTTTTGCCATGGATACGGTCATCATCTTTTCGGCTCTGTTTTTACTTCAAGATGCAAAACTGTTTTATTCATTGCTAATCGTTTCGATTGTAGGATTGCTTGCAAGTTTAATCACATCTTTTCGCGGTGTAAAGATTTTTATTTCATAAAGGTTTCATTGGTTTGAATTTTTGAAAGTACTTATGTTTTGTTAAACTAGTAGAGATATCATAATAATTTTATAAAAGAGCAGGCGGGAAAATGAAACCAATTCCAGATCATTTAAAAGAAAATTTAACGATTTTATTTGTAGGATTTAATCCGAGTATTCGTTCTGGTGAAGTGGGGCACCATTATGCGAACCCGAACAACCGCTTTTGGAAAATTCTTTTTGAGGCAGGGCTTACAGCTAGGAGATATGAAGCTTCAGAGGACCGGGATTTATTAGCCTTGGGCTATGGATTTACTAATATTGTAGCGAGACCTACAAAGGCGGCCGATGAAATTACGAGAGAGGAGTACCGGGAGGGCAAGGAAATTTTAAAGAAAAAGATTGAATGGTATAAGCCGAAGGTGGTTTGTTTTGTAGGAAAGGGCGTATACCAGGAATATAGCGGCCGAAAAAAAGCCCCTTGGGGAATTCAGTCAGAGTCGGTCCTTTCGGAAACGCTCGACTTTGTCGCTCCCTCCTCGAGCGGGCTTGTCCGGATGAAGATGGAGGAGATTGTCGCAATATATCGACAGCTAACCCAATTAATTGATAAGTAAAATCCGCGACGGGATTTCCATCGATATTTCTCTATATTATTAGATAAGAAAGAAAATTTTTTCACTTCGAGAATTGTCCAGCGCAAGCGTTCTGCTCATCTAGTTCGGTTATGCCCAGCCATTGAAGTCAAAGAACGACTTCACCGTCTGGACCGCAAGTAGCTATCGGGGCTGAGCAAGGCGCTTACGCTTTTCTTAAAAGTAAAGAAAGTATAAAATTTTCGTCTTTGAGAATTGTCTAGCTCCAGCGCCTAGCCCCTCGAGGTCGTAAGCCGATCCGCCAAGAAGGTTAAAGAGCAACCTTCTCGTCGGCTCGTCTTACGCTTGTCGGGGCTGAGCAAGGCGCTTGCGCTTTTCTTAATTCCCAAATTTTTTTTGATAATGATTAAGGGCAATTAACGGGAAAATATAGCGGTAGCTGTGATAACGGACATAGAAGGCACCTGCCATCCCCTGGCCTGTGGGATAGACTGTTGTCCAATCCTCTTTTTCGAGGGAGGAGAGCAAAAAGGCAATTCCTCTTTCAATTTCATTTGTTGGCTGATTGGAAGCGGCTATTAACGCATCAAGTGCCCATGCTGTTTGGCTTAACGTACCGGCCCGAAGAGGGGTATAGGTATTTTTATTATCGCTATGACAGGATTCTCCCCATCCGCCATCATTATTTTGGATGCTCTTCAACCAATTTACTGCCTTTTCGACAAACGGGTCACTTGCTGGTACACCGACAGATACCAAACCAGTAACAGCAGCCCATGTGCCATAAATATAACAAATACCCCACCTCCCATACCAGGACCCATTCCTTTCCTGGTTTTTCGATAGCCATCTGACTGCTTTTTTCACATCCTCATGATTGCGTGACAGATTTGTATAATTTCCGAAAAATTCAAGGGTTCGGCCCGTAAGATCCGCACAGGTAGGATCCAATAACATATACTTAGCTTTTTCAATCGGTAAAAATTCGACGATTTTAGAATTTGCGTTTTTTTCGAATGCCGCCCATCCGCCATCATCATTTTGCATTGAAAATAACCAGCTTATCCCGCGGTCCCAGGCATTCAGATTGGAGGATACGATTCTTGAAATCGAACGCAACGAGGCAGTTGTGTCATCAACATCCGGGAGAATATTGTTTACATTGGAAAAACCCCAGCCTCCCGGTAAACTATTTGGGTTATGAACCACCCAATCTCCGAATTTATGATGCTGCCTTTCTAATAAATATTGGTTTGCCTTCACAATTATCGGATCTTCAGGTAAGATTCCTGCCCCCTGTAATGCATATCCAATTAATGAGGTATTCCATACATTCGCGGTGGTATATTGCATATGAGGAAGCCCGTTAATTTCACATTGCATCGATTTAATTCCCGCAACGGCATTGGTGATAATGGGGTCTGTCTTTTTATGCCCAAGTGCAAGTAGAGCAAAAATCATTAAAAAAGTGCAGCTGTAATAACTATAAAAAGTACCATCCGGTTCGATCCGGTCCAGCATATACTTTTTGGCACGTGCAATCGCCAGCCTGTGCAAATCCCCGGGTAAACCGAGTAAATTTTTCACTCCCTCACCAAGGAAGGAAAAAAGCGACCTCATCTCGGTTGAACGAATCCAAGGATCGGGAGTATAACGGTCAACCTGTAATTCTGACAAATTTGGACTTATATTTGTAGTTATCGAAAATTTTTTATCCGCCAAAATCATGATGGGGGTTAAATTACTTCTCCCGAAAACGGAAAACGAGTAAAAATTAACGGGAAAACTGAGCGGCAAAAGAATGATTTCAACCGGCATCGGAGAAAATGTTGGCCATTTGTACTGTCCGGTTATGGCCAACATCACTTTTGTATACATGCTTGCTTCTTCAAAACCTCCATTGGCTAAAATGAACCTTCTTGCAGCTCTTAAGCGGTGGTCATTTTTTTGATAGTATCCTGAATAAAGTAATGCATAATACGCTTCAATCGTTGCCGTAAGATTCCCTTCCCCTTCATCATAAAAAATTTTCCATGTTCCATTTTTCTCCTGCCTGGATAAAATCCGCTTTGCAAGGCCTTGGATTAATTCTTCATCATCTATTTCCAATGTCCGTAATAAAATGATCATATATGCATCTGTTGAGATACCGGTTTCAAAGGGATAGTTCCAAGAGCCGTCGGGAGATTGATCATTTCTAAGCTTTCCAACAAGCCAATCGACGCCTTTACGTACAGTGGTCATCCTGTATTCTCATTCCTCTCCCATTAATGGATTCTTATCTATACATATTCCTGCTCGATAAGGAGAATTCGTAGGGGGAGGTGCTGTGTCATATTTTTTCTGCGAAATCGTGAAAAACCACCGCTTGAATCGATTACGGAAGAATTGAAGAAAAAAAGCAAAAAAATGAGTAAGGCTTCTGTTCATGAAGAGTTATTACCCAAAAAAGACCGTTTACTGTTAAAACAAATTAGACTAAAAACGCAGGAAAATAATATAAACAATGTTACCAGGACGAGGGCATATTTTGATTTTTATCAATACCATCCTGAAATTCATTGGTCATTTTTAGGGCATATGGTTTCAAGGAACGGTGGCTTTAATATGACGGATTTAAAAGGGGAATTCTTAACGAGATTATTATCAAAAAAAGAAAGAAATTCCTTTTTTGCCTTTTTGGAACGGGGGAATTGGCTGATCTTCCAGGATGCCTACCCGCAATTTTTGCTTTATCGCGAAAGTCTTTATCTAAACAAACCGTTATTTTACTTATTTCCATATTTGAATATCTCCACCTTTATGGAAACAATTTGGAATCATTTTTGGGAAAATCATGACACCTATATTCTGACGATGGCCCTTGTTGTGAATGAACAAAGCTATCTGGAAAAGCGGGTAGTACAAAATCCACAATTTAAAAAGGAGGTGTTTAATAAGCTGGAATTTAAACTGCAGGATTTGCTTTCCTTTAATCAAATTCTTTTTCCATTCGGGAATAAACAAATGGTTGGGCAGACCCTTCATCAATTTGGCTCATTACATGAGCGGATTTTATTAGGAAAAAGATTATATGCAGTTTTGTATCAAGATCGGGATATTTTTGAAAAGGTGGTGGAATGGGCAAAAATCCATCCACATACAGGATCAAGAAAGGATTATTGGCCGGGAGTATTTAATAATGTTAATGAAGGCGTACCCGGCCTTACTTATCAGCTTCGTTTGAAAGCATGCCGCCTGCGGCCCGGTGCAAGAAAAATATACAGTCCCAACTTAGAATCCGCTTGGAAAAATCGGACACAGCCCCAAGCGGAAAAAGGGGATTGGTTTGAAGACTGGCGGGTTGTAGACTATTTAAAAGAGGATAACGAAACTTTTGATGGGGAGATAAAAAATGAATACTGCAAAACACTTGAACGGCTCGAGCTTGCCGCCCTTGCGAAAAAAGCGATTTCCATATTGGACTAAAACCTACTTTCCGGCCATGCTGCTTGGCTCATTGCTTGGGACGTATTTAGATTTATATTTTGTTGAAAAACAAATCTACAGCTTTCCGAAACGCCCTTTTCCTGAGAGCTTTTCAATTAATATTGCGTTTACCCTTGTGGTGCTTCCAGCATTTATTTTGATTTTTCTTTATCTGATGAAACAAGTTAATGGCTGGGGCAGGGCAGGAATCATACTATTTTTAAGTTTGCTGATGCCCATTATGGAAAAATTATCAGAGATTTTGGGGATGTTTGCTCACTCAGATGAATGGAGCCATCTTTACACTGCGGGCGGTTATTTCCTGTTTTTAACGATCGTTTACGGCTTCTTTCAATGGATGGAGAATAAAAACAAAAGCCAAGACTGATGTCTTGGCTTCTCAGGTGGGACGCTCGGCCACACCTGCCCCTTCCGTCCGTACATTGGTTAAGTGTCCCGCAACAAGCGAAATGTTCGGAAGGGGTACCTTTAGTTTACCACGAATTTGGAAAAAATACATATGATTAAAAACTTTCTTTTCTTGTTTGAAAAGTGTATGATAATAATGATTTTTACATAAAGGAGTTGTTTGTTGTGGCTAAAAAAGGTTACATACACATGCAAAATGGAAACAAAGTCGAATTCGAACTTTATCCAAACGAAGCACCAGGTACAGTTGCTAACTTTGAAAAATTAGCAAAAGAGGGTTTTTACAACGGTTTAACGTTCCACCGTGTTATCCCTGGATTTGTTAGTCAAGGGGGATGCCCGAACGGGACTGGAACAGGAGGTCCTGGTTACACAATCAAATGTGAAACAGAAGGTAATCCGCATAAACACATTCCAGGTTCGCTATCAATGGCACATGCCGGGAGAGACACTGGCGGCAGCCAATTCTTCATCGTTCATGAATCACAGCCACACTTAAATGGAGTCCACACTGTTTTCGGACAAGTAACTTCAGGGCTTGAGCATGCAAAAGCAATGAGAAATGGCGATGTAATGGAAAAAGTCGAAATTTTTGATGAAGAATAGGATTTAATAAAGGTTGTCAAAAAAGTTTAATCTTACTTTTTTGACAATCTTTTTTTATTGCTATAAACATAAGTTTCCTCCAAAATAAAAAGAAACAGCAAGGGAGAAGGAAATAGAAAAATGAAATTAGTTTCATGGAATGTAAACGGCCTTAGGGCTTGCGTGAAAAAAGGCTTTTTAGATTATTTTAATGAAGTGGACGCGGATATTTTCTGTATCCAGGAAACAAAGCTTCAAGAGGGGCAAATCGAGCTTGAATTAGAGGGGTACAAGCAGTATTGGAATTATGCGGAAAAGAAAGGATATTCTGGTACAGCTGTTTTTACAAAAGTCGAGCCGATTTCAGTTAAATATGGGTTGTTAGATGAGGATTCAGAAGCAGAGGGCCGAATTCTCACACTGGAATTCGAGGAATTCTTCCTGGTTAATGTTTATACCCCGAATTCGCAAAGAGATTTGGCAAGACTTCCATTTCGTTTGGAGTGGGAGGAGCGGATTCTTGAGCATCTCCAAAAATTAGATGCGGTTAAGCCGGTAATTTTTTGTGGGGATTTAAACGTTGCCCATAAGGAAATTGATTTGCGCAATCCAAAATCAAACATGGGAAATTCTGGATTCACCGAAGAAGAACGAGGGAAAATGACTGGATTACTGGAAGCAGGCTTTATTGACAGCTTCCGGCATTTTTATCCTGATCAGGAAGGGGCCTACACCTGGTGGTCATACATGATGAAGGTTCGTGAACGGAATATCGGATGGCGGATTGATTACTTCATTGTTTCCGAGCGGCTTCGTGAGTGTTTGGTTGATGCGAACATTCATTCCACTGTAATGGGCAGTGACCACTGCCCAATATTACTTGAAATAAAGTAAGACATGATAATTTTTTCTTATGAAAATTCATAAAAAAACCGTCATTTTCTTTATCGTATGTGTGTTATATAGTTAAATTATTCCATTACGATAAGGGGAAATGAAAATGGATATTAAAAAAGATGTCCAACAACAATTTGGTAAAAGCGCAGAGTCTTATGTAACGAGCGAAATTCATAAGCTTGGAAAAGACCTGCAAATAATGTTACAGATGGCGGAAGTGAGCGGGAATGAAGTTCTTCTAGATGTGGCAACAGGCGGCGGGCATACGGCAAATGCGTTTGCACCATTGGTCAAACAAGTGACCGCTGTTGATTTAACCGCTGAAATGCTGCAGGCAGCTGAAACATTTATTAAGGGAAATGGTCATCAGAATGTCGATTTTGTCCTAGGGGACGCAGAAAAACTACCGTTCCCCGATCAATCCTTCGATATCCTGGCATGCCGGATTGCTCCACATCATTTCCCGAATGTCGACAAATTTCTTGAAGAGGTTTATCGCGTACTCAAACCAGGAGGGCAATTTTTATTAGATGACAATGTTGTCCCGGAAGAGGATGAATACGACCAGTTTTATAATTACATTGAAAAAAAGCGGGACTACAGCCATTTTAGGGCATGGAAAAAGACTGAATGGTTAAGGATGTTGGAACTAAATGGTCTGGATATTGCTGAATGGCATCGATTTGAAAAAAACTTCCGTTTTGATCCATGGTGTAATCGGCTGAATTTATCTCAAGAAGATAAAGAAGAATTAACGCAATACATTCTCGGGTCAAACGCTAAAATCAAGGATAAATTCACAATCCTTACAGAGAACAATCAAGTAATTTCATTTAAAGGTGAAGCGATTGTATTTAAGGCTAAAAAAAGATAAAAAAAAACCCTTTGCACGAAAAAGATGACTGAACTGCACCCCAATTGTTAGACACCATCTATCA
>NZ_MLYR01000104.1 GCF_001866655.1 Bacillus sp. MUM 116 | reverse complement strand
GGGTTTTTTCATCCCCCACTGATTGTTAGTTGAACTAATCGGGCTCTTACGGGCAGTTGACCCCTCTTACTCTTTCTGCTTACGCTAAACCCTGAAGGGGTCTTACTGCCCGTTAATGCGGGATAATTACTTCTCCCGATTAAGCATCGCTCTCGCCACAAATGCGGCCGGAAGGGTATAGCCAATGAGTGCTTCAGTTACAGCGATTACCCTGCCAATACCTAAAGGAATCACATCCCCATTCCCAACCGAGAACAGCATCATCGCACTAAAATAGAAACTGGATTCAAATATATTATTCCCATGTTCATGATTAATTTCTTTTAGTAAAGGTATTCCTTTAAGTTCGAAAAGTACGTAAATTAAACCATACCCAATAATAATGGTTAAATAAATACAACCTAAATACAAGAAATTTTCTATCGAAACAAATTTACCTTTTACTGTATTCGGGACAAAAAGAGTTTTTAAACTCATAAAAATGCAAAACACCACAATGGGAAGTAAGAAATAAATCATCTAGAATCACCCTTTATCTTGGAACATCCATTACCCCCATTCTATGCAGGCTTGCCCCATAAAATATCAAAAACCAGACAATAAGCCTGGTTTCCTCCAAATATATTAATTTCCTGCCCCTCGGTATTTTTTAACTCCCTGGTTCCAAAGCAAGATGGACAAAGTAAAAAAGATGACACCTATTACCGGCGTTAAGAAGGCATAGACAAACCATTCTTTTTTCCCTAGAAAAAAAGCCGCTGGATAAACACCTACAAATGCAAATGGAAGCACCCACGTTAAGACAAAACGAATGATTTTATTGTAAATATCAACAGGATAACGTCCATAATTACTAATATTGTACATCATCGGCATGAGGGACGTTCTTGCATCCGCCCAAAAGCTAATACAAGCAATCATGATAAAGACTCCTCCATAAACAAGAGCACCGCCAGCCACAAAAATTAAAAACAACAAAGGATCATACCACTTGACCTCGAGACCAAGCCTGGCCCCTGAATAAAACATAACCGCCAGACCTGTAATCACTCCTAATAATGATTCCAACTCCAACCGCTCTAGGATAATTTGAAAAAGGCTGTGAATCGGCCTCGTTAAAATCCGATCCAGCTCCCCTTTCACAATATAGCGCTCGTTAAAATCCCAGATATTAAAAAAGGCAGAAAAAACAGCATAAGGGACAAGGAAAAAGCCATATATAAAAATAATTTCATCGCGATTCCAGCCATTTAATAAATTCGTATGTCCAAACACAACTAAAATAAATACTAGATTGATTGCCTGTGACAGTAAATCCGAGAAAAATTCGACAAATAAATCAGCTCGATATTGAAATCTTGTCTTTAAATATTGTGAAATATATTGAAAAAACATTGAAACGTAAAACATTGCTTACCCCCCTTGTATGATCAGCTGTTTTTTCGCTACAGACCAGAGGAACTGAATCGGAATAAATAATATTACCACCCACAGGAATTGCTGTAAGATTGCCCCCATTGCCTCCGAATGGGAAAACCCCCCGGTAAAAATCATACTCGGTATATAGCTAATCCCTTGAAAGGGCAGATATTTCATAATTCCCTGCGCCCATCCTGGAAAGAAGCTGATTGGAAGGAGCAGGCCTGAAAATAAATCAATGACAACCCGTTTTGCCCGAATCAAACCGGCATTATTATATAAGAAAAAGGTGGTGATTCCTGTTAATAAATTCAACTGTGTATTAATACAAAAACTTAATAAGGTGGATAGTGCAAATAATCCCCAAACACCCGGATCCCAAGTAAATTTGATCGGGAAGATAAAGGAAACAATAATCAGCCCGGGAATCGAGAAAAAGAAAAGCCGAAAAATCCCTTCGCCCAATCCCTGCATCGTTTTCATGCCGAGATAGCTATAGGGACGAATTAATTCAATCGCCACTTTTCCTTCCATAATTTCAAGGGCCATTTCCCTGTCCAGGTTATTAAAGTAAAAGGCACGGGCCATCCAGGAAACGGCAACATATGTAGTCATCTGGATAACGGAAAGGCCTTCAATATGCTCTTTCCCCCCATAGATGGCTGACCATAAAAAATAATACGCCCCAATGTTAATACTATAAATCACAATTCCCGTATAATAATTTGTTCGGTAGGCAAGCATCATTAAAAAACGGATGCGGATCATTTCAAGATATTTATCCAAATTTAATTGCCCCCTTCTACTTCCACCGTACCTTTTTCATAAATATTACGGATAATTTCCTCTGTCGAGATTTCATTTATTTTCATATCTTTTATTTTAAAGGCACTGACTACTTTGGCGATTAACTGGGAAATCAGTTCCTCTTTATCCTCGATGTTGGCACTATAGATTGCTTCTTTTTCATCTAGATCCCATTTTACCGGAAGTCCTTTTGTTACCTCTTTTAATTTTTCAATCTCAACCTTTTCAAGGAATTGAAATTGCAGTTCTTTGCCTTCTCCCCATGTTTCCTTTAAATTTCTAAGCGCGCCATCATAGATGATTTTGCCCTCATCAAGCATAATCACTCGTTCACAAAGCGCTTCGATATCTGATAAATCATGGGTAGTTAAGAGAATGGTTGTATTGTACTTTTCATTAATTTCCTTTAAAAATTCACGAATCTTTAATTTAACTAGGACGTCAAGCCCGATGGTCGGTTCATCTAAAAACAATAATGGTGGATTGTGAATTAATGCTGCAGCAAGCTCACAACGCATTCTCTGACCAAGTGATAATTTCCGAACAGGTTTATCCAAAAGCGGTTCGATGTCCAATGTTTTGATTACATGCTCCATATGATTGTTGTAATCTTCGTCGGATACTTTGTATACTTTTTTCAAAAGCCGAAACGATTCCTGAACCGCAATATCCCACCAAAGCTGAGACCTCTGACCAAAAACGACACCAATCGTTTGAACAAATTTCTCCCGTTCCTTATGCGGGTTCATTCCATTGACGGTGATTTGGCCGGATGTTGGCGTTAAAATCCCCGTCAACATTTTAATAGTCGTCGATTTTCCCGCCCCATTTTCGCCGATATATCCGACCATTTCCCCCTTTTTTACGGAAAATTGAATATCATTCACCGCCGGCACCACCTTATAATTCCGGGTAAATAAGTCACGGAAGGCTCCTTTTAATCCCGACCGGCTAGAATAGGCTTTAAATTCTTTTCGCAATTTTTTTACATCTATTACATTTTCCATCGATTTTCCTCCTGCTACTTTCCCTAATGTGTTAGTTTAGCCAAATCACAGCGGTAAAACAACCGTTCTGCTTTATATTGGGAACAGATTTTATTCCATTAGAACAATTTTCAAAAATATAAAACAGCACGAAAACGCTAAAATAAGTGCTAAAATAAGAAAGAATCCATTTTTAGGAGGAAAATTTATGCAATTTATCAATTCTGAACGGTTACATAGTGAAGCTCTTGAACACATTGTTGGAGGAGTAAACAGCCCGTCCCGCTCATATAAAGCTGTCGGCGGTGGTGCGCCAGTAGTAATGGAACGTGCTCTGGGAGCCTATTTCTGGGATGTCGACGGCAATCAGTACATCGATTATTTAGCCGCTTATGGTCCTATTATCACCGGCCATGCACACCCCCATATTACGGAAGCCATCAAACATGCGGCTGAAAATGGTGTACTCTACGGTACCCCTACACCACATGAAGTAAAATTAGCAAAAATGTTGAAGGAAGCCATTCCTTCAATGGATAAAGTACGCTTTGTCAATTCCGGAACAGAAGCAGTCATGACGACAATCCGGGTGGCACGCGCCTATACAGGAAGAGACAAAATTATTAAATTTGCAGGCTGTTACCACGGCCACTCGGATCTTGTACTGGTTGCTGCAGGTTCCGGCCCATCAACACTCGGAACCCCAGATTCAGCAGGAGTGCCAAAAAGTATTGCTCAAGAGGTCATTACCGTTCCTTTTAATGATATTGAACCATTTAAAGAAGCATTAGAAAAATGGGGTGACCAAATTGCGGCAGTTCTCGTAGAGCCAATTGTCGGTAACTTCGGGATTGTTGAACCAAAACCAGGCTTCTTGCAGCAAGTGAATGATTTAACACATGCCGCGGGTGCTCTTGTCATTTATGATGAAGTCATCACAGCTTTCCGTTTCACCTATGGCGGTGCTCAGAACCTTTTAGGTATCGAACCGGATTTAACTGCACTCGGTAAAATTATCGGCGGAGGTCTGCCAATCGGAGCCTACGGCGGCCGAAAAGAAATTATGGAAAAAGTAGCACCGCTGGGCCCAGCCTACCAAGCAGGAACCATGGCGGGAAATCCTGCCTCAATGCTTTCCGGAATTGCCTGCCTGGAAGTGTTAAAACAAGAAGGAGTATATGAGTATTTGGATCGATTAGGTGCAAAGCTTGAGGAAGGGATTTTAGCTGCTGCAAAGGAACATGATATCCACATTACCATTAATCGCTTAAAAGGAGCCTTAACGATTTACTTTACAACAGAAAAGGTAGAAAACTACGAACAGGCCGAAAACACCGATGGCGAAACCTTCGGCAAATTTTTCAAACTCATGCTTCACCAAGGAATTAACCTTGCACCTTCTAAATATGAAGCATGGTTCCTCACAATTGCACATACAGAGGAAGATGTTGAAGCAACCTTACACGCAGTTAACAATGCATTTTCCTCACTTCACAACGAATAAATATACATTTTTTATACAATAAAAGGAAGTGGTTTCTACTTCCTTTTATTGTCCTCCTCACTTGAAAACGTTTACAAGTCCACATTTCATCTAAAATCAATATGATTTCAATCTAATATTTATATCCATTTTTCTGTATATTTATTTGAATTCTGAAAATTCATATGATACTATTAGATTATCATTTTTCCCATAATTCTATAAACCTCAGTTCAGTGGTAAAACCACAAATACATTTCCAAGATAAAATTTCATAGGAGGTGAAACGGCTTTAGGGGAATACCCTTTTGAAGCCCGACACATATGACACTTAAATATAACCCTTCCAAATTTAAAGATTTCCACAAACATGAGCACGATTCATGCGGAATCGTTGCCTGCCTAGAAAAACACAAGATTCCTACAAGAAAGAATATCTTCGATTGTATCGATGCCCTTGTGACTATGAATCATCGTGCCGGATTCATTAACGGTGAAGGCGATGGCGTTGGAATCCACATGGATATACCAGTTGCCCTTTGGAAAGAAAAACTGCAAAACGCAGGAATTGACCCGCAGCTCGCTGAAAAAGAGGAATTTGCTGTTGGGCATGTTTTTATCAGTCAAAAAGTCAACTGGCATTCAACTAAAAATGAATTACTTCAAAAACTAGAAAAATATGAATTAGAATTGGTTTTTGAAACAGTTGATGTGACAGATTCTTCTGCTCTTGGGCCAATTGCGATCCAGGAAAACCCTGTTTTCTGGCAATTTGCATGTCTATCCAAAAAAAGCGGTCAGGAATTAACGAAAGTCCTTTTTGAGGCATTAGTTGATTTTGAACTCAATGACCATATCCATGTAGCATCATTTAGTCAAAGTCATGTTGTTTACAAAGTAATGGGCGCCGGTGATATCCTTCCTCGTTATTATAAGGACCTGGCGAACCCGCTTGCTGCCTCAACCATCACTTTGGGACATAACCGCTACTCAACCAATACACTTTCAAGCTTTTTCAGAGTTCAGCCATTTAGTGTGCTTGGACATAATGGTGAAATCAATACAATTGCTAAGCTTCGGGACGAAGCTAGAATGATTGGTGTTCCACTTGTGAAGGACGGCAGTGACTCACAAGATTTAAGCCGAACAATGGAAACTCTAATCTCCCGCGACGGCTATTCTTTATTTGAAGTCATGGATCTGCTATTTCCGCCAATTATTAATGAAATAAAAGCTTATCCGGATAAATTGCAAGATTTATATACGTATCTTCGTGAAGCATGGGGGCATTATGCACAGGGACCTGCCGGAATCATTTCAAGATATGGCGATGAAGCGGTATTTAGTGTCGATGCACTTGGCCTTAGACCACTTTGGATGCTCGAAACCGAAACATCCTACCTATTTTCTTCTGAACCGGGGATAATTCCTTCCAGCGAATATGTGAATGATCCTAAGCCGCTTGCACCTGGGGAAAAAGTTGGTTTTAAATGGAATGGAGATCAATTGGATGTTTATGAACAAAACCGGTTCCAGAATGAAGTGTATAATCGAATTTCAAATCAATTAAACATTGAAAACTCACGAAATCGATTAAAATCACCTAGTTTAAATAAAACGGTAACAATGAATTATCCGGATAAAATCCACAATGGTCAATATAAAGCTTTCGGCTGGGAACGTGATCATATTCAATTAATTGAACAGATGGCTGAAAAAGGAATAGAGCCAATCCGTTCATTAGGACATGATGCACCACTCGCGGCTTTAAACCCTGAGCGAAAAAATATCGCCGATTTCTTTAAAGAAAGTGTCGCTGTTGTGACAAACCCTGCGATTGACCGGGATCGTGAAACAGAACATTTTTCCACACGCGTGATTCTTGGCAAACGCCCATCCTTATTTGAAAAAGAAGAAACAAATACCGTTCTTGAACTCATTACACCTATCCTGCTGGAAGGAAAATCAGGTTTTGTTTGTTCGGAGGAACTTGTACAGCCGAGCTTTGATCAAGTGGTTCAGTATTATAACGAACAAAAATTAGCAACGTTTATTTCCGCGACCTTCCGTAAGGATGAAGACATCAATCTGGCACTTGAAAGACTTGCTTCGGAAGCGGTTCAGGCAGTTCAATCAGGCAAGATCTTACTCGTTCTTGATGATGCCAAGGCCCATCAAGAGGATTTCTATTGGATCGACCCGCATTTAGTAACATCAGCCATCGATCAGGCACTGGTGAAAGCTGAATTAAGAAGAGACTGTTCTTTAGTTTTACGTTCAGCTTCCATTCGTTCCTTACACGATATTATTACTGCGTTAGGTTTGGGTGCAGATTTAATTAGTCCGTACTACATGTTTATGACTGTACTCGATGAATCAACTAAGCCATTGACTAATTTGTACAGTGCTTTAACAAAAGGACTTGAAAAAGTAATCTCAACAATTGGAATTCATGAATTGCGCGGATATGGAAGATTGTTCTCAAGTATCGGACTCCATGACGATATTGCAAAGGTTCTAAATATTGTAAACTTCTTTGGCTCAATGGAAATCGAATTAGATTTCGAAACAATGAAACAGGATTCCATTGCCAGAGCCCAAGATTATCATAATGAAAAAGAAAGAATCGGAAAGACCTTCCACCTCTTTCCACGGATTTGGAAAGCCATTGGTGATGTAGCCGCAACCGGCGATTATAGTGTATACCGTGATAAAATTTCAGAACAAGAGTTGGGGAACCCTACAACCATTCGCCACTTGGCTGGTTTAAAAGTGTCGAACCATCCAATTTCACCAACTGAAGTTGATATTACTGTAGGCGAACATGATCTTCCGTTTGTGATTTCTTCCATGTCATTCGGGTCTCAGAACGAAATCGCCTTCAGAGCCTATGCAGAAGGCGCTGACCGCTTAAATATGGTGAGCTTAAATGGAGAAGGCGGCGAAATTAAGGATATGCTTGGCAAATATCCAAAAACACGGGGACAACAAATTGCCTCTGGCCGTTTTGGGGTAAATGCTGAATTATTGAACTCTTCGAATTTGTTAGAAATTAAAATCGGTCAAGGTGCAAAACCTGGTGAAGGCGGACATTTACCTGGTTCAAAAGTGACAGCAAAAGTTGCTGCAGCACGTAACGCAACTTTAGGCTCTGACCTGATTTCACCATCGAATAACCATGACATTTATTCAATTGAAGATTTAGCCCAAATGATTCTTGAATTAAAAACAGCAAACGATCAGGCAAAAATCTCTGTTAAGGTTCCTGTCGTACCGAATATCGGTACCATTGCTGTTGGAATCGCAAAAGCTGGCGCAGATATCATTACATTAAGCGGTTTTGACGGCGGTACGGGTGCTGCGAGAATTCATGCCCTTCAGCACGTTGGCCTGCCAGTGGAAATCGGTGTAAAAGCTGCCCATAATGCCCTTTTAGAAAGCGGTCTGCGTCATAAAGTTGAAATTTGGGCTGATGGCGGTATGAAGAGTGCAATGGATGTAATGAAAATTATGCTTTTAGGAGCAAACCGAATTGGTTTCGGTACATTAGCCATGCTTTCGATTGGCTGTACAACATGCCGCGGCTGTCACTTAGATACCTGTCATGTTGGAATTGCCACACAGATTGAATCAGAAATTCAAGCAAAAGAACATGGACTAAGACGATTCGTTCCACGTCAATTTGATTTAGCCGTTCAAGGAATCATGAATCTTTTCACTGCATTCGGGCAGGAATTAAAGACACTTGCTGCATCACTTGGAATTCGTAACCTACAAGAAGCAGTGGGCCGCTCAGATTTATTATTCCAAACAAGCGGAAACCAAAAATTAGACTTATCTTACTTGCTAAAACCACTTGAGATCACTCAATTTACTAAGGCTGAGGCATCGAAAACCATTGCAGAAACACAAATGCAGGTAGCAGTTGGAGCAGAATATCTTGATGCAAGTATTGATCAATTGCATAGCTCTCGCGAGTTCGTAAGTGTTACATCAGAGCAACGAGTTTTGGGAAGCCGTGTTTCATGCCACCGTGTAAGAGGTAGAGTCGATGGTTCTTATAAACAGCTCCAACCTGTTCAGTTAAAATATCGTGAAGGATCGATTCCTGGAAATGGCTTGGGAGCTTATAACAGTGAAGGCATCTTTATTACGGTTAACGGCGGCGGCCAAGATGGGGTTGGTAAAACATCCTTCGGCGGTAATATTCAAATCCTGAAGGCGAAAGGGAAAAATGGCCGTTATTACAATGGTTCAGTCGGAAAAGGCTTTGGTTATGGAGCTCAAAAAGGGCTTCTTGTCGCGCAAGGTAATGCTGATGCACGCGCCGGAATCCGTCTGTCAGGTGCCGATTTAATCATCGGTGGCGCGGTTAAGCAGCCAATTCCTGCCCAGGAAAATGGCAATATCGGCGCAGGTGCAAATATTAAAGGTTTTGCCTTTGAATATATGACAAACGGCCGCGGTCTTGTACTAGGAGACCCAGGTCCATGGATTTGTGCAGGTATGACCGGCGGCGTCGTGTATACCCGTCATCAGCCTGAAATGGGATTAACAAAGGAAGCCATTCAACGAAGAATTGCCAAAGGTGCGAAGGTTTCTGTTAACCCATTAGATAAAAAAGGAAAAACAGATGTTCAAGAGCTTTTAGGTCAATATATCAGCTTACTTGAGAATGACGGCCAGGTGGAAGAAGCAACACAGCTTCAAGCACTATTACCAACTCTTGAAGAACACTTTGTACAAATTGTTCCTGTTAAAGAGCAAGCAGATCCATCTGTTTCTACAGAATGATACAAAAAACGTCCGCGAATATTACAGCGGACGTTTTTTTGTCTAGCGCAAGCGTCCTAGCCCCTCGATGGTCTACAGCCGATCCGTCAAGAAGGTTAAAGAGCAACCTTCTCGCC
>NZ_MLYR01000102.1 GCF_001866655.1 Bacillus sp. MUM 116 | reverse complement strand
GACTTATATGTTACAATTATGTAACAATACTGTAATAATTGAAATAGATTTAATGGATTTTTTGAAAAAAGATTCGGAAGTAACGCTATTTTACATATTATGTATTTTTAATAGGTATAAAGTATTAGCTGATGCTAATTCAATTAATGAGGATTCAATAAAGAAGAAGTAAAGATAAAAAAGCCAATACATACAAGAGTTTATACAAATCTTGTCTTTATTGGCTTTTTTTCTGTACAAATGCGAATTTGTTTGCGTTTTTCCAAAATTCATTCTTTATACTGGTGTAACTTGTTGAAAAACTGGATTAGAAATTCATAGAAATTTTTTTCGGATGGTGCTAATTCTCGATGTTTGGGAACAATGACACCAACTGTACGCATGGCTTTTGGTGTATCAATCGCCACTTTTACCGTGAATCGGGGAATCGAGTCATAGAAAGTACTCTCGGGTAATAGGCTAACGCCGATTCCTGCGGAAACAAGTCCTTTTAAAGCATCCATATCCTCTCCCTCGGACGTAATATGGGGTTCAAAACCAGCCTCATGACAGGCATCAACAGCAATCTTTCGAAGGACATACCCATTTGGGAATAAGACGAATGGATCTAACCTCAAGTCACTTAAAGTCAAACTCTCTCTCTTAGCCAAGGAATGGTTATTAGGAAGCAAGGCAACAATATCTTCCGTAAATAAAATCTTTGCCTCCAGCCCCGGATCTTTCATGGGGACTGGGCCGAGAAATGCGATATCGATTTCACCGTTTTTAACCGCATCGATTAAGTAGGTATAGGAGCCTTGCCGTAAATGGAAGTTAACGTTTGGCACATCTTGCTTATAAGCCGAAATAACATTTGGAAGCCAATATCTGGCGAGACTTGTCGGATAACCAATTTTAATGGTTCCTGCTTGAGGATCAAGATATTCGTCTATTTTTTCCTTTGCCTCTTCAATCTTTTTTAAGGCACTTTTTATATCGTGTAAAAAAATATTTCCAATCTGAGTTACCTTAATGTTTCTACCGACCCGTTCTAAAAGGTTAACTCCCAGCTCCTCTTCCAGCTTTGTAATTTGATAGCTAACGGCTGATTGTGCAACGTTTAGATTTTCAGCTGCCTCCGTAACATGCTGACGTTCCGCAACTTCGATAAAATAACGTAATTGACGAAGCTCCACTGTGATTTCTCCTTTATTTATATAAGTATTAGAATAGTCTAATATAAATTATATATTGTTTGTATTAATAAGAAAATCAAAAATAGTTAAAAAATATTTCGATAATAATCCAGGGCGAGATTAGATTGACATATCGTCAATGACCTAAAACAAAGATGAAATAACCACTAACTTCCATAGGGGTTTTGTTGATTTTTCTACGTGTATTGGTGCTAAAGGAAATTTGTTATTGAGTTTATATATTATTAGCATTATAATAACAGTATAAAAGCTCATGGATGGTAAGTAATGCCAAATTGCTTACTTCTATGTCTTTTTATAGATACTTTTATTGGTGAGATGGATAACTAGTAGGTTAAACTGCTAAGATATTAGCCCGCCATAAAATAGTTTGTGTAAAGTCATACACACACTATTTTATGGCGGGCTTTTTATTTTGGAAAAAGGGAGAGTTAACATTGTCTGAAATAGTGAGAGTGAAGATTAATGGAGAAGAACATGAGGTAGAAAAGGGCATTCGTATTCTCGATTATCTTTTGCAACAAGGAATAGAGCACCCGCATATCTGTTATTCAGAGGTATTAGGGCCAATCCAAACATGTGATACTTGTATGTGTGAGATTGATGGGAAAATTATGAGGGCCTGTTCCACGGAAATGGAGGAAGGAATGAATATTTTGACTTCCTCTGACAGGGCAAAAAATGCACAAACAGAAGCAATGGATCGTATTTTGGAGAATCACTTACTTTATTGTACGGTTTGCGACAATAATAACGGAAATTGCCGTGTTCATAATACAGCGGAGTTATTAGAAATTGAACATCAAACTCGTCCATTTAGGGAAAAGGGATATGAAGTAGATATGTCACATCCTTTTTACCGCTACGATCCTAACCAATGTATTCTTTGCGGGCGTTGTGTAGAAGTGTGCCAAGATCTACAGGTTAATGAAACGCTAACGATTGATTGGGAACGAAAAATGCCACGTGTCTTGTGGGATAATGGTAAATCCATCAATGAATCTTCCTGTGTATCTTGCGGACAGTGTGCAACCGTTTGTCCATGTAATGCACTAATGGAAAAATCGATGCTGGGCGAAGCTGGATTTATGACAGCCATTCCGAAAGATTTGTTAAACCCTATGGTTGATCTTATTAAAGAAGTTGAACCGGACTATAAGACCATTTTTGCCTTATCAGAAGTAGAAGCAGCGATGCGGGAGAACCGTACGAAGAAAACCAAAACCGTTTGTACGTTTTGTGGAGTAGGATGTTCATTTGAAGTATGGACAAAGGGACGTGAAATCTTAAAAATTGAACCAACTGAAAATGGACCTGTAAACAGCATTTCTACCTGTGTTAAAGGAAAGTTTGGATGGGATTTTGTTAATAGTGAGCAGCGTCTTACTACCCCTTTAATTCGAAAAGGGGATGAGTTTGTCCCTGCAACTTGGGATGAAGCCTTGACATTGATTGCAGAAAAAATGGGTATGATTAAACAAACCTATGGAGGGCGTGCAATCGGATGTGTAAGTTCTTCCAAAACAACAAACGAAGACTCCTATCTTATGCAAAAATTAGCTCGACAAGTATTTGAATCAAATAATATTGACAACTGTTCACGATACTGTCAGTCTCCTGCCACAGATGGATTGCTAGCAACCGTTGGATACGGAGGTGACTCCGGTACCATTAAAGATATAGCAAGCAGCGGTCTTGTCATCATTATTGGTGCGAACCCAACTGAAGGTCACCCAGTGCTAGCGACTCGGGTTAAGCGCGCAAAGAAATTATTCGGCCAAAAATTGATTGTTTCCGATCTTCGAAAACATGAAATGGCTGAGCGTTCGGATCTGTTTTTACATCCAAAACAGGGAACGGATTATGTTTGGATAACGGCTATTGCCAAATATATCATCGATCAAGGCTGGCATGATGAAAAATTTATTGAAAAACGTGTAAATCAATATAGTGAATACCTTAAACTTCTTGAAAAATACACACTTGAATATGCAGAGGAAGTAACGGGACTTTCAAAAGAACAGCTTATCGAAACAGCCAGAATGATGCACGAAGCAGATGGAACATCTATTTTATGGGGAATGGGTGTCACTCAAAATGTTGCAGGATCCCATACATCAGCGGCTATCGCAAATCTTCTCCTAGTAACAGGAAACTTTGGCCGTCCTGGTTCAGGGGCATATCCTCTTCGCGGCCATAACAATGTGCAAGGCTCCTGTGACATGGGGACCCTTCCACAATGGCTTCCAGGGAACCAGCGTCTATCAGAAGCCAAGGCGCGAGAAAAGTTTGAAAAGAAATATGGAGTCAAAATTTCCGATAAACCAGGTTTAACAAATATTGAAATGTTAGAGGCGGTGGAGAAGGGCGAATTAAAAGCCATGTATCTAATGGGAGAAGATATGGCATGGGTCGATTCAAACTCAAACCATGTGCATGATACCCTTAGTAAACTGGAATTTTTTGTCGTACAGGATGTTTTTCTAACGAAAACAGCTCAATTTGCAGATGTTGTCTTACCGGCGGCTCCCTCACTTGAGAAGGATGGAACATTTACCAATACAGAGCGGCGCATTCAACGGCTGTATCGTGCCCTTGATCCATTAGGTGAATCGAAACCAGATTGGTGGATTATTCAACAAATCGCGAAATATATGGGGATTAATTGGAACTATGAACACCCAAGCGAAATTATGGATGAGATTTCTTGCTTGTCTCCGACTTTTGCAGGTGTATCGTATGAACGCCTTGAGGGATGGAACAGTTTAATATGGCCAGTACAAAAAGATGGTACGGATGAACCGCTTCTATATACGGAACGTTTTAACTTTCCAGATGGAAAAGCTCGTTTTTCTCTTGAAGAATATATTCCGCCAATTGAGTTTTCACAAGAATTCGACCTTACCTTGAATAATGGCCGGCTTTTAGAACATTTTCATGAGGGAAATATGACGAATAAATCGAAAGGGATTCAATATAAGTTACCTGAAGTATTCGTAGAAGTTTCGCCGGAACTTTCCTGGGAACGCGGTATTAAAGACGGCTCACTTGTCCGACTTGTGTCACCTTATGGTGCGATTAAGCTTCGAACGATCGTAACAGATCGGGTACATGGTAAAGAACTCTATGTTCCTATGCATTCTGTCAGTCATGAAAATGCTATCAATCTATTAACTGGAAGCGTTGGTGATGTTCGGACGCAAACACCAGCCTATAAGCAGACAAAAGTAAAAATGGAATTAATAAATGTAAAAGGTCGTACACCGCTTCCGTTGTACAATCCTCGGTATGCAGAGAGAAATCCACAACTAGGTGTACAAGTGGAACGAAAATGGGCACGTAAAGATTATGAGCCGATTGCAGACTTGAATGATCTATCAGGGGGGACGAAATAATGGCGAAACCAATTACCAAGATAAAAGAAGCTAATTTTTCGGAAGAGGAAAAACAGGCTGATAGACTTGAAAGTGTTATACAAGATTTAGCAGAAAACGCAGATGGAATTAAAGAAACGATTAAGCTTCTTCAAGAGCTTCACGAAAGTGGTGTTCTTGAAGCTCTAAATAGTCTTATTGAGGCGAAAGAAAAAGTTGCAAAAATTGCGGTAGGACAATTGTTGCGTCCTCCTGTTACAAATGCGATTAACAATGGGATGGCTGCAGCTGGAGCACTGACAGAACTCAATCCCGAAATGACAAAGAAGATAATGAACGGAATGACGAGTGGAATTAAGAAAGCAGAGAAGGAACTTCAAAAAAATAAAAAAATTGGTGTTTTTAAATTAATAAAACTCATGAGAGACACTGATATTAACCGTGCTTTGACATTTTCTTTATATTTACTGCAAGGAATTGGGGCAAGATTAAAAGAGCAGACGCAAGGGAATAAGTAATTTGAAATTTAAGATTTTGTTAAAGTGATATGATTCATTTATTGCTAGTTTTTTGTTCACTGAATTCGAGAATAAGGACTTAGTTTTCATATTTATTCTATATGAATTTATAAATTGCTTTGAGAATTGTCCAGCGCAAGCAGCTGTTGGGGCTGACCAAGGCGCTTGCGCTTTTCTTATAAGGAGGAAAAGATCAATTGACTTGGTCGGTTTTACACATAATCGGAATTATTGCTTATGCAGCCAGTGGGGCATATGTCGCAATGCAGGTCAAATATTCTTTTATTGGAATCTTTGTCCTTGGGCTTACAACGTCATTTGGCGGAGCAGTGATTAGAAACGTAGTTCTTGATGTCCCTATTTCTGATATCTGGGATCGTCAATCCTTACTGATTGTACTTATAACGCTGACTACAATCGTATTTGTTGAGAGGAAATGGGTTAATCATTGGAAACGGTGGGGGTATTTCTTTGACTCTATTGGTCTTGCTTCCTTTGCGATACAAGGGGGGATATTGGCAAATAGTCTGCAACATGATCTGGGCAT
Organism: Bacillus sp. MUM 116; assembly: GCF_001866655.1. Classification (GTDB taxonomy): domain Bacteria; phylum Bacillota; class Bacilli; order Bacillales; family Cytobacillaceae; genus Neobacillus. The sequence continues at coordinate 2,613 of NZ_MLYR01000102.1, read as the reverse complement.
TATTGTCATTGCTTCTATGTTTACTGGTGTTGGCGGCGGAATGATACGAGATTTGTTAGCGGGCAGACCTCCCCTTGCTTTAAAGGAAGAAATTCATGCAATCCTTACATTTTTGTGCGCTATTTGTATTTGGTCTGGGTGGAGCAGCCCTATTGAATTGACGACCCTCGTTGTTTTCGTTGTATTTATTCGTATGTTATCGATTCATAATAATTGGAGACTTGAACTTCCTTGCAATCGGTCTGAAAAACAATAATAATTCTGTATGAATGACGTATTCGTAAATGGTTAACGAAAACCTTGGTGAAAATAAAAAACATGATGACATGAGGAGAATATAATGACAAAGAATTTGGAGCATAACTTTAGTATGTTGATTCGCGAAATACGAAAAGAATATATTGGGAATGGGCCAAGAGAAATTACTACTCGTATTACAGGTCCTTGGGTAATTTGTGAGATGAAAGGTAATTTAACAAATGTTGAAAAGTTTATGATCAGGTCAAAAGAGGGACAGCTGATGGTTCATGAGGCACGAACCGAATTAGTGAAAAATATCTATAAGGATCCTACCCTGGTGAATAAAATTGAGGAAATGATGAATGCAAAGATTGTGAGTATCTTTACAGATATCAATATTGAAATTGATACTGCAATGACGGTTTTTGTTTTTGATGAATCTATTATGGGCAAGGAATGAGACCCAGTGTTGAAACCAATAGTGAAAAAACGAGAAATTCTAAGATGCACAAATGGGTATACGGAAACAACTGAAGATATTATTGTGACAGAGTTCCCTGTTACAGTAAAAATCAATGGAAAAGAACTTGTAACAATGGTCTGTACACCGGAGTATATGGAAGATATGGTAATAGGTTATTTGGCTTCTGAAGGGATAATAAGGTGTTATGAAGATATAAAAGAGATATGGGTTCAAGAGAAAGAAGGTTATGTACATGTAGAAACTGATAAACTAAATCCTTATTATCAAAATTTCCAAAATAAACGCTATATTACTTCATGCTGTGGAACGAGCAGACAAGGCTTTGTCTTTGTAAACGATGCATTAATGGCTAAAAAAATGAACAAAATTCGAGTGACTCTTTCTACAAATCAATGCTTTCGTTTAATGAAAGATTTGCAAAATTCCGCCACTACATTTCAAGATACAGGAGGAGTTCATAACGCAGCTCTTTGCAATGGAGATGGTTTAATTTTAAGTCGAATGGATATAGGACGGCATAATGCTTTGGATAAAATTTACGGATATTGCTTAAGAAATAAAATTACAATTGGAGAAAAAATTATTGTTTTTAGCGGACGTATCTCTTCAGAGATTTTATTAAAAGTATCAAAAATTGGATGTGAGGTAGTTCTTTCAAAATCAGCTCCAACGGAATTGGCTTTACAATTGGCGGAAGAACTCAGAATCACCACGGTAGGATTTATCCGCAATCAATCCTTGAATATTTATACTTGTCCAGAAAGAATTAAAATTAGTAGTCTTGTATAATAGAAACTTTTTTCTCTTAATCACTTTAAGTAATTTTAAAAAAGCCGAAAATATACAAGTTTAAAAACCACCTGTATTATTTTCGGCTTTTTTTCATTCACTAAATTATTGCTGCAACCAGCATTTTTTAATTGCCAATACAAATAGCATTATTAAGCAGATTGCTTTTTGTTTCTCCTTGTTCGTTCTTCTTTTTTATTTGTTTTCGATTTATTTCCTTTAGTTTTTTTTGATCTAGACACTCTAAAGAATAGTATCAACCCCGCATTAAACATTAGAGTCCAAACAAGGGCAAATTTATTACCACTAAAATAGATTCCTAAAATAGGTATTAACAAAAGCACGAAGCCTTTCATATAATAATTTACTTTAGGATTAATGGCCATTAAAACTGATATTACAACAAGTACCGAACTTACTAGATTATTCCCTAAAAAGGAATGATTCGTGTAATTTACGTAGAAGTAATACCCAAGCGATCCTAAAAGTGCAAATAAAGAAAGATAAAATCTTATATACTTCTTTTTATAAAACAGAAACCAGACGGCAATAAAATTAATAGCTACACTCATTCCAATTACATATAGGGTATGATACAACGTACTGAAAGGAACTTTCATAAAGTTCAAAAGAAATTTGAAGTTGAAAAAAACAACTGCTACTACCAAAATCTTAAATACTAGTTTTACCCATGGCATTTCCACTTTCATATTCTTTTTTGATAATCTAGATCTGGAATTCGATCTAGAGGGGGAGGTTACTGCTGTTTCGCCTCCTTCAAATGCTTTTCTCTTATTTTCACCCATAAACCATTGTTTATGTTCACTTTCATCAATTTTCCTCTTAGCTTCTAGCCTAGTAGGGTAATCTCTTTCTTTATATTCTTCATCATTAATTTTTTCTTTTCGTTGGTTTGACTCTGAATGAAAATCCAATTCATATTCACCTCAAGTATTTTTTAATCATTATATCTTATCTCGATAGAAGTAGTGATTTCTATGCTCTTTTTTAATACAACTTTAACTAAATTAAATTATATTATATTTTTTTTTTTTATCATGCAGTAATGCATTATAATCATGTTATCAAGTGATTTAGTA
>NZ_MLYR01000101.1 GCF_001866655.1 Bacillus sp. MUM 116 | reverse complement strand
GTTGAAGAACTTATACGAAAAACAACAATCTATGCGAAAATAGCCTATATTAATTTATAGTTTAGTTTTTTTCGTAAAAATCCTTAATTGCTTTGTCCACATAAACCCAGCCTTTCCAACCGATGTGAATGGTATCCTTCATAAAATATGGATCGTATTCGTGGTTGGAAAAATCAGCGATCGGATAACCCTGTGACTCAATTTGATTTTTAATTCGTTTATAATAAGAAGTACGGCCTTCCTTTGGAAAACCGGTATAATCATACCATCTCCCATTGACGGGAACTGAAATAAATAATGGTTTTGCTCCTGATTGTTTTAAGACGTCAAGTACAAGCTGAAAATCAAGATATTCAACAGATTTTCCGTACGATGCACCTCTTTTAGAGTCCTTTAATAATTGCACCTTTTTTTTGATTGTATTGTACTTAGCATTAATCACATAAAATGAATTATTCGTCGCCTGCTGTTTACCCATTTGGTCTGCTTCATTTTTTAATTCCTCCCAGGATTTATTTCGAACCTCTGGACTAATATCCCGTTTACTCTTAGGACCGCCTGCTATCGAGTAATATAAATCTTTTTTCGTCAACATCAGTCTATATGCCTTTGCAAATGGACGAACAAATGCTGCTTTATCCTTATCCATAGGATTATTAGAAATTTCCCCCCTGTAAATAGTTGAAAGCATTCGATCATCTTGTATTGGTTTAAACTTTAACAATCGTTCTATCGCAATTTTTTTCACCTTAGGGTCAATTTTATTGTTAAAAGCAAGATCATATCCCTGAAGTATTGAATAGTTTGGAACAAAGTGTGACAGATCAGCCCCCTGAGGTTGAAACCATTGGGGGGATAAGACAAATACAAGTTTTTTCCCTTTAAGCTCGTCAGTATGCTCGGCAAAGTTGAGAAAATGAATCAAGGATATCGAACCACCGCGTCCAACAAGAAAAGGAGTAAACCCGTCATAATTTTCCTTAAAATAATTGGATGGATGAAATCGATCCAGCCTGGCCAATTCGGAAGATCCATACATTGGCAAATATCGATCATCCTGAAGCATTTTCGATTGAATATATTTACCTTGAAACATTAATGGATTTAACGCAGTGGCAGCTTGACTTACCCTTTGTTTTGGAATAAAGCGTTCTACCCAGCTATTCGGAATAATAATCAGAATAAACAAGGTAAGAAAGGCAAAGATCATGGGTGAAAATAAAGCTTTTTTCATTTAAATTCAGCCAGCTGCTTCGCAATTTTATTTGGGGTATTCCATGTTTCACGATCGAATTCCGTAATGGGTACTGTAAGGCCAAATCGTTCTTCAATTTGGACAAGCAATTCTACTGTCCCAAAGGAATCAAGCAGCCCGGATTCAAATAAGTCGATATCTGGGTCTTCCTTTACAACATCGTCTTGGCAAATTTCTGCCACTAATGCAATAACTTGTTCATTAAATTCCATATGAATCATACTCCTTTATGAATAAAATGTCCTGAAAAAATATAAAATCCAAAGCATACAAAATGGAACGTGATAATGACAGACACAATATGAGTAAATTTATTTTGCGGCCACCAGTGATGTTTCTTATTAAATTGCTCAAACGAATTATACAAAACCATTAATAGTGCATGGTAAATTCCGTAAAGAATATATTGAATCTCTAATCCATGCCAGAAGCCCATTAATAAAAATAACAAAATATAGCCTAAATTGGAAATAATATGCCGGTTTTTTATCCATTTTTTCTTCGTCATCCAAAACACAAATCGCATAAACACATAATCCCTAAACCAAAAAGAAAGAGTCATATGCCAGCGATTCCAGAAATCCTTCATATTTCGGCTTATAAATGGCTGGTTAAAGTTTTCTGGAGTTTTTACACCCATAATATAGCTGACTCCAATGGCAAACGCACTGTAACCTGCAAAATCAAAAAACAAATATAGGCTATAGGCATACATATAAAAAAGATGATGTTGGAAAGCGCCGTGGCCATAATACCCAAGTTTGGCCATAATATAATGATGAATCAAATAACCAATGATAAACTTGTAAAGAAAGCCAAGAAAGATGCTATTCATCCCTTTGTAAAGGAAAAGTTTATATTCATCCCTTGGCAGATCCTCGTTTAAATCCTTATCAAAGCGGCGGTATCTGTCAATCGGTCCAGATGAAATGGTTGGAAAGAAAAGGATGAAATAAAGCAGCCGAATAATTGGGACCTGATTTTTAATTAAACCATCCCTGGTTTCCATGATCATTTGGACACCTTTGAATGTAAGATACGATATCCCGAGAAATCCCCATAAATTTTGGATGAATAAATAGGGCGATAGTTTAGATAGCAATAGCGGAAGAATCGAAAGAATGACCGCTAAGCAAAAGATGAACCCGCTGTTTGCCTTTTTTCGATAGGCAATATATCCTTTTATTAAGATAACCTGCCAAAAGGTAAAAAAGATTAGCGCATAAGTTTCCCTTACATTTGCTGAAAAGATAAGCGCCAAAAAAATAAGTGTAACTAGAACATTATAGGTCTTGGAGCGTTTTCCATTTAAACCAAGGATTACAGTAGGTGCTAAAAGGATGGCTGTGATAAAAAAGAACAAAAATGTACCATATGGTGTCATAGCAATACCTTTTCTTTAATTCGTTTTCGGTCGACTTTTCCATTGGGTGTCATTGGAAGCTCATGATAATACTCAAACTTTTTTGGAACCATATATGCCGGAAGTTTATGACCAAGTTCTTTTTTTATCGCACCAGTAAGCTGATATTCCTTGTCAAATTCATGTTCGGCAGGGACAATGGCTGCAGTTAAATATTCAATTTTTTCCCCTTTGTAAACCGGGATGACCACTGCTGTTTTGACATATTGTGAATTGGCAATATGCTGTTCAATCTCTTCCAGCTCCATTCTGTATCCATGTAATTTTATTTGAAAATCGATCCTGCCTTTATAGAAAAGGAGATCCTTTACCATTTCTCCTTCATCACCAGTACGATAGGCCTGTTCACCGTTGATGGTGTAAAATGACTTTTCCGTTAGTTCCGGTTGGCCTAAATATCCTTTGCTAACACTAGGGCCGACGACAATGATTTCCCCCTTTTCTCCTTCCGGGACCTCTTGTCCGTTCTCATTCAGTAACAGTAATTTTGTATCTTTTTTTGCTCTTCCAACTGGAAGGGGAGAATACTGGTTGACGATTTCCTTTGTAATTTCCACAAAAGTGATGGCAACTGTCGTTTCTGTTGGACCATATGTGTTATAAACTTTTGCTTTTGGAAACCGTTCAAGAAGCTGACGGGCAACTTGGAATGGCAAAATCTCTCCACAGAATAAAAATACCATGACTTCCGGAAGCAATTCTTGATTAAAGGATGGATCCATTAAACACATTTGTACAAACGAAGGGGTGGAAGTCCAAACCTGCGTGTTTGATTTTTTTAGGGCTTCAAATAACATTTTCGGTTTCGCAATCATTTCCTTTGTGATAGCAAAGAGACTTCCGCCCGTTGCCAGGCAAGGATAAAGATCCATTACGGAAAGATCAAAGGAAAAGGGCGCTTGATTGATAAAGCGCAGTCCTCCTTGAATCGGAAAATCTTCTGCCATCCAATCGACAAAGCTTTGGAGATTATTGGCCGAAATTTGAACTCCTTTTGGATTACCAGTACTACCGGAGGTATAGATAATATAAAAATTTTCATCTTCAGATACCCAATTGGAAGGGTCAATTTCATCAGAATCAGTAGGAAATGCTTGGATTTTATCCATCGTAATCATTTGAATCGCTGAATTTTGGATTTCTAATGGTTTTCCGGAAACATTGACGATAATTTCAGCCTGAGAAGCTTTGCTGATTCTCTCGATTCGTTCCAAAGGAATCGAAAGATCAATGGGTATATAGGCATGTCCGGATTTTACACTTCCCAAAAAAGAAACAAGCATTTCTGGTTCCATATGACCGTAAACCATAATAGGTGACCATGTTGAAATGTTTTGGTTTAAAATAAACTTGGCCACTTGGTCTGATTTTTGCCAGAGTTCTCCATAGGTCAATTGATGATCTAGTGAAATAAAAGCATCAGCTTCCGGGTGCGTAAAAGCAAAATCCTTTATTTTAAATAGCATCCTCATTTAGAAAAACACCTCCAACATTAAAATTCAGTGTATATATAGGCTCCTGCATTGACGTCACTAAATCCATACATTAAAAATAGCAAAAGCAGGATGAATAAATAATACAGGTAACGGACAAACCAGTTTGCTTGATTATTTTCGTTCACTATTGTTTTACCTCACTTTAGAAAACCTGATTTATTGATTTATTATCAAGCTAAAAGAAGAGGTGAATTCATACTTCAGGCATTAAAAATGTGGAAATTTCTTTGTAAAAGTAGCCAATTAGAAAAGCGCAAGCGCCTTGGTCAGCCCCGACAAGTGCTGGAGGACCTGACGGTGAAGTCGTTTTTTGACTTCATTGTCAGGTCCGAAGCAACCTCGAGGGGCTAGGCGCTGGAGCTGGACAATTCTCAAAGTAGAAATTTTCTTTCTTTTCTATAAATAAAAAACACCGCAATTATGCGGTGCGGTTCATTTTTGCCGGTTAGGGCTTACAAATAAATACATAAGCAGGAGGGATATTCCAATGGACCTTTATTACCTCTATATGACTAAAATAGGATTCAAAGAATTCTTTTTTCAGCTGGCTATATTGGAAGGTAATGAACTCGCCATTATTACCCAAAATAGCCTTCGTTTTCCTTAAGATATTTTTTGAAACACTGATAGGCAAACTGGTAAAAGGCAAACCTGAAACAAAGTAATTCACGTTTGGAACTTTATATTCTTGGATATAACGGTCTATATTTTCAGCGGAGCCATGGATAAGGTGAACATTTGGAATTCCGCCATATTTCTCCATCAGTGGCTCATAAAACTCCGCGTTTGATTCAATTACTAACAATACAGTGTCATCCTCTTTATTATCAATCAGTTGTTCCGTAAAAATCCCAGTTCCTGGCCCATATTCGACGATACTTTTAGCATGAGCAAATTGGATCGGTGCAATCATTTGTTTAGCTAGCTGTTTTGAACTGGGGAGGACAGCGCCGACTGTTCTTGGATGCTTTATAAATTGTTTAATAAACGCCATCTCGTGCAAAGTAAGCCTCCCATCGATACGTGGTTTGAACAGCTTTTTTATTATTTCCAGTTTTCTTATTTCAACAAGGAACATGCTGCTAGAATTAAATGGTATGAGAAGTTGAAAATGCTTGTGTCCATTTGTAAGCACGAAAATAATATTTCAAACCACTGTAAAACATAATAATAATCTTTATCTTCTGCAATTGTGCGCTTTGAATGAATAAAAGAAGGACACTTATTTTCATGTTTAATAAGTGTCCTTCAATACTTTAAGGATATTTATTATTTAGGTCTTGATGAAAAATGCCCCATTTTTATTTATCTAAAAAGATAAAGGAAATTCCAAATATAAAAACCACCTAGTTGCATTTTTCTCAATTTATATGATTTATTTATAGGTTGTACAATTATTGTTTTTTTAACTCTTTTTTTCTTACGGATCATCAAGGGATATACTGTTCGGTAATTTTCGTTACTACCCCATTTTTAATTTCAATATGAAAAGGAACTTGGTGGTCCTTGTTTCGTTGTTTCAAAAACGTAATAAATTGGGTTTTGGTTACTTTTTCATTCCATTTTACTTGGTAATCATTCCGTGTTTGTAACACGAATTGAGCGTTTTTTGAAATCGTGAAGGTACGAATCTTGGGATTCACATTACGGATCCAGTATCCATCCGGCGCATGGTCCATATCATTTTTACATTTACAATCCTTTAAAAATTCTCTGTCTGCCGCCTTTCCAAAATACCATTGAATATAATCAAATTTTCCTACCCATTTACCATGCACCTTTTTAAACGAAGTGATATAGGTGGTTGTTTTAATGATTTTACTTTGTTTTGCCACCTTTGTTTTCGCATATGCCTGTGAAGTGGGGGAGGGCAGTAGTAACAATGTAAAAATCATGAATAAAGGTAAGCTAATTTTCATTAATCTTTGTAAACTCATCGTAATCCACCTCTTTATATTTTTTTCTATATTTAAAATATAATAGGTGAAACGTGAAAACGATGTCGATTTACAGGATATAGAAAAATATTCTTTTTTCTATGTAAAATATACAAAAATGGTTGCTGTTCTATCATTATTTTAGTTGAATTCACTTTTAAGAGATTTAGGAATAGTAAAAAGATATATCAATCAGCCAAGCGTACTTCTATTCTGTTTTGAATGATAACCCATTTGTCTCTAATACAGTCCTAAGTTTAGGTAAAGAAGCGGGTCCCATACCATGAAATTGCAAAATCTCTTTTTCACTAAATTTTGATAGCTGTTGCAGTGAAGTGATCCCATTATGCTCCAATGCTCGTCTAGCTGGCGCGGAAAGTAGTGAAAGAAATCCGGTCTCAGGTTTACTTTCTTGCTCACAAATCGGGCAGGTCGGACAGTCGCTGCTTTTATAGTATTTGTGGCCATTGGTGCAAGTCCTTAAATTTTTCTTGGAAGTGGTCATGTTGAATGACTCCTTTTCTAATAGTTTAGAGGAAAGCACCTTATAAATGCTTACCTTAAAACCTCATCTAAAGAAATAATACTATGCTGTAACTCTTTATTCGAATCTAACACACCTATTACGATCTGATTATCCTCTGTTATTGTGGCGTATCTGAATTGTTCATTCCCATTAATGAGTAAAGCTGTCTCCTGTATTGCTTCCATCTTTGCAAAAACATTTTCATTGTACTCAAGTTCGAGAAAATGATCTAATTCTTCTACTGGTCGACCAACCCATTTTAATAGAAAATCTTTGATTGCAAATTGCTCGATCATGGTTAAATTTTTCTTGAATGTTAGTTTTTCCACGGATACTGTTTTCACCATTATCACTCCTCAAATTGTAAGTAAAGTGTATACTTTCAAGTTCCTTACTTCAACTCTATTACAGTGACAGAATATTTACATTTTGATTTCGAATTGAATACATTGAATGCAGGTCGGCACATTATTTTTGCGTTTTTCCTACCGAGAAAAATTTATTATTTAAGGAATTTAAGAAAGGATTTGTCCAATTTTATACATAGTTTTTAGTTTAATAGAATGATATAATTGTGATAGTTTTGAATATGTAAAGCAATGAGTGCGGAGGTGGAAAAAATGGAATGGGGTCTATACGCTATTCTTGGATTGTTTGTTTTAGCAATGGTAGCAACTTCTGTTATGTTTAACAAAATGATGAATGAATAAATGAAAAACGGCCATTTTAGCCGTTTTTTTGATTTTCTGAAGCAAGACCAAAAATATATTGACAATAAATTAATTAAGTTATATCATTATCTCGAATTAAAGATAAATTGATCTGACAAAATAAATTCCTGAATTTTTAACAAGTATTTTAATTCAAGGAAATGGTGAGTAAATTAAATTAATGGAGTGTGTTTTTAAAGATGGTAACGCTATTTTTAAGTCCGAGCTGTGCTTCTTGTCGTAAGGCAAAATCCTGGCTGGAATACCATAATATTCCATATTCTGAAAGAAATATTTCAGCGAAAACCCTTTCAACCGAAGAGATTAAAAATATTCTTCGTCTAACGGAGGATGGAACAGATGAAATCATTTCAATAAATTCGAAATCTTACCAAAAACTAAATGTTAATATCGATTCTCTTTCACTTCAAGAATTGTACCAGTTAATCAAGGAGAATCCAGGAATATTGCGAAAACCAATCATCATCGATGAAAAAAGATTGCAAGTGGGTTTTAATGAAGATGAAATCCGGCGTTTTATTCCAAGGAAAATCCGATCCTTCCAATTTAAACACGCTGCACAAATCATTGGTTAATATACGATTCAGCGGTCGAATTTGTATAATTTTTAAAAGATACCTCGAATTCGAGATTCCGGAGGAGGAAATCCAAATAAAATCTCAAAGTAGAGGCTGCTGCCCAATGGTATAAACGAATTCTAAACAAGTAAATAAAAGGTAAAAGAGCGAATCGAACATAATCGGTTGGCTCTTTTCTTTAAAAGGAATTATTAAAGGGAAATTTTCTTTAAAAATTTCATCCTTAAAGGGTTTTGATGGAATTTGTCTTTTCAACCGTCGTGGAAGGACAGTCTACCAGATTTTTGAGAAATTTTGTCTCTCCAGCGCATGTGGAAGGACAATTTTTCAGTTTTTTGAGAGATTTTGTCCATCCAGCACCAGTGGAAGGACACTTAACTAACATTCCAGAATGATTTTGTCTTACCAACAACTCCCCATAAAAAGCCACAATCCTGGAATGAACATATCTTTTTTCGGCAAACTATTGATTAAAGATTATTCATCAACTTCTTAGGGGTGACAATACGTGATAAAGCAAAAAATGGTAATGGCAATAGTCCTTGTACTTGCAGTTGGCACACTACTTGGTGCATGCGGAAAGGGCAATAAAAACACAGCTGGTGGAAACAAAAAGAATGGATTCTCAGCAGGAATGGTAACTGACATAGGCGGAGTAGATGACAAATCCTTTAACCAATCTTCTTGGGAAGGGCTACAAGCCTTTGGGAAAGAAAACAATATGAATAAAGGTAAAGGCGGATATGATTACCTTCAATCCACATCTGATGCTGATTATGTAACAAACTTAACGACACTCGCCCGGCAAGGCTTTAATTTAGTATTTGGGATCGGGTTCTTAATGCAAAATGCTGTAGATCAAGTTTCGAAACAACAAAAGGATACGAAATTTGCCATTATTGACTCTGAAGTGAAAGAATCAAACGTTGTAAGTATTCTTTTTAAAGAACAGGAAGCAGCTTTCCTTGCAGGGGTTGCAGCAGCACTTACAACGAAGACAAATCATATCGGTTTCATTGGTGGGATGGAAAATGCGGTCATTGAACGTTTCCAAGCTGGGTTTCTTGCCGGGGTAAAAGCAGCAAAACCTGCGGTAAAGGTTGATGTTCAATATGCTGGTGCATTTGACAAACCAGAAGCTGGTCAAGCAATCGCATCGAAAATGTACTCCTCTGGTGCGGATATTATCTTCCACGCAGCTGGAGGTACAGGAAATGGTTTATTTAAAGAAGCAACAGACTTAAAGAAAAAAGATCCAAACCGTCAAATTTGGGCAATCGGGGTGGACCGTGATCAAAGCGATATGGGTCCGGATGTGGTTCTTACCTCTGCCATTAAGCGTGTGGATGTAGCAGTAAAAGATACATGTCAGAAAACGAAAGACGGGAAGTTCCCGGGAGGAAAGAGTATTCTATATGGGTTAAAAGAAGATGCAGTAAGTTTAGCACCAATCAATGTCAATGCTGCTAACAAAGCGGCAATTGAAAAAGCTGTAAAAGATTGGACAGATAAAATAAAATCCGGAGCCCTCAAAGTACCTGGCACTCTTGCTGAATTAAAAACATTCAGTGCTAAATAGTGAAATAAAAGTAGAAAAACAAGCTGCCAAACTTGGCGGCTTGTTTCAATTTAATGTAAAAAAATTCATCCTTCCATATAGAAGGATGAATCAACAACAATCAAGATTTTAGGGGAATCCTGAAGTAATTATATTATGTGCTGAAATGAAGCAATTTATTTGGTTTAAATGGCTATAATAAAAATATTTTCATCGTAATGATAACAGGTACAATGAAGAATCCTAAATAGTAATGAATGCGTCAAGGAGGAATGGGATGAGCGCGCCTGAAGAAAAAAAGAAATCAAATCATAAAAAATTAACAGGAAGACATATTGTCAAAAGAACTATATTTATTACAATAGGTGCCATCATCATGGCTTACGGACTGGAGTCTGTTTTAGTTCCAAACAATATGATTGACGGAGGAGTAACCGGTTTATCCATGATTTTAAGTCATGTGACATCCATCAACCTCAGTATCTTTTTAGTCATTTTAAACTTACCCTTCTTCTTTTTAGGTTATAGGCAAATCGGTAAAACCTTTGCAATGAGTATGCTCTATGGGATTATTGCTCTTTCTATAGCGACTTCTTTTATGCATCATGTAAAACCGATTGTTACTAACGAGCTGCTCGCAGTCGTTTTCGGGGGGTTAATATTGGGATTGGGAGTAGGCTTAACCATTCGAAATGGTGGAGTGTTAGATGGTACAGAAACATTAGCGATATTAGTTGAGAAGAGGGTGCCATTTTCTGTCGGTGAAATTATCATGTTTGTTAATGTGATTATTTTTTCAATTGCTGCCTTTGTATTCGGGTTAGAAAATGCCTTGTTTTCAATGCTTACCTATTATATTGCCTTTAAAACCATTGACGTTGTTGTAAAAGGGTTAGAAGATATGAAATCTGTGTATATCATTAGTGATAATACGACTGAAATTGCGGATGCTATAACAGAGCGATTAGGCCGTGGAGTTACTTATTTACATGGAGAGGGTTCTTACAGCGGTGAAGACAAGCGTGTGATTTTATCTGTCTTTACAAGACTGGAGGAAACAAAGATGAAAGATATTATTAGAGAATTTGACCCGCATGCATTTATTATTGCTACGGATGTAACTGCAGTTCACGGTGGCCGCTTTAAGAAAAAAGATATTCATTAATATAGGATGATTCGTACCTAGAAGGGAGGAATATTTCATGAAATGCCCGGAATGTGTTCATGAAAATCCGGAAGAGGTAAAGTTCTGTTTAAATTGTGGGAAAAAATTTTTTAGTAAGGACACTACACATCAAGATGAAAACAGCCTGTTTTATGAGTTTGCCCATTTTGTCGATATGGTTCCGAGGCATGAACGTTCGGTTGAGCCTAAATTTCAAAATATTTTCTCGCGGGTGTTCCGAAAGCATAGTGAACTTGAGGCTGAACGGCTTTTCATCGTGGGGACTGCGCTTACTACACCTAAAATCGAAGAAGTGAAGGAAACCTGGCCAAAACCTTGGCTTTTTGCGAGAATATTTCTTGTTGCATTGATTGCATTTTTAGGACTATTTTTAGGTGTAGGCTTGTTCAAAAATATTAACTTTATCCCGGGGCTAATTCTTGTTGGTGCCTTTACTGTTCCAGTTACGACGTTGATCTTCTTTTGGGAAATGAATGCTCCCCAGAATATTGCTTTTTATAAAATCATTTATGTCGTATTGATTGGCGGAATCCTCTCAATGCTCGTGGCGCTGGTGTTTTATGATATTTTAAAACATAACATCAACCCGATTACGATTGGCATCGTTGAAGAACTGTCGAAAGTGATAACGGTTCTCTATTTTGTCCGAAACATCAAATATCGGTATATACTAAACGGATTGCTAGTGGGTGCTGCCGTAGGAGCAGGTTTTGCAGCCTTTGAAACAGCTGGTTATGCCTTAAGGGCCCTTCTTTCCGGAAGTTTCCACAATCTTTATTTTACGATGCTGTGGCGTAGTTTGTTAGCTCCCGGCGGACATGTCGCTTGGGGTGCGCTAACAGGAGCCGCCTTTTGCATCGTACAAGGGAACAAGAAATTTGAGCTGAACAGGCTGTTTAATCCAAAATTTATGCGAATCTTTATTCTGGTTGTTTTGATGCATGCTTTATGGGATACACCATTATCAGGTATGTTTCCGTTCGGACAAATCATTCTGATGATTTTATCATGGATTGTGGTTTTTGGCATGATCCGCAGCGGCTTAAAGGAAATAGCCAATAAGAAGTTGCGGTTGTATCATGATCCATTCGAACCTACCTCATAGGTAGAATATATCTTGGGTTAACAGGAAGAGGGGAGACAGCAGCTGCAGATCCCCTTTTTGTTGAAGGCTATTTTCGCATAGATTGTTGTTTTTCGTATAAGTTCATCAACCCGTATAACTAAATGCTTCGTAGCATCTTTTCGTATGAACATTTGCGAAAATTGCCTAGAAACTTAAGTATTTGACCCTTATTAAGGTCCAAAAGCAACAAAGTTTACGAAAAGAGCCTTGTTGAAAAAAGAATTTCTGTAAGTCTTTAATATTTTGGTAAATGATTCACTTCATTGGCAACCCGGATTCCTGATTCAATCGCTCCTTGCATCCAACCGTGGGTAAGAGTTGTATGCTCACCTGCAAAGTGAACTCTTCCTTCAGGCAACTTGATATAAGGAAACAGTTCATTTTCCTGACCTGGGTCAAAAGCCACTACAGCACCGGTAGCATACGGATTATTAACCCAACTAAATGAAGTGCCTGATACAAACTCAGAATAAACTTGGTCACCGAAAATTTCAGCCAAGTTCTTTAAGGAATAGAAAATACGATCTTCGTCAGTTAAACCATTCCATGTCATCGCTTCATCCGCCCACGTATAACTTGCCAAAACAACAGCAGGTCCATTTGTCCCAATCCCTTGACTTGGATAATATGTAAACCGAATTGGTAAATCCGTTATTGATTTACCGCCGTATTGACCGTACTTCTCCCAAAACCTGCTTTTAAACTCAATTCCGACTTTGGTAGCCGCCATATAGTTGATTTCACGAATCGCTCTCCGTTTATAGTAAGAAAAAGAATGAAATGGTTCGATTTTTACAAATCGCAATACCGAAAAGGGGATGGTGATGATGGCAAGATCACTCGTGATGGTCGAAGTGTTGGAGGTCCGTTCATCCCTGAAATGAATGGTTACACGATTGTTATCCTGGATAATTTTCGTCATCCTTTGATAGTACCTAATATCATCTTTTAATTGCGGCAAAAATGCTTTAGGAAGCAAATCCATCCCACCGGTTATCTCAAAGAAACGATTTGTTCTGAATTGCGATGCTTCGCGCATAACTTCAAGAAATGACATCCCCATGTAAGCTTCATAGTCGAGAAGCACATCAATCATATCAATTGCACCTTCTGAAAAAGTGGTTCCATATTGATAATGGTAAGAATTTAAAAATGAACCAAGCGAATAGTTTTTAAATTCGTTTTCAATTAAACGCCAATTTTTCTTTGGGTTTTTATTAATAAAATTGATTATGGGTTCAACAGCTAAATTAAAGAGCTCTTCGGCACTTTTACCTCTTTCGTTTGGTTGTACAGGAAAGTTAAAAATTTCTGGATTTTGTTCATATAGATTGAGACGTGTTTTTATCCCATTTATATAAAGAATATCCGTCGTAGTTCGGTTAATAAAAGGGTTTAATGATAATCCCAATTTTTGAATATATGCTAAGGTCAACAAATGATTGTCGGGAATACGCATGGGCCCAGCATTTAAATAAAGCCCATTGCTAAAGGGAGGACGAATGGTATAGATCCGGCCTCCAACAATATTGTTTGCCTCCAAAATCGTAACGTTGTGTCCAGCCTCCTTTAATAACGAAGCGGCAACAAGACCTGCGATCCCTGCTCCAACAATGGTAATCTTCTTGGGAACTTGGGATTTTTGAAGCCCATTCTTAATCATGCTAATCATTTGTTCAGAGCTTAAAGCCGGTATGTTTTCAGGCATCTTATCGCTCCCTTTGAAAAAGGACTATTACATTGTATTCACGTGAATAGATGCCTATGTGCTAAAGCGTTAGTACGATCATTAGGAAAACGAATAGTTCAGGTATTTGGAAGTTATATCAAAATAACTTTGTTACAAAACTGTAATTTTGCTGTGATGCCCCTGTCATACCTTTCTAGTATATTTAACCTATCAAATCACACCAGGAGGTAACCAATATGCTTAAGAAATTTATTATGGCATTAGTTATTTTAGCATCTTGCGGCACTTTGTTTGCCAACATGGGTGATAAAGCGGAAGCAGCATCTTATGATTATCATACAAAAGCAATTCAAGTAGCAAAGAATCATATGGGAGTCCCTTATCAATGGGGTGGAATGTCACCATATGGTTTTGATTGTTCCGGTCTTGTAAAATATTCTTATGGAAAAGCGGGAAGAACCCTAAATCGTACAGCTTCTACAATTTATTATGGAAACGGGTATCATGTAAGTTCTTTAAAGACAGGCGATTTAATGTTCTTCGCACCATCAAAAGCAAGCAGACCAACACATGTTGCGATTTATATCGGGCGCGGAAAAATGATTATGGCTTCTTCCTCAAAGGGAGTTATGATTACAAACACAAGCAACCCATACTGGCATCCTAAATATATCGGAGCAAAAAGAGTTTAAAGATCATCGAAAACGGTGGTCTTTTTTTAGTTGGGGGGTTTATTGACAGTACAGGGCTCGGGAGTTTTGCTGAAAATTCGTACCATCGGCCAAGCCTCTCGCCTTTTTCAGAAAAATTAGAGAAAATTTAATTTGACTGTGTTTATATTCCGTAATAAACTAAGGAAAATTCATATTGCAACTCCCGCTTTTCCGAACTTTTGTTGGAAAAAAACCTATTTGGAAATGGGTAAGCAAATAGTCATTTAAGTAAATAACCAAAGGGAGTGAATCACGATGTTAATCGAAAGCATTTGTCCAAAATGTGGAGAAATTAATAATGTTGAACATAAAGGGGAAGACCTGCTTTTTGTCACTTGTAAAAACAATCATATCTATGATCATATAGTTATTCCTTATTCTAGAACGGGCGGAATTAAGGATGAACGCCGGAAAAAATTAGAGGAAATGATTGTTGAAAAGAAATTTCATCGCATGAGTGATAAATCAACGATTTGTCTATTAATCTTTGAAAATGGTTATGAAATCGAAGGTCGTTCAACCGTACGCGACATGGCTGATTTCCGGACCATTATTGGAAAAGATAAAGCGTATGAACAAGCATTAAAGAAAGCAATGGTAGCATTAGGTGCATACTTAATTTAAATAAAAGGCAAACAAAAATGACGTGTGATTGGCCACACGTCATTTTGTTTTTCAATCAACTATTCATCTAAAAACTGGTATTGCAATAAATTGAAGAGTCACTGTTGATCCCTCATTTAATTCACTTTTAAGAAGATTCCAAGTTCATGATTAGAGAAAAATGAGGATTTTCTAATAAAATGAACATCCTTAAAACTTGATTAATAATTCGTTAAAAAGCGGGGGCAGTGCCAAAATTATGATACAGTAAATATATCAGGTTAAAATAAGGAATATGAAATTATACCTAATAAATTTTGACAGAATGTCTTCAGATAGATTCCTAGACAAATAAAAGTGAGGGGGAAAAAACATGGGTCATATTACAACTTACATCGATCAATTCGGATATATTGTCTTATTTGTTGCCCTATTGTTGGAATTGATTGCCGTGCCCCTGCCAGGTGAATTGCTCATGTGTTACAGCGGATTTCTCGTGTATCAAGGGCATCTTAACTGGTGGTTAAGTATAGTAGTAGCCGGTGTTGGTGCATGTATTGGAATGACAATTTCTTATTGGGTTGGTTATAAGTTAGGGACCCCTTTTTTCGACAAATATGGTCACCGGTTCCATATGGGGAAAGACCGGATTGAAAATATTTCAAGCTGGTTTAATAAGTACGGGAATAAACTTCTGATTTTAGCTTACTTTATACCAGGTGTTCGACATATCACTGGTTACTTTTCTGGGATTACTAAGCTTCCTTTTCGCACCTATGCAGGATTTGCCTATACCGGAGCATTCCTCTGGGTAGCAGTCTTCATTACTATAGGAAAGATCTTAGGTCCTCAATGGGAGCTATTTCATACTTTAATAAAGAAATACTTACTTATTGGAATTGTGGTTGCAGTATGTATTTTAGCAGTGATTTATCTATATAAAAAATACAAAGGTAAGTTAAAGAATGCTGCCCTTAAGATTGGAAAAAGAACGTTAGCGATCTTTCGCTCTTTCAATCAAGTGGAAGTTCTTACACTTTGTACAGCAATGGCATCATTAGGATGTGTTATCATCTGGCTGGAATGATAATGGATGGAGGACCAATGGAACAATAGGGTCCTCCATTTTTATTTTTTAACAATGTACCCCCATGTATTTGAGAAGAGAATCTGTAAGTGATTGGTTTCGATCAGTTGTATAGACTCTTGTCCTTTTTGTATTAACAGCAGTGCTTTTTCCTTATTTAAAAAGTCATTAAAGTTCCCGTTTTCTACATGTAAATCTCCATATAACTCTGCCGTCAGAACTTCATTTTGCTGCCATGACTGTTGGTTCGATGTACGATGCAAAAAGATGGAGTATCCTTTCAACTCCTTATTTTCTTGTACCTTTTGGAGTAAACTCAGCTGTAATTTCGGACTCTGTCTATGTAAGATAGTATAAATTTGCCCATAGTAAGTACTTGAAGCAAAGAAAATAGAGAGTAAAAGAATCGCTTTTGTTAGAGATTTTCCATGCATCATCAGTATTTTACTTGCAAGAACACCGATGATAATAGACAGCGGTGGGTAAACGGGCAGAATATACCATCTTATTTTTGTTTTAGCAAAAGAAAAGAACAGGAGAGGTATAAGGACCCACAGACCTATCCCAATTTTGTAGAATCGATTCTCTGATTTTTTTTCCAGAGTCGATAAGTTATTTGAAGTATATAGTAAGGCCAATCCAAAAAGAATAGTCAGCCAAATCCCGAAATACTTATACATAACGAGAGCATAGTAATTTTTCCCGCCAATATGCCCTTCAATTGGTGCAGAAGACCTTTGAAGTAAGTCATATACCACCATTTGTCTGAAAAATTCAAACCCATCATATTGGTAACGTACCGACGCCCATGCTAGGATCGGGATGATCATGCACGAGAAAAGTATTAACCAATTATATTTCGTTAGGGTTTTATATCTTCCTGTAATCATTAAAAACAAACCGATGATGATGGCAATATTGCCTGCATGCCAGCTTTTTGTAAGGAAAGCAAGCGCAAATGTAATTCCCGAACAATAAAGCCAGTTTATATTTCGATCCGAAAGTAATAAGGACAGAATGCTTGCAGTAAATAATAGGACAAAAAGAGCATCGGCATCCCCAGTTCTTGCACAGTGATTCAGTATATATTGTTTACTCGTTGACAATATCAGTGTCGATAGGATTGCAGCCAACTTCCCATACCTTTTTTTAACGAAGGCAGCTATCATGATGATAGTAAGCAGAGAACTAATTCCTGATAAAAGTCTTAGACCAAGGGCATTAAAGCCGGCTATTTTATAACCAGCCATCACAGCCCAAAAACTAAGCGGCGGTTTTAAATTCCAATAATCGTTTTTGTATTGGTAGGTATTCACAAAAAAGTTTCCTTGTTTTAACATTTCATAGGCACTAACCCCGTGCCTTGCCTCGTCCCAACTATATATTGGGAGATTACCTAAATGAAAAAAAATATTGTAAACATCTATGATTAGTAAAATGGAAATGAAATAAGGAAAAAGGAATTCAAATTTTCGAGATAAACGGTGCATCGTTTTCTTGCTCCTTACAACTTAATAATTGACTTAAGGATGTTTCATAAAACTAATATCACATTTATCTTTTCCTATTTTTGATTTATTACGATAAAAAGGGCTTTCTCCAAAATTGGAGCAAGCCCATATCCATTTTATCCCGCATTAACGGGCAGTAAGACCCCCACTTCAAGGCTTAGTGAAAACAGGAAGCATAGGTGGGGGTCCAACTGCCCGTAAAAGCCCGATTGGTGAGATACAGTGAAACTTGCCACTGCGTCAGCAGGGGCTTAGTTGAACCAATCGGGTTCGTACTGTCTCTTTATCAAGGCGTCAGCCTTGATATTAGAGACAGTAGAACGGGACTAACAATCAGTGGGGGATGAAAAAAACCCCCACTGATTGAAGTTTCACTTTATAAGGATTGTTCAAGCTCATACCAGTAATAACAAATTGTTTCCATCCCCTTATCAAAATTCTCAAGGTTGAAATGTTCATTCGGAGCATGGAAATTTTCATCTGGAAGGCCAAATCCCATTAACACAACCGGCTTGTTTAAAATTTGATCAAATACCGCCACAATCGGAATCGAGCCGCCCATTCGCGTAAAGGAAGTTGGAACATTATACACCTTTTCATACGCTCTTCCAGCGGCTTGAATAGCAGGGTGATCAAATGGTGTAACAAATGATGGGCCTTTATCGAATGGGGTAACCTTTACAGATACCCCAGGCGGCGTATGGGATTGAATATGCTTTTGCAATAGCTCGACAATGACATCCGGATCTTGATCTGGAACAAGTCGGCAGGTGATTTTGGCATGCGCTTCAGAAGGAATAACGGTTTTAATCCCTTCCCCTTGGAACCCGCCATAAATCCCATTCACTTCGAGCGTGGGACGTACCCAAGTTCTTTCTAGTGATGTATAGCCTTCTTCCCCAAACAGTTCAGGAACACCTAATTGATTGATAAAGGACTTGTCTGTAATCCCAAGAGATTCATAGGCTGCTTTTTCAGCGGCCGTTAACTCAGCAACTTGATCGTAAAATCCTTCAACAGTGATTTGACCCTTTTCATTATGGAAGGAATTCACAATCTCAACCAGCGCATGAATCGGGTTTTGAACCATGCCGCCATATAATCCTGAATGAAGGTCGCTTTTGGGCCCCTTTACATCGATTTGCAGGCCGCATAAGCCTCTCAAACCATAGCAAATGGCCGGCTTTCCACGTTCAATCATACTGGTATCAGAAATGACCACCACATCTGATGACAATAACTCCTTGTTTTCCTTTACAAAAAGGGGAAGATTAGGGCTGCCCACTTCTTCTTCTCCCTCAATCAAGAATTTTACATTGATTGGAAGCGTTCCAGTGGTTTGAAGAATCGCTTGTAACGCTTTAAGATGCATAAACACTTGGCCTTTGTCATCGGTTGCTCCACGAGCATATATTTTCTCGTCGCGAATCTCGGCTTCGAAAGGCGGGCTGTCCCATAGGTTAAGAGGATCAACGGGCTGGACATCATAGTGGCCATAAATCAGAACAGTTGGTTTACCTTCCGCTTTTAGCCATTCCCCATATACAACGGGGTGGCGTTTAGTATCGTATACTTTCACATTTTCCATCCCAATGGCTTGAAGGGATTGTGCAACCCACCCGGCAGCCTTTTGAACATCTTCTTTATGCTCCGGGAGTGAGCTGATACTCGGAATCCCCAAGAATTCCTTTAATTCTGTTAAATGCTGGCCTCTGTTTTTCAGTAGATATGTAGTAATTGCTTGATCCAAAACTAAAACCTCCTAAAACATAGTAATTCTAACCATTTCTTCAAATAAAAGATTTTTCCTGCTTTTGTTCATATAAAGTGGTGAATTTAATGTAAAAATCAATGCGCATTCCTTATTATGAATGGCCATCTTAATTAATAAACATAAGTAAATTCGTATCTATCTCTGCCGAGTGATATTTTTTAATAGCCTTGTAATCTTTTGCAATTGATGGTATGATAGCAAAGAATTATTTTTGTTCGGTGTAAAGGATAATGAACTTTCGTCTTGATGATCACTGAGAGCAAGGATAGTAACATTGTGTGTAAAACACACTAGGAGGCAACAAAAATGGAAAATGGTAAAGTAAAATGGTTTAACTCAGAAAAAGGTTTCGGATTCATCGAACGCGAAGGTGGAGAAGATGTATTCGTTCATTTCTCAGCGATCCAAGGCGAAGGTTTCAAGACTCTTGAAGAAGGTCAATCTGTAACTTTCGACGTAGAAAAAGGTCAACGTGGACCACAAGCTGCTAACGTTCGTAAAGCTTAATAGCAGAATAAATGACAGACTCTATCTCTAGAGTCTGTTTTTTTTTTACATAAGGAATAAACAGGGGTATTTATACCAATTAACCTGCTAATGGTTATTTTAGATAAGTGCTCCAGGAAAAAAATGCTTCCCAACTAACGTTAAATCATTAAAATAAAAACCCCACTCACGAATGAGCAGGGAAGTTAAAACGGTAATTCAAATGGTATAGAAAGTATAACACATTATCAGGGGATTTACCTATTTTTTCTACTTAATTTCAAAAAATAATGGATGATAAATAGTTGATGAATAAAATCAAGAGAACTAGTATTGAATTAAGGAGGGATTAAAGATGAAGGAGATCAAAAATATTTATTGCGTTGGGCGAAATTACGCAGCACATGCAAAAGAATTAAATAATGAAGTACCTAAGTCGCCATTTCTTTTTTCAAAGCCTACACATGCACTTGTCGAAGCAAACGGACAGGAAATTCATCTTCCTGGCCATCGGGGATCAGTCCATTTTGAAACGGAGCTTGTCGTCAGAATTGGGAAACAGTATGAAACCGGTATGAAAGTGGATGAAGCGGTCGAGAGTATGGCGATTGGCATCGATTTTACATTACGAGATGTTCAGAGTGAATTAAAGAAAAAGGGCCATCCATGGCTGCTTGCAAAAGGGTTCCCCAATTCAGCTGTAATAAGTGAGTTCATCCATTTTCCCGGGATTGAAAAATTAAAAAGTACTGATTTCACGCTGATTAAAAATGGGACGAAGGTTCAGAATGGAAATATCAAAAATATGATTTTCGATTTGCAAACCATCTTGGATTTCACTTTCAAGAACTTCGGATTAGGTGAAGGGGACATCATCTTTACCGGTACACCAGAAGGCGTTGGACAAGTACTTGACGGGGACCATCTTTCATTGGTATGGGACAATCAAACCCTCGGTGAATGTTTGATTAAATTAACAGAATGACAGTAAGCGGCAATTTTGGGTGTACATACTTTGTTTAATTAGTGAAAAAATTGTGCAAGAATGGTCGTTCTTCATGTAAAATAAGATAATGGACAGCAATGATAAAAGCAAAGTATGGGGGATCAATGGTGACGTATAAACTGAAACAAAATTTCAAAATGTTTACATTAAATTCAAATCGAGAACTGGCGGAAGAAATGGCAAGCCTTTTAGGTTGTGAATTAGGAAAGTGTTCCGTTACTCGGTTTAGTGATGGTGAAATTCAAATTCATATCGAAGAAAGCGTTCGCGGAAGTGATGTCTTTATCGTTCAATCCACTTCAATGCCGAATCATGAGCATATAATGGAACTGCTCATTATGGTCGATGCGTTAAAACGAGCTTCTGCTGATACGATCAATGTAGTCATGCCCTATTACAGTTATGCCCGCCAGGATCGAAAGTTCCGATCACGGGAGCCAATTACGGCAAAACTAATTGCCAATCTGTTGGAAGCAGCGGGGGCAACGAGACTTTTGACAATGGACTTCCATTCACCTCAAGTTCAGGGCTTTTTTGATATACCTGTGGACCATCTAATTGGTATTCCTATTCTTTCAGAGTATTTTTTAAAAAAGAAATTGGACGATCTTGTGATTGTTGCACCACATAATGGTGGAGTAGTCAGAGCAAGAAAAATGGCCGGTTGGTTTGATGCACCGATTGCCATGATTGACCGAAGAAATCCGGAATCCGATTGCTCCGAAGTCATTAACATTATCGGAAATATCGAAGGGAAAACGGTCATCATGATTGATGACTACTTGGACACTGGTGACACATTCGCTTCTGCGGCGAAAGCTTTAGCGGAGAATGGGGCAAAATCCATTTATGCTTGTTGTACACATGCGATACTATCTAATTCTGCTAAAGAAAGAATAGAGTCCTCACCGATTCAAGAAATAGTGGTGACCAACACGATCGAAATTCCGGAAGAAAAGCAAATCAAAAACATGACGGTGTTATCGGTGGCCACATTGATGGTAGACGCGATTGACCGGATCCATAACGAGAAAGCGGTAAGTCCATTATTTGAATAAGTGATTCGTTTAGGAAAAAATCTCAGAAGATATCTTCTGGGATTTTTTATTTTTATAATGGGATTATTATTTCGAATGTATCCTTATTTTTAGCGGATTTCATCCTTGCAGGCCGGCTGGAAAGACAGTTTTCTATATTTTCGCTAGATTTTGTCCTTGCAGGCCATCTGGAAGGACAATTTTCTTTATAAATGCTGGATTTCGTCCTTTCAACCCCCAAAAATAGATTATAAGAAGGTGTTCACTTAGATGAGCAATAAAGAATTTAACCGTTTTGCATCTCAATTGGTTGGGTAAGAAGTAGAAGTAATCACGAATAATGGAACCTTTACAGGGACACTAGAATATGTTGGCAGTGACAGTATCATTATAATTACTAGAGTAAGAGGCAGAAGAATCAGAATGGCTATTCGTATCGCTATAATCATTGCGCTATTCAGTTTATTAACTGGCAGTACGTTTACTTTTTGTAGGCTCTGTTAAACAACGATGTTGATCTGTTATAAAAAGCTAGTGGTAGTTCGATTGAAGTTCGATTGAAGAACTACCACTAGCTTTTTATCGCCGTTATTTTGATTTAATTCCTGCACCGCAAAAAGGGATGATTATTTTTTCCTCCGGTTCCTTCTTATATTTTAAGTAACCCGCATAGTTTGCCGCTGTTGTTACTTCAACATAGAAACCTTTATTTGCAAGCATGGCCCGTGCACTCAGAATTTCCTCTTCTTTAATGTCAATAAAGAGACCATTTGTTTCACGTACAGCTTCTAAAATTTGTTTTGATCGTGCTGGTGCGGCAATGGCAATGCCTTCTGCTAAAGTCCCTATATTCGTAACAGGTTCTGCTATTGCATCCCCAATTTCGTAAGCATTCACGAGTGGTGCACAGTTCGCTGCTTGGATGGCAATTAATTTCGGCATTTTTTCGATTAATCTATTTTCAAATAATTCTTTGAAACCATAGTAAGCACCAAGTAAAAGTGTACCGTTACCAACGGGGATGATTAAAGAATCTGGCACACCTTTTAATTGCTCATAAATTTCATAGGCATATGTTTTCGTTCCTTCATAGAAGTAAGGATTATACACATGACTGGCGTAAAAAACTTTTTCTTCGTCAACAGCCTTTTGTGCCGCAATAGCAATGTCCTCTCGTGTACCATGAATCTCTTTAATCGTTGCACCATGTGCCCTGATTTGAGCAATCTTTTTCGGTGAGGTTTCATCACTTAAATAAATTTCGCATGCAATGTTACAACGTGCTGCATAGGCTGCAATCGCCGTTCCTGCATTCCCACTGCTATCCGCAATCACTTTTGATACGCGTAACTCTTTCGCTTTCGTCATTAAAACAGCGGCTCCTCGATCTTTAAAAGATAAGGTAGGCATCATATAGTCAACTTTTACATACGTATTTGGCTCTAGAGGATCTAAAACAATTAGAGGAGATTGGCCTTCACCCATTGTAATCGATTCCCACGTCTTCGTATTTTTGGCGAATGGCATAGTTTCAAAATATCGCCATAACGAGTTTGGATAGTGATTCCAAGCGGCGACACTAATTTTGGGTGTATCTTTTACGATATCTAAAACGCCGCCACATTCACATTTCCATAAAGTTGGTGTAATATCATGCTTTTTCCCACAACGATTACAAATAAATTGATTCATCCTTTATCAATCCTTTCGAATATTTTTTTATATAAAATATAAATTTTTATACATAAAGGGTAAAAAAATATCCTTAAATATAGGCAATTGCCTCCATTTCAATTTTGAAACCAAAATGTAATTCATTTGTTGGTACCACAGTACGTGCCGGTTTATGCTCACCGAAGAATTCTTTATAGACAGCATCTACTTTGTCCCATAATTCCACATTTTGAATATATAGGGTCATGCGTAAGATTTGCTCTTTTTTACTTCCTGCTTCTTCTAAAATCATTTCCACATTTTTAAGTCCTTGTAATGTTTCCTCTTCAATGGTGCCAAATTTCTTTTCACGTGTGATGGGATCAATGGAAAATTGGCCTGATACATAGACTGTGTCATGATGAACTGTTGCTAACGCATAATGTCCATTTGATTTTAAATTACCAACTTCAAAAATGCTTTTCATAGAATTCTCCTTAATTTGATTTATTTTTTATTTCATCCAAATAACTATAAACAGTTACTTTAGAGATGCCTAATAAAGCTGCGACTTTCTCAACAGACCCTTTCATTAAGAAAATTCCTTTTTCATCCATAAATCGAATTAATTCAATTTTTTCATGGCGTTTCATGAATGGATGGACACTGTTTTGAATGATTTGTTGAATCAATTGATCAACGATTTCTTCAACATTTTCAATCGCAGCATCTGATTTTTCTTCATTCTCTTGAATCGCAACTTGTGTTGGTAGGAAGGTGTTCATAAATTGCTGCATTTGATTTAGTGCTTCAACATCAAAATTTATACAGAAAGCTCCAATAACCTTATGCTTGGAATCGCGTATTAATGAAGTCGAAGACCGAATGGTACGCTTGTCTTCTGTAACAAATGTATAACCTGCTAAATAATCTTCTTTAAAATCTTCTGATCGTAATACTGTTTTCACTAGGTGATCAAAGGATTGACCGATTTTTCTTCCGGTTACATGGTTATTTACTGTAAACATGACAGAGCTTTGAGGGTTCGTCAAATCATGAATAACGATTTCACAGTTTGGCCCAAACATTTTTGCAGTAGATTTTGCTAAAGGGATATAACTCTCTAATACTTTTTTACTTTCTTCCATATCTAACTACCTCGATTATTTTAAATAGTCCATGTAATGATAATTATATATT
>NZ_MLYR01000100.1 GCF_001866655.1 Bacillus sp. MUM 116 | reverse complement strand
GTCCATTTTACTACTGTCGACAAATAGCGTCAAGAAACCGTATACAGAATTATTTTCTAAAAATACATTTTTTTATTGAATTTAATAGTAAAAGAGAGTGCTAAGCGCTTACATTTTTAGAGGTTGATTTTGGAAGCGTTTCCATCAAAACAACACTTTATTTATCATGATATTAAGGATAGAAATTAAAGCAAAAAGGTAATATATTTATGAGAGATAACATATTTACTATTGTAGAATAGCAAACCCCTTTATATTTGGATTTCCTTCTTTATACTCATGAAAAGATTAATGAAATAAAACTCATTTTGTATATAATAGAATAATAGAAAGAGGGGAGACATTTGATGGATAATACTGCACTTAATTTAAATACTCAAGCAGAGGAAACGAGAACGGTATCCATATTTGGTTATGAGTTAATCAGGGAAATTCTCTTGCCCGAGATTTTAGGAAAGGATACCCCGGAAATTTTATACTGGGCAGGAAAACGGTTAGCAAGAATGTATCCTTTAAATAATTTCGATGAAATAATTGAATTTTTCAGCAGAGCCTCATGGGGACATTTAACAATCAAAAATGAAGACAAGGATGAACTGGAATTTGAACTCATTAGTCCAATGATTGTTTCCCGCGTCAAATCAAAGGCAGAACACTTCTACCAACTCGAGGCCGGCTTTCTTGCTCAGCAAATCGAGTTTCAGAAAAAGGGCATTGCCGAAACCTTTGAACACCCTGCAAAAAAATCCAACAAAGTTCTCTTCACCGTAAAATGGGACAAAAAAGACACTATCGACTAAAAAATAACAAAAATAAGACAGGCACCATGGAAGAATTCACATGGTGCCTGTCACCGTTTGTGGACAAAATGGTTGTTTTGTCCATCTGGAGCAGACAGTGTTATTCTGTTAGAGCGGCTAGTTCGAATGCGTCGTGGAGGGCTTGGACTGCTTTATGCATATTCTCTTCTTCGACAACTGCTGATACCTTGATTTCTGATGTGCTGACCATTTTTACTTGGATATCATTGGATGCAAGGACTTCAAACATTCTTGCCGCTACCCCCGGATTGGAAATCATCCCTGAACCGACAATTGACACTTTAGATAATTGGTTTTCAGCATCAATTTGCTCGTAGTTTAGCAATTCTTTATGGTCCTCAAGAACTTTTAACGTTTCCATCAAATCATCTGTCTTGATGGAGAAAGAAAGATTAGCGGCACCTGCTTCTGTCGTACTTTGAATAATAATATCCACATTGATATGGTGCTGTGCAAGTGTTGTAAAAATAGTTGAAAGACTTGTTAATGAATTGGCCAGCCCTAATACCGTAACTTTTGTAATTTCATCCTCAAATGCGACACCGCGGACTACTAAATTTTGTTCCATTGTTGCTTCCTCCTCAATTATTGTTCCCTTCACTTTTTCCATACTTGAACGGACTTCAAGCCGTACCTGATAGTTTTTCGCAAACTCAACTGCCCTTGGATGAAGCACACCGGCACCTAAATTAGCAAGTTCAAGCATTTCATCATAAGAGATTGATTTCAACTGGCGTGCGCCTTTAATATATCTTGGGTCTGTCGTGAATACTCCGGAAACATCTGTGTAAATATCACAGCGATCAGCTTTTAATGCAGCCGCTAGTGCCACTGCCGTAGTATCGGAGCCGCCGCGGCCAAGAGTTGTAATTTCTCCACTTTCGGTGATTCCTTGAAATCCAGCAACGATAACAACTTTTCCATTAGACAATCGGCTTTCAATTGCCTCGGTTCTAACATCAGTAATGCGGGCATTTCCATGAACAGGTTCGGTAACAATTCCAGCCTGCCAGCCTGTAAACGAAACGGCATCAAGTCCCTTTTGATTTAATGCCATGGACAATAAGGCGATCGTGACCTGTTCCCCAGTAGTTAACAGCATATCCATCTCCCGTTTGCTTGGATGAGGAGTAATCTCTTTTGCTAAATTCAGCAGCTGGTCTGTTGATTTTCCCATTGCCGAAACAACAACCACCACTTGGTTTCCTAAAATAGTTTCTTCTTTTACACGTTCCGCAACATACATAATTCGCTCAACACTGCCAACGGACGTTCCCCCAAATTTCTGAACAATTAAACCCATTATTTCCCCTTCTTCCTGTAAGGCTATGTAGTTTTGTAAGGCTCTTTTCGTAAACTTTGTTGCTATTCATAACGAAATTCAGAAGCATAACAAGGTTCAGCATATTTACTTATTGAAAAGTGGACGAAAAGATGCCACGATGACTAACTGAATACGTGTTTTAACATCTATACGAAAAACAACAATCTATGCGAAAACAGCCTTTTGTAAAATAAAAAAAGCAATGAGAAGAGTATCTCATTGCTTTGGGAACACATAATAGCATTCTTGCGTTTACAATGTAAGATAGCTCTCCAAGACGTACTATTAGTCTTGACAATCCGGTATTTATTCAACACAGGACCAGCAAAAGAAAGAATGAGACTTTCTTCACTTCGGCGAACATCCCCTTTCATGATTCTTCTTCGAAGCTCATCCTTCTCAGAACCACTACTTTTGAAGCTCGCACCTCTACCTACACTTTATGTGGATAAAGTGTTATTAAATTTTCACTAATTATAGCATAGTACTTTTTTTCTGACAACGTTAGCTTTGGAGTTTTTTCATTAATTCCTCGGCAACATTTACCGGCAGGCCTGCAGCAGTTAATTCCTCAAGGCTGGCTTCTTTCATTTTTTTCACGGAGCCAAATTGCTTTAATAACAGTTTTTTTCGTTTCTCTCCAATGCCCGGGATATCATCCAGCAGCGATTGAAAAGCAGTTTTTCCACGAATCTGGCGATGAAACGTAATCGCGAACCGGTGAACCTCGTCTTGAATTCTTTGGAGCAAATAAAACTCCTGGCTGTTCCGTGCAAGCGGAACGATCTCAAGCGGATTACCGTACAATAATTGAGACGTCCGATGTTTTTCATCCTTCACAAGGCCTGAAAGCGGAATATCGAGTCCAAGCTCATTTTCTAGTACATCTCTGACTGCTTCCACATGCCCTTTCCCTCCGTCAATAATAATTAAATCGGGAAGCGGAAGTTCTTCTTTTAAAGCTCTGGAATATCTTCTTCTCGTAACCTCACGCATGGACTCATAGTCATCGGGACCCTGAACGGATTTAATTTTATATTTGCGGTACTCCCGTTTGTTTGCCTTTCCATCAATAAACACAACCATGGCAGAAACCGGATCCGTCCCTTGAATATTGGAATTGTCAAATGATTCAATCCGATGCGGTGTGTAAATCCCTAGTAGGTTGCCTAAGGTCTCCACAGCCTTAATCGTTCGCTCTTCGTCTTTTTCAATTAATGAAAATTTCTCATTCAAAGCAAGCTTTGCATTTTTAATCGCCATTTTGACTAGATCCTTTTTCTGTCCCCGCTGCGGCTTTATCACCTTAACTTCAAGCAGCTGTTCGGCCATTTCCAAATCAATTTCATCTTGAATGAGAATTTCTTTTGGCTTAAAATGATTGCTTTTTTGATAAAACTGCCCAAGATAGGTGAGGATTTCTTCCTCCGGTTCATTGTAAATCGGGAACATCGATACATCCCGCTCAATGAGTTTTCCCTGACGGACAAAAAAGACTTGGACACACATCCAGCCCTTATCGACCGCATATCCGAACACATCACGATCAGTGAAATCCGTCATCGTGATTTTTTGCTTCTCCATAATGGTCTCGATGTGAATAATTTTATCTCGGTATTCTTTCGCCCGTTCAAAATCTAATTCTTCAGCTGCTGCGGTCATTTTTTCGGTTAGTTCTTTCTTGATTTCTTTATAACCGCCATTTAAAAAGCGGGTAATTTCGTCGGTCATTTGTTTGTATTGTTCTTCCGCCACTTCATTGACACATGGTGCAAGGCATTGCCCTAAATGGTAATATAGGCAAACCCGGTCTGGCAGAGTAGCACATTTTCTCAGTGGATAAAGCCGGTCAAGCAGCTTTTTTGTTTCATTTGCCGCCCCTACATTGGGATAAGGACCGAAGTATTTACCTTTATCTTTTTTAACTTTTCTTGTGATAATTAATTTTGGATGCCGCTCAGCCGTCAGCTTAATAAATGGATAGGTTTTATCATCCTTGAGCATCACATTATATTTTGGGTCGTATTTTTTAATTAGGTTTAATTCAAGCAGCAAAGCTTCTATGTTTGAGGAGGTTACAATGTATTCGAAATCCTCAATTTCATTTACCAGTCTCAATGTCTTGCCATCGTGAGAGCCAGTAAAATAAGAGCGGACCCGATTTTTTAAGACCTTTGCTTTCCCTACATAAATAATCGTCCCCTGGCGGTCCTTCATTAAGTAGCAGCCAGGCTGATCAGGCAATAATGTTAATTTTTGTTTTATTATTTCATTCATCCGGCCACCCCACTCCATTCTTTTTATCTGTATAAAATTTTAAAATAAACTTGTGACAAAGGAAAGTGATGTTTTTTTGGAAAGGCTCTTTTCGTAAACTTTGTTGCTTTTGGAACTTTATAAGGGTCAATTACTAAGTTTCTAGGCAATTTTCGCAAATGTCCTTACGAAAAGATGCCACGAAACCTCTAGCTATACGGGTTGATGAAATAATACCAAAAACAACAATCTATGCGAAAATAGACTTTGGTAAAATAAAAAACCTTAGCCGGAATAAGTTCCAGCTAAGGTTTCGTGGACCAATCTTAAACGTGTTTTTCTAAAACGCTTGCTAATGCATCTTTTGGTTGGAAGCCGACAACTTTATCAACCACTTCACCATTTTTGAAAACAAGCAATGTTGGAATGCTCATTACGCCGTATTTAGCAGCAGTTTCTTGGTTTTCGTCAACATCAAGTTTAACGATTTTTACTTTATCGCCCATTTCTGAATCAAGTTCATCAAGAACTGGAGCAATCATTTTACAAGGGCCGCACCATGGTGCCCAGAAATCCGCAAGAACAAGACCTGAACTTGTTTCAGCAGAAAAATTTTGATCTGATACATGTGAAATAGCCATTTATATTGACCTCCTATAATTTACTGAAATCCTACCGAAAGTATACCATCGTTTGGTAAATCAAGCTAATAATATGTCTCGAAGATAATTTTCCCATAATTCCTTTAAGTATTCTATGCGAATCCGTTAATAAGAGCGGGCGGAACATCCCGCTCGCTCTTATTATTATGAGTGTACTTTAAGTTTTTTAAACTCTTCCGTTAACATCGGCACGACTTCAAATAGATCGCCGACAATTCCGTAGTCAGCTACTTTAAAGATATTTGCTTCCGGATCTTTGTTGATGGCAACAATTACTTTAGAGTTAGACATTCCGGCAAGGTGCTGAATCGCGCCGGAAATTCCACAGGCAATATAGAGATCAGGCGTTACAACCTTACCAGTCTGCCCGATTTGTAATGAGTAATCGCAGTAGTCTGCATCACAGGCACCACGGGAAGCTCCAACTGCTCCGCCAAGAACTTGTGCCAATTCTTTTAGCGGCTTAAATCCATCCGCACTTTTTACACCGCGGCCGCCCGAGATAACCACTTTCGCTTCACTTAAGTCAACACCTTCGCTTGCTTTGCGAACTACTTCTTTAATTATTGCACGAAGGTCTTTAATCTCTACGGAAAGGCTGGAAACTTCACCAGTTCTGCTATCATCTTTTTCTAATGGAGCAATATTGTTAGGACGAACAGATGCAAAAATTAAGCCGTCTGTTACAATTTTCTTTTCGAAGGCTTTACCTGAATAGATTGGTCTTGTAAAGACTATGTTGCCTCCTGCAGCTTCTACCTCAGTGGCATCAGAAATGAGACCTGAACCCAGTTTACCGGCAATTTTGGGCGATAAATCTTTTCCAAGTGCAGTATGGCCTAATACTAGACCTTCCGGCTTCTCTTGCTCAATTACTGCTAAAAGCACTTGAGAATAACCATCAGATGTATATTGTTTTAGTTTCTCATCTTCAACCACAACGACACGATCCGCACCAAATTGAATCAGTTCTGAACCTAAAGCGCTTACAGCTTCGCCAACTAAAACCCCAACTACTTCTCCGCCTTCAGCTACTGTTTTTGCAGCAGCAACTGCTTCGAATGAAACATTACGTAATGATCCGTCACGGACTTCTCCTAATACCAATACTTTTCTAGACATTCTATTACCTCCTGCACCATTTTGGCTAATCGTTCAATCCTGTCTTTTTCTTTGCCTTAATTCAAAGCCAATTGACTATTTCAACCCCGATTAAACTACTTTTGCTTCCGTATGAAGAAGTTGAACAAGTTCTATTACTTGGTCAGCAAGCTCGCCGCTCAATACTTTTCCAGCTTCTTTTTTAGGCGGTAAATAAATTTCGATTGTTTTGGTTTTTGCTTCTACGTCATCTTCTTCAAGATCAAGATCATCCAGTTCAAGTTCTTCAAGGGGTTTCTTTTTCGCTTTCATAATCCCTGGTAAGGATGGGTAACGAGGTTCATTTAGACCTTGTTGTGCTGTTACAAGTAACGGAAGGCTTGTTTCAATAATCTCAGAATCGCCTTCAACATCGCGGGTAACGGTTACATTGCTTCCGTCAATTTCAAGCTTTGTAATGGTTGTGACATAAGGAATATTTAATAGTTCGGCAACACGAGGGCCTACTTGTCCGGAGCCGCCATCAATGGCTACATTCCCGCCAAGGATTAGATCTGCTTCTTTATCCTTTAAATATTCAGCAAGAATTTTTGCAGTGGTAAATTGGTCGCCATTTTCAACATCATCTTCAATGTTAATTAAAACCGCTTTGTCGGCACCCATTGCCAACGCAGTGCGTAATTGCTTTTCTGTTTCTTCATTTCCAACAGAAATGACTGTAACTTCACCGCCATTTGCATCGCGTACTTGAATTGCTTCTTCAATCGCATATTCATCATAAGGGTTAATAATGAATTCCGCGCCGTCTTCATTGATTTTGCCGCCGGAAATTGTAATCTTTTCTTCAGTATCAAAGGTTCTTTTCATTAACACAAAAATGTTCATGGTTTCCCTCCTAAATTTCGAGCATTCGCTCAGTTTAAAAGATTAAGAAAACTCTTTTCAAAAAAATTTTATAAAAACTTCGTTGCAGGGTTCATCCCCACTTCTGAAGTTTATTCCCCTTTAAAATTCGGTTCTCTCTTTTCAATAAAGGCTTGAATTCCTTCTTGGCCATCTTTGGACATAAATACTTTTCCAAACAGCTCGGCTTCTTTTTTCACACCTTCGTAGAACGCTTCCGTTTTAGCATAATTTAACAATTGAATGGCCGACTGTAAAGAGCCTGGGCTTTTCTTAGAAATTTTTCGAGCTAGTGTATAGGCATTTTCTAACACTTCATTTTCCGGATAAGCATGGTTGGCTATTCCATATTGAACTGCCTGCACGCCGGTAATCGGTTCGGAAGTAAATAACATTTCTGCGGCACGGGCAACACCCACATATTTTGGCAGACGCTGTGACCCGGCAAATCCAGGAATTAATCCAAGCTGAAGCTCAGGTAGGCCAAGCTTAGCCGTTTCACTTACAAGCCTGATATGACAGGCCATTGCCAGTTCCAAGCCTCCACCTAGAGCAGCCCCGTGAATTGCAGCAATAATCGGCTTTGGAAACTTTTCCATCCGCTCGAATGTATCCTGACCATATTTTCCGAGCTGGGAAAAATCCTCTGCAGACGAAACAGTCGTGAACTCCTTAATGTCTGCACCCGCCGAGAAAAACCGGCCCTCACCATGGATTACGACTACTTTTACTTCGCGGTTTGTTTCAATTTCATCGAGCACTGTGGATAGTTCCCTAAGTACACCCGATGAAAGAGCATTTGCCGGCGGACGATTAATTGTGATGGTTGCGATTTGGTCTTCATGCCCCCATTTTAAAAATTCCAATTTTCTCCCCCCATTCGATTGACACTAACGACTCCCGAATCCATTAATTAAAAGATGATGGACCGAGGGTGCAAGTGCGTATAAATCAAACTTTTCCTCATTCATTACCCATGATGTCACGGTTTCATCAATTGTGCCAAAAATCATTTGCTTGGCAAGTCGTACATCTAGGTCATTTGAAAATTCCCCTGTTTCCTTGCCTTCCAATACGATTCTTTCAATCAGCTTCAAATATCCTTTCAGAACCTCATTTATTTTCAAACGTAATTCTTTATTGGATTGTCTTAATTCAAGCTGGGTAACAATTGCCAAGTGATGATCTTCCGAGAGCATTTTAAAATGAGATTTTATCAATATTAATAATTTCTCTGCCGCTGAGTATTTTCCTGCTATCATTTCTTCTATTTTTTCAACAAAGTTTCCCATTTTTTCTTCAAAGAGTGAGATTAGGATGTCTTCTTTGTTCTTAAAATAAAGATAAATGGTACCGTCAGCCACTCCCGCCTGCTTGGCAATTTTCGAAACCTGCGCTTGGTGGTAACCATTTTCCGCGATGGCAATCACTGCTGCATCAATAATCTGCATGTATTTTGGTTTATTTTTTTTCATCAGATGTCCCCCCTTTGAAGAAAAGGTTCATTCATTAAGAAAAGCGGAGGCGCTGGACAATTCTCAAAGTCAACAATTTTCTTCCTTACCTTCTCAAAAATGAATGAACCATCATTCATAATTTAATAATAATTTTTATTGAAACTTCTGTCAAGATTACTATACCAATTTTTCCGAAAACTTTGTATATAAAAAATAGACAAGCCAAATCTTTCAAAAAATAAAAGACCCGAATTTCACGGCCTTTTCATGTTCATGCATGTTTAGGTCGTTCTTCCTCCAGTTTTTTCTTTTCTTCTTCCACTAATGATCTTCTTAAGATTTTTCCAACCGCAGTTTTTGGAAGCTCTTTTCTAAACTCATATATTCTTGGTGCTTTATACGCTGCAAGATATTTTCTCGCAAACTGATTTAATTCATCCTCTGTGACGGTTGAACCTTCTTTCAGGACAACATAAGCCTTTACCGTTTCTCCGCGATATGGATCAGGTATTCCTGCAGCTACAGCCTCTTGAACATCCGGGTGTTCATATAAAACCTCTTCTATCTCTCTAGGATAAATATTGTATCCGCCTGCAATAATCATGTCCTTTTTTCGATCAACCACATAGAAATATCCTTGATCGTCCATATAGCCAAGATCCCCCGTCAACAGCCATCCGTCCTTTAATGTTTGTGCTGTGTCCTCAGGTCGATTCCAATATCCTTTCATTACTTGCGGGCCTTTAACTGCAATTTCACCGATTTCCCCAACAGGCAATTTTTCACCTTCCATGGACAAGATGACTGCATCCGTGTCAGGGTACGGAACCCCGATACTTCCCTTTACTCTTGGACGATCCCAAAGAAAATTCGAATGGGTGACAGGTGAGGATTCTGTTAAACCATAACCTTCAACCAATTTCCCTCCTGTTACTTCTTCAAACTTCTGCTGGACTTCAACAGGCAGCGGGGCAGAACCGCTGATACAAGCCTTAATGGAGGAAAGATTATATTTTTTCAAGTCAGGATGATTTAATAAGCCAATATAGATGGTTGGTGCACCTGGAAAAAGGGTCGGGCGCTGTTTATCGATTGTTTTTAGTGTGGTTAAGACGTCAAACTTCGGTAATAATATCATTTTTTGTGCCTGCATAACCGCGAAAATTAATACAGTTGTCATCCCATACACATGGAAAAATGGCAGGATCCCAAGGACTGACTCTTCAGCTGGCTTGCATTTATAAAGCCATGCCTGACACATCGAAGCATTTGAAACCAAATTTTTATGTGTTAGCATAACCCCTTTTGGGAAACCGGTCGTTCCTCCAGTATATTGCAGCAGTGCTAAATCTTCCTCAAAATTGAAATCGAATTCTTTTAGCTGCCTTGGCTGACCTTTTACAATCTCTTTAAACAAATGGGTGTTCCCCTCATGTTTTACATTGACGACAATGCCATATTGTTTTTTCTGGATATACGGATAAACTAAATTTTTTGGGAATGGCAGGTGATCTTTAATAGCGGTTACAATGATGTGTTTTATATCGGTACGTGATTGGACATTGGATACTCTAGGGTAGAGGATATCGAGGGTAATGATTGCAACAGCCCCTGAATCCTTCATTTGATACTCTAGTTCACGTTCCGTATACAACGGATTGGTCTGAACTACGATACCGCCCGCCATAAGAGTGGCATAATAAGCAATCACTGACTGTGGTGTATTCGGAAGCATAATGGCTACCCGGTCATCTTTTGAAATGCCGAGGTCCTGAAGATAGCAGGCAAACACAAGCGACTCTTCATAAAGTTTTTTATAGGTTATTTCCTTCCCCATAAATTGAATGGCAATTTTGTCTGGATA
This sequence comes from Bacillus sp. MUM 116, assembly GCF_001866655.1. Taxonomy (GTDB): domain Bacteria; phylum Bacillota; class Bacilli; order Bacillales; family Cytobacillaceae; genus Neobacillus. Next base: position 36,954 of record NZ_MLYR01000100.1, on the reverse strand, counting down.
ATTTTCCGCCGCTTGAATTAAATACTGTTGAACAGGTTCTAAAGGATACTCCAATGTAGCGGAAATTTCTTCAGGATAGTTTTTCAACCATGGTTTAAGGTCTGACATTGAACCCCCTCCTTTTTGAAAAAATTATTAAAAAATTCAAACTACTTATATTATAATATAGTCAATTTGCTTAGACAATGAAAAGAGGTTTTGAGCTAATATGGAGTGTTTTCAAATAAAAGAAAATCATCGCCCGACAAATTCCAGCGATGATTTTTTCGAGATGATTAAAAAAATACCATATACACTAATCCAATCAGCAAAAACAGGCCGCTCAAGACCATCAATAACTTTGCTAATGTTTCCACATCCGTTCTCCCCTTACGATATTCCTGCTCCAATTACATAAGACAGTCCAATGGAAATGACCATCGAAATAAAACCAACAGCACGATTATCACACTGAATCTCTTCATCAATTTTGAATTTCGGTGTTAAAAATTCATAAATAAAATAACCGGCCAGAAGAAGCACAAATCCAAAAACTCCCGAGCCGATCATCATAACCAGCGACTCATTCTGCTCAATGGAGTACCGGAAAATATTGGCGATACCAAATATTTTTCCACCTGTTGCCATTGCCACCGACATATTCCCTTTTTTAATTTCTTCCCAATTTCGATATTTCGTTACCGCTTCAAAAATCGCTAAAAAGACAATCATACATAAAATAACCACACTATAATTGGCTGCAATTTGAATATATTCGTTCTCCCAAAACTGGTTCATTACGATTCTCCCCGAACATGATTTAAATTCAACCAATGTTGAATCCTACTTGAATTCCAACCGTGGTTAAATTTTATTTAAATTCAACCACGGTTACACCCGATCCGCCCTCACCGGCTTCTCCAAATCGAATGTTCTTAACAGAGCGGTGATTTCGTAAATATTCTTGAACCCCTTGCCTTAAAACACCTGTACCCTTTCCATGGATAATCGAAACACGGGGATACCCTGATAGTAATGCATCATCTATATATTTTTCCACCTTCAACAATGCATCCTCATATCTTTCCCCACGAAGATCGAGTTCAAGTTTTACTTGAAAATCCCTTCCGCGTACGATCGCCATTGGCTTCGTTTCTACTTGTTTTGGGGTGCCTACATATTCCAAGTCTTTCTCTTTCACCTTCATTTTGAGAATGCCAATTTGAACCTGCCATTCACCTGAAGAAGATTTTTCAATTAAGCTGCCCATCTGACCAAAGGTTAGAACCTTCACTTCATCTCCTGGCTTCAATGTGTGCTTTTTCGATTTTTGGCTGGTAAGTTTGGATGACTTCTTAATTTCAGGTGCCGCTTCTTCAAGACGCTTTTTCGCCTCAATCAGCTCATGTTCTTTAATCTCGGCATGTTTTTCCGTGCGCATTTTACGAAGGTCACGTATAATTTTTTCGGCTTCGCCTTTAGCATCATCGACAATATCATTTGCCTTTTCAGCCGCCTTTTCAAGCAGGGCATCTTTATTCTCATAGAACTCAATCATTTGTTTTTGCAGGTCTTTATGAAGCTTTTCTGCCTGTTTCAGGTAATCGTGTGCTTCTTCATGTTCCTTTTCTGCCTGACGCTTGCTTTCCTCTAAAGAAGCAATCATTTTATCAATTTGATTCGTATCTTCACTAACATATGAGCGTGCTGCCTCAATGACCCGCTCATTTAACCCTAAACGCTTGGAAATCTCAAATGCGTTGCTTCTGCCCGGCACTCCTAATAAAAGCTTATACGTTGGGCTGAGCGTTTCGACGTCAAATTCCACACTTGCATTTAAGACCCCTTCCCGGTTATAGCCATAGGCCTTTAATTCCGGGTAATGGGTTGTGGCGATAACCCGTGCTCCTCTTTTGTGTACTTCGTCTAAAATCGAGATGGCAAGTGCCGCCCCTTCCTGGGGATCTGTACCGGCGCCAAGCTCGTCAAATAAGACGAGACTTTTATAATCCACTTTATTTAAGATATCGACAATATTAACCATATGGGAGGAAAACGTACTTAAGCTTTGTTCAATTGACTGTTCATCGCCAATATCGGCAAAAACCGCATTAAAAACTGTAAGCTCCGAGCCATCCAATGCCGGCACCTGCAACCCTGCCTGCGCCATTAGGGAGCATAATCCAAGTGTTTTTAATGTCACCGTTTTCCCTCCGGTATTTGGACCGGTAATTACAATCGTCGAATAGTCTGTTCCTAGAACAATATCGTTGGCGACTACTTCATCGATTGGAATTAACGGATGCCTTGCCTTAAATAATCGTATTCTTCCTTCATGATTCATAATCGGCATCGACGCTTTAATTTGCCGGCCGTATCTTGCTTTTGCAAAAATAAAATCAAATTTACCGAGAACTTCAATCATTACTTTTAATTCTGCCTCATGCTCGGCCACATTAGCCGATAATTCGGTTAAAATCCGTTCAATTTCAAGCTGTTCTTTTACCCGAATATCCTGAAGCTGATTGTTCAACTGAACAATTGCCTGCGGTTCAATAAACAATGTCTGTCCTGATGAGCTTTGGTCATGGATGATTCCGCCGTAATGACCTCGGTATTCTTGCTTTACGGGTATAACGTACCGGTCATTACGTATGGTCACAATTGCATCTGACAGCATTTTTTGTGCACTTGAGGAACGGATCATGCTTTCTAATTTTTCGCGAATCCTCGCTTCATTTGCTCGGAGCTGGGAACGCAATGAACGCAATAGTTCGCTGGCACCATCTAACACTTCCCCGCTTTCATCAATCGCATGTTTAATCGCATGCTCAAGATTGGTCAACGGAGTAATTTGTTGAGCAAGGTCTTCCAAAATATGGAGATCTAATTTTTCATCCGCAATTTCCTCAATAAACCGTTTCATTTGCCGGCTTGTAAAGATGGTACTTGCGGTTTGAACCAACTCGTGAGGGCTTAAGACACCGCCAATAACCGACCGCTTAATGTGTGCCCGAATATCATGGATCCCGGATAGCGGCACATTCCCTTTTAATCGAAGAACAGCCGTAGCTTCATCTGTTTCTGCTTGTAGTTTGACCACCTCGGAAAAGTCTGTTGAGGGCACTAATTTTTTTACTTTCTCTATACCAAGCGAGGAAGCAGCATGCTCAATCAGCTGTTCCTTCACTTTATTGAATTCTAATACCTTTAAGGTTCTTTCTTGCATGGAGCTCTGAACCTCCTTATTCTTATGATCGATTATGCAAAAATTCCAGTAAATCATTTGTCTCTAGTGCGTTTAATACAGAGGATTTTTTAATCCAGCCTTTTTTAGCTGCAGAGACGCCAATTTCCATATGTGCTAATGTATCCATTCGATGCGCATCTGTATTAATAAGTATTTTCACGCCCGCATCCTGCGCTTTTCTTAAATATTCTGCAGATAAATCGAGCCGATTCGGGTTTGCATTTAATTCCAAGGCCGTGTTGGTTTCTTTGGCTAGCTCAATAAGCATATCCAAATCTACATCGTATCCCTTCCTGCGGCCAATTTTCCGGCCGGTTGGATGGGCAATTAAATCAACATGTGCATTGGTGAGAGCCGTATTAAGCCTCTCCATTATTTTCTCCCGTGGCTGGGAAAAAGCGGAATGAATCGAGGCAATTACAAAATCCATTTCAGCGAGTATATCATCTTCATAGTCTAATGTACCATCCGGGAGAATGTCCATTTCTACTCCAGATAAAATGAGAATATCATCATATTTTTCATTTAATTTTTTAATTTCTTCCTTTTGTCTAAGGAGACGCTCACTTGTAAGACCGTTTGCCACCTTGAGATACTGGGAATGGTCGGTAATTGCCAAATATTTATATCCTCTCGCCCGGCAGGCTTCGACCATTTCTTCGATCGTATGGGCTCCGTCACTCCATGTTGTGTGCATATGGAGGTCGCCTTTTATATCCTTCAGCTCGATTAACTCGTCATAACCCAAGAATTCTTCAACCTCTTTGCCATCCTCGCGAATTTCCGGCGGAATAAATGGCAAATCAAAATGTTTGAAAAATTCTTCCTCGGAGGAAAAAGTAAGGACTTCACCTGTTTCGAGATTTTCAACACCATACTCACTGATTTTCTCGCCGCGTTCCTTGGCCAGCTGGCGCATGCGGACATTATGATCCTTTGAGCCGGTAAAGTGATGTAAGGTTGTAATAAATTCCTCCGGTTTTACAAGACGGAAATCAGCGGAAACATCATAATCCAGTCCAAAAACAACGGAAACCTTTGTGTCTCCTGCACCTATCACTTCTTTAATTTTTGGCAGGTTCAGCAAGGAGTCCTTTACGCTTTCAGGATGGTTCGTTGCAATAATAAAATCCAAGTCTTTTATGGTCTCTCTCATTCTGCGAATGCTTCCTGCACGGGAAAACCGTTCGATATCCTTCGTTTCTGCCAAAATCGCTTCGATTTGCTCGGCGATAGGAAGCATATAGGCGAGCGGCAGTCTCTCCGGCCGATTTCCCAAGTTTGCTATGGCAGCTAAAATTTTCTCTTCCGTTTTCTTGCCAAATCCGGCAAGTCCCTGTACTTTTCCGGATTTACAGGCTTCTTCTAAATCATTCACATCTTCAATTCCAAGTTCCTTATAGAGCTTGGAAATTTTCTTGCCCCCTAGTCCAGGAATTTGCAATAAAGGGATTAACCCTGCAGGAACTTCCTCTTTTAACTCATCAAGCACTGTGGTTGTCCCCGCTTTTATGTATTCATCAATTACAGCAGCTGTTCCTTTTCCAATTCCGGAAATCGCCGTAAAATCATCAATTTCTGTTAAACTGCGTTCGTCCACTTCCAATGCATTGGCTGCTTTTCGAAATGCGGAGACCTTAAACGGATTTTCTCCTTTTAGTTCCATATAAACTGCAATCATCTCTAATAATCGAATGACTTCTTTTTTATTTACTTCCATCCATTCCACCCACCTTTTAGATTAGCATAGCCTCTTTTACAAAGAAAAACTTCTCTGCTACAGAGAAGTTAAAGCAGTTGAATATTCAATCCATAGACTCTTTATTTGCTGCGAAAGGATTGGAGTATGCTTTACAATCATCCCGGCTAAAACCGAATGATCTAATGGACCCTGCAAAACTTCCAATGGAATCAGCGCAGCAATATATAATAAAATAAAAATAAGTAAATAGACTTCAGCAAACCCAAGGAATCCCCCTGCCCAAACATTCAGAAATCTAAGAATCGGCAAATGGGCAATAAAATCAAGCATGGAACCAATGATTTGACACAGCACTTTTACAGCAAAAAAGATAATAACGAAAGCAATTGCGCGATAAAAAGCTGCTTCCATATTACCGCTATCTGTTAATAGTTTTAATGTCGTGTCCTTCCCTAATTTAGGGTAAGGAATCCACAGTGTTAGCTTGGAAGCCAAATCATCATAGTATAAATTTGCAACAATATATGCAATAATAAAACCTGTTAAATGTACAAGCTGGAGAATAAACCCCCTTTTTAGGCCTGTAAAAAATCCGATAATTAATAATATAATAATGGCTAAATCCAGCATCGACTTTTCAGTCCTTTTCCTTTATTAATTCAGCTTTCCTGTGCTCGAATTGATCTTTAATTTTAATATAATCATTGACGGCATTTACCGCTGTTAAAACGGCAAGTTTACTTACATCGAGCGATGGATTCTTAGAACTGATTTCCCGCATTTTATCGTCGACTAATGAAGCTACAAGCCTGATATGGCTGGAACTTTCAGCTCCGACAATGACATACTGCTGTCCGTAAATATCAACGGTTGTCCTTGATTTTTGTGAGTTTGACAACGTAAATGCCCCCATTCAAAAGAATCCTACACTATATCATATCATGAACGGGTATACGTGGAAAAGTTAAACCATTTACATATGTGGAAAAACCTTAGGAACTTCATCAAATGAATTATAAAAATGTAGAAATGTGGTGCTCATTTTGGGGAATATTGTTTTAAAACGCGATTTAAATGAAATAACAAAAATGAAAGACTACTACAGTACCTATTTAATCGATAAAACCCCTCCAGGAAGTTTATTCGCTGCCAAAACTCCATCTTGTATGATTACTGCTTATAAATCCGGCAAAGTCCTTTTTCAAGGTAATGATTGTGAAAAGGAAGCTGGCAAATGGGGAGAAGCTTCTCCAAAGGAATCTGCTCCTGTTAAAAAAACCGTTCCGACAAAATCTAGTTCCCCTAAGGGCAAGTTGCCGGCGGGAATTGGTCTGATGTCGGCCATCGGTTCGGATGAAGTGGGTACGGGAGACTTTTTCGGCCCCATTACCGTTGTTGCTGCTTATGTAAAAAAAGAGGATATTCCGTTATTAAAAGAATTGGGCGTCCGGGATTCAAAGGATTTAAATGATGAAAAAATTATTAAAATTGCCAAAGTGATTAAAGATGTTATTCCATTTAGCCTGTTAACGTTGAAAAACGATAAGTATAACAAGCTGCAACAATCGGGAACGTCGCAAGGAAAGATGAAGGCACTCCTTCATAATCAGGCTATTCTACATTTGTTAGAAAAAATTTCTCCCGATAAACCTGAGGCGATTTTAATTGACCAATTTGTGCAGGAAAGCACGTATTATCAACATCTTAAAGGGCAGAAAGCGATTGCCAGTGAGAATGTTTATTTTAGTACAAAAGCAGAAGGGATTCATCTAGCCGTTGCCGCTGCTTCTATCCTTGCGCGCTATGCTTTTGTTCAATATATGGATAAGCTTAGTGCTGCGGCCGGTTTTACGATTCCTAAAGGGGCCGGATCACAAGTCGACGAAGCAGCAGCCAAGCTAATTTTGAAAAAAGGACAGGATGTTTTACCTGGATATGTGAAACTGCATTTTGCCAACACCGAAAAAGCGATGAATCTTGTAAAGAAAAAGAGGGGCTGAAATAATCTTCAGTCCCTCTTTTCTTTAGCCCCGTAACACAGCTCCTGCTTTTTCTTTTAATGCATCAAGTACTTTATTATGAACCTTTGTAACTTCTTCATCTGTTAATGTCCGTTCCGGATCTGCATATTTTAACGAGAAGGCAATCGATTTTTTACCTGCTTCCATATGCTCCCCTTCATATAAATCGAACACATTTGCTTCTTTAATTAACGGTGCCCCAGTTGTTAAAATAATTTCCTTTAATGTGCTTGATACCGTTTCTTTATTCGCTACAAGTGCAATATCTCTTGTAATTGACGGGAATCTTGGAATCGCTTCATATTGAAGTGCAGCAGTTTCCTCTCCAAGAATACCCTTCAATGAGAGCTCAAACACATAAGTATCTTTTAAATCAAGCTCTTTTTGAACACTTGGATGTACTTGCCCAATAAAGCCGACCATTTTGCCATTCAATTGTACTTCTGCTGTACGGCCCGGATGCATGCTATCTACCTTTGCTTGAACAAATTCTGCTTGATCAAGCAGTCCTAGTTTTGCAAACAATCCTTCCAGAATTCCTTTTAAAACAAAGAAATCAACCGGCTTTTTCTCTCCCTGCCATGAGTGGCTATGCCATAAGCCAGTGATTGCCGCCGCTGCATGTTCTTCCTCTGTTGGAAGTACATCGGCACCGTTCGATAAGAACACTGCACCTGTTTCGTACACTCCCAAACTGTCATTTTGGCGGGCACTATTGTATTTTAATACCTCCAATAACTGTGGCATAATGCTTAGGCGGAGGATGCTGCGCTCTTCACTCATCGGCATTGCCAGACGGATGGTATCAGTTTGCGAAAGAGCGAATTGTGCCGATTTTTCTTCACTTGTTAAGGAATACGTAACCGCTTGGTAAAGACCGGCCCCCTCTAAATATTGACGGACAACGCGGCGCTTTTTCTGATAATCAGATAGCTTCCCAGGTGTGGAAGAACCGACTGGCAATGTTTTCGGAATATTGTCATAGCCATATAGACGGGCCACTTCCTCAATTAAGTCCTCTTCAATTTTTATATCACCACGGCGAGTCGGAGCCGTAACCGTAACTAATTCATTTTCAATGGTTACGCCGAATTGCAGACGTTCAAAAATATCTTTTACTTCAGAAGCATTTAAATCCGTTCCAAGTACACGATTAATTTTTTCAAGAGTAATCGAGACTACAGCAGGCTCAACTTTAAGGGTATCGACTTCTGCTGTTCCTTCTAACACTTCACCACAGGCGTATTTCGCCATTAGGTAAGCGGCACGATCTCCAGCGGTACGAACACGATTAGGGTCCACCCCTTTTTCAAAACGGGCACTTGCTTCACTTCGTAATCCATGATCTTTTGAAGCTTTTCTTACAACGGCTCCGCTGAAATAAGCTGCTTCCAATAGTACAGTTGTTGTATCAGAAATTACTTCAGAGTTGGCTCCGCCCATTACACCTGCAATGGCAACCGGTTCGGTACCATTTGTAATAACAAGATGGTCGGATGTTAATGTCCGTTCTGCATCGTCAAGTGTCACAATTTTTTCGCCATCTTTCGCACGGCGGATAAGAATTTCTTTTGAACCAAGGCGGTCATAGTCAAACGCATGAAGCGGCTGGCCGTATTCTAATAAAATATAGTTTGTAATATCGACCACATTATTGTGCGGACGAATTCCCGCATTCATTAAGCGAGTTTGCATCCATAATGGAGATGGGCCGATTTTTACATTTTTAATCATTTTAGCAACGTATAATGGATTATCTTCTTGCGCTTCAACAACCACTTTTACATAATCCGATGCTTTTTCACTTGTTGATTGAAGAGCTGTTTCAGGAAGTTTTACATCGCGACCGAGAATTGCTGCCACCTCGTAAGCAACACCCAACATGCTTAAGCAGTCAGCACGGTTTGGTGTCAAGCCAAGTTCAAGAACTTGATCATCCCTGTTTAATAATGAAAGTGCATCAGCACCAACTTCTGCATCAGCAGGAAAAACAAAGATTCCCTCAGAATATTCTTTTGGAACAATTTTTCCTTCCATGCCAAGCTCGGTTAATGAACAAATCATCCCATTTGATTCTTCTCCGCGAAGCTTTGCTCTTTTAATTTTAAAATTGCCTGGAAGCACGGCGCCAACCTTGGCAACCGCAACCTTTTGTCCTTGGGCCACATTTGGTGCGCCGCAAATAATTTGTACATATTCCCCTTCACCGATATCCACAAGACACTTGCTTAATTTATCGGCATTTGGGTGTTGCTCACGTTCCTTTACATATCCAACTACTACACCCTTAATTCCTTCGTTAAGAACCTCAACGCCCTCAACTTCAATCCCGCTCTTGGTAATTTTTTCAGCTAATTCTTCTGCCGTTACTCCGGATAAATCCACATAATCCTGGAGCCATTTATATGAAACGAACATGTCGTCACTCCTCCTTATTGATTACTTTACTGGTTACTCATGCTTTGAAAATTGCTTTAAGAAACGAACGTCATTTGTGTAGAAATGACGGATATCATCAATTCCGTATTTCAACATGGCAATCCGTTCAGGACCCATTCCAAACGCGAAACCGGTGTATTTTTTCGAATCATATCCAGCCATTTCCAATACGTTGGGATGAACCATTCCGGCACCAAGAATTTCAATCCAGCCTGTTTTCTTACAAACATTACAGCCCTGTCCGCCGCAAATTTTACAAGAAATATCCATTTCAACAGATGGCTCTGTGAATGGGAAAAAGCTTGGGCGGAGACGGATTTCCCGGTCTTCCCCGAACATTTTTTTCGCAAAAACTTCCAATGTACCTTTAAGGTCGCTCATGCGGATGTTTTCACCGACGACAAGACCTTCAATCTGCATAAATTGATGGGAGTGTGTCGCATCGTCGTTATCGCGGCGGTACACTTTTCCTGGACAAATAATTTTAATCGGCCCTTTGCCTTCGTTCTTTTCCATTGTCCGTGCCTGCACAGGTGATGTATGGGTACGAAGCAAAATTTCTTCTGTGATATAAAAAGAGTCCTGCATGTCGCGTGCCGGGTGTCCTTTTGGCAGGTTTAGCGCTTCAAAGTTATAGTAATCCTGCTCAACCTCCGGACCTTCTGCAACCTGATAACCCATGCCAATAAATAAGTCTTCAATTTCTTCAATAATTCTTGTTAACGGATGGTGGTTGCCCACTTTAACCGGACGGCCTGGAAGCGTGACATCAATCGTTTCAGAAGCCAATTTCTCAAATACTGCAGCTTCTTCTAAATCCTTTTGCTTTGCTTCAAGCTTGACCGAAATTGCCTCACGTACTTCGTTGGCTAAAGCCCCCATAATGGGACGCTCTTCCGCAGAAAGCTTGCCCATCCCACGGAGCACCTCCGTAATCGGCCCCTTCTTCCCTAAATACGCAACACGAATATCATTCAATTCCTTTAAATCGGAAGACTGCTCGATCTTCCCGATCGCTTCCTCCTGCAACTCCTTTAAACGTTCTTGCATCAGAATTTCCTCCTTTTAATTTCGACAAATTTCGGGTGGCGACAGGCACTCGTCGAATTCAACAAATAAAAAACCCCATCCCCAAAAAGGGACGAGGTTACAGTTCGCGGTACCACCCTTGTAAACACTGTATGTATAAAACATTTAGCGTTCGCTTCATTGGGATAACGGCTTCAAGCCGATGCATCTTTACATTTTCAAGAGAAAATGGTCCCGATGCCAACTCGGGAGGTGAACTTCTCTTGTATGAACGCGTAAAAGTGCTTTCAGTCACGGCACTTTCTCCCTAAAAGGTTCTGTACAAGGTACTTTTCTCCGTCTTGGTTTTTTAGAATATCAATATTGTTCATTATTATATAATAATTTTCTTTCGGTTTCAAACCCTAATCAAGCCTATTTTTTCAAATAGTAAAGGAGGATGCCCGTTGCAACGGCAACATTCAAGGATTCACTCTTGCCGTAAATCGGGATATAGAGATTAGCGGTTGTATTGGTTAGGATTTCCTTGCTGACACCAGCTCCCTCATTTCCGACTATAAGGGCAAATGTTTCAGAAGGCTGTGTCTCCTTATATACGGAAGCATTTTCAAGTGCTGTTCCATATACCGGGATGTTTTTTTCCTTAAGATTCTTAATCCAGTCATTCAGGTCCCCTCTTATTATCGGGAGATGAAAATGGCTGCCTTGTGCGGAGCGGAGGACCTTTGCGTTAAAAATATCGACACTGCCCCGTCCGACGATGACGGCTTCGATTCCCGCAGCATCGGCAGTTCGGATCATCGTTCCTAAATTTCCCGGATCCTGAACGGCATCGATGAACAGAAATGTTTTAGCATTGCTAAGGGATGCTTCAGTGCTTTCTTGACGGCAAACGGCATAGATTCCCTGCGGTGCTTCTGTATCGGATAAAGTATTCGAAATTTCTTCGGGTACTTGTGTGATGGACAATTCTCCGGTATCCCAGCGCGGCGGCAATTCCGTCTGGTCTGAAATAATGATTTCTAAAACCTGGTCTTTTTGTTTTAATGCTTCCTCCACTAAGTGGAATCCTTCTACGATAAATAATCCTGTTTTATCCCGTTCTTTTTTGGTTTGCAGTTTTTTCCATTGTTTCACCTGCGGGTTTTGGACAGATTGAATGTGTTTCAACAGTAAATCTCCTTTTTACATGCTTTTTAATTTCCTCATTATACATAATTAAATCAAAATTAGAAATGATATTAAAGAAATGAAGGCTAAAAAGGAGTGTGCAGGATGAATCTAAATTTGAGAAATGCGATAATCCACAATGTTTCGGGTAACTCCCAGGCAGAATTAGAAGATACAATTGTTGATGCCATTCAAAATGGCGAGGAAAAGATGCTTCCTGGTCTTGGGGTATTATTTGAAGTGATTTGGAAAAATTCCTCCGAGGATGAGAAAAAAGAGATGCTATCTACACTCGAAAATGGATTACAACACTAATGGATGTGGTAAGCTGCCGATTTTGGGATCGGCAGTTTTTGTTTTAGAGGTAAATAAAATCCCCCGACGCAAAACCCCGGGGGAAACTCATCTTTATTCAAACGTAATTTTATCAACGGTTTCGCGATCTAATCGCTTAATGACCTCGACAATTAATTTAACCGCATTTTCAAAATCATCACGATGCAACATGGCAGCGTGAGAGTGAATATAACGCGTAGCGATAGTGATCGCCAAAGTCGGAACACCTTTATGTGTTAAATGAATCGAACCGGCATCCGTTCCCCCGCCTGGAATCGCATCAAACTGATACGGAATATTTAATTCATCCGCAATATCTGTTACAAAATCACGCAATCCCTTATGTGAAACAAGTGAAGCATCATATAAAATAATTTGCGGACCTTTCCCCATTTTGCTCATTGCTTCCTGTTCGGAAATTCCTGGAGTATCACCGGCAATCCCAACGTCGACACCAAAACCGATATCCGGCTCAATTTTTGCAGCAGATGTCCGCGCACCGCGTAAGCCAACCTCTTCTTGAATCGTACCAACACCATAAACCACATTTGGATGATCTACACCCTGCAATTGCTTCAGAACATCAATTGCAATCGCGCAGCCGATTCGGTTGTCCCAAGCCTTAGCCAGCAGCATTTTTTCATTGTTCATCACAGTAAACTCAAAATATGGAACAACCATATCTCCAGGGCGAACGCCCCATTCCATAGCCTCTTCACGGCTGGAAGCGCCGATATCAATAAACATATCTTTAATTTCAACTGGCTTTTTACGCGCTTCAGGAGATAAAATATGCGGTGGTTTTGAGCCAATGACACCAGTAACCTCGCCTTTTTTCGTTACTATCGTCACGCGTTGTGCGAGCATGACCTGCCCCCACCATCCGCCAACAGTTTGGAAGCGAAGGAACCCCTTATCATCAATTTTGGTAATCATAAAGCCCACTTCATCAAGATGCCCGGCTACCATGATTTTTGGTCCGCCTTCTTTTCCTACTTTTTTGGCAATCAAACTGCCAAGTCCATCGGTTGTAACTTCGTCAGCATATGGTGCTATGTATTTTTTCATGACGTCGCGAACTTCGCGCTCATTTCCGGGAATCCCTTTGGCATCCGTTAAATCTTTTAACATCATTAATGTTTCATCTAGTTTCGCCATTTTGCTGCCCCCTTTTTATTGGATAATAGAGAATGGTCCACCATAGACTCCAAGACATCCTCATATGTACTAACCTTCATTATACAAAATTCAATGAAAAATTAACAAATTTTTCATTTAGTAGTTATTTTCTTGTCTTTGATAATTTACTTCGTTTTTTGCAAAATATGCCTGTTCGATTTCTTCAGAAGATAATCCCAGAAATGAGGCCAATTGCAAATAGCCTTCCCATAAAGCTTGATACTCTTTAAAACCTCTATTTTTTTGAAAATTATTAACCAATTCATAAATCGCTAGAAATTGCTCTGTTACATTGACAGACACATCGGACGGCTTTAGCTCCATTTTGCGTTCATCAAAACCACATTCAATCCCAAGCGATAAAATAAAGTGAACCCCATCAACGAATTCCTCTAAAATCACTTCTTTTGCGGAAGAGGGTTTCACGCTCCAGAATTTAAAACAACGGGTTTCATTTGCCAATTCACCTATTTCCACTAGTAAGGCAAGAACCTTTCTATTTACCAAGTCAGCCCCCGTTAACCCATGCTTTTCCTGAATATGAGTATCTAATGCTTTTTGCATTGTAAACAATTTTTCTAACTGCATCTTTTGATCACTCCCTCAAAGAATTATATCAAACTCAAAAATGAATGAAACTTTTTTGCCACTTGCGCGTATTGAAAGGAAACACACTACGGGAGGCATCACCCATGGTTTGGTTTCTACGCATCATTTTAATGTTTTTCATTGTTTTCTTTATTTATATCATGGGAAAAAGATTTTTTACCCAATCCCGAAAGCTTGAAGCTGCACGAAAACAAAAACGTTTTCTCCTGATCGATCATAATGAGGTAAGAAAAAACTTTCTACTCACCTATAAGGGAGCTATTTTTACCGGTGAAAAATATAAGAGCAGTGAAGATACCGCTATTTCCATTACGATCTGGCCACAACAGGCACCGATCCTTAAACAGGAATTGATGAAAAAAGACTTTGATTTTATCGAAAAAAAGATCTTTGAAAAATATCCAAATGCTGAGATTCGGTGGAAAGTTCCCATTCAGAAATACCTGCAGGACTCTTAATATTTTATTAAAAAATAGAATATCAGAATCACTTCAACAATCGCAAGCAGCGGAAAACCAATCTTAAACTGGAGATGCTTTGTTTTATGACGATAAAGCTGCATCCCCATCGTTGCCCCAACCGCACCGCCAAACAGCGCCACAAGCCATAAAGTTTTTTCTTTAATCCTGTATTTGTGATGAATGGCCCGTTGTTTATCCTCCCACATAATGATTAAACCCGCGATATTCAAAATTAAATAGACCACTAATAATAGTGTTCTCCCCTCCACTTGCGGTTCCCCCTTATGAGAAAAAGCCATCCTCGAAAGAGAATGGCTTTTATATAATTACTTGTTATATTGTTGTTTTGCAGCGTTTGCTAATTCAGTAAATGCGTTTGCATCACTTACTGCTAATTCAGCAAGCATTTTGCGGTTTACATCGATTCCAGCAAGCTTTAATCCATGCATTAAACGACTGTAAGAAAGACCGTTCATACGAGCTGCTGCGTTGATACGAGTAATCCAAAGTTTGCGGAAGTCGCGTTTTTTCTGACGACGATCGCGGAATGCATATTGTAATGATTTCATTACTTGTTGGTTTGCAACTTTATATAAAGTATGTTTAGAACCGAAATAACCTTTTGCTAATTTAAGAACCTTTTTACGACGCTTGCGCGTAACTGTACCGCCTTTTACACGTGGCATGTAGTTTCCCTCCTAGATAAATCGAAAATACGAGATTATTTAACGTAAGTTAGTAATTGACGAATGCGTTTGAAATCACCTTTTGAAACAAGTGATGCTTTGCGAAGCTTACGCTTTGCTTTTGTAGATTTGTTAGCAAATAAGTGACTTGTATAAGCGTGGTCACGCTTTAATTGACCAGAACCAGTCTTTTTGAAACGCTTTGCAGCGCCGCGGTGAGTTTTCATTTTTGGCATTTGGAATATCCTCCTTATTACTTATCAAGTTTTGGTGCAAGTACTAGGAACATGCTTCGGCCATCCATTTTAGGATGAGACTCGATGGTCGCAACTTCCTTGCACGCTTCGGAAAAACGGTCTAACACACGCTGACCGATTTCTTTATGGGTAATTGCCCGGCCCTTGAAACGGATTGAGGCTTTTACCTTGTCGCCTTTTTCCAAAAACTTAATGGCATTACGAAGCTTTGTATTAAAATCATGCTCATCAATTGTCGGGCTCAGACGAACTTCTTTAATGTTAATGATTTTTTGATTTTTACGAGCTTCTTTGTCTTTCTTTTGCTGCTCGAATTTAAATTTGCCATAGTCCATAATTCGGGCTACCGGAGGCTTTGCGGTCGGCGCTACAAGCACCAAATCAAGATTCACTCGTCCGGCAATCTCCAGCGCATCGTTTTTGGATTTGATTCCTAACTGTTCGCCATTTTGGTCAATTAAGCGAACTTCACGAGCGCGAATTCCCTCATTTAACAACATGTCTTTGCTAATAATTAGCCACCTCCAAGGTTTAATCACGAATACTTTCATCCAGGTCAAGAAGGATCTTAAAAAGCTCCTCTTTACTTTTAACACCAGGCTGTATCAGCAGTTACTAAAAACTTTTAAGCAATGCTTTGTTTTTTAAATCAAACAAAAAAGTGCGGATGAAATCACCCACACTTTACGAAACAAAAGTAATGAAACAAAAAAGTTCACGTAAAACCTGCCAACTGCTTTAACCAGCGTCAATCAGGTGAGAAGCGGGTGCTTCTTCTTTTCCTAAAATCGTATTCAATTTTTACCTTGATAACTATATCATAAAGAAAGACATAATGTCAAACAGACTATTTTCATGCAACGAAATTTATTTTAGCAAGAAACAAAAAATTATTCAATACATTTATTTTTATTTTGTAAACAAAAAGGGAGGAAAATCCTCCCTTTTAAGCAATTAGCCTCTTCGTACTTCAGCCTTTAATGCATCAAGGAATGCTGCAAAGGCAATAGTTTCTGATTTTTGTTCCCCATATTTGCGGACATTGACGGCATTGTCTTCGACTTCTTTATCCCCGACAACAAGCATATATGGAATTTTTTGCATTTGAGCTTCACGGATTTTATAGCCGATTTTCTCATCACGGCCATCCAACTCCACGCGTAAGCCTGCACTCTTCAGCTGTTCCTGGACTTTTCTTGCATAGTCATAATGTGCTTCAGGTGAAACCGGAATGACTTGAACCTGAACAGGTGCCAGCCATGTTGGGAATGCCCCTTTGTATTCTTCAATCAAGAAGGCAACAAAGCGTTCCATTGTTGAAACGACACCGCGGTGAATAACGACCGGACGATGCTGCTTGCCGTCTTCCCCTACATAAGTTAAATCAAAACGCTCAGGTAATAAGAAGTCTAATTGAACAGTAGAGAGTGTTTCGTCCTTCCCTAACGCTGTCCTTACCTGTACATCAAGCTTCGGACCGTAGAATGCCGCTTCACCCTCTGCTTCAAAATACTCAAGACCCATATCATCCATTGCTTCCTTCAGCATGCTTTGTGCTTTTTCCCACATCGCATCATCATCAAAATACTTCTCTTTATCTTGTGGGTCACGGTAAGATAAACGGAATGAGTATTCTGTTAAATTAAAGTCTTTATAAACATCCAAAACCAGGCGGACAACACGTTGGAATTCTTCTTTAATTTGATCAGGACGGACAAAGATATGGGCATCGTTTAAAGTCATTCCACGAACACGCTGCAATCCCGATAACGCACCAGACATTTCATAACGATGCATAGTTCCAAGCTCGGCAATACGGATTGGCAGTTCACGATAGCTATGAATGCTGTTTTTATAAACCATCATGTGATGCGGACAGTTCATTGGACGAAGCACTAATTGTTCATTATCCATATCCATAACTGGGAACATGTCTTCTTGATAATGATCCCAGTGACCGGAAGTTTTATAAAGATTCACATTCCCCATGATTGGAGTGTATACATGGTCATACCCCAGGCTTACTTCCTTATCCACAATATAGCGCTCAACGATACGTCTGATTGTTGCACCTTTAGGAAGCCATAACGGTAAACCCTGACCAACTAATTGGGAGCTGGTGAACAGACTTAATTCTTTCCCTAATTTACGGTGGTCACGTTCTTTTGCCTCTTCTAACAGGCGAAGATGTTCAGCCAAATCTTCCTTCTTGAAGAAGGCAGTACCATAGATACGCTGCAGCATTTTATTGTTGCTGTCACCGCGCCAGTAGGCACCGGCAATGCTCAACAGTTTGAATTCTTTAATTTTTCCAGTTGAAGGAACATGGATTCCACGGCAAAGGTCGAAAAACTCACCTTGCTCATAGATTGTCACTGTTTCCTCATCAGGAATGGCTTCGATTAGTTCAAGCTTATATGGGTCGCCAGCTTCTTTAAAAAGCTGTACAGCCTCTGCACGGCTTACTTCTTTGCGGACAATCTCAAGGTTTTCATTGACGATTTTCGCCATTTCCTTTTCGATTTTTGGAAGGTCTTCAGGTGTCAACGACTCCTCCAAATCCATGTCGTAGTAAAAGCCGCCTTCGATAACAGGGCCCACTCCTAAATTTACGTTTGGATATAGACGTTTAACAGCTTGTGCCATTAAGTGTGCTGTGCTGTGGCGTAAAACCTCTAATGCGTCACTTGAATCAGGAGTGACAATTTCTATTGAACCGTCTTCAAGGATGGGACGGCGAAGATCAACCAATATACCATTCCATTTGCCGGCAATGGCCTTTTTCTTAAGGCCGGGGCTGATGGAAACAGCAATATCTTCCGTTGTTGTTCCTCGTGGGAACTCCTTTACTGCCCCATCGGGAAACGAAATCTTAACAACGTCTGACATGATAATTCCTCCTTTAATATTTTCAGTGTCCGAGTGCAAATTTGCCCCGAAATCACTTTAATAAAAAATAAAAAACCCGTCCCTAGGAAAGGGACGAGTTATTATTAACACGTGGTTCCACCCAATTTCTCATTTTAAAAAACACCTATCGTTTTAAAAATGACTTTGGATCAATAACGGATGATTAGCCGTCAACATTTACTAACTCTTTATCAAAGCGTTCACTGCTGAAGTTTAAAGGTGGTAAGTATTTTTCTCGTGATAGGAGATTTTCAGCCAAGATCTCCCTCTCTATAAACCGTAAAAAAATACTGTTGTCCTTATCATTACTTTTTAAAGATCTATTATTGTAATTTAACTATGTAGGTTATTATAATGACTATATTTTGAAAAATCAAGTTACTCCAGCCCATTTCCGCAATTTTATTTTTTCAGGCACGATTCTCACCTATGTCACCTGCACCCGTTTCATGCTCTTTTATCTTCCGCAGTGCCTGAAAGGATTTAACTGTAACTCTTTCTTCAAAAATATTTTGAATAGTTCGAACCAAAGGTGCATCAGGTTCGATGGCATAAAGAAAAATCGTTTTAGGCGCAATCGACAAAAGTGGTGCAATCGACGCAGAGTCAACATAAACCGGATGATTCACCAGCAATTTCCGGTCAATCATTTTTGTTAACTCCCCTCGTTTAATTTCTTCAAACTCGGAGCTAAAAAATGTGATTTCCTCATCAAACAATAAATGAAGCGTGTCCATTTTTGGATCGCGACCAGCCAAAAATTCACGAAGGGTTTGAATAAACATTTGATACTCCTGCTCCATTTTATATTCATCAATCGAAACTTCAACATAACTTTCGAGCATCTGCAAATAAGGGCGCAGCCGGAATTTAAGAAATGAATCAAATGAAAATGAGCTATTCTCTTGAAAAACCTGTTCAATGGCTTCCTTGATCTTTGGTTTTTCACCGGATTCTTTTAATAAAACAGCTAGATCTTCACGATGCCCTTCCTGGATGGAATAGATAATATCAATAATTTGCTGCTGCTCTTCCGGGTCCTCATAATAAAAACGTTCTTTAAGGATTTCACGATACCAATCTTCTGTCTTTATTTTCACAATAAAGCCGAAAAAGGCTTCCTTTACTTTTTCAAATGTTAAAGCGGATAAGCCGCCCTCAAGAATTTTCACTATATATCGATCTTCATTTAGAAGAATATCATGTTCAGTCAAATAATCTTTTAAATACGTCAGCAAGTGGTTATAAAATCGCTTTGCATCCAACCTGCCTTGGAAGATGATTTCCGCCAACCAAATCCCCCCTATGTCCCAAACTCCGTTTTTAATATATATGGGGAACTTGGCCAATTTAGAATAATGTGGCAAAGAAAAAGGACTGCCAATATTATATTAGCAATCCTTTTTCCATTATCGTTATTTAATTTCGGCGGTTTGGGCCGTCCACCAAAACGGGTACACTCAAACTGCGGATTCTCTCCATAATCCGGCGGGCTTTCATTTTTTCTTCTTCTCCACGCTGACTATAGGTTAAATGATGCTCCAACCCTTGGTAGTCGAAATTGGACGTAAAAAATGTCGGCAAATTTTCGAGCATCCGGAACTGAAGAATCGGTCCTAAAACCTCATCCCTTGTCCAGCTCGAAACAGCCTCGGCCCCAATATCATCCAGCATGAGAATCGGTTCTTTTTTTAGCGCTTCAATTTTTTCATTTAAGGTTGAATTTGCAATGGAGCTTTTCATTTCTCTTAACAGCTCTGGAACATAGACAACCATAGAGGAAATTTTCTTTTTCGCAAGTTCATTCGCAATTGCACCTAACAAATACGATTTTCCCACCCCAAACTTGCCATATAGATATAGTCCTTTTTGCTTCTTATTCTGTTCGTAATTCATTAAAAAGTCTGCAGCTTTATCAATTGCATCAAGTCTGCCTGAATCTCCTTCATAATCCTCAAAAGTTGCTTCTAAAATATCCCTTGGAACATACAGACTTTTAATGAGTTTTTCGTTTTTCCTTTTTTCATCGGCAATAACCTTCCGTGGGCACCTGTCATATACGACGTCTATCGAGTTCCGCGTTAAGACTAGTGAAGGATGGTACCCCTTCATCATATTGATACAACTGTCGAGACTTTGGCAGCGGCTGCATTCTTTACTTTGGTTTGTATATTCAAAAAGTTTGCTTAAGCTTTTTTCAATCATGGCATCATTTAATTGATCTTGATGCTCTGTAAGAAAAGCATTAATATCGGGATGCTGAAGAAGATCCCGGCGCATCTTTTCATAGCGTTTTTGAAAGTTTTCATTTGAGGCTAACCGCTTCAAGGTATGGTTTATCCTTTCCAATATTCGTCACCCTTTATTTGCGAAATGCCTTTAATTTTTCTTCTATTGCACGTTTTTTCGCTTCTAATTCCTTGTTAATGTCAGTCGAGGAAGAATCCTTTGCCGTTGATTCGGATTTTTCTTCAAACCAATCTGGAAGTACTTCTGTCCGAATTGGCTTTTGCTTTGAGGTTTTTCCAGTTTTCGACGGCTCCCTCCACCCAAGATACGTGCTATTTTCCTTCTTGGCCAGATCCATCGCTTCTTTAACGGTTTTCACTTGTTTCCTTGCCCAATGACTCGCAATTTTTTCTACATAACCCTTGGTAAATTTCATATCTGTTTTTAATAAAACAAATTGAATGAGCACATTCATGACACCAGGGAGAAGCTTTTGTTTAAACATAACCTCTTCAATAATATCCAAATCAGATGTGGAAGGTTCGACTCCACCGGAGGAATCTTTAAATACCTTCACAGGTGAAGTGGTTTCCAATGAACGAATTAATTGCTCCTCCTGTGTTTTCGGCTCCTCCAGCTGAACGCGGTACAAAGGCGGTTGGGTTCGTTCAATCAAGGAAGGCAACTGATCATAGTGGACATATTGGTACCAATCACGGGCAGCCTTTCTTAGTTCCTCGCTGTCTATTTCGTTTGCTTCATTAATAGCACCCAAAACAATGTTTTTCATTTGAATGGGATCAATATTATAAAGAAATGCAAGATTACTTATAACCTCTTTTACTTTAGGTGTAAGGGCCTTTTTCGGTACTAGTGAATCATTTAGTCCTGCTTGTAATAAGTCAAAATTAAATGTATTCACATCAATTACAATTGGTTTTTGTTCATTCCGCCCGATAAACTGCTGATCATCCTCCGGATTGAGTTCACTTTGGATGTTCTGCATATACTGAAGACTGCCAGGAGTAGCCGAGGCAAAGACGTCCTGAAATTCCTTTGTCACTTCAACAAAACTCTCTTCCAACGGCTTTTGCTGATCAGTAAAAAAACGTTTTAGCCGGGCAAAATGATTTTTCCCGATTTTCCGGTATAAAAAAATATTTAGCATACCATCTAAAAAGAATTGCTCAGGCGATAGCGGAGGGTGAAGCTCGTAAATAAACGACCGCTCTTCCTCATCCATTTTTACATAGGTCTTTAATAGACCAATTCCCTCCAGCTTTAACCTGGCCTCATAAATGTCCTTCAGATTAAGCCCTAATAAATTCATTAATAGATGATGCGATGAGGGTTCAGACCATAATCTGTTTTCTTCAAGCTCTGCCCAAAGCGTCATATATAAACTAAAGCAGGTTGACCCAATTAACGGCTGATATAGAAACGTCAGCACTTTTCGGTCATATTCATGTAATAACCCATTGGCCGCAACAATATAACGATCGATTGGAATAAGCTCCTGCCAATGCTGCGCCATATTTTTTCAGACCCTTTCCTTTTTTCTTAATTTGATTACTGTCTAGCTCCAGCGCCAAAAACGGGCGCTTCCGCTTTTCTAATAAAATTGAGAGCCAAAGTCACTTTAGCTCCCTATAATTTCTCTTTTTTTATCAGTTCTGTTAATTCATTAATAAACACATTAATGTCTTTAAATTGACGGTATACGGAAGCAAACCGGACATAAGCGACTTCATCTACATTTACAAGCCTGTCCATCACCATTTCGCCAATCATCTCACTTTTAATCTCGGAGACACCTTGACTTCGCAGTTCTTTCTCAACCCCTTGCGTAATATCCTCCAACTCTTTCAACGCAACAGGGCGCTTCTCACAAGCTTTTATTAAGCCC
Source organism: Bacillus sp. MUM 116 (assembly GCF_001866655.1). Classification (GTDB taxonomy): domain Bacteria; phylum Bacillota; class Bacilli; order Bacillales; family Cytobacillaceae; genus Neobacillus. The sequence goes on along the minus strand of NZ_MLYR01000100.1, from coordinate 14,791 downwards.
CTTAAAATTTTATCCCGACTAAATTCTTCCCTCGTACCTTCCTTTTTTACAACGATTAAAGGAATCTCCTCAATCTTCTCAAAGGTTGTAAAACGATAGCCGCATTCTTCACATTCTCGTCTTCGCCTTGTTGCCCGCCCCTCATCAACTGGACGGGAATCAAGCACACGTGTACCGTAATTTTGACAAGATGGGCATTTCATTGTTAATCAGCTCCAAATCTATCCGACAAAACCCGAACAATTGTCATCTTTCTCACATGTATTCTATCTTTATCTTATAAAAAACAAGCCTTTAAGACAAGTAGAACTATTACCCGTTTTTCCCTGTCCCAGTGTATGTATGCTGTTGTTTAAGCTTATCGTAATAAGAAGCAATTCTCTTTCTTAAGACCGGGTAGGTCCCGCCAATTGAAAAATGTTCAGTTGAAAGATTAAAATCTACAGCCGTTTCCATTGATCTGGTTGAAACAACCGTGGCAATTAAAAAACAAGAAAAAGGCTTATTTACCTCAACAGCAATTTCGCCCCGTTCTTTTGATACGGTGACGATTCGGCAATCTGCATCCTGTCTAAATAATTCTTCAACGGACTGGAATAATTGATTAAAGCTGGCTTTATAGTAGTGTGTTTTTAACAGTTCATCTGAGTGCTTATCCGAAGTTTCAATTTGTTTACTAAACCTTAAGAATATCTTTCCGAAAAGTGCCATATTGTTCCTCCATGAAAGAATCACTTTCTTCCTAGTGTACAATAAAATGGGAAGAAAAGAAAAAGAGGTGTATCATTGGATACGCCTCTTTTCAGCCGTTTTCACATTTATGATTATTATAGAACTTTTGCCTGTTTCACATGAACAGGACCCATTCCACGTGGAATTTCAATATTCTCACGTGTTTCCGCATTTAGAGCTTCTGCAATATAATCGGCAGCAATATTTGGATTCAAATCGCCGCAAGTATACACATCAATGCTTGCATATCCGTGTTCAGGGAAGCTGTGAATGGTTAAATGTGATTCAGAAATAATCACGACACCGCTCACGCCTTGAGGAGCAAATTTATGGAAAGCCACTTCACGAATTTCCGCACCTGATTTAAGAGCTGCCTCAACAAAAGTTTTTTCAATAAAGTCCATATCATTCAATTTTTCAAAGTCGCATCCCCATAATTCCGAGATGACGTGTCTACCCATTGTTTCCATATTCAATTTCCCCCTCTAAGGATTTTTGCTTCATTCTTGAAATCCTGTTATTGACGGTAGCAAATAATTACCACGGGGGAAAGTTAGTCCAGAGAGGTCCTAACCCTTTAAGTAATTGATCGTTACCTAATTTCAAGAAGTTCACGATGACTAGTATACTTTGTTTATATTTTTTTTGCAACCTATCAAAATAATTTTTTTAAAGATTCTATTATAATTTGCCTTGATTTGCGCTCAAGAACAAACACAGCGTATGTAAAAAAATTGCCGTCAAATTGACAGCAATTTTTTGGATTATACAAATCTTAGCCAACTTTTACTTGTTTCACGTTAGCCAGTTCTTGCGCCACGAATAAAGTTAGGTCGACTACGCGTGATGAATAGCCCCACTCATTATCATACCAGGCAAGTACTTTAACTTTTCTTGAACCCATCACCATGGTGGAAAGTCCATCAATGATGGCTGAATGTGAATTTGTATTGAAATCAACCGATACAAGCGGTTCCATTGTAAAGTCTAAAATGCCTTTTAATGGGCCGTCTGCTGCTTCAATAAATGCATGATTAATTTCATCGACTGTAACATCTTGTTTCAAATCGACAACTAAATCAACTAAGGAAACATTTGGTGTTGGTACACGAAGTGCCATGCCATGTAATTTACCCTTAAGCTGTGGTAAAACTAATGATAATGCTTTTGCAGCACCAGTTGTTGTTGGAATGATAGATTGTCCACATGCTCTTGCTCTGCGCAAGTCCTTATGCGGGTTATCAATATTCTTTTGGTCATTTGTATAGGCATGAATGGTTGTCATTAAACCAGATTCAATTCCAAACTTTTCATCCAATACTTTTGCAACAGGTGCAAGACAGTTTGTTGTACATGATGCGTTAGAAATAATGTCATGTTCCTCAATATTTAGCATTTCATCATTTACACCAACAACAATCGTAACATCTTCATTTTTACCCGGAGCGGTTAAAATAACCTTTTTCGCTCCAGCATCCAAATGCAATGCTGCTTTTTCACGAGAATTGAACTTACCCGTTGCTTCAATTACGATATCTATATTAAGCTCTTTCCAAGGAAGTTCTTCAGGATTTCTGCTGTTTAATAACTTTACTCTTTTTCCATTTATGATTAACTCATCATCTAAGGCAATAACTTCCCCTTGAAAAGGTCCGTGATTTGTATCATATTTAATTAGATGAGCTAATGTCTCAGCCGGGTAGCTCGCATTTATAGCTACAATTTCAAGCTTATTTTCAAGGATAGCGTTTCTAAAAACCATCCTTCCAATTCTCCCAAACCCATTAATCGCAATTCTTGCGTTCATTTTACGGCCCCTTCCGCATAAGTGTTATACTGTTAACTTGATTTCTTATAATTAGTATAACATATTAATTCCTAAATGTGATGGATAATCTGCGGATTTTCTTAATGTTTTATTTTTCAGATAACTCATTAGGCAAGAAAACCTTGATTTAACGCCAAAACTAGCAATTTCAATAAAAAAAGAGAAGGCTGATCCCTTCTCAAATAGGTTATACAGTTACCCCCCATTGTGCTAAAACATTAATGAGTTGATGTTTTGTTTCTAATAATGTGCCATTATTATTGAGTATTGCGTCAGCAAGTTTTACTTTTTCAGCCAGCGGCATTTGTGAATGAATTCGTGCCAATGCCTCATCTTTTGAAAGATGATTTCTTTCCATTAACCTCTGTAGCTGAACTTCTTGATCTACATATACAAGAATTGTTTTTTCCACCATATAGGTCAGCTTGCTTTCGAATAATAAGGGAATGTCGAGAACGACGATTTCTTCCTTTTTTGAAACCGCGGCTTCCATCTGCTGTCTCATCCGCTTTCGTACTTCGGGATGGACAATTTCGTTTAAGAGCTGTCTCTTTTCTTCATTATGAAAAATAATGGAACCTAATTTTGGTCGATCAATTTCTTCATTTGACAGTAAAATTTCCCTGCCAAAGGATTCAACGATTTTTAAATAGGCTGGTTCGCCTCTTTCAACTGCAAGACGTGCTTCAACATCGGCATCAATAACGGTTATATGCATTTTCTTAAACATGTTAGATACTGTACTTTTTCCACTGGCAATCCCGCCTGTTAATCCAATTACTAGTGACATCCGCTGTTCCTTTCCAAACTATAAGAACTTATTTTTGACTTCGAGAATTGTCTAGCTCCAGCGCTTGTCGGGGCTGATCAAGGCGCTTCCGCTTTTCATATTATAATTTACAAATTCCAATTATGATTAACATAACCCCCGGTAAAAAGGTAAGCTTTTGAATCCAATCGTATTTGTGAAACAATGATCCGATTTTAATTCCAAGAAGGACAAATGTGGGGCTCATGATGCCTACGGCAATCGCTAAATAATAGGGGGAAAACCCCAGCATGGCCGCTCCTATTCCTGCACCAAAAGAATCTAGAGACAAAGCCAATCCCAGTGCTAATGCTTCGATTCCAGTAATGGTACCGGATTGGTCAAAATCGGCAGACAACGGTTTTTTCAAGATATTAATCGCTAAACCAAGAGAGCGAATTTCAAAATTTACAATAGTTTTTTCCTGTTTTTGAACTTCTTTCTCTTTTTCCGGCCGAAAATATTGATATATTACTCCTGCACCCAAAGCAATAAGAATGAATCCCCCAAGCCCCGCAGTTATGCTTGGTGATAAAATTTTTGCAAGACCATGTCCGATTGACACAGCGAGCAATAAAGATAATCCCGCACAGCTGGCAATGATTAATACAGATTTTACCGGCATAATCATTTTTCTTAGTCCATAGGTAAATCCAACACTAAAGCTGTCGAGACTGAGTGCAAGAGCTAGTATTAGAAGTGAGAACAATTGAACCATTGATTTAGGGCTCCTTCCTGTCAATCACTACGATAGTATATGGAAGGAGCCTATCCTATGTGTGCCTTTAATCGGGCTTTTACATCGTAATTAAATCTTTTGACAGTTTGGACAAAAATGGGTTCCCCGCCCGCCGACTGTTATTTTTTCAATCGGTGTTCCGCACCGTTTGCACGCTTCCCCTTTGCGGCCATAGGCGTATAATTCAAGCTGAAACATGCCGATTTCACCTTGCGAATTGACATATGACCGGATGGTACTCCCTCCCTTTTTCACCGCTTCGCTTAATGTATCAATAATTTCTTGATGGAGAATCATGACCTCTTCCTCTGTTAAGGAATTCGCAATTCGTTCCGGATGAATCCCGGCCCGAAAAAGTGCTTCATCTACATAGATGTTGCCAAGCCCCACTAAAATCTTTTGATCCAATAAGGCCGATTTTACTTTTCTTGTTGTCTTTTTTAACATCCTGCTTAAATAATCTTTGGTAAAGGTTTCATCAAAAGGCTCTGGACCGAGTTCCAATAACGGTGACCGCAGGAATTCTTCCCCTTTTTTATATAAATGCATCGTTCCAAATTTACGAACATCACGATACCTTAGCTCAGTTTCATCTGCAAAGTGAAAAATCACATGGGTATGTTTGTCAAAGGGCACTTCTTTTGGATAAAGTCCATATTTTCCTTCCATCCTTAGATGGGATACTAGTGCATAATGCTCCGTGTAAAGGATTAAAAATTTCCCTCTTCGCCCCACATCTAAAATACTTTCCCCTTTTAGGGCATCGGCGAATTGCTCGTTTTCTCCAGGATTTTTAATGATTTTTGGCCAATAGACTGAAACATCTTTAATTTCTTTATGAATTACTAAATTTTTTAATGTTTTTCGCACCGTTTCGACTTCTGGAAGTTCGGGCATTTAATCCACCTCTTTTTACTTGGCATCAAACCAGGTCGGTCCATAGGCATAGTCTACTTTTAACGGCACTTTTAATTCGAGTGCATGTTCCATGACTTCTGGAACCAGGTTTTTGAGAATTTCAATTTCATCCTGCGGGGCCTCAAAGATTAATTCATCATGCACTTGAAGCAATAGCTTTGCTTTTAGCTTATGTTCTTTAAGAGCCACGTCCATATCAATCATCGCTTTTTTGATAATATCCGCTGCACTTCCCTGAATCGGGGTGTTCATTGCTGTTCTTTCCGCAAAGCTACGAATATTAAAGTTGCGACTGGTTATTTCTGGTATATATCTTCTTCGATGCAATAATGTTGTAACATATCCTTTTTGTTTGGCCAGCTTTATAATATCATCCATATAATCTTTGACACCCGGGTAGCTGTCAAGATAACGTTCAATAAATTTCCCGGCTTCTTTGCGGGTAATTCCTAACCCTTGAGATAATCCATAATCACTGATTCCATAGACAATCCCAAAATTAACAGCCTTTGCCTGACGTCTCATATTGGATGTGACCTCATCAGCACTGACATGAAATACTTCCATCGCTGTTTTCGTATGAATATCCAAGTCTTCTTTAAAGGCTTGAATTAGCTTGGTATCACCAGCGATATCCGCAAGAACACGGAGTTCAATTTGCGAATAATCCGCAGCAAAGATCACCCAGTCTTTTTCAGATGGAACAAAAGCTTGGCGGATTTTCCGTCCTTCTTCAAGGCGAATTGGAATGTTTTGCAGGTTGGGATCAATGGAACTTAATCTTCCCGTCGCTGTTAACGTTTGTTGAAATCTTGTATGAACCTTACCGTTTTTGATATTTATTACCTTAAGTAAACCTTCAACATAGGTTGACTGCAGCTTCCCTAACTGTCTGTAAAGAAGAATGTATTCGATGATTTCATGGTCGGAAGCCAGTTTTTCCAGCACATCTGCTGAAGTTGAATATCCTGTTTTCGTTTTCTTGAGAGAAGGCAGTCCAAGTTTCTCAAATAAAATAATCCCCAATTGTTTCGGAGAATTAATGTTAAACTTTTCCCCTGCCAATTCATGAATAACCTTCTCAATATCAATTAATCGGTCGTTAAGTTCCTGCCCCATCAACCGCAGCCGCTCGCTGTCCACCTTAATCCCGCATGCCTCCATATCTGCCAAAATAAGCGATAACGGCATTTCAAGATCAGTGAATAATTCATATTGTTCATTCTCTTTTAAATCATGTTCCAGTTTTCCCTTTAAAACAGACATTGTCAGGCTTTTTCTTACTAGATGGTCTGCAAGCATCTGCATTTCAGGAATTTTACGTTTCGAACCTTTTCCATAAAATGCCTCGTCGGATTGAATATTATGTACATCATTCCTTTTTGCAATTGATGCAAGATCCTCAATGCTTTCAGTCGGGTTAATGATATAAGAGGCGATCAATGTATCAAAGTCGACACCCTTTAAATGAATCCCATATCTTCGTAAAGAAACCTCTGAACGTTTAGCATCATAAACGGTTTTCTTTCTACTTTCATCCTCTGCCCATTTTTTAAAATACTCCGAGTTTAATGCCTTCTCGGTTGGAATATAAAAATTTCCGTTTTCATTCACTAGTGAAAAACCGACGATATCAGCATAATGGTAATTATCATCTAGCATTTCCACATAGAAATAATTATCATCGGAAAATAGATCCGAAGTGATTTCTTCAGGGATGTGAAACTCAATTTCATCTAACTCTTCTTGAACCTCAACTAAGTCTGAATCGCCCAGTTTATCCAGCAATGAATTAAAACCTAATTCTTTAAATAATGCTGCTACCTTTTCTCTCGTATACCCTTCGTAGGAGATTTCATCCAATTGGATTTCTACAGGCGCCTCTCTTTCAATGGTTGCTAATTCTTTACTCATTATTGCTTGATTTTTAAATTCCTCAAGCTTTTCCTGCAGTTTTTTCCCACTTACTTGGTCGACCGATTCCAACAGATTTTCTAATGTAGAAAATTCCTTCAGTAATTTAATAGCTGTTTTTTCACCAACTCCCGGTACACCTGGGATATTGTCAGATGTATCTCCCATTAATCCCTTCATATCGATGATTTGTAGAGGGGTAAGACCGTATTTTTCCTTGATGTGCTCTGGGGTATATTCTTCAATATCCGTGATTCCTTTGCGGGTAATTCCGACAGTTGTTTTTTCAGAGGAAAGCTGCGTTAAATCTTTATCTCCGGAAATCACTTTCACATTATAGCCATCAGCTTCGGCATTTCGTGATAGTGTTCCGATAATATCATCTGCCTCATAATTATCGAGTTCATACCGTGAAATCCCGTAGGCATCCAGCAGTTCGCGGATAAACGGAAATTGCTCTGATAATTCAGGAGGTGTTTTTTGTCTCCCTCCCTTATATTCTCCAAATGTTTTGTGACGGAAGGTAGTTTTTCCGGCATCAAAGGCAACTAGTAAATGGGTCGGTTTTTCATCTTCAATTATTTTCATCAGCATCATGGTGAAGCCATATACTGCATTAGTATGAATCCCTTTATCATTATTCAAGAGCGGAAGCGCAAAAAATGCCCTGTAAGCAATGCTGTTCCCATCTATTAAAACAAGCTTTTTCTGATCCATCACGAAGCCTCCTCTGTTACTCTAAATAGATTATGTATTTTTCATTAACCAAATGACGCTCTGTTCCTTTTACTATTCTAACATGAGTGGAAAATGAAAAGAAAATTTCCAAGATATCGTGAAAAAAATAAAAAGGTGAAAGCGGGGGAGCTTTCACCTTTTATAGGTTCCTTGGACTTGGGGGCTTGCAGTTACTATCTTAAAACTACAATGTTAACTAAATATGTAGAAAATATTAAGTTTATGTAAATTTATCCATGCCTGTCCATCCAAGGTTATTTCAACTGTTTATTCAATTCAATAATAAATTCACTGCCTTCACCTACATTACTTCTAACACTAATTGTTCCATGGTGTGCCTCTACCAGATGCTTCACGATAGCCAAACCAAGACCAGTGCCGCCGGAATTCCTGCTTCGAGCCCGGTCTACCCGGTAAAAGCGCTCAAATATCCGAGGAATTTCCTCTTTTTCAATCCCTACCCCCGAGTCCTTCACATGGATTCGAACACTGTTTCCATGTTCAAGTAAAATAACCTTAACCTCTCCATCAGGAGGTGTGTAAGTAATCGCGTTCGCAATCAAATTGATAAATACTTGCTTTAATCGATTCGCATCCCCCTCAATAATTACCTGTTCCTGATTTTGATAAATATCAATCTTAATTTTCTTTTCTTGAGCTTTCCCTTTCAGCATTGTAATCACTTCATTCAATAATAAAATCAAATCCACTTCCTGCAAAGTTAATTTGAATTCTTGCTGCTCGATTTTAGACAAGTCCAGTAAATCTTGTATCAAGGTTTGAAGCCTGTCACTTTCTTTTAAAATAATCGAAAGGAAAGCCTTTAATGTTTCAGGATTATTCATCGCACCATCTAAAAGCGTTTCGGTAAACCCTTTGATTGATGTAACCGGTGTTTTTAGTTCATGCGATACGTTGGCAACAAAGTCTTTGCGCATTTGCTCCAGTTTCTTCATTTCCGTTATATCGTGAAAAGCAAGTAAGATGCCTTTCCAAGCATTGTTTTTTCCAATGATTGGCACCCCATAGACATCAAAATACTTTCTTTCAATAAATAATGGCAGCAGCATTTGTTTTCTAACCTTTTGCTCTGTCTTGAAAACCTCAGTAACTAAATTACAGATTTCTTCATAACCTACCACTTCATAATATTGTTTAAATAAATAATCGGCGGGATTAACATGAAATAATTCACTATAGCCACGATTAATCAAATTAACATAGCCGCGGCTGTCAATTAACATTAATCCCGCGCCAATGTTTTCAATTAAAGCCGTCAAACGATCCTGCTGAATTTCCTGGGCTTTAACCATTTCTTCGATGTTTTTTGCCAGGATATTGATCGATTTGTTCAGCATTCCAGCATCATTTAACCCGTCAACGGTGGTTCTTGCCCGGTAATTCCCTTTTGCAAGTTCCATCGCTACTTGTGTAGCAGTTTCAATTGGTTTCGTGTATTTTACCGTAATGATAGATCCAAGAAAAAGAATGACTATTAAGAAGACTCCCAAGGTAATTAATAAAATCCACCCTATTTGTCCATATTCCTGATTTAGCTCATAAAATGAATGAGAATAATACCCTTTTAATACCTGACCAACCAATATTACTAATCCGGCCAAGACCATAACGATGATGGCAAAAAGTGAGATTAGAAGTCTTGTACGGAATTTAGTCATTCTCCTTTTGGCCCTTCCATTTTATAGCCAAGCCCACGAATTGTTTTGATATACATTGGCTTCTTCGTATCATCTTCAATTTTTTCTCTTAAATGTGATATATGGACATCGACAATCCTTGTATCACCTGCAAAATCATAATTCCAAACGGCACTTAGTAATTGATCCCGAGTAAGAACTCGTCCATTATTTTGCGCCAAATGCAGCAGAAGTTCAAATTCTTTTAATGTAAGCTCTAATAGCTCCCCCCGAAAATATGCTTCATGTTTTTCAGCATAAATTATTAAATCCCCAATAACAATTTGCTCAATATCTTTCGTATTTTCAATTTGTTCGGATTGCATTTGAGTCCTTCTGAGAATTGCTTTTACTCTCGCAATCACTTCTCTCGGACTAAAGGGCTTAATCATATAGTCATCTGCACCCAATTCAAGGCCTAAGATTTTATCAAATTCATCATCTTTTGCCGTTAACATTAGAATAGGGGTCATGACTTTGTTTTGGCGAAGCTGCTTACAAACATCTATTCCATCCAATTTGGGCAGCATAAGATCTAAAACGATGATGTCAGGAGACTCTGTTTCCGCTAATCTTTTTCCCTCTTCACCATCCATTGCTGTTAGACAATCAAATCCAGCCTGCTCAAAATTATATTGGAGCAAGGTTACGATTGATTGTTCATCATCCACAACAAGTACTTTATTTTTCATAGGTTCCTCCGCTTTTTTATGAATTAGCCCCTATTTAATTTTCTAATCCAAGTTCCCCTTTTTCATTATAATATAATTTTTAATGAAATACCTTGCTATAACCTATTATTCCAAATAAAAGAAAAAGGAATGTATCGAATACATTCCTTTTCTTTCCTATTAAAAGTTTTCTAAAGCTTTTCCATCCAAACCTTCGAGCGGGTATGGCGGACATACTTTTACTTTCCCTTGAACGACCAAGTCATCTTTTTCGTCGTGCCCCAAAACTTGAATCATAACAAAATGATTTGAATAGTCCACTTCGATTACCTCAAATAAAAAATGAACGGTACCATAATGATAAACAGGATTAGGAAACTCAATTTCCTGACTTAAAATATGGCTACCCGGGCCTGGTAAATATTTCGAAATTGCGGAAGTAAGAATTCCTGCCAACATAATAGCCGGGACAATTGGTCTTTTAAACGGAGTTTGTGAGGCATAGTCGTGCTGAATATAGAGGGGATTGGCATCATCCGTTAATCCTAAAAAAAGTAGAAGGTCTCTATCTTCAATTTTTTCTGTGATTGATAATTTTTCTCCAACCGTCATTTCTTTAATTTTTCTGCCCAGTTTTCTCTTTTTTCCTAAAAGCATTCCATCTCCCCCTATATGTAAACGGTTTCAAAAATAATTTTAAAAAAATTCGGGGCTATTACCCCGAATTCTTTCTTTTATTATACTAAAACCGCCATTACATTGCGAACAGATTCAGCAGATTTGTCTAATGCTGCTTTTTCTTCAGCAGTTAATTCAAGCTCGATAACTTTTTCAATACCATTTGCACCAAGAATGGTTGGTACGCCAAGGTAAATACCGTCATAGCCAAATTCACCTTCAAGATAAGCAATTGATGGAATGACGCGGCGTTGGTCTTTAAGAATTGCTTCACACATTTCTACTAAAGATGCTGCAGGTGCGTAGTATGCGCTGCCGTTTCCAAGAAGGTTAACGATTTCTCCGCCGCCTTTTCTTGTGCGTTCAACGATTGCTTCCAAACGTTCCTTTGGAATTAATGTTTCAAGAGGGATACCGCCTGCATAGGAATAACGAACTAATGGAACCATGTCATCCCCATGTCCTCCCAAAACAAAGCCTGTAATATCTTTAACTGAAAGGTTTAATTCTTGAGCAACAAATGTACGGAAACGAGCAGTATCAAGAACACCTGATTGACCAATTACGCGGTTTTTAGGAAAACCTGATTCTTTGAATACTGTGTATGTCATTGCATCAACAGGGTTAGTTAACACAACGATTGTACAGTTTGGAGAATACTTAACAATCTCTTGTGTAACACTTTTCATAACTTTTTGGTTTGTCTGTACTAAGTCATCACGGCTCATGCCTGGTTTACGGGCAATACCAGCAGTAATAACAACGATATCGGAATCACGAGTATCTTCGTAGTTGGAAGTACCGATAATATTTGAATCGAATCCTTGAACAGGGCTTGCTTCAAGCATGTCTAACGCTTTCCCTTTTGTAGGGTTTTCCATTTGTGGAATATCAACCAGAACTACATCTCCCAGTTCTTTTTGTGCTAATAAAAATGCTGTTGTTGCACCAGTAAAACCACTGCCAATTACAGAAACCTTTTTGCGTTTTAATGACATTTCGACTCTCCCCTTTTATCGTAAATTATTAATAATATAATAAACAACAGGGGCTGCTTTAAAAACAGCCCTTGTGAATAACTTAAATACCGCTAAGCATAAGACCCGTAAAAAGGCACCTTTGCTTTTCTTATTCCATATTTTTGATTAATTCATCAGCAAATTCAGATGTTTTCACTTCTGTTGCTCCGTCCATTAAGCGGGCGAAATCATAAGTTACAACTTTAGAAGCAATGGATTTTTCCATTGATTTTGTAATCATTTTCGCTGCTTCATTCCAACCTAAATGTTCTAGCATAAGAACACCAGAAAGGATAACGGAAGAAGGATTCACTTTATCAAGACCTGCATATTTTGGTGCAGTACCATGTGTTGCTTCAAAAATAGCATGGCCAGTTACATAGTTAATGTTTGCTCCAGGAGCAATTCCAATACCGCCAACTTGTGCTGCAAGCGCATCAGAGATGTAATCTCCGTTAAGGTTCATTGTTGCAACAACATCAAATTCTTTAGGACGAGTTAGAATTTGTTGTAAGAAGATATCAGCAATCGCATCTTTAACAATAATTTTACCTGCAGCTTCAGCATCAGCTTGTGCTTTATTAGCTGCATCTGTACCTTGTTCTTCTTTAATGCGGTCATATTGTACCCAAGTAAAGACTTTATCGCCGAATTCTTTTTCAGCCACTTCATAACCCCAGTTTTTAAATGCGCCTTCAGTAAATTTCATGATATTACCTTTGTGCACAATTGTTAGAGATTTACGGCCTTCTTTAATAGTATAATTAAGGGCTGCACGAACAAGACGTTTTGTTCCTTCTTCAGAAATTGGCTTAATTCCGATACCTGAAGTTTCAGGGAATCTGATTTTCTTAACACCCATTTCATTTTGAAGGAATTCAATTACTTTCTTAACTTCTTCAGAACCTTTTGCGTACTCAATACCTGCATAAATATCTTCTGTGTTTTCACGGAAAATAACCATGTCAGTATCTTGAGGACGTTTTACTGGAGAAGGAACACCTTCAAACCATCTTACTGGACGTAAGCATACAAATAAATCTAATTCCTGGCGAAGTGCAACGTTTAATGAACGAATTCCGCCGCCAACAGGTGTTGTTAATGGGCCTTTAATGGCAATTAAGTATTCGTTGATAACATCAAGAGTTTCTGAAGGCAGCCATTCTCCTGTTTGGTTGAATGCTTTTTCTCCTGCTAAAACTTCTTTCCACACAATCTTTTTTTCGCCTTTATAGGCTTTTTCTACTGCTGCATCTAGTACTCGATAAGAAGCTGCCCAAATATCAGGACCAGTACCGTCTCCTTCAATAAATGGAACAATTGGATTGTTTGGAACATTTAATACTCCATCTTGAACTGTGATTTTTTCGCCTTGCATGTATGTTCTCCTCCTAGTATGTAAAATCATCCGGTAAAAATTTTTCACCTATATTTCAGGACCGAATCAAAGGTTAGAGAGTAATCCCTAACCTTTTCATACAATCCTATTACATCAATTTTTGAGCAAAAAGTAAAATAAAATTATCCTCTTTGGTCAATTGGAATGTATTTTTGCATTCCTGGGCCAGTATATTCAGCACGAGGACGGATTAAGCGGTTGTTCTCATATTGCTCAAGAATATGGGCAAGCCATCCGGAAACGCGGCTGACAGCAAAAATTGGTGTAAATAAATCATGATCAATTCCCAGGCTATGGTAGACAGATGCAGAATAGAAGTCAACATTTGGTGGTAACTTCTTTTCGCCTGTTACAATGCCTTCGATTTTAACAGACATGTCATACCAGAATGGTTCACCTGTAAGTTCAGTTAATTTTTTAGACATTTCCCTTAAATGTTTTGCACGAGGATCACCCTGGCGGTATACTCTGTGGCCAAAGCCCATGATTTTTTCTTTTTTCTCCAGTTTCCCACGAATATATGGTTCAACATTTTCAATGGTACCAATGTCTGTTAGCATTTTCATAACAGCTTCGTTGGCGCCGCCATGAAGAGGACCTTTTAACGCACCGATTGCAGCCGTTACACCGGAGTATACATCTGATAATGTAGCAACACATACACGCGCAGTAAATGTAGAGGCATTTAATTCATGGTCTGCATGTAATACTAAAGCTTTATCAATCGCTTCAATCGCAATTGGTTTAGGCTCTTTTCCATTTAACATGTAAAGGAAATTCGCTGCAAAACTTAAATCTTTTCTAGGCGCAACAGGCTCTAAACCTTTTCTTATCCTTGCAAATGTTGCAACGATTGACGGCATTTTAGCCTGGAGGCGAATCGCTTTACGATAATTCGCTTCTTCATTCATTACATCCGCTTCGTCATCATATAATCCCAAAAGCGAAACAGCTGAACGAAGAGCCGCCATTGGATGAACTTTTTGAATCGGATACATTTTGAAATGGTCAATTACTTCCTGTGGAAGGGCTGCATTCTCAGAAAGTTCCTTTTTAAGTTCTTCCAATTGTTCTTTTGTTGGCAATTTACGATGCCATAACAAATAAATGACTTCTTCAAAACTGGCATTTTGCGCTAAATCATCGATGTCATAACCAGCATATGTTAGTGTGTCATCGATAATTGAGCTGATTGAGGATGTTGTTGCTACAATCCCCTCAAGTCCACGTGTAACAGTCATCTTAAATCTCTCCTTTGCTTTCTAAAATTCCCCATTACCCATTTGTTTATTATGTCTTTCACAAAATAAAGTTAGCAAATGCTATCCTGGATGAAAAAAGTAACAAATGTTGCTTTTTTCCAGTAAATTATGTACTCAACTCTTAATTTCCAATAGATTAAAGCAGAGTGAGCGCTTGCTCGGAAAAAAGCAAAGCCTTCCCTTTTATAATAAATGAATTATTATAAAAGTATTTTATCATATATGTGAGATATTTGTAAAAAAGGATACGCTTACATCAATTATTATAAACAATTATCAGAGTTTTGTGAATGAAAAGGACTCGAAAAAGTTGAAAAATATTATTTTACAAAGGCTATTTTCGCATTGATTGTTGTTTTTCGTATAAGTTCATCAACCCGTATAACTA
>NZ_MLYR01000010.1 GCF_001866655.1 Bacillus sp. MUM 116 | reverse complement strand
GAATGATACCTCAAATTTAATAGTCTGGTAATAATCGCGAGAAGGTCACACCCGTTCCCATACCGAACACGGAAGTTAAGCTTCTCAGCGCCGATGGTAGTTGGGGCCTTGCCCCTGTGAGAGTAGGACGTTGCCAGGCTGTTTTAAAATTATTCCGCAGTAGCTCAGTGGTAGAGCTATCGGCTGTTAACCGATCGGTCGTAGGTTCGAGTCCTACCTGCGGAGCCATTTTTATTTTCAAAAGAATTAGTTACGCTTCCATAGCTCAGTAGGTAGAGCACTTCCATGGTAAGGAAGAGGTCAGCGGTTCGAGCCCGCTTGGAAGCTTACCTATTATAAAAAGAAAATTGGCCCCTTGGTCAAGCGGTTAAGACACCGCCCTTTCACGGCGGTAACACGGGTTCGAATCCCGTAGGGGTCACCAAAATTTTTCATGATAGTGAAAATAACTTCTATCATTATGGAGGATTAGCTCAGCTGGGAGAGCATCTGCCTTACAAGCAGAGGGTCGGCGGTTCGATCCCGTCATCCTCCACCATATAAATTTATATCATTTATACCGTGCCGGTTTAGCTCAATTGGTAGAGCAACTGACTTGTAATCAGTAGGTTGGGGGTTCAAGTCCTCTAGCCGGCACTTTTTTATTTTGTTGGAGGGGTAGCGAAGTGGCTAAACGCGGCGGACTGTAAATCCGCTCCCTCAGGGTTCGGCGGTTCGAATCCGTCCCCCTCCACCACTTATATTTTTTATTGGAAATGGACAAACTACATTTATAATATTGGGCTATAGCCAAGCGGTAAGGCAACGGACTTTGACTCCGTCATTCGTTGGTTCGAATCCAGCTAGCCCAGCCAAGAGCCATTAGCTCAGTTGGTAGAGCATCTGACTTTTAATCAGAGGGTCGAAGGTTCGAGTCCTTCATGGCTCATCATTTTTTTTATGGACCACGGGTCTTTACCTATGAATTGCGGAAGTAGTTCAGTGGTAGAACACCACCTTGCCAAGGTGGGGGTCGCGGGTTCGAATCCCGTCTTCCGCTCCATATTAATATAACACATCGGGGTCTTAGCTCAGCTGGGAGAGCGCCTGCTTTGCACGCAGGAGGTCAGGGGTTCGATCCCCCTAGACTCCACCATAAACTACATAAACCATTCGCCCTAAATCAGTAATGATTTAGGGCTTTTTTGTATATAAAAAATATGCTAGATGAAAAAATTATTTTTTACTAAGTGGTATTGGGGCACTATGAGTATGGAAAAAGTATAAAAAATTTTCCACAAGTCTTAGCCGACATCTCAAGAATTAAAGAAGAAACCTGCAAAACCCTATTAGAACAGTGCTTCCCCGCCCACAGCGTATATATATACATAATTTTGTCGAGTTGAGTCATCTTAATGGAAGCGGTTAAAATAGGGGTATAAAGGCTAGGAGGTTAAAGAATGAAAAAGCTATCAATTATTGGAATGCCGATGGATTTAGGACAAATGAGAAGGG
This sequence comes from Bacillus sp. MUM 116, assembly GCF_001866655.1. Taxonomy (GTDB): domain Bacteria; phylum Bacillota; class Bacilli; order Bacillales; family Cytobacillaceae; genus Neobacillus. The sequence continues at coordinate 52,669 of NZ_MLYR01000010.1, read as the reverse complement.
GCGTCGATATGGGACCAAGTGCAATTCGCTATGCCGGGATTAACGAACGCTTAAAGCCTCTATTTGATGAAATACATGACATGGGTGATATTCCAATTGGCAGACCCGAGGTAGTTGTAGATGAAGAATCAAATCTTCGCAACTTAGATTTAGTAGCTGAAAAAAATACATTACTTGCCGAGAAAGTAGATGAAGTGATCCAATCAGGGTCTTTCCCGCTTGTACTTGGGGGAGACCACAGCATTGCCATCGGTACTTTGGCAGGTGTAGCAAAACATTATAAAAATCTTGGTGTGATTTGGTATGATGCCCATGGGGATTTAAATACAGCTGAAACTTCTCCTACAGGGAATATTCACGGTATGCCATTAGCAGCAAGCCTAGGATTAGGACATCCTCTTCTAACACAACTTGGCGGATACAGCCCAAAAATTAAGCCTGAAAATGTAGTCATTATTGGTGCAAGAGCCCTTGATGACGGAGAGAAAGAGTTAATCAAAGAGATTGGCATTAAAGTTTACACCATGCATGAAATCGATCGCATTGGGATGACGAAGGTAATGGAAGAAACGATCACCTATCTTAAAGAAAAAACAGATGGTGTCCATTTATCATTAGATTTAGATGGTCTAGACCCGATTGATGCTCCAGGAGTTGGTACACCGGTAATGGGCGGAATCAGCTATCGTGAAAGCCATCTTGCTATGGAAATGCTTGAAGAATCCAAAATCATTACTTCTGCAGAATTTGTTGAAGTAAACCCAATATTAGATGAAAAAAATAAAACAGCAACATGTGCTGTAGCCCTAATGGGTTCATTATTTGGAGAAAAATTATTATAAAAAGCAGCCTCGGCTGCTTTTTTATTTTTAGGCTGTGTTAAAGAACGATGTTGATTGGAGCGAAGCGGCGAGAAGGCTCCCCGAACCGCTCGCACCTGGAGCGGAAATCTACAACCAAGTTTAACAGAGCCTATTTTTAAAGAAGGAAATAAATTTAGACTTCAATAATTGTCCAGCTCCAGCACTTGTGGGGGCTGAACAAGGCGCTTCCGCTTTTATTTTTCACAAATAATCAGTTTCCGCGCGCGTTTAGTCAATTTTTGTTAATATTAAAGGTATTGAGAAGTTTTTCGTCTAGAAACGAAACTTTTTCGCTATCGATTCGTAGTATCGTATAGCCGCATTAGAGCGGAGGTAAATAGATGGAAGCGGTCATTAAAAAGAGAATTAAACAGGTAATAAAGGGAGATCAGGACGCATTTGCCGATATCGTCGAGATATATAAGAATAGTGTGTACCAGCTTTGTTACCGAATGATTGGAAACCGGCATGAAGCAGAGGACCTTGCCCAAGAAGCTTTTTTACGAGCTTATATGAATATTCATACCTTCAACCAAGCCCTAAAATTTTCAACATGGCTTTTTCGCATTGCAACGAATCTTTGTATTGACCGGATTCGAAAAAAGAAGCCGGATTATTACTTGGATGCAGAAGTGGCAGGAACAGAAGGACTTACGATGTATTCACAAGTCCCTTCGAAAGCAAAACCTCCGGAGAGCGAAGTCGAAAGTTTGGAGCTTCATGAAACGGTTCAAAAGGAAATTTTAAAACTGCCTGAAAAATATCGATCTGTCATTGTCTTAAAATATATTGAAGAGTTGTCATTAAACGAAATCAGTGAAATCCTCGATTTGCCTTTAGGTACGGTGAAAACGAGAATTCACCGCGGGCGGGAAGCTTTAAGGCAACAATTACGTTATGTGTGATAAGAGGTGAGACGATTGAAATGTCAAGAACAAATCATTGAATTAATGCATGATTTTTTAGATGAAGAAATCACACCAGAAAATGAATTCATTCTTAGAGAACACCTCCAGGGATGTAAAGAGTGTGAAATCCTGTTTAATGAATTAAAAAAGACAGTAGCCTTTGTAAAAAGCACCTCGAATATGCAGGCTCCACCTAATTTTACTCCCAATGTGATGGCGAAACTTCCAAAAGAAAAGAAAAAAGTAGGGATAGAACGCTGGTTGAAAAAACATCCATTTTTGGCTGCCGCTTCGCTTTTTATTATTTTAATGGTCGGTAGTTTATTTTCAACCTGGAATCAGAACCGCGAATTTTCCGTTTCGAAGCAAAAAAATTTAATTGTTCAAAACAATACCGTCATTGTTCCAAAAGGCAAGGTGGTAAAAGGTGATGTCACGGTTCGGAACGGTAATTTAAAGATTGAAGGGGAAGTACAAGGCGACGTGACAGTCATTAATGGGAAAAAATATTTGGCATCGGCTGGACATGTTACGGGGAAAATTGAAGTAGTAAATAAAGTTTTTGATTGGATCTGGTATTATATGAAAAAGACCGCACATGACGTGATTAACGTTTTTGATCAAAATGAATCGAAATAGAATACAAATCACTCGGATTTGAGTGATTTGTTTTTTTATAATACTACATATAATAGGTACAAGTTGGATTTATGTTATAATAACATGGGTTTAGATTTCTTGGATTCTTATGCAAAATTACGGAGGAAAAACAATGCCGTTTGCCGATTTCACAGTATGGAAGTATTTAGCTAGTATTGTTGATATTCTCCTCGTATGGTATGTCATTTACAAACTGATTAACGTTATAAGAGGAACGAAGGCTGTTCAATTACTCAAGGGGATATTGGTGATTCTGCTTGTAAGGGTAGTCAGTGAATACTTAGGCTTAAGAACATTAAGCTGGATGATGCAACAGGCCATTAACTGGGGATTTCTTGCGATTATTATTATTTTTCAGCCGGAACTTAGAAGGGCGCTTGAACAATTGGGAAGAGGACGGTTTTTCTCGAGAAGCGGCAATCCTGATGACGACGATCCGGAGAAAACTGTTACAGCCATTATTAAAGCTACAGATTATATGGCAAAGCGCCGGATTGGAGCATTGATTTCGATTGAAAGAGAAACGGGGATGAGTGATTATATTGAAACGGGGATTCCCTTAGATTCAAAGATTTCCTCAGAATTACTCATTAATATTTTTATCCCAAATACACCTCTCCATGATGGAGCGGTTATTATTCAAAAAAATACCGTATCCGCTGCGGCTTGTTATCTTCCGTTATCTGAGAGCCCTTTTATCTCGAAAGAGCTCGGTACAAGACACCGGGCAGCACTTGGGATTAGTGAAGTAACAGACAGTATTACCGTGGTCGTGTCGGAGGAAACAGGAGGAATTTCACTTACAAAAAACGGAGAACTTCACCGGGATTTAAATGCCGAGGAGTTTAAAGAATTATTGTCGAGCGAATTATTAGTGAATACCAAAGTCAAACAGGCTTCTTCAGCTCGTTGGAACTGGAGGGGGAAGAAAAATGGATAAATTGATGGATAATCGGTGGTTTATAAAAATTCTTGCACTGGTTCTAGCTGTTCTTCTTTATTCATCTGTTCCCCATACCGGGAGCAGCAAGTTTACTGATGTGAATGTTCCAGGAGAGCAATCGACGGAAACACTAAACGATGTACCTGTAAAGGTCTATTATGACACCGAAAATTTAGTTGTCTCCGGGATACCTAACACGGTGAAGCTAACATTACAAGGGCCGATAACCCATATTCAAAATGCCAAAGCATTGCGGAATTTTGAAGTATATGTTGATCTAACCAATGCAAAGATTGGTAATCAGACTGTAAAACTGAAAATAAGAAATTTATCCGATAAGTTAAAGGCCACCATAAATCCATCCCGTGTGAATGTGTCGATTCAAGAGAAAATTACACAGGAATATAAAGTGGATACGGAATTTAACCAAGGGTTACTTCAGGAAGGCTATGCAGCAGGACAGCCGGTTGTGGAGCCAAATAAAGTAAAAATTACCGGTGCAAAAAACCTCATTGATCGGATTAGTTATGTAAAAGCAGCGCTCAATGTAAGGGGCCAGATTAACCAAACCATATCACAGGAAGCAAATGTCCAGGTTCTTGACCGCGATTTAAATAAGTTAGATGTCGAAGTTGACCCTGGAACAGTAAGGGTAACCATTCCTGTCAAAAATATAAGTAAAAAGGTTCCAATTAATATCAAGCAAATCGGCACACCACCAAGCGGGGTAACGATTGATTCCATAACATTAGATAAATCGGATGCTGTTATCATTGGAAATGAACATGCATTAAAAACAGCTAATGTTCGTGTGGAAGTGGATGTAAGTAAAATTAATGACAATACAACACTTAAATTACCAGTTATCATTTCAAATGGGATTACGAAAGTAACGCCGGATATAGTGAATGCAACCATTGTCGTAAAAAAACAAGATGGAAAAACGATTTCGGGTATTCCATTAAATATTCTTGGCTTATCTGACAAGTATTCTGCAGAAGTAAACAATCCCGTAAATGTTGATTTAATGGTCAATGGCCCAAGTTCAACGGTAAAAACATTAAAACCTAAGGATTTTAATGCTTTTATTGATGTATCCAAACTTGGAGAAGGGGACCACGATGTAAAAATTCAAGTGGAAGGGCCTTCGGATGTAAACTGGGAGCTCGATCACTCATCAGCAAATGTCACAATAATAAAAAACAACGCTTAAATCCTGCAATATATTTATGAAGGAGCGATTTTAATAATGGGAAAATATTTCGGTACCGATGGCGTACGCGGAGTTGCGAATAGTGAATTAACACCTGAATTTGCCTTTAAGTTAGGGCGTTTTGGTGGTTATGTTTTAACAAAGGACAAGGACCGCCCTAAAGTCCTAATCGGTCGTGATACACGCATATCCGGTCATATGCTTGAAGGGGCCCTTGTTGCCGGCTTACTGTCCATTGGTGCAGAAGTAATGAGGCTTGGGGTTATTACCACTCCTGGTGTCGCTTATTTAACAAAAGCATTAGGGGCACAGGCGGGAGTTATGATTTCCGCCTCTCATAACCCGGTTGCGGACAACGGAATCAAGTTCTTCGGTCCCGATGGTTTTAAACTTTCGGACGAACAAGAATTAGAAATTGAAAAATTAATTGATTTACCGGAGGATCAATTACCAAGGCCGGTTGGCTCAGACCTTGGGCAAGTAATGGATTATTTTGAGGGTGGACAAAAATACCTTCAATATTTAAAACATACGGTAGATGAAGACTTTTCTGGAATCCATATTGCCCTTGATTGTGCACATGGAGCGACTTCCTCGCTTGCATCCCATTTATTTGCCGATCTTGAGGCAGACCTATCAACCATGGGTGCATCACCAAATGGATTAAATATTAACGCAGGTGTCGGTTCAACCCATCCTGAGGCTCTGGCTAAATTGGTAATGGAAAAAAGTGCAGATGTGGGACTTTCGTTTGATGGTGACGGTGACCGCTTGATTGCCATTGATGAAAAGGGAAATATCGTGGATGGCGACCAAATTATGTACATATGTGGAAAGTACATGAAAGAAAATGGACGCCTAAAGCATGGTACCATTGTATCAACCGTCATGAGTAATCTTGGTTTTTATAAGGCGCTTGAAAGTCATGAAATCAAGAGCGTTCCTACGGCAGTCGGTGACCGTTATGTAGTAGAAGAAATGAAGAAAAGCGGCTACAATCTTGGCGGAGAACAATCAGGTCATATTATTTTCTTGGATTATAATACAACGGGCGATGGGTTATTAACGGGCTTACAATTAGTCAATATTATGAAAGCTACACATAAGCCATTATCAGAATTAGCCGGTGAAATGAAAAAGTTCCCGCAGAAACTTGTGAATGTAAGAGTGACAGACAAACACCATGTAACGGATAATGAAAAAGTAAAAGCAATCATTGAACAGGTAGAATCCGAAATGGCCGGTGATGGAAGAGTCCTTGTCCGTCCATCTGGGACAGAACCGCTTGTCCGCGTAATGGTTGAAGCTCCAACGGAAGAGCTTTGTGATTCCTATGTAAATCGAATTGTTGCAGTTGTAAAAGAAGAAATGGAATTAAAAGAATAGTCTATTTTGGTATGCATAAGGGAACTCTACAATCCCTTATGCATATTTTATTATGTATGATTCATACTGTTGTAAAAGAATTGTCAAAATTCCTTTATCTTCCTAGTTGACGAAAGTCTTGAATTCAGGTAAGATTGATTTGCTTTGTTAATAAAAGCATATTTTATAAAAGAAAGGTGGATAGTGGTTTAAAAACTCTAAAGCGCCTGAACTAATTCAAGGTAGATGAATTAGTTGACGAGGAGGAGGTTTATCGAAATGTTCGGCGGATACCTCCCGGTTGCGATGCACAACCGTCAGTTCTTCTTTAAAACATTAGAGGCAACTCGGTGCACAAAGAGAAGAAATTGCACACCTATAAAGCTTTAAGATAGAGATTATTCCTAAAAAGACGGAGATAAGGGGGCAAGTTGCGCCTCCAAAGCTATTCTTGCCCCCTGTATCAGGGAGGAAAGATTATTATGTGTGGAATCGTTGGATATATTGGAAATAAGGACTCAAAAGAAATTTTATTAAAAGGTCTTGAAAAGCTTGAGTACCGGGGATATGACTCAGCAGGTATTGCCGTTCAAAATGAAAACGGAATTCATGTTTTCAAGGAAAAAGGCCGGATTGCAGATTTACGTAAGATTGTCGATGAAAATGTAGAAGCTCACATTGGAATTGGCCATACCCGCTGGGCCACTCATGGGGTGCCAAGCAAAACAAATTCTCACCCGCATCAAAGTGCCTCAGAACGGTTTACACTTGTGCACAATGGGGTAATTGAGAATTATGACCTTTTAAAGCGCGAATATTTATCAGAAGTTGAGTTCAGAAGTGAAACGGATACGGAAGTCATTGTTCAGCTAATCGAGTTATTTGTTAAAGAAGGCTTAACCGTTTTAGAAGCATTTCGTAAGACACTGACCCTTTTACACGGCTCATATGCTCTTGCCCTTTTAGATGCAGAAGATCGTGAAACGATTTATGTAGCGAAAAATAAAAGCCCGCTTCTTGTCGGTTTAGGAAACGGCTTTAATGTTGTTGCAAGTGATGCAATGGCAATGCTGCAGGTAACGGATCAATATGTGGAACTAATGGATAAAGAGATTGTGATTGTGACTAAAGATGAAGTGACAATTCAAAATCTCGCAGGTGAAACCATTAGCCGTAAGCCATATAAAGCTGAACTGGATGCAAGTGATATTGAGAAGGGCACTTATCCGCATTACATGTTAAAAGAAATTGATGAGCAACCACTCGTAATGCGTAAAATTATCCAAACGTATCAAAATGAACAAGGTGAACTAACCATTGATCCTGAAATCATCAGTGCAATGAACGATAGTGACCGCGTATATATTGTTGCAGCAGGAACCTCCTACCATGCAGGTCTTGTTGGAAAACAGCTGATTGAAAATATCGCTAAAATCCCAGTAGAAGTTCATATTGCCAGTGAATTTGTTTATAATATGCCGCTGCTATCGAAGAAGCCGCTGTTCATCTTCATTACACAGAGTGGAGAAACAGCTGACAGCCGTGCTGTACTTGTGAAAGTAAAAGAAATGGGCTATCGTACGTTAACGATTACGAATGTACCGGGCTCGACTCTTTCTCGTGAAGCGGATTATACACTATTACTTCATGCTGGTCCTGAAATTGCTGTAGCGTCTACAAAGGCCTATACTGCTCAAATCGCTGTGCTTTCTATTTTGGCTGATGTAACTGCAAAGAGCCAGAATATCAAAGTTGATTTTGATCTTGTGCATGAGCTTGGAATTATTGCAAACGGAATGGAAGTTCTATGTGACTCAAAAGAGCTGTTCGAGCATATTTCAAGAGAATTTTTATCGGTAACACGCAATGCCTTCTTTATCGGCCGCGGAGTTGATTATTATGTATGCTTAGAAGGTTCCTTGAAATTAAAGGAAATTTCCTATATTCAGGCAGAGGGCTTTGCCGGCGGAGAATTAAAGCATGGAACGATTGCTTTAATTGAAGAAGGAACACCGATCATTGCTTTAGCTACACAAGAAAGTGTAAACCTAAGCATTCGCGGAAATGTGAAAGAAGTTGTGGCCCGCGGAGCTAACCCATGCATCATTTCGATGAAGGGCTTGGAAATGGACGAAGACAGCTTCGTGATTCCAGAAGTACATGAATTATTAACACCACTTATCTCTGTAATTCCATTACAATTAATTGCTTACTACGCTTCCTTACACCGTGATTGCGACGTGGATAAACCACGTAACTTAGCAAAATCGGTTACGGTTGAATAAGAAGGCAATGTGTAAGGTAATTAATTGTGAATAGACAATAAAGTTGTTTAATTTACAATTTACTTGATTAGAAAGCACACGTTATCGATTACAATCAAAGTAATCGAGCGTGTGCTTTTTTTGATAAAGGCGAAAGGTTAGATCAACTGACATAGGAATGGATTTACTTAGAAGACGACGTTAAAATAGTCTAAGAGAAGTGACTAGAAAGTAGGAATTGAGAATGTATAGAATCGGTGTTGTTGGCCCGAGTTCATCAATAAAACGGATTCTCGAAGTGGCTAATGAAATTGAGCAAGAAATGGAATTTATACCCTACTCCTATACAGAGGCAAAGGAAGTAGAGAAAATTGTTTTGGAACACGATGGTCAAGTTGATTTCTGGCTTTTTTCAGGATATATCCCATATAGGGTGGCTGCAAAAACAGTATCTGTGGATGAAAAATCAGTTTACATATTCTCCACGGAATCAAGTACCTATAAAAGTTTTATGGAACTGGTTTATTCTCAGGGGAGATTATTAGACCGAATAAGCATCGACATGATTCCCGCTACAAATTTAGCGGAAGGAGAGAGCGTGCATCAGTTAAAGAAAACAATAAAAGATCTTTATGTGAGAACGTTAGATGCGGAGATTGATTCCGGGCAATTGTTTAAATTCCATTATGATTTATGGGAACAAAAAAAGACTGATGGTGCTTTGACATGTTACCCAACTGTTCATGATGCCTTAAATAAAGCTGGGGTTCCCGTAAATTTGATGTCACCGACTCGGATTGAAATTTTTCAAACCATAAGGATTTTTTTCGAGAAAATAAAGACTTCCTACTATAAAGATACACAAATTGGGGTTGAAAAAATCGAGGTAAAGGATTTTGACTCCATTAAAGAAAAAATGGAGAAAACCTATCAAATTCAGTATTTAGAGCTTAGGATGAAGGAGACACTTATCCAGCTTTGTGAGCAAATAGATGGCTCTCTTTTCGAGGAAGGAAATGGGCGTTATACAATTTTCAGTTCTCGAGGGGCGATTGAAAGGGAGATACAGGCATTAAAGGAAAAAGCCCAATACTTGTCCGTTGAAGCGAATACAACTGTTTCCGTAGGAATTGGTTTCGGAAAAACGGTATTATCGGCAGAAATAAATGCTCACCGGGCTCTTCAACAGTCGAAGAAAAATACTGAACAGGGAATTGTTATTGTTCAAGATGATGGAACGATTATTGAGTCAGCAGGACAGGAAGAAGAGCTGACTTATGCCTACCGTACGGACGATAAAGATTTTTTGGAGAAATTAAAAAAGGGAAACATCAGTGTAAAGACTTTTAAGAAAATAGACGCTTTGATCCAGAAACTGGGCTGGAGTGATTTTACGACGAAGGAATTGGCTGCAAATCTCCAAATGGGTGAACGGAATGCTCAGCGGATTGTGGCTGAATTGTGTGACATAGGCCTAGCTGAATGTATTGGTGAAGAGTCACAGCATAATCGAGGAAGGCCAATTAAAATTTACCGGTTAAATTAAGCATTCCAATTAAGGATGCTTATTTTTTGTGTTCTGGAATAAAAAAACTGTTGAAGGGAGTCAAAATATTTCGTAAAATATATATAACGAAAATTTCGTTATATATTCGTAAATAGAAAAGAACGATCTTCTCTTCTGTTGATAAAGGAGGAAGTTATAGGGTTTAGCATGCTCCATTAATACTTTGATTCATTTAAGAATGGTAATGTTGAAACGTGTAGACACACTATATGGATATAATGAATAGTCTTTTTCCGAAATGGAAGCGTTTGTAAAGCACTTTTAAAAAATTTTTTTCATGTTCAAGATCTAAACAATTATAAGAGGAGTTGGATATATGATCTCAAAACGCACAAGAAATTGGATCTTAGCTTTACTTTTTCTGGGTTGGTCTTTAGGTAATATCGATCGTTATATTATGAATTATGCCGTGTTGTCCATTACGAAGGATTTACATTTAAGTGCATCCTCTACCGGACTCTTACTTAGCAGTTTTTTTGCAGGATATGCGATTATGCAAATGCCTGGAGGATGGCTGGCAGACCGATTTGGACCTAGAAAGGTCCTTCTTGCCGCAGTTATTTCATGGTCGATCTTTACAGGATTAACTGGTGCTGCTTGGTCCCTAGCCTCTATGGTTATTATCCGTTTTCTATTTGGTATCGGAGAAGGAGGCTTTCAGCCTGCCAGTTCCAAAATTATATCGCTTACGTTTCCCAAAGCGGAACGTGGTCGAGCGATGTCAATTATGCTGTCATCAGGCGGGATCATCACACTTATTATCCCAATTGCCTCTGCGGCGCTGCTTACGACGATTGGCTGGCGCACCACGTTTATCATAGTAGGAGCTATAGGTGCTATTATTGCCGCTCTTTACTGGTATTTTATTAAACTTCCAGAAAACAACACAGAAGATAAAATGAATCATAACGCTGTTTCGAGTCAAAAGGGAATTTTTCGTTCGTTGTTTAAAACGCCTATGATTTGGAATTTGATTATTGCTTATTTCTGTATTTATGCAGTGAACTGGGGACTTGCGGCTTGGATCCCAACCTATTTAGTAAAAAATCGCGGTCTTGATTTAATGTCACTTGGTTGGGTTCAGACTATTCCAGGATTGACCATGTTAATAGGGATTTATTTAGGTGGTTTTATAATCGATAAGCTGCCAAAAGGCCGCGAAAGATTGGTAGGAAGCATTTCATGCGCTTGTATAGGAATATTGCTGTATCTAATGTTTACAGCTTCAAGCGTCACCTCTTTTATTGCGTATCAAACAATTGTTAATTTATTTATTGCTTTTGTAATTACCTTATTACCAGCAATCGTGCTTAAACAATTGCCATCTTCTGTCACTGGCACGGCTATGGGTATTGCAAATACCGGTGGACAGTTGGCTGGTTTTGTAACACCAATGGCGATTGGATTTATCGTTGATGCGTTTAATGGTTCATTTAATGCTGCTTTTTGGATGTTAATTGGATTCGCCATTATCTGTATTGGTGCACTTTTAACCTTAAGTGATAAAAAAGGAGATCTTCTTAAACAAAACGAGCAGGAGGCTTATGCACTAGATGCATAAGCAATAAAACAAGTCATTGCTAGATAACTTTTGAGGGAGGTCTTATGAATGGAATTACAAACACTTATTTCTGATCTAATCGAACAAAAGAGCGACAAGATTATTGAGCTAAGTGATAAAATTTGGGCCTGCCCGGAAATCTACTTCGAAGAACATCAATCATCGGAATATTTATGTAAAGCGTTGGAAGATGAAGGGTTTCAGGTTGAGAGAGAGGTTGCCGGACTGCATACGGGGTTTATTGGAAGCTATGGAGACGGTGGACCAATAATAGCTATTTTAGGAGAATTCGATGCTTTAACAGGTCTAAGCCAGAAAAAAGGACTTGCTGAACATGTACCGGTTGTTGCAGGCGGCCACGGACATGGCTGCGGTCATAACTTGCTGGGATCAGGGGCTTTTGCCGCTGCCGTTGCCATTAAAGATTACATGAAGCAAACAGGTTTGCAAGGGACAGTACGTTATTATGGTTGTCCGGCTGAAGAAGCAGGCTCCGGAAAAGCGTTTATGGCTCGTGCTGGATTGTTTGATGATGTTGATCTGGCGCTTTCCTGGCATCCATCAACAATACCTTGTATTTGGAACGTCAATACTCTTGCAAATTACTCTGTGACTTTTAAATTTAATGGGAAGAGTGCCCATGCCGCAGCTGCCCCTCACTTAGGCCGCAGTGCATTAGATGCGGTGGAATTGATGAATATTGGTGTTAATTATTTAAGAGAGCATATGATTTCAGAAGCGAGAGTGCATTATGCAATCACGGATACAGGCGGGACTTCACCGAATGTTGTCCAACCACATGCAGAAGTGGTCTATTTAATCCGCGCACCGAAAAAGCAGCAAGTAAAAGAATTATACGAACGTGTCTATAATATTGCTAAAGGTGCAGCTTTAATGACTGGAACAACGATGGAAGTCGAGTTTGAAGGTACTGCTTCGAATTTAATACCGAATACAACATTAGCCGAAATAATGTACAAAAATTTAACCAAAGTCGGTGTTCCTGTTTATGATGAATTGGATCAGAAATTTGCTAAAGAAATCCGGGCAACTCTTTCTCAGGAAGACATTGATGCTGATTTAGCAGGATTGAATAAAGAAACAGCAAAAAAATTAAATGATAAATACATTGCAGATATTATTCCACCTCTCGGAGATGAGGGTGCATTATCTGGATCTACTGATGTTGGTGATGTAAGTTGGGTTGTTCCAACGATACAATGTATGACAACATGTTTTGCGCTTGGAACCCCTCTTCATACCTGGCAGGTAGTGTCGCAAGGTGCGACACCTATCGCCCACAAAGGCATGCTTCTAGCGGGAAAAGTTATTGCTTGCACTGCAATCGAGGCGATACAAAATCAAGATATCATTGAAAAGGCGAAATCAGAATGGCAAGAACGCTTGGAAGGGGAACCATATGTTTCGCTAATTCCTGAAAATGTGATGCCGCAGCGAAAAAAGGGCCGCGTATAATAGTAATTTCATAAAATGGTTAATGATGAGAATCTGCTTGTTTCTCACCATTTATCCCGCATTAGCGGGCAGTAAGACCCCACTTTAAGCGTAAGCAGGCAGTGTAAGTGGGGAATAAACTGCCCGTAAAAGCCCGATTGGTTCAACTAACAATAAATGGAGGATGGAAAAATCGCCACTTATTGAAGTTTCACTCTATTTTGCTTCTGCAGAAAGGAAAGATAGAACATGGCTGTAGCAAAAGAGATAATCCCATTCGAAAAGCAAAGGGAGATTTTCAATTTAGATCAATGGGTGGAGCACTATCGCTCCTATGCCGTAAAAGGTCGATGTGCTTCCTATATTCCTGCATTAGAAAAGGCGAATCTATCACAATTAGGTGTTGTTATGGTAGGTCCAGATGGAACGGTTTTAAAGTCTGGAGAATGCGCGGTCTCTTTTACCTTGCAAAGTATTTCAAAAGTGATTAGCTTTATAGCCGCCTGTTTAGATTTTGGTACTCCATATGTCCTAGATCGAGTTGATGTAGAACCCACAGGAGATGCTTTTAATTCGATTATTCGTTTAGAAATGCATAAGCCGGGAAGACCTTTCAATCCTATGATCAATGCGGGTGCCCTTACCGTAGCCTCTTTACTTGGCGGAAGGTCGCCACTAGAAAAGATAGAATCGTTCTTAACATTATTCGAAAAAATGGTAGGAAAACGCCCGTCCATCAATGAGAAAGTGTTTCAGTCGGAATGGCAAACAGCCCATCGAAATCGAGCCTTGGCTTATTACTTGAAAGAAACTGGATTTTTGGAATCTACTGTTGAAGAAGCTTTAGAGGTGTATTTAAAGCAGTGTTCGATTGAAGTAAATTCAAAAGACATAGCCATGATTGGATTAGTACTTGCCTATGATGGATTTCATCCCATCCGAAGGGAACAGATCTTCCCTAGAGAAGTGGCGAGGTTAACAAAAGCATTGATGGTCACTTGTGGAATGTATAACGCTTCAGGTAAATTCGCAGCACATATCGGTTTACCAGCTAAAAGCGGAGTTTCTGGAGGAATCATGGCAGCCGTTCCAGCACGAGTTAGTTCTCAGGATTCTCCATTTCCACATGGATGCGGCATTGGGCTTTATGGGCCGGCTATAGACGAATATGGTAATAGCGTAGCAGGAAGCATGTTATTAAAACATATAGCAAGAGAATGGGATTTAAATATTTTTTGACGGTATTATTTATTTAGTTTTCTTATAATTTTACAAAAGGCACAATTCAGTTTTTTGAATTGTGCTTTTTTGTTTTTTTATAGAGGAAAATTATTAGGGTAATATAATATTTTTATACTATTCCAAAAATTTTAAAAATAATATTTACATAAATTTGTAAGTATGCTATATTCGTGAGAGTGTGTAACAGTTTTATATACAACCGTAGTAAAAATGTATGATTCATTGCAGTGAAGGGAGGATTATCAAGATTTATGAATATTTATATCTCATAAAAGGTATGTATCGTTAAATTAGTGAAATTGTAAAAAGATGTTATAAAATGAGGTGATAGAATGCAACAGAATATTCAAGAAATACCTGTACAAAAAAATATTTCTTACGAAGGATTAACTCAAACGGAGGAATTCAAAGAATTGGTCCAAAGAAAAAAAACATTTATCCTCCCCACAACAATCTTTTTTCTTATCTTTTATTTTACATTACCTTTATTAGCAGCCTACACGAAGGTCCTGCACACAGAAATTGTTGGACCGATTACAGGTGTATGGATTTTTGCCGGCTTACAATTTTTAATTGTCTGGATATGCGGTTTTATTTATGTTAAAAAATCAGAAAAGTACGATAATTTAGCAAAAGCTATTTTACATAAATATCGAGGGGAGCTTAGTGGATGAGTATACTTTCAATTTTGCTTTTTATAGGAATTATTACCTTAACATTAGTAATTACTTATTTCTCTTCAAAGAAAACCAAAAGTACCAGTGATTTTTATACTGCTGGAGGAGGACTTACCGCAACACAAAATGGCCTAGCCGTAGCCGGTGATTTTATGTCGGCAGCATCATTTTTGGGAATAACTGGAGCGATTTCCTTAATTGGATTTGATGGGTTTTATATGAGTATTGGAAATCTATTAGGTTTTCTATTTTTACTTTATTTAGTTGCGGAACCAATGCGTAATTTAGGAAAATACACATTGGCTGACATGATTACCACACGCTTTAAATCCAATAAAGTTCGTGGTACGGCAGCAGCAAGTACCCTTGTTATTTCCATCTTTTATATGATTGCTCAATTGGTCGGCGGCGGCGGCCTGATTAGTTTAATGCTGGGGATCGATTACTGGCTTGCGGTTGTAATCGTCGGAGTCTTAATGACTGTTTATGTCATTTTTGGCGGGATGACAGCAACGAGCTGGGTGCAAATTACAAAGGCCGTGCTTTTGCTTGGAGGCTCGTTGGTGTTAACCCTTCTAGTATTTGCAAAATTTGACTTCAGCATCATTCAAATGTTCCATCAAATTAAATCAGCTAGTCCATTTGGTGCGGAATTGGCGAATCCAGGAAATAAATACAGTAATGGATTGGATATGATTTCTCTTAACATGGCACTTGTCCTTGGAGTCGCAGGGCTGCCGCATCTGCTGATTCGCTTTTTTACTGTAAAAGATGCAGCAACAGCAAGAAAATCGGTGGTTTATTCCACTTGGTTTATCGGAGCCTTCTTTTTAATGGTTGTCTTCCTCGGATTTGGTGCGACTGTTTTTGTCGGCTGGGACAAAATCGTGGCCGCTAATCCCTCGGGGAATATGGCCGCGCCAATGTTAGCGCTTTCTGTAGGTGGAGATTTCCTATTCGCTTTTATTTCGGCTGTTGCTTTTGCAACCATCCTTGCTGTTGTTTCGGCTCTTGTTTTAACGTCTGCCTCTGCTTTTGCACATGATATTTATGGGCAAATTATTAAAAAAGGAAAAATTACGGAGAAGCAGCAAATGAAAGTAGCCCGTATTTCTTCTATTATTGTAGCCGTTGCCTCCATTCTTTTAGCATTAGTTGCCAAGAATTTAAATGTTGCGTTTTTATCCGTGCTTGCCTTAGGAATTGCAGCAAGTGCCAACCTGCCTGTCATGTTATGTACAATCTACTGGAAACGCTTTAATCAGACGGGTGCTGTAACTGGAATGTTAGTCGGATTAATTAGTTCGGTTGTGCTAGTTTTGCTAAGCCCAAATGTATGGAACCCGGAAGCTGGTAAAGCGATTTTAACAGGAACGCCGTTATTTCCATTAGCAAACCCGACGATTTTCACCGTTCCACTGGGATTTATTGGTGCATATTTAGGAACCGTCCTATCATCTAGGAAGAAAAATGAAACAGGTTCCTTTGAAGAAGTATTATTTAAATCCAACACTGGATTTGGAATTAGTGTACCAAAAGAACATTAAAGGTTAAGTTAGACTGTTATGATGAGTTAATCATGGTAACAGTCTTTTTCTATTTAATCATATAAGTACCCGCATATTTGTAAGTTTCCTTTGTACCTTTACTGACAGAGTATAGTGAGTCTTATTCGAGAAAAACTATGTTTGTCTCCCTTAGTGCGACAAAGTTAGCTTTCGTCTTTATTGAATGAAGTAATTTTGTCCATTACCATTGATAAGGTAATAAACTTAATGAAGGGAAGAGAGCATATGGCTCAATCAAATATAAAAGTAGCTGTACAAAAGTTCGGTAATTTTCTTAGCTCGATGGTTATGCCGAATATTTCAGCTTTCATTAACGGACCCAAATGCTCCGAATAGGCTCGACTGCCTTACTTTCCCCCGCATGAGCTAATCCGTAAATCTCCTCAATGGTCCTTAAAAGATTAAAGTGATTTACTTTTTCATCAAATAGGCCTGTTCTTACCATTGGCCCGACAAACAAGGTCGGAATTTTGTTGTCTTGTGTAAAATCATCTTCATCCCAGGTCACAATCAATAAACTGTTATGAGTTTTCGCCCAATGGACATAAGGATCAATATGTTTTTTCAGCCAATCGTCTCCTTCCTTAATCGTACCATCATGCATATCGTTTCGAAGACTTGGTATGACAAATGAAACCGTGGGCAGTTTAGTGAAATCCTTTGGAAAGCTTGTCAATGGCTGATTTACTTCTTTGGGTACATTGGTGAAATTTACCCAGGGATTATGCTTACGGGCATAACCTCCGGGACCGGTCGATACCCCATTAAAGCCAACTGAAGGCAAGTCCTCGGAATAACCGGCAAAAGTATAATTTTTAGCAATCAGCCCGCTTGCCAAATTATCTGCAGAAAATTTCGTTTTAGGAACTTTATCATCTGTAACACCTTGATTTGAACCGGAGAATAAGTTTAAATAGTTGGGCTGGCTCGGATGCATAGTGGCATGAAAGTTTGTCATGTTAGCGCCCTGCTTCATGAGTGAATTGATATAGGGTGCTGACGGGTTCCCTTGAATTACCTTTTGTGATCGATTTTCCTCAACAACAATAACAATATGGTCAATTCTTGGAAGTTTCTTTGCTGCAGGTTTAGCTGGTGATTGAACCTTAGGCTGATTTGAAGCACAAGCACTTAAAATGATGATGATTAATAGAAGAGAAAATCCCCATTTTCTAATCAAAGTCATGCCTTCTTTCTTTTTGATTTTTGGGAAAAGAGCCAACCCCGCACGATAATGCAAAGGCGGCTTGGCTCGAAATTACGTTTTTACGGGTCTATCTCCATTTTAACCAACATTCGTAAAAATTCTCTTATAACGTGGACTTTTCCCTTAGGGCACAACTTCATAGAAATTAATTTTAAAAACTAGTAATTTAATCAAACGATTGATTAAATCGCTGGAAGCGCCGGTATGTCTGGGTTTTAAAGACTAATCAAACGATTAATTAAATTTTATAAGCTATGAAAGAGACTCGTGACAGAAACTATTTAAACATTTGATTAAATTCCCAAATTTGCTGGAAGGAACCACAATCGCTCTAAAAAACTCACTGAACCGACCAATTGCTTCATTTCTTAAACAAAAAGGAATTAATGAAACCAGGCCTTCGCCAACAACTTTACGGCCTCAACTATTTCTTCTTCAGTCAAAGCTGCAAAACCAAGTAAGACAGTTTTATCATCGTTTTTGCCGTAGGGAGAGACTGAATACACGTTTATACTAAATTGTGCAGCTTTATCAATCAGTTCCTGCTCGTTCAGGCCATTATTTGGACGTATTAAGATATGCAGTCCTGAGCCTTGACCAATAATATCAACCGTGTCGGGGAAAAAGCCGGAAATCGTCGAAATCAGCAAATCCCGCTTTTTTTGATAGACCACCCTCACTTTTTGAATATGCTTTTCCCAAAACCCTTGTTGCATGAATCGTTTTAAGACCTCTTGATCAATCCGCGATACCGTCTGGGCATAAAAAAATAAGTCATCTTGATACTTTTTGATTAATGGCCTAGGTAAAACCATATAGCTTATACGTAATGAAGGGAGCAGTGCTTTAGAAAAAGTGCTCATATAAATGACTTTTTCATACTTGTCCAATCCTTGGAGTGCAGGAATCGGTTTTCCGATATAACGAAATTCACTATCATAATCATCCTCAATAATAAAACGATTCTCTTCTTTTTCAGCCCAGCTTAAAAGCTGCATCCGCCGGGAAATCGGCATGATCATCCCGCAAGGAAATTGATGGGATGGGGTGACACAGACAACATTTGCCCGGCTTTGTTCTAAATGAGAGAGGATGATTCCACCTTGGTCGAGTGGAATCATCTCAACATCCTCGATATTTTGCCCATGGATAAAGAGCCTTCGATGATATCCAGGGTTTTCCACAGCGAATGTACTTCCTTTTAACAGCTTGAATAAGAGGTTTAATAAGTAAGGAGTCCCTGAACCAATGATAATTTGGCTAGGAGAACAATGAACCCCACGGGATTCAAATAAATATTTTGCAATCGTTTCGCGAAGCCCGAAATCGCCCTGTGGATGCCCAAGCAATAACACTTGTTTATTTTCAATCCGTAATACTTCATTTGTTATTTTCCGATACAAACCAAACGGAAAGGACCCGGAATCCACGCCCGCATAGGTAAAATCAAAAGAAAAAAATTGTTCCTTGTATTTTTTTTCTTCGATAAATTGCACATCTCGCTTAACAGTAAAATTTGCTTGTTCAAGTTCACAAACAAAGTATCCGCTCCGTGGCTTTGCCTCTATATAGCCTTCAGCCAAAAGCTGACCATAAGCGGCTTCGATTGTATTCTGGCTGATTTGTAGATACGTAGAAAGTTTTCGTTTTGAGGGAAGCTTTGTGTTTGCTGGCAATTTCCCTGTTTTTATTTCCTTTTTAATATAGTTATATAACTGAATATATAATGGCTCGTCACAATGAGTTTCAAGATTTGGTGTGAATTCTAACAAAAAACTGATCCCCCTCATTTTTGTTAATCTGATACTTCTTATAGTATCAGATGTCTAATATAATACCACTATGTTTATTTAATGGAGGTATTAATTCATCATGAAACCATCTAGACATCTCGGTCTGCTGATGATCATAAGCGGGGCAACATTTTGGGGATTATCCGGTCCCATGATCCAGTGGCTTTTTTATCATACGGACCTATCATCCGAGGACTATTTAGTTATCCGTCTGCTATTTGCTGGCATCACCATTTTAGGGTTTTTGCTTTTTTCTAAGCAAAATATATTTGAAATTTGGAAGCACCCGAAGGATTGGATTCAGCTTTGCATTTTTGCAGTTATCGGAATGCTTGCTGGACAATATACGTTTATTGAAACACTGGATAAAAGTAATGCAGTAACGGCTACCTTATTTCAATTTCTTGGACCAATCATCATAACGATTTATATTGCCACCCGGAAAAAGAAACTGCCAACGACGATGCAATTGTTGGCAGTAGTAGCTGCGGTATCAGGAACATTTTATTTGATTACCAATGGCTCTATTGAAAATGTCGTTTTATCGAAACGGGCCATTCTCTATGGAATCTTAACCGCGGTTACCTTCGCTTTTTATACGCTTCATCCTAAATCTTTAATTAAACGCTGGGGAACCTTGCAAATTGTTGGCTGGGGGATGCTGCTTGGCGGTGTGGTTTTATGGGTGGTGCACCGGCAGTTTAGCTTTCATCAGGTGGCAGGAACATTGACAATTGGTACTTTTTTAATGCTCCTTATTATTCTATTAAGCGGAACGGTTTCTTTTTTACTCTATATTGGAAGTTTAAAATACTTATCCGCAGTTGAAACGGGTTTGTTATCCAGCATTGAACCGCTTGTGGCGGCCATTCTGTCGATCGCATGGTTAAAAGAATCATTTGGAGCTTATCAATTGTTGGGTGGTGCATTTATTGTTGTAGCTGTTATTCTATTAACCTTACCTGAAAGGGAACTTAAACAGAATGTAGCTAGGGAAAGAGTATTATAAGAAGATAAGGTATAATTTTAATTAAAATGAACCATATTAAAGCAAGGCTCTTTGTCAAAAAAGGCCTTGCTTTAATATTGATTTTAAAAAAAGTTTATGATATAGTAAATTTTGTTCTAAAAAATGACTAAAAAACTAAAACGGTCAAAAGGGGGTCCGAATGGCAACAGATCGCAGAAAGATGATTGTAGAGGCGGCGACGAAGTCTTTTTCCTTATTTGGCTACAAGGCAACGACGATGGACCAAGTGGCAAGACTTGCGAATGTTGGGAAGGGCACCATCTATACTTTTTTTAAAAATAAAGAAGAGCTGTTTGAAGAAATTGTTTCATCCTTAGTCAGAGAGATGATTTCCGAAGCAGAGGATGTAATCGAGCCAAGCTTGCCTTTTACAGAAAACGTCCATCGGGCCCTTTACCGTTTATTGGAATTCCGTTCACAGCACCAGCTCATGATTAAATTAATCCAAGAAGAAACGGAAATGGGGACAATGGCGGTTGCTGAAATGCTCCAACATGTAGAAAATGAAATTATTGCCTACTTAAAGCAAAAAATTGAAATAGCTATTTCTAAGGGTGCCATTCCAGCAGCTGACCCGGAAATAACCAGCTTTTTGCTTCTAAAAATGTACATTGCCCTTGTTTCGGATTGGGAAAAACATCATGAACCTTTAAGTTCTGAGCAAATCGCCGAGCTAATGAAGGTGTTTTTATTAAAAGGATTATCAATTTGATAATCTTCTTTATTTACAAGTTTGTGACTGAATGGGGATTTTGGTCAATATTATGGGTTGTATCCAAAAAGGAGGTTAAACATGAAGGCATTATCATCTTTGAAAAGTGAGCTTTTGGGGATTATCCATAACCGTAAACTACTCATCGCCATTATTGGCGTCATGACGATTCCGCTGCTTTACAGTGGAACATTCTTATGGGCGTTCTGGAATCCGTATGGGCATGTGGACCGTATGCCGGTTGCCGTTGTCAATCATGACAAAGGCGCAGTGTATGATGGGAAAAAGCTTGAAATCGGTGAGGACTTAGTAGAAAAGTTAAAGGATAAAAAGAGCTTTAACTGGAAATTTGTAAGTGAAAAACAAGCAAATCGAGGGTTAGAAAAACAGGATTATTATATCAAAATTGAAATTCCAAAAGATTTTTCAAAAAACGCAACAACATTACAAAGCAATCATCCGAGAAAATTAAATCTGATCTACACTCCAAATGAAGGGTCAAACTATCTTTCTTCGAAAATTGGTGATTCCGCCATACAAAAGATAAAAGAAGAAGTGGCAGGTGCAGTAACAGAAACATATGCCGAATCCATGTTTGACAATATTAAAGATGTGGCAAAAGGATTAAACAAGGCCAGTGATGGGGCAGGCGACCTTCATAAGGGAATTGTTTCAGCAAAAGATGGAGCAGGAGAGTTAAATAAGGGAATTGGTACCGCGAAAGATGGGACTGCAAAATTATCAGATGGCGCAAGCTCGGTGAATAGCGGTGCGAATAAAATCGAACAAAATTTAAAAACCCTTGTAGAAAAATCTGTCACGTTTTCTAAAGGCTTGGAATCTGCTTCTTCCGGTTCAAAGGATCTTCAAAACGGGCTGCAGAAGTTTGATACAGGACTTAGTCAAATGCAGGATGGCAATGCCAAATTGGTAGAAGGAGCGAAGAAATCTCAAACCGGTGCTAAACAATTAGCAGATGGACTTGATTCTGCCGCATCGAAAATGCCAGACCTCCAAAATGGGTCAAAGCAACTGGCGGATGGTGCAACGAAACTTTCTTCCTCCATGGAAAAATGGAAGGCGGGAGCGGGAGATGCAAAAACTTGTTCGGCGCAAATTAGCGAAGGATTACAGGGAACGATTGAGTTTATAAAGCAAATGGAGGAACAAACGAATGACCCGATTGAAAAAGCCAAACTTGAAGGCTTAAAAGGGAATTTGGAAAAATTATCAGAAGGAAGCCAGAAGGTTTCGGCTGGTTTAGGTGCTCTTTCCGACAATGCAGACCTTTTAAAACAGGCCTCTGATCAATTGGCAGCCGGAGCAAATAAATTGAACAACGGCCAAACTCAACTTGCTGATGGTGTCAATCAATTGGCTTCCGGTGCAAAACAACTTGAAGATGGGCAGAATCAATTAACGCAAGGTTTAGGTACCTTTGGTAATAAACTGGATGAGGCGAAGAAAGGCTTCGGCCAAATTACAGATGGAAGCAGCAATCTAACTTCCGGTTTAAATAACTTAGCAGATGGTTCAACAAAGCTGAAAGATGGGACGAATAAGCTTGCGGATGGGTCGAAGCAATTGTCGGATGGAGCCGGTCAATTATATGATGGCACGAAAAGCTTAAACGGCGGGATGACCCAACTTGCCAATGGTTCTCATGAGTTAACAAGCGGCATGAATAAGCTTGCCGACGGCTCGAAGGAATTAAAAGATAAATTGAAGGATGGAGCCAAAAATGCAAGTGATGTCAAAGCGAATAACAATGTTTATAATATGTTTGCGAAGCCGGTTAACCTAAAAGAGGATCGTATGAATCATGTTCCTGACTATGGTACCGGTTTTACACCTTACTTCTTATCATTAAGCTTGTTTGTAGGGGCTTTAATGTTATCAATTATCTTTCCAATGTTTGAACCCGCAAGGAAACCAAAAAGCGGCTTCAGCTGGTTTGCGGGTAAATTAGGAATTTTGTTAATCGTTGGAGTCGGGCAGGCATTGCTTGCGGATGTTGTTCTGCTGGCAGGACTTGGTTTAGAAGTAAAAAGTGTTCCGCTCTTTATTATGTTAAGTATCCTTACTAGCTGGACGTTTTTAGCGATTATTCAATTCCTTGTAACTGTTCTGGATAATCCGGGCCGCTTCATTGCTGTCATTATTTTAATCTTGCAATTAACCAGCAGTGCCGGAACTTATCCAATCGAATTGGTGCCAACGATTTTGCAAAAAATTAATCACTTCCTGCCAATGACATACACGATTGCGGGATTCAGGGCGATTATTTCAACAGGTGACTTTAGCTTTATGTGGCAAAATATTGAGTTTATTTCAATTTTCTTTGTGGCCTTCTTGGCTGCTACGCTTACATTCTTTGTAGTTAAATTTAAACGGCAAAATCTACAGCAAGAAGCATAATAAGAGGGTGCTCCTAGGGGCACCCTTTATGTTTTATAATTCGTTTTATCTGCGGGAAATTGATATTTATCTGCGAAACGCATCAGTTATTCGGAAATGATGAACCTTTGAAGGTCGGGTTTTTGAACTTGGGAATATTGAGCTCTTTTAAGAGGAACCACTTTACTTTTTTTTAGATCCGAAATAGAACTTGTTTTTCCTTTGCAATTAACCGTATACTCCTCCATTAAGCTTAAAGACATGCCGAACCCAAAGACGATGATGAAGGCAACAATGATTCCGAATCCGACAGCCGTAAGGGAATAATTAGGATTGTAACCGTTTGCAAAAAAGCTGAATAAAACAATCAACATTCCAGCTCCGATTCCAAAAAAGGCAGCTTGTTTGAATACTAATAGTGTTTTTAAGTGTTTTTTCGGCATTGTCATCCACTCCTTATACTGAATATTCTATCAATTGTCACAAATTTGTCAAACTTTTTTTAAAATAATGATTGATCATTGATATATAAATGGCATTAGTAGACAAACGGGGTTCTACGTGCCCATATTCAGCCAGTAAAATAGAAGACGGTCGCTAATTAATGATTTTTGCGCCCGTCACTATCCTGTACTTATTTTTTCCCAAGGTTTTGCTGCGCCATTTTCACAAGCTCACGAACCATGCTGCC
The DNA here is from genome assembly GCF_001866655.1 of Bacillus sp. MUM 116. Taxonomy (GTDB): domain Bacteria; phylum Bacillota; class Bacilli; order Bacillales; family Cytobacillaceae; genus Neobacillus. Next base: position 28,553 of record NZ_MLYR01000010.1, on the reverse strand, counting down.
GCCTAACCTGCCGCCGACCTTTCCGGCTTGCTCAGAAGTAAGCTGGCCGTTGTACCCTTTCTTTAAAGGTACTCCTGTTTCTTCAGCCGCCTCAAACTTTGCATCCTCCGGGCTTTTGGCATTAACAACCTTGGCTTTTAGCTCATCCAATCCGGCCCTCGCTCCGGGAACGAGGATTTTATTCCTTCTCGCCATCAACAAATCCCTCCTTTCCGTTAGGATTTCCTCTTATAAGAAAAATAATGAAACAGACACTGGAAAAATCCCGTGTGTTCCAGTATAATATCTGGTAATTAATATCGATAATCCATGACAAAGAGAGTAGTTATCTATGAGGTCGAAGCGATTCAGGGGTGGTGGGAGCCTGAAACCAAAAGAAGATAATGAAGCGCACTTTCGAGATGCCTGTCCGAAGTAACAGTAGGATATGCCGGAGAATTCTCCGTTACAAAGCGTAAGCTGGTTCTTTACGAACAATTAGAGTGGTACCGCGGGATAACTCTCGTCTCTTTTATAAGAGACGGGAGTTTTTTATTTTGGCTGTGTTAAAGGACATTGTTGATTTTTTAACTCTGTTGATTGGAGCGGAAGGCGCGAAGACTCCTGTGGGAGTACGGGGCAGGGGAGACCCCACAGGAGCGAAGCGACGAGGAGGCTCCCCGGCACGCCCACGGAAAGCGAAGCGCCTGGAGCGGAAATCAACAGACAAGTTTAACACAGCCTTTATTTTAGGAAAAACAATGGAGGTTTTATTGTGAATTTTAAGAAAGAGCTTGCCGAAATTCTTTTTGAATCCCTTAAGGGAGAGATTTCAGTTCAGGACCTTGAACAACTGATTGAAAAACCAAAAAACCAAGCACATGGAGATTTAGCTTTTCCTTGCTTCACACTGGCAAAAGTAAAAAGAAAGGCACCAAATTTGATTGCCGAAGAACTAAGCAGTACGATTCAATCCCCTCTTTTTGAAAAAATAGAAGTAATTGGCGCTTATCTAAATTTCTTTTTAAATAAACAACAAGTTTCCGAGCAAATAATCAAAGAAATTAACTCGCAGGAAAGCAGCTATGGGACCCAGACAATCGGAAACGGGGGAAATGTGCCAATCGATATGTCCTCGCCAAATATCGCCAAGCCATTTTCAATGGGACATTTACGCTCAACGGTCATTGGTAATTCCTTGTCTTTAATTCTTGAAAAATGCGGATATAAGCCGGTGAAAATCAATCATCTTGGCGACTGGGGCACGCAGTTTGGTAAATTAATTACTGCTTATAAACTTTGGGGAGATGCCGAAAAGGTTAAACAAAATCCAATTAAAGAGCTGTTGGCCCTTTATATTAAGTTCCATGAAGAAGCGGAAAATGACCTATCTCTTGTTGACCAGGGCAGAAGCTGGTTTAAAATGCTTGAGGATGGGGACAAAGAAGCTCAGGAGTTATGGAAATGGTTCCGCGATGAGTCCTTAAAAGAATTCTCTAGAATATACGGCTTAATGAAGGTTGAGTTTGACTCCTTTAACGGTGAAGCTTTTTACAATGATAAAATGGACCGTGTTGTGAAGCTTCTTGAGGAAAAACAATTGCTGGTAGAATCAGACCAGGCACAAGTGGTGGAGTTAACGGAAGAAGAATTGCCGCCATGTTTAATCAAAAAATCTGATGGTGCAACATTGTACGCTACCCGCGATTTAGCTGCAGCACTTTATCGGAAGGAAACCTACGATTTTGAAAAGTCCTTATATGTTGTCGGAAATGAACAAAGCCTCCATTTTAAACAATTAAAAGCTGTTTTAGGAAAACTGGGCTATGACTGGGCACAGAGTATGGTCCATATTCCATTTGGCATGATGTTAAAAGAAGGCAAGAAAATGTCGACAAGAAAAGGAAAGGTTGTTTTATTAGAAGAGGTTTTGGATGAATCGATTTCGATGGCGCGCCATAATATTGAAGAGAAAAATCCAAATCTTGAAAACAAAGATGCGGTTGCGAAACAGGTCGGGGTCGGAGCGGTTATTTTCCATGACTTAAAGAATTTCAGAATGAATGATATTGAGTTTTCTTTAGAAGAAATGCTTCGTTTTGAGGGGGAAACAGGGCCGTATGTACAATATACACATGCTCGCGCCTGTTCGATTTTACGTAAAGGAAACTGGTCCGGTGATTGGTACCCAGAAGGAATGGATTATTCTTGGGAAAAAGAATGGAAGGTTATTAGCATGCTAATGGAATTTCCAACTGCAATCAAAAGAGCGCTTAACCAGTTTGATCCTTCTCAAGTCGCTAAATATGTGATTGACCTTGCCCAAGCGTTTAATAAATATTATGGCGAAGTGAAAATCCTTGAGGATAACGCAGAGAAACAAGCACGCTTAGCTCTTGTTTATTCTGTAACGGTTGTTCTAAAAGAAGGTTTACGTTTATTAGGTGTCGAGTCTCCTGAAGAAATGTAAGGCATTTAATTTTCTTATTTGGATGATTTTGGGTTAAAATAGAAACTGAGTATAATGGGGGAGGCTAGGAAATGAGCGAATTATTTTTCAAACATTTTGAGGTAACCAGGAATTTTCTTCTTAAAAATGTCGATGGATTAGATGGAGCGATTGTTGATGTACAGCCGGAGGGCTTTAATAACACGATTCATTGGCATATTGGGCATGTGTTAACAGTAGCCGAACAGTTTATGTTTGGGTTCCCTAAAAAATCCACTAATCTTCCTGAGAACTATATGATGCTGTTTGCCACGGGTACGAAACCAGCTGATTGGCAAGGGGATGTTCCATCTGTCGAGGAATTATCCCGTCAACTTAAAGAGCAAATCAACCGGATTAAAGAGGTTCCAGCTGAGAGCTTAAAGGAACGGCTTGCAACCCCATTTCTTGGTTTAGAAACTTTCGGTGAAGTTGCAAATTTTGCCACCTTCCATGAAGCCAATCATTTGGGGCAAATACAGGCGATGAAACGTGTCATTGAAGCTAAAGCATAAATAGAAGAAAAAACGGCAATTGAAAAATCGTTTCTACGATATGTAGGAACGTTTTTTCATTTTTTAGAGTTAAAAGGGAATTAAAATGGCTGTATAATGGAAAAGAATATGGTTGTGTATTAATTGGGGTGATCGAATTGAGATTAGGATATGCGGCTTACGAATCGCCGATTGGGATGCTTTATATAATTGCAGATGAAAAAGGCGTCAAAAGAATTGAGCTGTTTGAAGAAGACTGGTTAAACTATCAAAAAGAAAACCCGTTCTTAAAAGAAGATATGGAACTTTGCGGTGAAGCAATAAAACAGTTGGATGAGTATTTTCACGGTCAGCGTCAGCAATTCGAACTTCCCCTGTCGATAGAGGGAACGGATTTTCGAAAAAAGGTTTGGAAGGCGCTTCAATCCATCCCCTTTGGCGAAATGAAAAGCTATGCTGATGTGGCTGAAATGATCGGAAACCCAAAAGCCGTTCGTGCGGTTGGTCAAGCAAATCGGGCAAATCAGATTCCGATTATTATCCCATGCCATCGGGTAATTGGCAAAAATGGCAGCTTGGTCGGATATGCAGGAAGTAATACCCCGATTAAAAGGAAACTGCTTGAAATTGAAAGGATTAAGATGTAGGATGAAAAAGTTGTCCGGAGGATTGAATCGAATCTTTGTAGGACAGCTTTTTCTTTTACCCTAATAAATTAATATTTTTCGACAACAATAAAGAAAGCACTTGGTTTTTGAAGTTTATTAGCAGTATTTCATGGTTTTTGTCGAAAAAAAAAATACTTCATATTCGCTATCCTCTTATGATAAAATCAATCGGGTAATTCTACTTCAAGTCTGGTGGGTGAATCGCTTGCTCTCTTCTATTAAGAGATTTCTAATTGGCCGGCCGTTAAAATCAGCGGCATTGGGCGAACAAAAGTTAAATATATTAAAAGCCTTAGCCATTCTTTCTTCGGATGCATTATCTTCCGTTGCATACGGAACGGAGCAAATTCTAATTGTTTTGTCGACCATTAGTGTCATTGCCTTTTGGTATTCCATTCCAATTGCAGTAGGAGTTTTATTTTTATTAGCCGCACTTATCATTTCTTATCGGCAAATTATTTTTACATACCCACATGGTGGCGGCGCTTATGTGGTTTCAAAAGAAAACCTAGGGGAAAATGCAGGATTAATAGCCGGTGGGTCCCTCCTGGTTGATTACATCCTAACAGTAGCAGTAAGTGTTTCAGCGGGGACAGATGCGATTACATCGGCTTTTCCGGTGCTGCATCCGCATACGGTCCCGATTGCCTGTGTTTTGGTTGTATTAATTACGATTTTAAATCTTCGTGGTTTGACAGAATCAGCTACCATTCTCGCCTATCCGGTTTATTTATTTGTTTTTGCACTTTTTATTTTGATTGGTGTCGGCATATTTAAAATATTGACAGGTAATGTTGCCCCAACCGTTCATCATCCATCAATTGGTGCGCCAGTTCAGGGAATCACCTTATTCTTATTGCTAAGGGCCTTTGCATCAGGATGTTCCGCATTAACCGGTGTTGAAGCAATTTCAAATGCAATTCCGAATTTCAAGGACCCTGCTCCAAATAATGCGGCAAAAACGCTTATTTTAATGGGATCTTTGCTTGCCCTATTATTTTCAGGGATTACTTTTTTAGCCTATTATTATGGGATTGCTCCAAAGGCGGAAGAAACTGTTGTATCGCAAATTACTAAAGAAACGTTTGGACGAAATTATTTATACTTTTTTGTACAGGGTACGACGGCGCTAATTCTAGTGTTGGCAGCCAATACTGGTTTCTCTGCTTTTCCGCAATTAGCTTATAATCTGGCAAGAGACAAATATATGCCAAGGATGTTTACGATTCGGGGTGACCGTCTCGGGTATTCAAATGGAATTGTTTCTTTGGGTATTGCCTCGATTTTATTAATCATTACCTTCCATGGGCAGACGGAACATCTAATTCCGCTTTATGCAGTTGGTGTATTTATTCCGTTTACCTTGTCGCAAACGGGGATGATTATTAAGTGGGTTCGTGAAAAACCGCCCGGCTGGTTGGCGAAACTGACAGCCAATTTTATTGGTGCCTTAATTACACTTACAGTTTTATTGATATTCTTTATAACAAAGCTTGGGCAAGTTTGGTTCGTCTTTATTTTCCTGCCATTAATTGTTATCCTTTTTCACCGGATTAATAAGCATTATGAGGCGGTCGGAGAGCAGCTGCGCGTTTACAACCAATTGCCGGCGATCCCCGTTGAAGGGAATGTCATTATTGTTCCAGTGGCGGGCATTACACGGGTAGTGGAAAACTCCATTAATTATGCAAAGTCGTTAACGGATCAAATTTTTGCCGTTTATGTTTCATTTGATCGTGAGGATGAAAAACGCTTTGCGGAAAAATGGGAAAAGTGGCAGCCGGATGTCAGGTTAGTCACGTTACAATCGCATTATCGAAGCATTTTACATCCGTTAAGTAAATTTATTGATACGGTGGAACATAAAGCGAGTGGAAATAATTACCGCGTGACCGTACTAATTCCACAATTTATCACGAAGAAGAGCTGGCACAATATTTTGCATAACCAATCCAGTTTATTAATTCGGACCTATCTGCTTTATAAAAAGAAAGTGATTGTGGCGACGCTGCCATATCATTTCAAAAAGTAGAATTTGGAAGTTCCTGGCCCCGAGGGTTTGTGTTAAAATAAATCATATATAAAAAGTTTTCTAGGGTTCCGTGGCTATTTGCCAGTCTGGTCCGAGAGGAAACGCACCATCTAAGAAAACGGTTGTGTAGGTATGCCGATGAAGTCAAAAAAGGACTTCACCGTCAGACCTGTAAGCTGCTTCCGCTTTTCGGTGTACACGGAAGGATAAAAGCCTGGGAGATACTATTATTAGATATCTCCCAGGCTTTTTTTGCATGTAAGGACTTTCTAAAAGGAGTGAAGAAAATGAATGTTAATTGGATGAAAGTGTTTATTGCTGCATTTTTTGAAGTGTTTTGGGTTATAGGGTTAAAACATGCAGATAATTTTTGGACTTGGGCAGGAACGGTCATTTCAATTTTTATAAGTTTTTATGCACTGATAATGGCTGGGCGGAAACTTCCAGTTGGAACGGTTTATGCAGTCTTTGTAGGTTTGGGTACTGCGGGTACCGTTTTTTCTGAAATCATTTTCTTTGGGGAACCATTTAAAGTGGAGAAAATAATATTAATAGTTGTTTTACTAATAGGCGTAATTGGTTTGAAGTTAGTTACAAAAGACGAGGTTGAGGAAGGAGTTGATTCCTAATGGCTTGGATTTCATTAATCTTGGCAGGGGTGTGTGAAATGTTTGGAGTAACAATGATTAATAAATTGCATAGGGACCGTAGTTGGCAATCAATCATTCTACTAGTAATAGGATTTGGAGGCAGTTTTCTATTCCTGGCGTATGCAATGAAATCTTTGCCGATGGGAACAGCTTATGCAATCTGGACTGGGATTGGGGCTTCTGGCGGAGCGTTATTAGGAATGCTTTTATATGGCGAATCAAAAGATTTGAAAAGAATTTTTTTTATTGCTTTGATTTTAAGCGCAGCAATTGGCTTAAAGCTCGTTTCATAAAGATAAGGAAAACCACCGAATTAATCGGTGGTTTTCTTTGTTTTTTTGATGATAAAATAAATGGCTCCTAAAATAACTGCTGCGATAATAATAGGGAGCACATACGGCTGTGCGTACTCCTTAATATGGGCCCAATTTTGACCAAGTACCTTTCCTAAATAAAGAAACAGGATTGTCCATGGCAGCACCGCCGCAACCGTATAAAGGGTAAATTTACTGACAGACATCTTTGCGATACCAGCAGGAATGGAAATGGCATGTCTGACAACAGGGATAAAGCGGGCTGAAAAAATCACTCCGGCCCCATACTTATTAAACCAATGCTCGGCAATGTCGATATGGCTCTTTTTAATTAACACATATTTTCCGTACTTTTCAAGAAAAGGCCGGCCTCCGTAATAACCTGCCCAATATAAAAATAACTGGGCAATCGTTCCGCCGATTGTTCCTGCAATAACAGCCCCTAAAAAGTTTAAATGGCCTTGTGAAATCATATATCCGCCATAACCCAAAACAATCTCACTTGGGATAATTTCAATCATTAAACCTAACGCAATCCCGAGATAACCTAATTGTGATAAAAACATTAATATCGAGAAAATAAAATCCTTCATGACTCACCTGCACCCATGTAGTAATATACCTTTATTTAGTTTATAACAGATTGTCCACTAAAGAAATAAATATGGTACCTTTTTAACAATCATTCCTAAAATAAACAAAAAAGACAGCGGAGTCCCGCTGCCTTTAGGCATCTACCGATTTGCCAGTAGAAAACATATAGGTCTGGTGGTGGTAACGGATGCTGTAGACAAGCCCCATTGCAAACATATTCCCCATTAAAGAGCTTCCTCCATAGCTGATGAAGGGAAGCGGAATGCCGGTAATCGGCAGCACTTGAATCGTCATCCCGATATTTTGAAAAACGTGAAAAGAAATCACGCTGATCACCCCTATGCAGACATAGGTATTAAACGGATCATTCGTGTCCAAGGATGTTTTGATTAAATGATAAATCAGCAGAAAGAACAGTCCGATTATAATACTACCACCAACAAAACCGTATTCTTCACCGATAATACTAAAAATGAAATCGGTATGGCCCTCAGGAATATATACGTCACCTTTATCAAACCCTTTACCCGTCACCATTCCTGAGCCGATTGCCGATAATGATTTCATCAGATGGAAGCCGGAATCGCTTTTATGGTTCACCGGGTCAAGCCAAGAATAAATCCTCTCAAATTGATAGGTCTTTACTTTTAAATATTTTACAAGCAGTTCCGGTTTCTGAACAACAAGATAAAGAATACCTGCCCCAAGACCTGCACCCGAACCATAGATGGGTAAAATGATTTTCCAAGATATCCCCGAGACTAAAATAAGACCGGTGAGAATTGATAAAATCACGAGAGCGGTCCCTAAGTCAGGCTGAAGCATAATCAGCCCAAGTGGAACAGCCGTGGTAATCCCTAATTTTAAAAGTAACAAGAAATCCAATTTCAGAGATTTCCCTTTAAACTTTTCTTGATGCTGGGTAATGACACGGCTTAAGGCAAGAATCAAAAAGGTTTTCACAAATTCCGAAGGCTGTATGCCAAATCCATGAATGATAAACCAGCTTTTTGCGCCGTTTCGATAGGGAGCAATGCTTGTCGGTGCCACGATTATCGCAATCAAAAGTAACAGACCAAACCCATAAAAATACCAAGAAAGCCGCTTATATTGATCGCTGTCAATGAGGATTGCTACAGAAATAATTGCAGCCCCGACTACATACCAAAAGACCTGTTTAATTAAGAAGTTTTCATTATACTGTGCTGCACCCTGGGCACTGTAAATGGCTGCACTGCTAATCAGGAAAAATAAAAACAATATTAACGTTAAAGTCCAATCAAACCGATCCGCTCTTTTTGAAAAATAATCCATATGTCACACCCGTTTTTTCACATTTGTTACTATCATGCTAACAAAGAAATAATTACCTAACAATACAAAATATTACAATAGATAAGACGAATGGAACAGGAATATGGTTTCAAAAAAATCCCAAGACGAGGTAATGCAAAAACATGGATCATTGATATTTTAAAAATAGTAGTTTTTGTGATAATCCATTTGCAATTTTCATCATCAAAGCTTTAAAATTGTAAAAGAATTGAAATAAGCTATTTGACCTATTCTTTGGTAAAATGGTAAGGGATTAAGAAATCAGGGCAGCAGGTACGGAGCTGTCATTTAAGATAAATTTACTTTCGGAGGAGTTTGGCCTTGAAAAAGCATCATCAAGACATACGGGATCTTATTTATGTACATTTAAATCAATCTGATCAGTATGTAATGTCCTACGGAATTGAATTCGATGAGTTTGCTGCTGCTTTTTCAGATTCATTAAACCACTTGCTTTTATTAAAGCACCGCTTTGATGATACTGAGTTTAATATGCATACGCTGCTAGAATATTGTCCGGAGGATCGCGTAAAAAAATTAGCTGGAGAAGATGTATACGGATACGGAGATTTTTGCTGGATTGATTTTATCGAAGAAGAGGTTTTAAACGAATTAACGGGGCAGGAAATCGCAGAACTATTATATTTGGGGCATTTGAAGCAGCATTTAAAATCGCCTTTTTATAATAAGCTGGGAAATCGGTTTGTGTATTTAGCCCATGATGACGGCTGGTTTAACAAAATCTATTATCGAACCTTTAAGGACTTTTTCCATTTATTAAGTGAGGCCATTTCTGGGAAGGTGAGTAAACTTAAAATGGAGAAATCTCTTTTAGGTTTAAGAAAAAAACGTTCTTATCCTTCCGTAAACAAAGAGATTCTTCTTTCTTTGACTCCTTTTATGAAAGAGGGTATCTGTATTTCATTGAAAGATGCAGATCAGCAGCGTACGAAGATTGAGATTCCTATCTGGGTAATTGGCGATTTTGCCAATATGGATGATATGTACGAGGAATATGAAATCATTTCAAAGGAACCGTATCATGCAAAAATTGTTTTTGATAAAAAAACAAAAGAGTGGAAATTAAATGTTCACTAATCTCTCCGGATAAATTTGGAGAGATTTTATTTTTTGATTGTTTTGAACCAAGCCGCGAGTTTCATAAAATAGGAAATAATAGAATAAAAAAGATTATCACATCATTCCCTTATCTAAATGATAAAGTGCTAAAATATAAACAGTATGAAAATGGAGGTTTATCATGAAAACAAAACTGGGTTTATTATACGGAGGGAAATCCGCTGAACATAAAGTATCAATGCAGACGGCAATGGCTGTCATTCGTGCACTGGACCTTGAAAAATTTGAAATCAATCCTATATACATAAATGAAGAAGGTCACTGGATTAAAGGGCCGCAGCTGGAAGCTCCTGTTGAAAACGTAAAGGCATTGGAATTTTCGGAAGAGAACCAGTTGTCCCCGTTATCTTTAGCACCAGCATTATTTGAAGGCCAAAAACAAGAACAAGCGCCGCTTGATGTCATCTTTCCACTTCTGCACGGCCCAAATGGCGAAGATGGCACCGTCCAAGGATTATTAGAACTATTAAATCTTCCATACGTCGGAAACGGGGTGCTCGCATCCTCAGCTGGTATGGATAAAGTGATGATGAAAAATGTATTTGCGCAGGCCGGGCTTGCCCAAGTAGACTATGTCGCTTTTATCAAAAGTGAATGGCAAAAGGGAAAAGAGGCCGCGTATGCTAAGGTCGAAGAAGAGATTGGTTATCCATGTTTCGTAAAACCGGCTAATCTTGGCTCGAGTGTTGGAATAAGCAAATGCCGAAATCGTGCGGAGCTAGAAACTGCTTTTACGGAAGCTTTTCAATTTGATCGCAAGGTGATTATTGAAGAAGGCGTTACTGCCCGTGAAATTGAAGTGGGACTTTTGGGGAATGACGAACCGGAATGTTCCGTTGCGGGAGAAATTGTGCCCAAAAAAGACTTTTATGATTATAAAGCGAAATACGAAGACGGAGAGACAGCTTTGATTATTCCGGCGGATATCACCGAGGAAGAATATAAGCAAATTAAAGAAATGGCGATTCAGGCATTTAAAGCGTTGGATTGTTCAGGATTGGTTCGGGCTGATTTCTTCCTGACAAAGGATGGAAAAGCATTAATCAATGAAGTCAATACGATGCCAGGTTTCACTCCTTTTAGTATGTTCCCGCTATTATGGAAGCATACTGGTGTTGAATACCCGCAATTAATTGAGCGCCTTGTCAACCTGGCACAAGAAAGACATGCCGAGAAACAACAAATTAAATATACATTCTAAACGAAAAGCGGATGCGCCTTGTTCAGCCCCGACAGCTGCTTGCGGTCCTGCCGGTGAAGTCGTTCTTTGACTTCATCGGCAGGACCGAAGCAACCTCGAGGGGCTAGGCGCAGAAGCTAGACAATAAATATGTACTGTATGACACGGCGCGATTTCGCCGTGTCCGTTCTTTGAAATGATGGGAATTAGGAGGGTAAGAAGGATGAAAAGAACACTTAGTCAGATTGCTGAAATGATTCCGGTAAAAAATGATATTACTCCATTTAAAGATGTGAACGTCTGCGGCATTGTAATTGACTCCAGAAAAATCGAAGCAGGAAGCTTGTTTGTACCGTTTAAAGGAGAACGGGTGGATGGACATAAATATGTAGAGGAATCCATCCAAAAAGGTGCAGCAGCTGCACTTTGGCAAAGCGATGTTCCCAACCCGCCCGAGCACTTGCCGCTTTTAATTGTAGATGATTGTTTAACGGCCCTGCAGGAATTGGCAAGAAGCTATCGAAAGCAACTGGATATAAAGGTAGTGGGCATCACCGGTAGTAATGGAAAAACCACTACAAAAGATTTAACGGCCGGCCTTCTGTCTACTCGATATAAGGTTCAAAAAACAGAAGGAAACTATAATAATCAAATCGGTCTTCCATTAACAATTTTAGGATTGGAAGAAGATACGGATATCGCTGTTTTGGAAATGGGAATGAGCGGAAGGGGAGAAATTGAATTTCTTACCAAGCTTGCCTGCCCGGATGCGGTCGTGATTACGAATATTGGCGAATCCCACTTGCTTGATCTTGGTTCAAGAGAAGGAATTGCTGAGGCTAAACTTGAAATATTGCAGGGGTTAAAAGAGGGTGGACTAGCTGTACTGCACGGGGATGAACCATTATTAATGGAACGGATTCATCAATTTAAAGGGAATGTTGCAGTTGAAACCTTTGGAAGAAGTGAAGCTAACAACCTATACCCAACCAATATTGTTCAATTGGATCATGGTAACAGGTTTAAGACAAATGCTTCAATAGAAAGCTTTGAGCTGCCTGTTTTAGGCACGCACAATATTTTAAATGCGCTGGCGGCTATGCTGATTGCACGGTATTTAAATGTTCCTTTTGAAAAAATGAATGAAGGTTTAGCAGGGATTAAACTTACAAATATGAGAATGGAACTCGTCGAAGGTAAGCATGGTGAAAAAATTATTAACGATGCCTATAATGCCAGTCCGACATCCATGATTGCAGCGATTGAATTGGTATCGAATCTTCAGGGGTATGAGAAAAAAATTCTCGTATTAGGCGATATGCTGGAACTAGGGCCGCAAGAAGAACAATACCATCTGCAAATTGGCAGTGGCTTGAACCCTGACAAAATAGACTTATTGTTTACGTATGGAAAATTAGGAGCGCATATTGCCAAGGGTGCCCGTACCGTTTTAGGAGAAAACCGAGTTTTTACGTTTACGGATAAGGAAGAATTACTCCAAGAATTGGAACAGCATGTAAATGAAAAAGCATTGGTACTAGTTAAAGCATCACGTGGAATGAAATTAGAGGAAATTGTGAATTCTCTGCAAAAATAACTATGTTGATTGGAGCGGAAGGCGCGAGACTCCTGCGGGTGATCGGAACTGGGGAGACCCCGCAGGCGCTTTAGCGCCGAGGAGGCTCCTCGGACCGCCCGCGGAAAGCGAAGCGCCTGGAGCGCAAATCAACAGGCAAGGTTAACACAGCATAAATAAAATGGTGTTTTGGCAGGTGTTTATAATGATTGGCTGCTTGTGTATTCACGGCTTTACGGGGGCCCCTTATGAAGTAGAACCATTGGTGGAGTATTTATCAGAACGGACGGCGTGGAAATTCCAGGTGCCTACACTTCCGGGTCATGGTGAAATACTTTCATTAAAAGGGGTTTACTATCAACAGTGGATTGAATGTGCCGAGGTTGAATTAAAAAAGCTCCTCCAAACCTGTGATGAAGTGTATGTCATTGGTTTTTCAATGGGAGGCTTAATTGCAGCCTATTTAGCAGCCAATTATCCTGTTAAAAAGCTTGTTTTATTAAGTGCCGCAGCCCTTTACATCAATCCGAAACAAATGGCGGTAGAAGTAAAAACGATGCTGATGGATTCCCTTCGAGGAAACTTAAGGGAGAATGAATTATTTCAGCGTTATATAAGAAAAATAAAAGCAACCCCCATAGCGGCAACCTTGCAATTTCGTCAACTTGTCTCCTTTATAAAACCACTTTTGCATCAAGTAGAAGTGCCTACCTTAATTGCTCAAGGGGAATGTGATGGAATGGTGCCGCCCAAAAGTGCTGAATATTTGTATCGGACGATTCGTGCAAAAAAGAAGCAAATTACGTACATTAAGGATTCCCAACATCATATTTGTCACTGTGAGGAAAAAACCGCCCTATTTTCTCAAGTGTACGATTTTTTAACCGAGTGTTAAGGTTGGTAAAAACTAGCTTTGATTGCAATGTACATGGAATAGTGGTATGATTATCATCGACGTGTCTTAAGATCGAGCAAACATGGGCATACTCCTATGGAGGAATGTCTTTTTTTTGGTAAAATAAATTTGGGCATTTTGATGCGTAACGATACATTCAGTACAAACATAATTTTTAAATAGATGAAGGAGATTGAAAACATTGACGAAGTTTCAAGATTTAGGTATTAGCCAGGCAACACTAAAGGCTGTCCTCCGTATGGGTTTTGAGGAGGCAACACCAATCCAGGCAGAGACGATTCCGTTGAGCTTAGAAAATAAAGATTTGATCGGTCAGGCTCAAACAGGAACAGGAAAAACAGCTGCATTTGGAATTCCATTAGTAGAAAAAATTGATATGAGCGTAGAAGCAATTCAAGGGATTATCATCGCTCCCACACGTGAACTTGCGATTCAAGTTTCAGAAGAGCTTTATAAAATCGGAGCGGGTAAAAGAGTCCGCGTATTACCAATTTACGGCGGGCAGGATATTGGCCGCCAAATCCGTTCTCTTAAGAAAGCTCCACATATCATTGTAGGTACACCAGGACGTGTCCTTGACCATATTAACAGAAAAACACTTCGCTTAGACCATGTTCATACAGCCATCTTGGATGAAGCAGATGAAATGCTAAACATGGGATTCATTGAAGATATTGAAAGCATCTTAGCGGAAATCCCTACTGAACGCCAAACATTATTGTTCTCTGCAACGATGCCGGCACCGATTCAGCGTATGGCTGAAAAGTTCATGAAGGATCCGCAGATTGTTCGTGTGAAGGCAAAAGAAATGACGGTACCTTTAATCGAACAATATTATGTGGAAGTACAAGAAAAGAGTAAATTCGATGTACTGACAAGACTATTGGATATCCAATCACCCGAGCTTGCGATTGTCTTTGGACGTACAAAACGCCGTGTTGATGAGTTATCAGAAGCGCTAAACCTAAGAGGTTATACGGCAGAAGGAATTCATGGGGATTTAAGCCAAGCAAAACGTCTGTCTGTCCTTCGCAAGTTTAAGGAAGGTTCAATCGATGTTCTTGTCGCTACGGATGTAGCAGCAAGGGGCCTTGATATCTCGGGTGTAACTCATGTATATAACTTTGATATTCCGCAGGATCCTGAAAGTTATGTTCACCGTATTGGCCGTACCGGCCGTGCAGGTAAAACAGGGGTAGCGATGACTTTTATTACACCAAGAGAAAAATCGTATCTATCTGTTGTTGAAAAAACAACGAAGCGTAAAATGGAAAAAATGAAGCCGCCAACTCTTGATGAAGCATTAGAAGGCCAGCAGCGTGCAGTCGTAGATAAAATTTCGCAGACGATTGAGTCCAATAATCTTCAATATTACAAAGCGGCTGCGGAAGAATTGCTTGAAGCAAATGATGCATCTACTGTAGTTGCTGCTGTGTTGAAGATGTTAACGAAAGAACCGGATACAACTCCTGTAAAACTGACAGAAGAACAGCCGCTTCCACAAAAACGGGAAAGAAGATCTCAGGACCGTGATCGCAGAAGAAGAGACGATTCAAGAGGCTACAACTCCGATCGCCGAAAAAAAGCACCTGTAAAACCAAGAAGCGGTGAAAAAAGAGCGTCTGGAAAATCAAAGCCGAGAAGCTATAATCATTAAAAATAGGAAAGAGCATGGGCATTATGTCCATGCTCTTTTTAGCTTTCTTTCAACTTTTTGTTTGATTTTTTCTTTAAAGATTGTTTGATTGTGTCCATTATTAAATATAGTAAAGGGATAGACTCTATAAAGTAGGAAAAAGTGGACCATGATTGGGTAAAAAGGCTCTGTATTTCTGCGCTTCCACTTCCCATGTTTAAGGATAATGCAATAATCACGGCTGTTAATGAAAACGTCAGGGGGCGATGATCTTTCAAGCGAAATAGATGGGCAGAGATTTGAAGTGAAATCGTAAATAAAACGGTAATTTTTATAAAAACGGTTGTTGCCCAAATAGAAATTAGTAAATGATCTAGGTTCTGGATGAAATCAGCAATTCGAATATAGCGAATCATCTCTAACATTGGATAAGTTAGATGACTGGATAAATTCGGGCCAAAAAGGAGTAATAACCAAAAAATGTTTGAACCAATAAATATAACAGAGAAAAATGCTGCCCAGATGATTGACTTTAAGGTTTTATGCTTTTGAGTTAAATAGGGAAATAAGAAGAGTAAAATAATGATTTCTCCAAAAAAAGAGGCAGTGGAGTAGCTGCCCGCAAAAATTCCTTGACCGCTATGGTTGGTCACAAAAGCCATCCATCGTTCCCATTGCAATTCCTTGCCAATAAAAATCATGTTTCCGATATTGGCAAGAATCACGAGGTAAAATAACCCCTGGGCAATCCGAAATAAATTTTCAAATCCTAACCTTGCTGTAACTGCGACAACAATTCCAAACATGCAGCCGACTGCCCAATTAGGTGTTCTTGGGAGATAGGTTTGCACGATGAAATCTTCATATTCTCTTAAAATCAGTGCACTTATTTGCAGTAAGGAAATAAAGAATATCACCATAATCGGAATATGGATCCAACTGGGGAAGATCTCCTTTCCGTAGTGGGTGAAAAATTCGTTTGGTCTTCGCATCGCGAGTTTTATGACAAAAAAGGCAAGAATAATTCCTGCTAAAGCGCTTATACAAAGAACAAGGACTGAATCATACTGTGATAGGTAAATTAGGTGGCTAGCACCAAATCCAACCAATGTGGAGAAAAAATAAAGAATGAAAAAAAGCATTAATTGATTTTGGGTAATCTGTTGGGTTTTCAAAAGAATCCACCTAACCTAAAATTTTCTGTTGTATTGGTTTAAATAACAATTGAATGAAATCACTTGGACTTGGCATCTGTTTAAATAATACGGTAGAAATACAATAAATAAAGGAAGCACCCATGAAACAAAAAACAATCCAATAGGTTCTTTTTTTTCGATTTTTATTTTTTAAGTATGCCCACTCGTAGCCAAATATTATGATAAATCCCAGGATGATTAAAATCATGAATTTCTTTCCTTTTCCCAAAATGGGTTATTTTCTGCACCGTGACGTTCGATTTGTAAATCAAGATGAACATTTATTTTTGCCTTTTGACTATAGACTTCCGGCCAGTCTCCTTTTATCTCTTTCCATATTTTGGGTTTATACCACGATAAGTATTCACCAAATTGAAAAACATCCGCCTTCACTTCTTGCGAAGCCTTTAAAGCGGCTTGAACTCTATTTCTAATTTGCTTTTCAGCTATTCGCTCTAGTCGAACTACTTGTTTTTGATTTGATAAATCCATATCTGAGTGGGATTCCGAAATATTCCCATCCGCTTTTATCTCCACATTAAATGTGTACGGCTCTTTTTTAGAAGGGCGAATTTTTGTATGAGCATTCATCACTAATAAACTGATCAAATTTTGATCTGTCGGTGATTTTATTGTTACTTCAGCCCCTTTTACCAGATTGCGGAGCCAGAACGATCCTCGTCCCACCTCTATGTCTAATTTTCCGACCATTTTATAGTTATGAAACAAAGCCATCTCCCCAGGGCTGACAAAGAGCCCCTCTTTCCTATCCTCACTTAGCATTTTTATGTATTTCTTTGCTAATAGACCGACAATCATATCACCATTTCTCGTTTCAAGAAAGTCTTTTGGGGTTGTATCTAATGTAACTTTTCTTTGTGTAAACGATATAGGAATAGCGGTTGGAAACCGTTCAAATATCGGAGTCAATTCTTCAATATCCTTTGCCTTTCCCGGTGCAATTAATAATGCCTGGTTAATATTTAAACTCGGTTCCCGGACAACAAACTCCAATATATCCTTGATTCCTTCCCTGGCCATTTCTTCACTAATTACAATGATCCTTGTATGTCCCCAGCTAATACTTCTGGTAATAGTTGCCTGTATTTTCTTATAGGCTTCTGTGAAGGACTTTCCGGTTGCGGAAAGAATTGTATATGGTTTTCCAGACGTACCGGCACCGCCAAGATCGCCAGGTACAAGGCGATTTGGCAGGGTAAACGAAAGACTTACCTCCATTTGGCCATTTGAGGCTTTATCAATGTAGATGGCGGCGACAAAAGCACGTTCGTTGAGTTCCAATTGTGACCAGCAGCCTGTTAATAATAAAGGGCATAAAAAGAAAGCCCATTTTAGATTTTTCATTAATCTTCATCATCCTCGAGTATGGATTTCTCGACATTTGAGCGAATGCGATCGTTTGACCCGGCAAAAGAAGGTCGGCGCTGCATCACCCACCATGGTGCGCGGATAAAGATATCCTTTAAATCGCTTACTCTAAGCGGAGCTGTAGGTGAAAGATAAGGCATGCCAAATGAACGCAGGCTTACTACATGGATATAAATTAAAATAGTCCCAATCATTAAACCGAATATTCCGAAGGTACCTGCTAAAATCATGAGAGGAAAACGAAGCAGCCGGACGGAAAATCCTAAATCATAACCGGGTATCACGAAGGAGGCAATCCCGGTAATCGAGACGATGATGACCATGATTGCAGAAACAATCCCTGCCTGCACGGCCGCTTGTCCGATGATGATTGCTCCTAAGATTCCAATAGCCTGACCGACTGCTTTTGGGGTGCGAATCCCTGCTTCCCGCAACCCTTCAAAAGCAATTTCCATTAAAAGTGCTTCCACGATACTCGGAAACGGAACATTCTCACGTGAGGCAGCAACACTCAATAAAAGACTCGTCGGAATCATTTCAGGATGAAAGGTGGTAATCGCAATATAAAAGGATGGGAATGTCAGTGAAACGATTAACCAGCCGTAGCGGAGCAAGCGAATAAAACTGGTAAGAAAATATCGTTGATAATAGTCTTCAGCGGCTTGAAGAAACATGTAAAAATTTACAGGAGCAATAAGCGGGATTGGGTCTCCATCGACAAAAATGACCACTCTTCCTTCAAGTAAAGCAGCAGCAGCGACATCCGGCCGTTCTGTCTTTTGGGATTGAGGAAATGGTGATAATGGACGGTCATCGATACACTCTTCAATATAGCTGCTTGCAAGGATGCCATCTATTTTAATCCGGCTAATTCTTTGTTTCACTTCCGCTATTAAATCATCTCTGCAAATTCCTTCTAAATAACTAATGATGACTTTCGTTTTCGTATACTTTCCGATTACAAGTTGTTCCATTTTTAAATCCGGCGTTTTTATTCTTCTGCGGATCATCGTGACATTCGTATGAATATCCTCCAAAAATGCCTCTCTTGGTCCTCTAATTACATTCTCATTTGTAGTTTCACTGCCGGTTCGCTTTTCAAAGTTTGTTAGAGGAAAAGCAATCATGCGGCTGTCGCCTTCGAAAAAAACGACAACTTTTCCATCCAAAATATTCTCAGATACTTCCTGCATGTCGGTAAGAATGCTGGTACACATTGTGCTGATCGATTGTAAATCAAGGATTTTATGAATTAATTCATTAGGGGATGAAGCAAAATTAGGCGAAACAATATATTTTAACACCTGGTCATCAAATAATTTCTGGTCCACCATACATTGTAAAAACACAATTCCACAGCGCGTTTGATTGGCCGTTAATTCGTGAAAGGTGATATCAATACTTTGTTGGAAGGTTTCTTTAAACCATTCCATTCGTACGTCAAAATCCGCCCCTAAAAAAACTTTTTTATTTTCTTTTTGGGTTTGCTGCAGCCTTTTTAATTTTGAAAAAAATGACATACTTCTCCCCCCATGAACTTTTTGTTAGAATGTCCTTTTCCTTGATAAAATATTAGAAAAAGAAAAACCTCCCACGGACGGAAGGTTTCATTTTTGTGAGAAAATGCCAATGATGACGATTAAGATTACGATGCCCCAAAACAAAATCTTCAAGGGGGATTTAACGGTAATCCTCTTTCTTTTTCCACTTGCCCAAGTTGTAACATCTTTGATGGAGTTGGAAAGTTCTCTTTTGTTGTAATAAGGAATGGCTCCAAGCAGGAATCCTCCAAGTAATCCGAAAAGATGGGCGATAATATTAATATTAGGCTGTAAAAATGTCATAATGAGACTGAGAGCACAAAGAACGAGAATAACTTGCGAGTTCTGACGTGACAGCCAATTTTTCCGGAAAAGGATAATGGCCAGATAGTAGCCGAAAAGACCAAAAATGGCGCCACTTGAACCGACATGTGTATAACTCATCGGTTCAAATACCAATGTTGCAAGGTTTGCAATCAAACCAGAGACAAGGTAGACAAAAAGAAATTTCCCACCGCCGAGCATTCGTTCAAGTGCCGGACCAAACAGCAGCAAGGAAATACTATTAAATAGCATATGGGCAAAACCGCTATGCAAAAAGGTCGGAGTAATCAGCCGCCAGTATTCGCCTTTCCAAATATAGAGGTTCACACCTGAAAGATGTTCGAAAAACCAGTAGTTCGGGAAAACTGGCAACACTGTGAAAAGATATAAAACAATATGAATGGCAATAATAATGGAAACAATCGGATACAAACGGATAAATTCACGAAAACCTTCCGTTCTTGTAAACATATGATACCCCCTGGAACTTTTACGACTTGTACACTATTATTTATGCCGATTTTAACTTAATTAGAAGGAAGTTGTAGCATGATTAAAGGAATTGGGATTGATATTATTGAATTATCACGAATTCAGGATTTATTACAAAGACAAAGAAAGTTTATTGACCGAATTTTAACCGACCTGGAAAAGCAAAAATTCGAAGTGCTTTCTGACCGGAGGCAGGTTGAATTTTTGGCGGGACGATTTGCTGCAAAAGAAGCTTTTTCAAAAGCTGTCGGCACAGGGATAGGAAAAGAGCTATCCTTTTTGGATATTGAAATTGGTTCGGACCCGTATGGAAAACCAATAATTATAAAACCAGATGTTAACGCTCACTTATCGATTTCCCACAGCCGGGAATATGCTGTAGCTCAAGTGGTCATTGAAAGCAATCATGATATTTTTTAAAGCTTGGACTCCTTGTTAGCATATTCCTAATGGTTGTCTCATATATTCATAGAGAATTAGGAGAGACAAGGTCAGCTATGGTCATTTTGGAAAGCGATTATTCTGACCCCTGCCTTTCTCTTCTCCATAATCATTTGAAATGAGACAAGAAGGGGTTGAAGGAATGAGAAAAAAGTTGTTGCTGCTAATAACGGGAATGATGGTCATCTTTTTGCTTGCAGCATGCGGGTCGAAGTCTCAAGATGATGTAAGAAAAGAGTTAAGTAGTAAACTAGATGATTTATCAGGCTATAAAGTAAATGCAAAAATGACTTTGAAAATGGGTACGGATTCCCAAGTGTATAATGTGGAAATCTGGCAAAAGGATAAGAAGTTTTATCGGGTGAATTTGAAAAATGCCGAAAAAGACCAAAGCCAAATGATTTTACGGAATGATGAAGGGGTATTTGTCCTTACTCCAGCCCTAAATAAAAGCTTCAAATTCCAAAGCGATTGGCCTCAAAACAGCAGTCAGGCTTACTTGTATGAATCATTAATTAAAGATATCATGATGGATAAAGAAGCGAAGTTTTCTTCAACCAAGGATTATTATGTTTTTGAAACAAAAACACGCTATCAAAATAATAGTATGCTTCCATTTCAAGAAATTAAGCTAAATAAAAAAGATCTTTCACCTGCAGTTGTAAAGGTAATGGATCCTGACCATAAGCCGCTTGTTACGGTTGAATTTGAAAAGGTTAAATTCAATACAAGCTTTGAAAAAGATGATTTTAAATTGAATAAGAATATGACACGCGCTCAAATCGGAATGCCGGCAATGGCAGAGCCTAAAGATGCCTCCTTTACCGTGAAATATCCTACAGCTGCTATTTCGGGAACGAAGTTAATTAAGGAAGATAATGTAAGTATCGAAGACGGCAAACGAGTTGTGTTAACCTATGAAGGTAAAAAATCATTTACACTTGTACAAGAAAAAGTAAATGTAAAAGATGTCTCCACTTCACCGATGTATGTAGAAGGTGATTTGGTAGATTTAGGTACAACCATTGGTGCCGTAACTAATCACTCTATTTCCTGGACACAAGACGGGGTAGATTACATGATTGCTTCAAAAAACCTTACTAGGGAAGAAATGATTGAAGCAGCACAATCCGTTCAAGGCGATGCAGTGAAATAATTTTTTTTAAGATAAGAAAGAAATTTTCGGCTTCGAGAATTTTCTAGCGCAAGCGCCTAGCCCCTCGAGGTCACAAGCCAATCCGTCTAAAAGGTTAAAGAACAACCTTTCGGCCGGCTTGTCTTGTGCTTGGCTACAGAAAGCTAACGCTTTCTGTACGCATTATGGGAGACTAATCTCTGGCTTCTCTACGATTTCCAGTCGATAAGTCTCCCTATATCGGGGCTGAGTAAGGCGCTTCTGCCAGGCTCTTTAAAGGGCCTGTTTTTGTGTGTTATTGAAGTATTTACCTATTTTTATGATAAAATAATATAGGATTTCATTAACGTACTAGGAAGTGGAAAAATGGAAGAGCGAGGCTTTTTCTATCGAGATACCTGGGCAGAGGTAGATTTGGATTGCATTCATAAGAATGTAGCGTCCGTTAAACAACTTCTGCCAAATGGAGTGGAAATCATTGCAGTTGTAAAAGCAAATGCCTATGGCCACGGGGATGTTCAAGTGGCAAGCGAGGCACTTGCTGCGGGTGCATCCTATTTGGCTGTCGCTTTTATGGATGAAGCAATGGCTTTAAGAAAGAAAGGCATTGCAGCGCCGATTCTTGTATTAGGTGCCAGTCGTGCAGAAGACGTTCAATACGCTTGTGACCACCAAATTACCTTAACTGTTTTTCAAATGAATTGGCTGCTGGAGGCTCAAAAACATTTAAAAACAGACAGCAGGCTGTCTGTTCATATAAAATTGGATACCGGAATGGGGAGACTTGGTATCAGCACTAAAGATGAACTAGCGGAATTTGAGGATTTTATATCCCGTGATGAGCGGTTTCATCTTGAAGGAGTTTTTACGCATTTTGCTACAGCAGATGAACCGGACCAAACTTATTTCCATCAGCAATTTGAATTATTTCAAGAATTAGTAAGTGCGCTGAAGGTTCGGCCGAAGTATGTTCATTGCAGTAACAGCGCCGCAACACTAAGGTTTAAAAGCAATGCCTATAATGCCGTCCGCCTGGGGATTGCCATGTACGGGCTGACCCCTTCGCTTGAAATGGAACCGGAAATCCCGTTCCCTTTGAATGAAGCCTTTTCACTAAGGTCAAAGCTTGTCCATGTAAAAAAACTGCATAAAGGTGATAAAGTCAGCTACGGTGCTACTTATGAAGCAAGCGGGGACGAATGGATAGGAACCGTACCGGTCGGCTATGCAGACGGTTGGATCCGAAAGCTTGGAAGCCAGGAAGTGTTAGTGAATGGGATCCGCGTTCCAATTGTCGGTAGAATCTGTATGGACCAATTCATGGTGCGGCTGCCGCAAGAGCTCCCAGTTGGTACGAAGGTAACGCTAATTGGGAAAGATCATCATCAGTTTATATCCATTAATGAAATTGCCAAAAAACTCGAAACGATCAATTACGAGATTCCATGTATCATCACGAGTCGAGTTCCACGTCTTTATAAAAAGAACGGAAAAATTGTCGAAATAAAAAACTACCTTCTACAGTAAAGAAAGGTAGTTTTTAAAAAAATAAAACATATTTATGATAATGCGGACTTTTTGTGCATAAAAGACTCTTTTATTGGCTTATAATACAATAGTATTAATAATTAGTCTATGCATTTAGGTTGATAAGTGTTATTATTAAATATGGTACAGAGAAAAATTGGTGTGTAGTGATGGTGGAGGTGTATGTTTGTGTCTGAATCTGGCGCAACTACGGAGATCTTAGTGAAATTACCGCAACATCTTTTAACCGAGTTAGATGGTTTTGTAAAACAAGAAAATGTAAATCGCAGCGAATTTATTTACCAAGCAACAAAAATGTATTTACGCGAACGTAAAAAAAGACAAATTCGTGAATCCATGAGACGTGGTTACATGGAAATGGCAAAGATTAATTTAAGGATTGCTTCTGAGGCATTTCAAGCAGAATACGAGGCAGAACACACAGTAGAACGTCTTGTAAGCGGAGGATAAACCTTTGATTGTCAAGCGTGGTGACGTATATTTCGCGGACCTATCCCCAGTTGTTGGTTCTGAACAAGGCGGCGTCCGTCCTGTACTTGTCATCCAAAACGACATCGGGAATCGGTTTAGTCCCACCGTTATTGTTGCAGCGATTACAGCTCAAATTCAAAAAGCGAAGCTTCCGACTCATGTTGAAATTGACGCGAAGCGTTACGGTTTTGAACGAGACTCAGTCATACTTTTAGAACAAATTCGTACAATAGATAAGCAGCGGTTAACCGATAAAATTACCCATCTCGATGACGAAATGATGGAAAAAGTGGATGATGCCTTGCGTGTAAGCATCGGTCTCATCGAATTCTAGTAAAGCACGCTCTTTTTGAAAGGGCGTTTTTTTATACATATTCTATTCTTCTACTGTGTTTTTCTGCTCAAAAGCAAGCTCGCCGGCTTGCTTTTTTTGTTTATTAAGGCTATTTTCGCATAGATTGTTGTTTTTCGTATAAGTCATCAACCCGAATAACTAAATGCTTCGTGGCATCTTTTCGTAAGAACATTTGCGAAAATTGCCTAGAAACTTAAGTGTTTGACCCTTATTAAGTTCTAAAAGCAACAAAGTTTACGAAAAGATCCTTTATTAACAAGCAAGTCCTTGGTTCGTGAATCGCTTGTATAGATTTGATACAATAATATGGAAATGATGAAGTGGAGGATTGTTTAAGTGAATGATACAGTCGTAAATGATGAGCAATTGTTGTTTAGTAAAATTGCTTCCGAGCAGGCAATTTCCGCTAAGCAAGTAAAAAGCGTAATTTCTCTTTTAAACGAAGGCAATACGGTTCCTTTTATTGCCCGCTACCGTAAAGAAATGACTGGAGCACTTGATGAAGTGCAGATTCGCAATATTTTAGAACGCTGGCAATATATTCAAAATCTCGAGCAGCGCAAAGAAGAAGTTCTAAGAATCATTACTGAACAAGGAAAACTAACGGAAGAACTGAGCCAGAGCATCAATCGCGCTGAAAAACTTCAAGAAGTCGAAGATTTATATCGGCCATACAAACAAAAACGCCGAACCAAAGCAACAGTTGCAAAAGAAAAAGGATTGGAACCTCTTGCAGAGTGGCTTATGACCTTCGCAAAGGAAAATGCTGAGGGAAAGGCACAGGGATTTATATCTGAAGAAAAAAAAGTCCTTTCCGTTGAAGATGCGATTGCGGGAGCGAAAGATATCATTGCTGAATGGGTAAGCGATGATGCGGATAGCCGGAAATGGATTCGTAAAGAAACCTTTAAATCGGGCACAGTCTCTTCCACAGTAAAGGAAGAGGAAAAGGACGAGAAAAAGGTTTATGAAATGTACTATGAATATGAAGAGCCAGTAAGCAAAATCGTCCCTCACCGCATTCTGGCCCTGAATCGCGGGGAAAAGGAAGAGATTTTAAGAGTTTCAATCAAAATGAATACTGACTTCATTATGAATTATCTCTCGAAAAAATGGGTCCGGAATCAGCATTCACCGGCCGCGCCGATTGTTGTGGAGGCGATTGAAGATAGTTATAAAAGATTAATCCAACCTTCGATTGAAAGGGAAATTCGCAGTGAATTAACAGAAAAGGCTGAGGAGCAGGCGATACATATTTTTTCAGAAAATCTTAGAAACTTGCTGCTTCAGCCGCCGCTCAAAGGAAAAGTTGTTATCGGGGTAGACCCGGCATACAGGACTGGCTGTAAGCTTGCTGTTGTGGATGAAACTGGAAAGGTTTTGAAAATTGATGTAATCTATCCGCACCCACCGGTTTCAAAAACTAAAGAAGCCAAGGAAAAATTCATCCAAATTCTTGGCGAGTATAAGGTAGAAATGGCTGCCATCGGAAACGGGACCGCATCAAGAGAAACTGAGCAGTTCGTTGCAGATATCTTAAAAGAGATGGACGAAGAAATTTTTTATTTAATTGTCAATGAAGCGGGTGCTAGTGTTTACTCCGCATCTGATATAGCAAGAGAAGAGTTTCCGAACTTCCAGGTAGAAGAAAGAAGTGCTGTATCTATCGCCCGGCGCTTACAAGACCCGCTTGCCGAGTTGGTAAAAATTGATCCGAAATCAGTAGGTGTAGGCCAATATCAGCATGATGTTTCCCAAAAACGCTTATCAGAATCATTACATTTTGTCGTAGAAACGGCTGTAAACAGAGTCGGGGTTAATGTTAATACAGCATCACCTTCACTTCTTCAATATGTTGCCGGCCTTACGAAAACTGCGGCCAACAATATTGTGAAGAAACGGGAAGAAGAAGGGAAATTTACAAGCAGAGTCCAATTAAAGAAGGTTCCGAGGCTTGGAGCGAAAACGTTTGAACAAGCAATTGGCTTCTTGAGAGTACTAGATGGAAAAGACCCCTTGGATCGCACCGGAATTCATCCGGAAAACTATGGTGAAGTGAAAAAACTATTAACCACTCTTGGATTTGCAACGAAGGATTTAGGAACTGATGAGTTAAAAGAAGCCCTTAATGCACTAGACCTAAAAACAGTGTCTGAGGAACTGTCGATTGGAGAATTAACCTTAAAAGATATTATTGATGCATTAGTAAGACCGGAAAGAGATCCGCGTGATGATTTGCCACGCCCGCTATTGAAAAAGGATGTTTTGAAATTAGAGGACCTTAAGCCGGGAATGGAACTTCAAGGGACTGTTCGAAACGTTGTCGACTTTGGCGCCTTTGTTGACATCGGTGTTAAACAGGACGGACTGGTTCATATTTCAAAGCTAAGCAATCGATTTGTTAAACACCCTTTAGATATCGTATCGGTTGGGGATGTGGTAACAGTCTGGGTGGATTCGGTTGATATGAATAAGGGCCGTGTGGCATTAACCATGCTGCCGCCGGAAAAACAATATTAAGAGCAAAGGAAAACACTGCAATTATGAGCAGTGTTTTTTTCTGTAAAAAAACCAGCATTGGTTTAAAAGCTTGATTTGATAGCGGTTTTTTTCATAAAAGGCTCTTTTCATTTGGTTTTGAAACCAAGTCGGCATAGTAAAACCTCCTGAAAGTAAATCATTAAAGGTAAATACAATATATGCTATAATGGGTTGTCATGTTAACTAGAAATTTGAAGGTATTTGTTATTTTGGACAGCGTATTGTAATGGTTAG
Source organism: Bacillus sp. MUM 116 (assembly GCF_001866655.1). GTDB lineage: Bacteria > Bacillota > Bacilli > Bacillales > Cytobacillaceae > Neobacillus. The sequence goes on along the minus strand of NZ_MLYR01000010.1, from coordinate 1,884 downwards.
ATGAAAACCGTGAAGTGGAAAGTGAGGGAAGGAAATTGGAGGCACAAGAGCTTCAAAGGTTGGTTGAAAAAATATCAATTGAGGCATTTGGAAAACCTTTTCTACATCAAGCTTCGTTTAACCCCAGATTGCGTTCAACCGGTGGAAGATACCTTTTAGGTACACATAATATTGAACTTAATAAGAAGTACTTGGAGCAATTCGGTAAGAACGAATTAATTGGAATCATCAAGCATGAACTTTGCCACTACCATCTTCATCTTGAGGGAAAAGGCTATCAGCATCGTGACCTTGATTTTAAATGGTTATTAAAAAAGGTGGGAGCGCCGAGGTTTTGTACACCACTTAAAGAAAAATTTCCGGAAAGAACAGTCAAAAAAATACTCGTTTACGAATGTACAAACTGTCATCTTCATTTTCAAAGAAAAAGAAGGATCGACACGAACCGGTATGTTTGCGGAAAATGCCGAGGAAAGTTAAAGGAAATCAAAGAAGTAATCTTAGGTTAGTACAAAAAATGAAATTTATTTTTCTTGTAAAATGATGTTGACTTTGAATGCTAACGTCATTATAATATGAAGAGTCGATAAGGAAATCGCCTTATTTTACAAGTTATTCCGCAGTAGCTCAGTGGTAGAGCTATCGGCTGTTAACCGATCGGTCGTAGGTTCGAATCCTACCTGCGGAGCCATATGGGGAAGTACTCAAGAGGCTGAAGAGGCGCCCCTGCTAAGGGTGTAGGTCGGGTAACCGGCGCGAGGGTTCAAATCCCTCCTTCTCCGTAGTAAAAAGGCCCCTTGGTCAAGCGGTTAAGACACCGCCCTTTCACGGCGGTAACACGGGTTCGAATCCCGTAGGGGTCATCAGGGATGGGAAATGAACATAAGCTCATTTCCTGTTTCTTAAAAAATGGTCTGGTAGTTCAGTTGGTTAGAATGCCTGCCTGTCACGCAGGAGGTCGCGGGTTCGAGTCCCGTCCAGACCGCCATTTTATTTTGAAATTTTTTTGATGGGCTATAGCCAAGCGGTAAGGCAACGGACTTTGACTCCGTCATTCGTTGGTTCGAATCCAGCTAGCCCAGCCACTTCATTATGCGGGTGTGGCGGAATTGGCAGACGCACCAGACTTAGGATCTGGCGCCGCAAGGCGTGGGGGTTCGACTCCCTTCACCCGCACCATTATTTACCTGTTGAAATATCTTCAAAGGTATGGTAAGATTATTTTTGTCGCTATTTTAAATGCGGTCGTGGCGGAATGGCAGACGCGCTAGGTTGAGGGCCTAGTGGGGGCAACCCCGTGGAGGTTCAAGTCCTCTCGGCCGCACCAAAAAACACTTGACAAAACAATTTCGGTTTGTTAAGATATAAAAGTTGCTTTTAAAATATGCGCCCGTAGCTCAATTGGATAGAGCGTTTGACTACGGATCAAAAGGTTATGGGTTCGACTCCTTTCGGGCGCGCCATAAGTACGGGAAGTAGCTCAGCTTGGTAGAGCACTTGGTTTGGGACCAAGGGGTCGCAGGTTCGAATCCTGTCTTCCCGACCAGTTAAAATATTATATGCGGGTGTAGTTTAGTGGTAAAACCACAGCCTTCCAAGCTGTTGTTGTGGGTTCGATTCCCATCACCCGCTCCATTATTAAAGAATTAGTAAACTTGTTCTTTGAAAACTAAACAAACAAAAACGTCAACAAACAATAATTATTCATTTCATTTATTGAAGTGAAGCCAACGTAAAATTCGAGCTACATCAACTTTCTTGGAGAGTTTGATCCTGGCTCAGGACGAACGCTGGCGGCGTGCCTAATACATGCAAGTCGAGCGAATCGATAGGAGCTTGCTCCTGTTGGTTAGCGGCGGACGGGTGAGTAACACGTGGGCAACC
>NZ_MLYR01000001.1 GCF_001866655.1 Bacillus sp. MUM 116 | reverse complement strand
TTTATTAAAGACTATTTTCGCATAGATTGTTGTTTTTCGTATAAGTTCATCAACCCGTATAACAAAACCCTTCGTGGCATCTTTTCGTAAGAACATTTGCGAAAATTGCCTAGAAACTTAAGTATTTGACCCTTATTAAGGTCCAGAAGCAACAAAGTTTACGAAAAGAGCCTTTAAAAAGGAAAAAGGCGGAGCTAAAGCAAAAAATGTTTTTTAAAGGAAGGAGTTTTTCCAAGATGACGAAAGCTGTGACCTATGAAAACTGGAATCAAATCTCTGACAGTTTTCAAACAGATGATGAAACAAAAGGGGCCCGTGCTGTCTTAGAATGGGCTTACCAAAATTATTCCGATGACAAAATCGTCTATGCCTCGAGTTTCGGAGCAGAAGCGATAGTATTAATTGACCTGATTCAACAGGTAAAACCAGATGCCCATATTGTTTTTTTAGATACGGGCCTGCACTTCCCGGAAACATATGATGTAATCGATAAAATCGAAGCCCGTTTTCCTTCTTTAAAAATTGAAAGGAAACAGCCTGCTTTGAATTTAGATGAACAAAGAGAGCAGTACGGTTCAGCTTTGTGGAAAAAAGACCCCAATCTTTGTTGCCAAATCAGAAAAGTCATCCCGTTAAGAGAGACTTTAACAGCAAAAGAAGCTTGGATTTCCGGACTTCGCAGAGAGCAGTCGCCAACACGCAAGGATACCCAGTTCCTTAACAAGGATGAAAAATTTGAAAATATTAAAATCTGCCCATTGATTCATTGGACATGGGATGAGGTTTGGGCCTACATTCGCGAAAAAGAACTTCCTTACAATCAATTGCATGATCACAATTACCCAAGCATTGGCTGTTTTCCTTGTACACAGCCAGTTGATGCCGATGGCGATTCCCGTGCAGGAAGATGGGTAGGCAGCGGGAAAACCGAATGTGGTTTGCACACAAAGTAACTTGAACATTAATGCGGGAGAAAGGAGGTCATCTCGATGCTTACAATCATTGCCATTACCATCGGGTTGTTTTTTGCAGTAAATATTGGAGCTAGTGGTGCGGCTGCCTCAATGGGAATTTCATACGGGGCAGGTGTTGTGAAAAAGCGGGTCGCATTAATTCTTTGTGCCATTGTCGTCTTTCTTGGAGCCTGGCTTGGCGGCGGAGAAGTAGTAAAAACAATCGGCGGCGGAATTGTTCCAAGCAAAACGTTTACTGTTGCGATTGCTTTAATTGTTTTAGCATCAGCAGCGTTATCTTTGTTTTTAGCCAATATTTTTGGCATTCCGCTTTCGACCAGTGAGGTTGCAGTAGGGGCAGTGGTTGGAGCCGGGGTGGTTTACCAATCCGTATTTGTCGGTAAGTTCCTATGGATTGCGATGTTTTGGCTGCTGACACCGTTTGCTGCTTTTGTGATTGCCATTTTAGCGGCAACCCTTTTAAAAATAAAATTTATCAAACGGGTCATTGAAAAACCAAAAGCCGGACCGGTTCTAGCAGTTCTTGTTGTCTTCATGGGATTGTTTGAAGCTTTTTCAGCTGGAATGAACAATGTGGCGAATGCAGTGGGGCCGCTCGTTGCTGCAAAATTGATGTCCACAGGCGATGCCGTTCTTTGGGGCGGGTTAGCTGTTGCGTTAGGCGCGATCCTATTTGGACATCGCGTGCTTGAAACAAACGGGAAAAAGATTACAAACCTTAAAATTGAGGAAGGCTGTGTCATTTCTGGAACGGGTGCAACCATTGTCACCATTGCTTCAATGTTTGGGATACCAGTACCGTTAACGCAAATCACGACATCTTCAATTATCGGAATTGGTTTTGCCAAGCATGGGAAAGCCGTTTTAAAAAAGGATATTGTTGTCCAGCTTTTAACCGTATGGATTGTTTCTCCGGTTTTGTCGATGGTGCTTTCCTATACGATTATTCAGTTATTGATTGAAAAAAATGGTTACTCCATTGTTGCCATAGCGGGTGTAGTGATTTCCGTTTTAGGTGTAATGTTCTTGATGAAACGATCAGCATCATCGGGCGCGATTTCTCAAGCGAATATATCAAAAAAATAGACTGTTTAAATGTCAATGGTGATTTTTGAAATAATGTTGATTGGAGCGGAAGGCACGAAGACTCCTGTGGGGCATACGGGGCAAGGGAGACCCCGCAGGAGCGAAGCGACGAGGAGGCTCCCCGGACCGCCCACGGAAAGCGAAGTGCCTGGAGTGGAAATCAACAGCCAAGTTTATCAGAGCCAAAAAATAATGAAAGGTTGATTATTGATGTCATTTTTACCAAAGCCTCATGGAGGAAAACTAATCCAAGCATTTGATCCAACTTATGATTTTTCAAAAGTAGAAAAAGAAATCGAAATTGATGCTGTCGCTCTAAGTGATTTAGAATTAATCGGCGTTGGGGTATTCAGCCCATTGACCGGTTTTCTTGGAAAAGCAGATTATGAATCTGTCGTTGAGCGTATGCGCTTAGCTGACGGTACCATTTGGTCCATTCCAGTCACACTTCCAGTTTCCTATCAAGTAGCAGAAACACTTGTAGTGGGAGAGGAAGTTAAACTTGTATCAAACAACGAAGTGTACGGAGTAATCAAGGTTTCTGAAACATATGAACCTGATTTGAATAAAGAAGCCCTAAATGTTTATAAGACCGAAGAGTTAGCCCACCCTGGCGTAAAACGTCTTTTTGAAAGAGGTCCAGTTTATGTTGCCGGTGAGATTGTGCTTGTGAAAAAGCCGGAAAAAGGTGTATTTGGCGACGTATGGTTTGAACCAAAAGAAACTCGCGCTTTATTCGAAGAAAAAGGTTGGAAAACAGTTGTTGGATTCCAAACAAGAAATCCTGTTCACCGTGCACATGAGTATATTCAAAAAGCAGCCCTTGAAACAGTTGACGGCTTATTCCTAAATCCGCTTGTTGGACAAACGAAGTCTGATGACGTCCCTGCAGATGTCCGTCTAAAAAGCTACCGCGTTTTACTAGATAACTATTATCCAAAAGAGCGTGTTCAATTGGGCGTTCACCCTGCAGCAATGCGCTATGCCGGACCAAGGGAAGCGATTTTCCATGCGCTTGCACGTAAAAACTATGGCTGCACACATTTCATTGTCGGCCGCGACCATGCCGGTGTTGGCAACTACTACGGAACATATGATGCCCAGCATATCTTCAGTAATTTTACAGAAGAAGAGCTTGGAATTAAGCCATTATTTTTCGAGCATAGCTTCTATTGCACAAAATGCGATGGTATGGCGTCCGACAAAACTTGCCCGCATGGCAAAGAGGACCGTGTAATCCTTTCCGGAACAAAAGTAAGAGAGATGTTAAGAAGTGGTGTCCTTCCGCCATCTACTTTCAGCCGCAAGGAAGTTGTAGAGGTTTTAATTGAAGGAATGAAAGAAAAAGATACGGTTGAAGTGTAAGGGGGACTTGAGTGTGACACAGTCAACGAATATCACATGGCATGAAACAACAATTACAAAAAATGACCGCCGTTCCCAGAACGGCCATGGAAGCTGTACATTATGGTTCACAGGTCTTTCCGGTTCGGGGAAATCAACGATTGCAAATGCGGTATCGAATGAGTTGTACCGTTTACGGATTAATGAGTATGTGTTGGATGGGGACAATATCCGCCACGGTTTAAATAAGGATTTAGGTTTTTCAGAGCATGACCGGACGGAAAATATCCGCCGGATTGGAGAAGTAGCAAAGCTATTTGTTGACAGCGGCAAGGTCATTACAACCGCATTTATTTCGCCATTCCGCTCCGACCGCGATCAGGTTCGCGAGTTATTTGAAGAAGGAGAATTCATCGAGGTTTTCGTTGATTGCCCGATTGAGGTTTGCGAACAGCGCGATCCAAAGCAGCTATATGCAAAGGCACGCCGCGGCGAGATTAAAGATTTTACGGGGATTGATTCCCCATATGAGGCTCCGGAAAAGCCGGAAATCACTTTACGTTCTGATTTGTTGTCGGTTGAGGAAGCTGTTCAGCAGGTTATTGCTTATTTACGGGAGAAAAATATTTTCTAATGGTGAGTTAGGGTGTAAATTTACATCCTTCTAGCGGATTCTAAGAGTTTATCAGCGAATCTGAGCCATTTATCGGCGAATTTTAAGGTTTTATCAGCGAATCATCAATTACAGCAAGTTTTACACAATAGGGATAGGGAAAGGATGTTGGATTTCATGGTTGGCAAAGTCTATTTAGTTGGTGCGGGTCCTGGTGATCCAGATCTAATTACAGTAAAAGGATTACGCTGCCTGCAGCAGGCTGATGTGATTTTGTATGACCGGTTAGTAAATCCAGAGCTCCTTCAACTTGCAAAAGCAGATGCGCAGCTGGTTTACTGCGGAAAACTCCCGCATTATCACACAATGAAACAGGAAACGATTAATCACTTTTTGGTGAAATATGCCAAAAAGGGCTATACAGTTGTCCGCTTAAAGGGAGGAGACCCTTTCGTTTTTGGACGTGGTGGAGAAGAAGCTGAGGAGTGCGTGAAACATCATGTACCGTTTGAAGTGGTTCCGGGAATTACATCCGGAATCGCAGCTTCCGCTTATGCAGGGATCCCCGTAACTCATCGTACATTAAGTAAAAGCTTTGCTTTTATTACCGGACACCAAGCCGCAGGCGATAAAGAAGCTGAGCATCAGTGGGCCCATTTAGCCAAAGCAGTTGATACGATTTGCGTTTATATGGGAGTATCCCATCTGCCTACAATTGTTAAACAGTTGATGGAGAACGGGAAATCCGCGGATACACCAATTGCCCTTGTTCATTGGGGAACATTAAGTGACCAAAGAACAGTGGTTGGAACCCTTGAGACCATTGAAGCTCGTGTTAAGGAAGCAAAAATTGCTAATCCCAGCATGATTGTGATTGGCGAGGTTGTCCGTTTACATGATAAACTGAACTGGTTCGAAGAGGAAATCATGCCTCATTTACCGGTGGTTCAAGGGTAATCAAAAAGGAGCAGTCAGCATGAAAGCGATTCTTTATATTGGCCATGGGACAAGATCCAAAAAAGGGGCTGAAGAGGTAAAGTCCTTCCTGAATAGAGTAATAGAACGGGTCGATACTTCGATTCAGGAAGTCAGTTTCCTGGAATTGACGGAGCCTTCCATCGAGGAAGGTTTTCGGAGGTGTGTGGAAAGAGGGGCAACGGAAATGACGGTTGTGCCGATTTTCCTTTTGGCTGCCGGCCATATTAAGGAAGATATTCCGAATGTGTTATCTGCATTAAGCGAACAGTATCCAGAGGTCCGTGTGAATGTTAGGAATCCGTTTGGTGTGCAGGATGAAATTCTTAATGCGATTGCTGAACTTGTTAGAGAGGCGACAGGGAAGGTCACTCCACAGGACGCAGTGTTAATTGTCGGCAGGGGCAGTAGTGACCCAAGCATTCATACTGCGTTTACCATGATTGCCAGTGGAATAAAAGAGCGGCTTCAAACCAATCATGTGTCCGTTTGCTACTTAGCGGCAGCTGAACCAAGATTGCCAGAAGGATTTGAAGCGGCTATGGAGAATAGCGCTGGGCGTGTGATTGTTATCCCCTATCTGCTGTTCTCCGGTCTCTTGCTTGCTGAAGTAAACCAAATGGTCAGGAAGAAACAAAATGAACGAGAAATTATCTGTACCGGCCAACTAAGCCGGCATCGTGTAATTGAAGATATTGTTGTCGAGGGATTCGACGAAATTCGGTAAGTGACCGGCACTTCCCGAATTTTGTCGAAAAGCTCAGGCAATACAAAAAGAGAGGCACCATCCCTATTTTGGGAGGTGCCTCTCTTTTTTAATGGCTATTTTCGCATAGATTCTTGTTTTTCGTATAAGTTCATCAACCCGTATAACTAAATGCTTCGTGGCAACTTTTCGTAAGAACATTTGCGAAAATTGCCTAGAAACTTAGTAAATGACCCTTATTAAGGTCCAAAAGCAACAAAGTTTACGAAAAGAGCCTTTTTAATAGATAAGAAAGAAGTTTTTGACTTCGAGAATTGTCTAGCGCAAGCAGCCACGCCCCTCGAGGTCGTAAGCCGATCCGCCAAGAAGGTTAAAGAGCAACCTTCTCGTCGGCTCGTCTTACGCTATGCCTGAGGCTGATCAAGGCGCTTGCGCTTTTCTTACGATTATACAAGCTGTTGCAGAACACTTTGTAGTGCGCTTGTTTCTTCTTCGGTTAGTGGAATCATTGGAAGGCGGACGCCGCCGACGTTGATTCCTTTAAGGTTTAAAGCTGCTTTCACCGGTGATGGGTTTGGTGCAGCAAATAGTGCTTTCATGATTGGAAGCAGTTTGCGATGGGCTGCAGCCGCTTCTTGGACATTGCCGTTTTTGAAGAGATTGATCATTTCTTGCATTTCATTTCCAATGATATGGGAGGCAACGGAAACAATTCCTGCACCACCGATGGCCAAGACCGGAATTGTTAAACCATCATCACCGCTGTATAAAGTGAAATCGCTTGGTGTTTGGTTGATGACTTCTGCCATGGCATCTAAATTGCCGCTTGCTTCTTTAATCGCTACAATATTTGGAATCTGGGAGAGGCGGACAATTGTCTCAACGGACATGTTCACCACGCTGCGCCCAGGGATATTATAAAGCATAACTGGTAATGATGTGGACTCAGCGATTGTCTTAAAGTGCTGATACATACCTTCTTGTGACGGCTTGTTGTAATATGGAGCTACAAGCATAATTCCATCTACACCAGCTGCTTCAGCCTGTTTTGTTAAACTGATCGAAGCCCTGGTATTATTCGAACCTGTTCCGGCAATGACCGGAATTCTACCACCTACAACATCTACAACAAATTTAAAAAATTCTACCTTTTCCTCTGTTGATAAGGTAGGAGATTCTCCTGTTGTACCAACGACTACCAATCCATCTGTGCCATTCTCAATTAAATAATTTACTAACGTTCTCGTCGCATTAAAATCAACATCACCATTTTGATCAAACGGTGTAACCATAGCGGTTAAAACTTGGCCAAAATTCATTTTTCCTCACCCTTTAAATTATTTTTTGATAAATTAGAGGTGGCTAAGGACATTCCAAGTCAACGCAAAAAAGCAGCAACGAAGGCCTCGCTGCTGCAATAGAAACATAAACAAAATCAAGTTCCCGTGCGTAAGATAGCCCTCCATATAGTTCCCTATATGACAGTTCTGTATTTATTCAATAGCAGAACCAGCCCTAAGACAAATGAGATTCTTAAAAGCTTCGGCAAATTCCCCTTTCCACAATTATCCCAGGACCTCATTATCCTCCAACTGTGTACTAATGGTCTTTGCGCCTCTATCCTCACTTCAAAAGGTTTGAAGTAAGAAAATATTTTATTACCTATAAATATATCAGAATTTTCCTTCTCAATCAAGCTATTTTAGGAGGAAACTGTATCGACAAAATTCGGGAGGTGCCTGTCACCACCTGAATTTTGTCGATAATAAATAGATTCTAAGAAAATTCTAAGATTGGCTATCTATACTGTCCGAGAATAGAGGAATTTAGTAGGGAGGTTTTTAAGATGAAGAAAATGGATAAGAAGTGGGTCGTCCTTTGTTCAACAGCTGTTGCAGCAGTGTATGCTGCGGGGTTTGTTACTACAGAGTCACAGTCTTCTGTTGATCAGCCATTACACCATATTGCAGCCAATGTTCAAGCTAAGCATATTTCAATAAATCAATCTAAAGAAAAGGTCAGCGGACAAAAGAGCAAGCCAATTAACAGATTCTATAAAAATGGGACGTTTACGGGTACAGGGATGAATCGCCGTGGATTTATTAATGTAGCAGTCACGATCAAGAATGACAAAATTACCAACGTGGATATCAGCCATTTTGCCATGCATTATTCAGAAAGCGACATCGTAGGTCTGCCTGATGAAGTAGTGCAAAAACAAAGTGCACAAGTGCAGAATGTTTCTGGGGCAACTTATAGTACACAGGCTTTTGAAGATGCTGTGGCGGATGCACTTTCTCAAGCCCATAACCAAGTAGGTTAATATATGAAAAAGACGAAATTGTACATGGATACCTTTGTTGACATACAAGTCGTTTCCACGAAATCGAAGAGAGAGACTGAAGCAAAAATAGACCGTGCCTTTAAGGCATTTCAGCATGTAGAACAAGCTTGCAGCCGTTTCACCCCTTCGAGTGAGCTGATGCAGGTTTGTCAGAGTGTCGGCGTACCTGTGAAGATAAGTCCTTTTCTATTTGAGCCGCTTTTTATTGCGATTGAAATGGCAAAATTAACAAAGGGTCTATTTGATCCAACTTTAGGAAAGGTGATGGAACTGAATGGTTTTAATCGCCACTATATTTCTGGACAGATGATGAATAGTAAATCGGCCGATTCCGTTTCTTATCATGATATCGAACTGGATGCGTTCAATCATACAGTAACTTTAAAAAAGCCATTGGTCATTGACCTGGGCGCTGTTGCAAAAGGGTTTGCCATTGACCTGGCTGCCAATGAATTAAAGGAATTCACAGGATTCGTCATTAATGCCGGGGGCGATTTGTTTGCATCCGGTGTGGGTGAGAACGGAGAAGCCTGGAAAATCGGAATCCAGCATCCGTATCAAAAAGATTCCATTATTGAAACCATTGAAATATCAAACGAAGCAATCTGTACATCTGGCAGCTATGAACGAAGGAATCCATCCAAATCAGATTTGCATCATTTGGTAAATCCGATAACAAAATGCTCCCCGAATGAATGGATTAGCTGCAGTGTCATCGCACCGTTTGCGATGATGGCAGATGCTTTTTCAACTGCTGTATTCTTACTTGGAGTAAAAAAAGGGAAACAGTTAATCGAACAGCTTGCTCTAAAAGGGCTGCTGATCACATCAGAATTAGAGATTAATAAAGTTGGAGGGATTTAAGTGTCAGGGAAAAAGTGGCTCAAAACACCAAAGGGCTATGTCACGACTGCCATGGTCTTTTATCTTATTATCGCATCCATTGGGTCTAAAAGTATACAGGGCATTGAAAACAGTATCGTCGCAATTGGAGCATCGTTCATTGTAGAGTATATCTTATGCAGGGTTTTGGATAGAAGAAGCAGCAAGGACAGTACCGTGATAACAGCTCTAATCATTTCACTTATCTTAAGTTTTACAACGACTTGGATGGTTGTGGCCGGAACGGCTGTTCTTGCCATCTTGTCAAAGCATCTATTAGTTTATAAGAAGAAACCAGTCGTTAATCCAGCGGCATTCGGATTACTGCTATCCATTTTTATTTTTCAAACCGGCCAAAGCTGGTGGGGAGCTTTCGGGGACCTTCCCGTCTGGACTATTGTATTTCTCTTGATTGGTGGGTATTTGGTAACAGAACGGGTCAATAAATTCCCGCAGGTATTTTCTTTTTTAGGAACATTTTTTCTGTTACTGCTTTTACTAGGATTAATGAATAAAGGAGATGCCGCGGATGCCCTTCGTCCACCATTTATTAATGCAGCCCTATTTTTTGCCTTTTTCATGCTTACAGATCCGCCAACCTCCCCGGCGAAATATAAGCAGCAAGTGATTTTCGGTGTGCTGGCAGCCGTAGCGGGCGTTATTGTATATGGCCTTTTCGGAGGACTAACGTATTTGTTTATCGGCTTATTTGCTGGGAATCTTTATAATTATTGGAATAAACGCTTTTCTTCAAAGGGAACGTCTATGAATCAAGGTACAAAAACAAAGCCAGCTAGAATCTTTGATTCGCGATTAAAATATTGAAATAATCTGGACAAACTATACATGATAAAAGCTAGGGAGTGGGCAGATATATATGCGTGTATTAGTAGTAGAAGATGATGTACCTTTAAGAAGGATTATTTCTAGAATATTAGAGGAAGAAAATTACGAGGTGGACCAGGCTGAGAACGGGGAAGAAGGCTATTTCATGGCTTCCACTGGTGAGTATGATTTAATCACACTGGATATTATGCTGCCGATGATGGATGGATATGAGGTAATGCGGAAGTTGCGGAATGAAGGCCATAAAACCCCCACATTATTTCTCACTGCCAAGGATCAAATTGCCGATAAAGTAAAAGGCCTAGACTATGGCGCAGATGATTACATTGTCAAACCCTTCGCAACCGAAGAATTTTTAGCAAGAGTGCGCTCTTTGCTTCGCCGGTCTGGGAAAATAGGAATTGAAGGAAAGATGACCTACGGCCCCATCCTCTTAGACACCAACCAACATGAGGGTTTTATAAATGAAACAGATCTAAAGTTAACGATTAAAGAATATGAACTGCTTTTTTACCTTATACAAAATAAAGAGCAAATCTTAACCCGCGATCAAATTTATCAACGAGTATGGGGAATAGATAGTGAAACGACAGAGGCGATTGTTGATCTTTATATCCACTATTTACGGAAAAAATTGTCTCCTTTTGAGGTGGACCGGTTAATTCGGACCGTAAGGGGTGTAGGGTATATGTTAAAGGAGTAGGGCAGAGCAATGTTTAAAAAAACTAGACGCAGGCTCGTTATCCTGAATGCACTTGTGTTTTTTATCCTTCAAAATGCATTCGGGGCCATTATTTATTTTTATACCCATTATAGTTTATATCATCAGGTGGACCAAACTATTTTAGAAAAGCGAAACCACTTGCAGCATGAAAGGGAAAAACTCGGCAAGGAACTAAGTCCGGAGCGTGAGGAGAACCATCGGTTAGTTTATCTATTATGGAAGAAAGGAAATAAACTTTACCAGGTGATACCGCAGAGTACGCTCTCTGCAAAGGATGCAGCTCATTTTTCACCATTATTGAAAAAGAAAGGCCTTCAAACGGTTGCGATTGGAGCAGAATCCTATCGCGTCATCACGATGTCTGAACCGGAGGATAAGGAATTTTACCCTGTCCGGCGTATTCAAATTGTCTATAATCTAAGACGTGAAAATGAAATGCTGGATCATTTATTGGTGGTCATTGGCTTTGGGTCATTATTAAGTGTGTTCATTGCCGTCCTAGCTGGGCTCTATTTAGCTAATAAGGCTTTAATTCCCATCAAAAGGTCCTGGGAAAAACAGCAGCGATTTGTGGCAGATGCTTCTCATGAACTGCGCACACCCCTTTCCGTTATGAAATTAAATCTTGAACACTTATTTCGTCATCCGGATTATACAATTGAACAGGAAAGCGAGACCATTCACCAGGCGATTCAAGAGATTCACTACATGTCAAAAATGACCTCTGATTTATTGACATTAGCCCGTTCCGACACCGACCAGATTCAGTTAATCCAAGAGTCAGTCCAGTTGAATGAAATTCTTCAGCATGTGATCAAAGATTTTAAAGCATTGGCTAGTCGAAAGAATATACAGATAAGGGATGAAATATCTCCAATCAAAATGATAGGGGACAAAGAGAGGCTGAAACAGCTGTTTGTTATTTTATTAGACAATGCCCTTAAGTATACAGGGGAGAACGGCTTGATTACTATTAAGGCGGGTGTGAAAAATTCACGTGCTACTGTTGAGGTAGCAGATACTGGAATCGGGATACCAAAAGGGGATCTTCCTTATATCTTTGACCGTTACTATCGTGGTGATAAATCGAGGACCCGTCATTTAGAGGGATCTGGGTTAGGACTTTCGATAGCTGATTGGATTGTTCGATCACATACTGGAAAAATTCGTGTTGTAAGCAAAGAGGGCGAAGGGACTAGTGTATTTGTGAGCTTTCCACTAAAAAATAAATATTAATATTATTGCTAAAGTAATAAGGATTGTACTGCAATCCTGTTTTTTGTCGCAATTTTAGATGTAATAGTAAACTTGGTATAAAATAAGGTCACATAAATGAAGTGGATAAAGGAGTGATGGAATTGATGAATCAATTTGAGTTGGCTACGTTTGCGGGCGGGTGTTTTTGGTGTATGGTTTCGCCGTTTGATGAGCAGCCGGGGATTAAGGAAGTGGTTTCGGGGTACACGGGAGGACATACAGAGAATCCCACCTACCAAGAAGTCTGTTCGAATACAACAGGGCATTATGAGGCGGTTCAAATTACGTTTGATCCTGCAGTCTTTTCTTATGAAAAACTGCTCGAGCTGTTTTGGCAGCAAATCGACCCGACTGATGCAAAAGGGCAATTCAATGATCGGGGATCCTCCTATCGGACGGCTATTTTTTATCATAACGAAAAGCAAAGGGAACTTGCAGAAGCTTCAAAAGCTGAGCTTGCTGCCAGCGGCCGTTTTCAAAATCCGATTGTAACAGAAATCCTTCCGGCAGGGCCTTTTTACAGGGCGGAGGAAAAGCATCAATATTATTATAAAAATTTCCCATTTCACTATAATCTTTATCGGGAAGGCTCCGGGAGGGTGCGTTTCATCCGTGAAAACTGGAAGGTCCGTAAAAGTGATGAGGAGCTGCGGAAGGAACTAACGCCGCTTCAATATGATGTAACAAGGAATAATGCAACCGAGCCGCCGTTCCAAAATGAATTTTGGAATCATGATGAAGAAGGAATTTATGTAGATATTATTTCTGGTGAACCGTTGTTTAGCTCCACTGACAAATATGATGCAGGCTGCGGCTGGCCGAGCTTTACGAAGCCATTACGCAGGAATGAACTGGAGGAAAAGTTTGATACCTCTCACGGTTTAAGAAGAATTGAGGTTCGTAGTAAAACTTCTGATTCTCATCTTGGTCATGTTTTTGATGATGGACCGGGACCAGATCGGGCACGATATTGCATTAATTCTGCTGCCCTAAGGTTTGTTCCTAAAAACAACCTGGAGGAAGAGGGATACGGGCAATTTGTAAAGTTATTTGAGTAAACCTTAAACGTTTTATAACCAGCAAAAAAGAGTGGAAATCCCCCAAATGGAGGATTTCCACTCTTTTTTCGTTAAGTCAAAGGAAATAAATTACCCACTTTTAACCAAATTTTAATTTTTCCACCTGCTTGCCTACAGCAAATCCACCACCCTTACATATTTTGTAAAAAGATATTATCGTAGTAAAGTTTAAAAGGAGTTGGGTTTTCTTTGGCACGTACACCGCTGGCAAAACTTATGAAGAAGGCCTATATGATGGTTCACGCTGAAATGGAAAAACGGATTCATGACGGACAAGCTATTGTGCAGGAAACAACGATCCCAAAAAGTGTTCAAATTCATTCAAATAGCGAAAAAGATCAGCCTTCGAATGAATGTAAGGGAAATCATGGTACTCCAAGGATCGTGATTATTGGAGCAGGGTTGGCTGGGCTTACTTGTGCCTACCGCCTAAAGCAGGCAGGGATATCAACTATGATTTATGAGGCAACGGACCGAGTTGGCGGCCGCTGCCGGACAAGGAGAGGCTATTTCAAAGATGGTCAAATCGTAGAGCAAGGCGGAGAGCTAATTGATACAAATCACCAGGAGATTCAAGAGCTTGCGAAAGAACTGGGATTAGAGATCGATGATTTATATGAAGCCGAAACAAAAGGGACGGAACCCGTTTACTTTTTTGATGGACAACCATATACCTATAAAGAAGCAGCAAATGATTTCATGGAAATTTATCCAAAACTTCAAAAGGACCTTAAAGAAGCAGGAGAGACAACTCGATATAATCATTATACCACGCGAGGGTACGAGCTTGATCATATGTCCATTGTCGATTATATTAACGAAACCGTACCCGGTGGAACCGGCTCAAGGTTCGGTCAATTATTGACTATTGCTTATACGATTGAATATGGGGCGGATGCTCATTTACAAAGCGCATTAAATCTACTTTATCTATTGGGATTTGCTCATTCGTATTTCATGTATGGAGAATCGGATGAACGGTATCATATCAGAGGCGGGAATGATCAGCTCCCCATGCTATTAGCTAAAAATCTAAATGGACAAATTAGATTTAATTCCGAACTGATAAAAATTGAACAAAATGAGATGGTAAGGCTTGTTTTTAAAAATAAGGAAAATGAATGGGAGGTTCTTGCGGATAAGGTGATTCTTTGTATTCCTTTTAACATATTGAGGAATATAGATTTTAAGAATGCAAGATTTCAACCCTTGAAAAAAATAGCGATTCAAGAACTGGGGATGGGAGTTAACACGAAGCTGCATGCCCAATTTGCCAAACGGTACTGGTGTGAGCTTGGAAATAACGGCGAAACATTGGCCAATATGGGCTATCAGCAGACATTCGAGTCAACGCGTGCGCAGCTTGGTGATGCCGGGATTCTTGTAAACTATACAGGAGGGGAGAACGCAGCTAAGCATGTTGGATCAACGGATGATCGAATTAGGGAGCTTACAAAAAAATTCTTGGACCAGCTTGAACTTGTTTTACCCGGAAGTGTGATGAATTGGAATAGTTTATCCACTCTTGACCATTGGCTGAGTAATCAATGGTCCAAAGGATCCTATTCGTTTTGGAAGGTTGGCCAGTATACGAAATTTGCCGGGATTGAAGGGGAACGGGAAGGCAATATTTACTTTGCCGGAGAACATACCTCCATTCAACACCAGGGTTTTTTAAATGGCGCCGTTGAAACGGGGGAAAGGGCTGCGAAAGAAGTAATCAATGATTTAAAAGACTAATATAAAGAGCGGTCCAAAAGAATTCGGACCGCTCTTTATTATTTTTTATTTAATATGAATCAAATGGGGGTACTTACCAATTGATGGGATGCAATAAAATTAAAAGGAAACGAAGGAAAGCTGATAGAATATAAGTTGAAAGACTTGAAAAGGGGAACTATATGAAAAATAAAAACTTTCTTTTTGAAATAGATGAAATAGAACGAAAAAACCTGCCGTATTATTATGACTATGGCAAGATGATCTCTTCCATCCAAAAGAAACTTTTTGATGAATTGGACATTGATTTTCAACTGTATTCCGATGAAGATACATCGAACGAGATTTGGGATATCCTTGAGGAAGACTTAAAAGAAAAATCTCAAGAGGTACAATTAATCAGTTACATTTATAAAGAAGGGGAAACCAAAACGATTTCATCCATCCATACGGATAAGGCAATGGAACTGATCATCAAACCGCGTATTACCAATGGCCTATATTACTATCCTGCTTACGGTGTCGCGTTGTCGAGGGTAGTTATTTTTCAAAGTGATGGGGAAAGAGACCGTGATTTTATTTTTGCCCAAAATGATGCCAGTCTTGTATCCTTTCTTCAATATGTTCTTAAAAGAAAAAGAGAATACATTAAAAACTATGTTACTGTTTTTACGGATACGGATGATGGGGTAGAAACAGAAATTGAAAGCATCACTAGCATGGTTAGCAGAGAGGATGTTTTTTTAGAGGAATCGTTAAAAAAGGAGATTTATCGCTCCATTGATCAATTTTTCTCGGAAAGCGGATCCTTTTTTAAAACATATGATATTCCATATAAAAGAGGGATTCTCTTATATGGTAAACCCGGAAACGGGAAGACAACGCTTGTAAAATCAATTGCCAGTAGTATTCATGCGCCGGTTGCCTATTGGCAGATTACCGAATTCACTTCAAGTTATACCATTAAAGAAGTATTTACATCTGTGTTAAAACTGACACCAATGGTATTGGTGATTGAAGATATTGACTCCATGCCATCCAATGTCCGGTCTGTCTTTTTAAATGTTTTGGATGGTGCCACCTCAAGGGAAGGGATTTTCTTGATCGGTACAACGAATTATCCTGAAAAAATTGACCCAGCCTTAATGAATCGTTCAGGTCGGTTTGACAGGGCATACGAGATAAAGGTGCCGAATAAGGAGCTCCGGTATAAGTATCTAATCAATAAAAAAATTGATCAAATTCTTGATGAGGTAGAGATTCAACAAGTTGTAGAAGCAACAAAAGAGTTTTCTTATGCTCAACTGAATGAATTGTATACATCAATTGCGCTTGAATGGCATTACGACCAAACTGTGGATGTAACGCGGATATGTGCAGACCTAAAAAACGCACAACAAAAACAACAAAAAAAATCATGGGAAGAACCAACAGCCCCATCAATCGGATTCACAGGATTCTAAAACAAAAAGTGTCATTTTAAAAGTGACAGGCACTGCACGTGGACAAAATTATTATTTTGTATGTCTCAGGTGGACAGTGTTTTTGGGACAGTCGAATGTAATAGTAAAGGACACCTTTCTTCTTGAAGGTGTCTTTTACTATGGATGATATAATTTAAACTTCAACATCCTCTAAAATCTGTTTTTCTTTTTCAACTTCCAGTGCTGTTACAATATAAGCAAATCCGTTCATAAGGAAGTAAATGACATTCGATTGAATCCGTTCAGTTTCTCCTAAATACGTGTTTAAAATGATGATGACAGAATATAAAACAACAAAAAATAACGCGATTTTATTAAAGACAGCCATTTGTTATCACTCCTTTATTTAGGATCGATTATTGTTATCATATTTATTGGAAGCTGGTCTTATGCGTGAAGTGAAGGAATTGGAATCATGACCACTTTATTTGGTTGCTTTTGTCGAATCAATTTTATTAAATTAAGTGGTATCATAAAATTTATTTAGAATGAGGTTTTTCACTTGAAAGCACTTATGTTTAGAAAATTTGGAGGACCTGAAGTCCTCGAGTATGGGGAAGTTGCTGCTCCCGTTATCGGTCCAGATGAAATTTTGGTTCGAATGCAAGCGATTGGATTAAACTATGCGGATATCTATAGAAGAAAAGGAAATTATCATCTCGCAGGCGAGCCTCCCTATATTTTAGGCTATGAAGGGGCTGGAATTGTCGAAGAAATGGGAGCCAATGTCCGAGGTATCAGGATAGGTGACCGTATTGCGTTTGCTGATGTCCCATATGCGAATGCAGAGCTCGCAGCTGTTCCAATTGAAAAGGCGATTATATTGCCGGAAACAATCTCATTTACTGAGGCTGCATCCGTATTACTGCAAGGCTTGACTGCGCATTATCTAACGCATGACAGCTATGCGGTAAAAAAGAATGATGTTGTTCTTGTTCATGCAGCGGCTGGCGGTGTTGGACAGCTCCTTGTCCAAATTGTAAAACTGCTCGGCGGCAAGGTAATTGGACTTACTTCATCAGACGAAAAAGCAGCGGCAGCGAAAGAAGCTGGTGCTACAAAGGTTTTCTTGTACAAGGATGATTGGAAGAGGCATGTACTTGAAGAAACAAATGGTAAAGGTGTGAATGTGGTCTATGAATCGGTAGGCTCTACGCTTCAAGACAGCTTTACAGCAACTCGTATAGGGGGTACGGTCGTTTTTTACGGCATGGCAGGGGGAGACCCTGCTCCAGTTGATCCGAGAATGCTCATGGATACGTCCAAAACGTTAACCGGCGGGGATTTATGGAATGTACTTACATCCCGTGAAGAACGGATAACACGTTCAGGCGAGCTATTCCGGTGGATGGAAGAGGGGAAAGTTAAGGTAACTGATCCGGCTCTGTTTGCATTAAGGGATGGACAAGAAGCACATAAGTACTTAGAAAGCCGCAAGAGCACGGGGAAAATATTATTAATCCCTTAGGAAGAAGGAGAAGGCATGATCCAATTTCAAAATGAATGCATAACTGTGTTTCAAAGTGCATTATTTCAAACAACCTGTACAGTAGTGGATGCAAAAGATTTTGTTCTTTTAGTAGACCCAAACTGGCTTCCGCATGAAATAGAGGAGATCAAGCGTCATGTAGCACAAATTAAAGGAGAAAAGGAACTGTACCTGTTGTTTACACATGGTGATTTCGACCATGTAATGGGGTACAAGGCTTTCCCAGGTGCAAAGGTAATTGGAAGCAAAGGACTGCAGGAGCACCCTAACAAAGAGCAAAAAGTAGAATTGATTCAGCAATTTTACAATGAAAATTACATTCAAGCTCCATATCCGATTGTTTTTCCGGAAGTCGACATTGTCATCAAAGAAGACGGGCAGCAGCTAGTGATTGGGGATACCACGATTACATTCTATCTCTCGCCGGGGCATACTCATGACGGGTTATTCACGGTCATCGAGCCATTGGGCATTTGGATTGCCGGTGATTATTTATCCGATTTTGAGCTGCCATTTATCTATGACAGCGTAAAAGCATATGAAGAAACACTTCGAAAGGCGGAGCGAATCATCGCGTGGCATCAGGTTTCTGTTCTGGTTCCCGGCCACGGACAAGCAACGGCAAGTCAAGAGGAAATCAAGCGAAGAATTCACCTGGCAGAAGATTATCTTGAGAGATTAATTAAGGCTGTGAAAAATGAGGACTTAGAGGCAATGGATACATTGGAGAAAGAAATGGCCTTTCCTTCGAATTTCACAAAAAACTGCCATGAGGAAAATATTATGATTATACAAAGGGAATATAAATAAAAACTACGGGCAAATTGCCAATAAAATAATTTCGTCAAAAATCGGGCGGTGCCTGGCACCACCCGATTTTTGCATTCTTATACACCCATGAAATTCAAAGAATGTCGAAGGCCTTCCAAAGCAAATCCACTTAAATATCGAAAAGCAAATAATGCAATAATTGGTGAAAAATCGATTGGACCTAGCGGAGGGATAAACCTTCTAAAAAAGCTTAAATATGGTTCGACCAGTTTGTGAATCCACATACCAATTTTTGATGAGTGAAATGCAGGAAACCAGGAACCAAATATGGATATTAAGATCAGCCAATGGTATGCTTCAAAAACATATTGCCCAATAAGAAAAATAGTAGAGCCCAATTTTAATTCTCCAATCTATGAAAAATTTTTAAACATTCTATTCCTTGTATGATGCCAATATGTTATACGAAAAAAGCCCAATTTGGTTTCAATATTTTCACCTTAATAATCATAAAAATACATTTATCCGTTCAATATGAAAAAGCCGCCCAAGATAAGGACAGCTTTCTCTAGTATTTCTCATCTATAACGACAAACATTACTCCTCTTCGGTATAAGCCTCCGTTGTCGTATCCCTGCAATCCCAGCACTCAGCACGAGTCCTTTCCAAAATTGATAATTCCATTCCACACGAAATGCAAATATCCATAGTTCAGATGCCCCTTTCCGGTGAGAATGTTTTAAACCATATTTATATATATTCACAATATTAAGAAGTATGAACTTTTGAGCCTGTATAAAAATAAAAACACCTAGTCCTAACCTAAAATGGGCGAGAAAAGGTGTTTTTATGACCTGGAAGCCGGCTTTTTCGTATTGATTTATTTTTCAAGCATTAATTGTAAGATGAGTTGATCCGTTTGCCGGGTTCCTTCGTTTCCGAGTTTGCAGAAGCTTTCAATACTTTTTTCTACGTCATCGTGAATGAAGCCGTCAGTTGATTGGATTGCTCGGTTGTTTAAAGCGAGCAGGGCGGATTGAACGGCAACATTGGAACAGGTTGAGACTTTCATCGCACAGCCTGCTTTTGCCCCGTCACAGATCATTCCCGAGACATTTCCAATCGTGTTTTGAACCGCTGCTTTAATCTGTGGAAGACCGCCATCAAGCAGGTAGACAATCGCGGCACTTGCTCCCATTCCGGCGGCGGTGACACCGCATAAGGCGGACAGACGGCCAAACTTTGATTTAATATGAATCGTAATAAGATGGCTAAGGGCAACGGCGCGAATCATTTTTTCCTCTGATACCTTCAATTTTTCTGCAACAGCAACTACTGGAAGGGTGACGGCAATCCCTTGATTGCCACTTCCCGTATTGGCCATCACAGGAAGAATGGAGCCTGCCATCCTGGCATCAGAACCAGCAGCGGCTAGTGACATCGCGGCAGTAGCCAAATCATCAGAGAGATATCCTTTTTTCACATTTTCCTTAATGGTTCTTCCAACATTCAGTCCGTACTCTCCTGTAAGTCCTTCAATCCCAATTTGCCTATTTAATTCAATACTCTTTTTTACAAGACCTAAGTCATGAAGGTCTGCAGTTAGAAGCCAATCATAGATTTCATCAATGGTGAGTTCTTCTAATTCCTCTTCAACCGTTTGAATACCGATATTTTCACACCCGCCAAGGAATACCGCTTTTCCATCCACCTCGATAAGGGTGATATTACTGTGGTTATCGGAAATAACGACTTTTGCAGTCTGCTGGTTTGTTTGTAACGTTACCTCGATATAAAGTCTTTTTGGTGTAACCGCCTGACCGGTAGTCACTCTCCCGGCTTCAATCAGTTTTAATGCAGAGCGCTCATCTTCTGCCGTAAGTCCATCGAGAACTTCCAGTTTCTTATCAGGATCTCCTGCTGCTGCACCAAGTGCCGCGGCAAAATCAAGACCTTTACCCGACATACCTGGAATTCCGACCGATTTCGCATTCTTAATAATATTTCCGCTCGCATTCACATGAATCTTTTCAATTTGTCCGCTCGTATGGCTTCTTGCTGTTGCCGCAGCCAAAGCAATCGCAACTGGCTCTGTACAGCCAAGAGCAACCACTAATTCTCTCTTTAAAATCGACAAAATTTTTTCTTTTCCCATCCCCGTGACCCCCTCTGCTTTCCTTATCGACCTTTTTTCTAAATTCTATCATACAAGGGATTAAAACCTATTAGGTATTTTTTGGGGGATGGGATGTATTCGACAAAAATCGGGTGGTGCCTAGTCACCACCCGATTTTTACAGAATTACTCTTTTTTATTTTTCAAATGTCTTTTCTTCTCCATAGCCAAGGGAGATGACGGCTGTTTTTTGGTAATCCTTTAAAAGCTTTTCTAACTCTTTATCTTTGTCAATCATAAATTCAACCACTGGAAACGCATTTAGCAATTGGATTAAGGAATCGGGAGCAGCTGCAGTTTCTTTGGTTGGGAAGGTATGGCTTGGTATACAATAGTGAACATCTAATAAATGTTTCACCGCATAGGCTGCTTCTCTCGGTCCCATCGTGAAATGCCCGGATGAGGATAATATGGCGATCTCAGGTTGATAGACGTCTTGAATGAGTTTCATATCAGACATTAACGCAGTATCCCCCGAGTGGTAAACAGTATAGTCATCTTTGAAATCAAAAATATATCCGGCTGCCTCTCCAGCGTACACAGGTATGCCCTCTGTTTCGCTATAAGAAGAAGTGTGTTTAGCTTGAACCATTGTTACCGTAACTTCCTCGAAGGAAACGGAACCTCCTAAATTGATTGGCAGTACGTTTTTAATCCCTTTCTGGAGAAGAATCAAAGCTAAATCATATTGTGCAACAACCATAATTTCAGGTTTATATTCAACGATCTTAGTCAGACCGCTCGTATGATCAAAATGACCGTGGGTAAGGAAAACGCAGTCAAGAGATTGATAGAACTCAGAGGTATCTAAATGCAGGGGAAAACCGGGATTTAAATCAAAGAAGGGATCAATCAAATAGTTTTTCCCTTCCTTACTCTTTAAGACATACATGGCATGGCCAAGGCGCTGGATTTTCATTGTGTGACCTCCTATACGATAATAAAGACCAAAACTATTGTATTTTTTGGATAGGAAATTTAGAACCTGGGCGTTCCATGGCTATTAAGGCGGATAACGGACAAATGTAAGGCACGCTGCAAACGTCCTTTATACCCAAATTAAACTGGAAACACATTACTTTGAAAAAGTTCCAATGGCCTTTTCCCTAAAAAATTGAAACCAACTACGTTTTTCCATCGTATAATTAAACAAAGAATATAAGGAGATGTCTGGATTGTTCCTAGCAGAACTTGCCCTGGAGGAAAGGGAAGCTTTTCTCGAATTAGCTAACTTAATAGCCGCAATTGACGGGAATCGATCGGTATTTGAAGATTCTATTTTAAATAAATATCAAAAGGAAATGGACCTTAAGGAATATCAATTAAAAGATCTCACCTTGGAGGAAATTCTCAAGAAATTCAAATCGGAACGGGCTAAAAATATCGTCTTAACTGAACTGTTTCAACTAATCTATGCAGACGGTGTGTTTCATAATCAAGAGAGTGAATCCATCAAAAAAATTAAGGAACACTTCGGATTCGATTCCAATGAATTTTCAAGTTTCAAAGATTGGATTGATAAAATAAAAGAATTATCCGTTTAACAACGAAAAGGAGCTTGGCATATGCCCCAAGCTCCATTTTACTAGATAAGAAATTATAAAATTTCGTCTTTGAGAATTGTCCAGCGCAAGCGTCCTGCCCCTCTAGGAAAAAATGAACTGCTTTTTTCCTAGGTTGCTTAGGTCCTGTCGATGAAGTCAAAGAACGACTTCACCGCCAGGACTTAAAGCACTTGTCGTGGCTGATCAAGGCGCTTACGCTTTTCTTACTTATATACTTGCTCCTCAGTTTGCCGCCATTTTTTAAAACCAAACAAACCTTTTTTCCCCTTCTGATTCACAGCCGTTAAACCTATGGCCACAAGAATAAGCGCCACAATTGTATGAAGCGTTATATGTTCATCTGGGAGAAATACAGCAGATAAAATAGTACCGGAAACAGGTACGACAAACTTATAAAGAGAAACCTCTCCTGCCTTGTTATACTTCAGCAAAGCGGTCCACAACGCGAAAGCTGCCGCAGATAAAAATACTGCATACCCCAATAACAGCCAGGCATTCGGTGTAAATGTCATGGCATGGGGCTTCAGATTTGGAGTTCCGACCATGAGCATAATCGCAGAACCAATGAACATTTGCCACCCGGTTAAGGCAAACGGATGAAGATTTGCAGACAGGCGCTTGGATAAAAATGTGCCGAACGTACTGGCTAATCCGGAAAGCAGCATAAACCCTTCTCCGAAAAAAGAAAAGTTAAGAGAGGCATCCTGTCCCCAGTTGGAAAGCACAATCCCCCCAAACCCTGTAATCAATCCAAGAACCTTACGCCAATCCAGGCGGTCATCTTTATAAACAAAATGCGCAAGAAAAACAACGAAAAATACACCGCTCGAGTTTAAAATGGATGCCTTCATACCTGACGTATGGGCCAATCCGTTATAGAAAAAGAAATAACTTAAACTCGTTGTAAACAGACCTAAACTAATTATGGCAGGCCATTGCCGCGGATTCACTTTGAGCGCCTTTCGATCAACGAAGAACATGAAAGCTAGCAGCAATAAGGATGACATCATGAAACGGATCCCCGCAAAAACAATTTTTGCGGACAAATCGTCCTCAGCCATTCCAAGCTCATCATAACTGACCTTTAAAACTGGAAAAGCGCTCCCCCATAAAACTGAACAGAAAACAGCAATCACAATAACCCAATATTTATTTGTAAAAAAACGTGTATAGCCCTTTTGCTGGTTCATCTTAATTCTCTCCAAAATTCCGTCTACTACTCTAGTTAGCCATTATACAGGAGACTAAAACGTCCTGCCACAAGTTATAACAAATAATGATATGATAGAACCAAATTATTTTTGGAGGTTTATGATGGGCTATATCGAAGATTTACGAAAAGTCATCGGCACCCGCCCTGTAATTTTAGTTGGTGCTGTAGTGGGCGTTATCAATGAACAAGGAGAAATTCTATTACAAAAACGCCCGGAGGGAATCTGGGCGCTTCCGGGCGGCCTTTTAGAATTGGGAGAGTCTGTGGAAGATGCGGGAAGAAGGGAAGTATTTGAAGAAACAGGAGTCGAAGTTGGCCGGCTTGAGCTGATGGATGTTTTTTCTGGAAAGCAGTATTTCAGAAAACTCGAAAATGGGGATGAATTCTATCCGGTCACGATTGTATATACTTCAAATGATATTAAAAGCAGCAACATCAAAGTGGATGGAACGGAATCGCTTGATGCTGGATTCTTTCCGATACAAGAATTACCAGATGGGACAAGCCCGTTAGTGATGAAGTTGATTGAAAAGCTAAATCCAGTTGGATAACGGGCTAGGCATCCGAATCATCTAAAAACAGGCCAAAATATCTATCTCACATCAACATCAGTTCTTTCTTACTAGGCTAATAGTATTTATGAAAAAATATTCTAACAGATTAAATATTGTTTACAAATATGTTACGGCGGTCAAGTTACAGATGGGGAAAATAGCGGTAAAACCCCGATGTGATAATATTTACCGCTATTTCTATAGTTTGTAATAGAAAGCGTTTACACAACCATATATCCTATAAATTTACTATATTACCACTTTGTGTGGATGTGCATTTACTTACTTTTCATTAATATATCTATGTATTAATAATGAAAAGAAGGAGTGCTATAGTTGAAAAAAAATCTAGTAACAGCAGCTGCAACGGCCGGGCTTGTACTTACTGCATTTGGAGCCACTGCCAGTGCACAAGAAAATACATACAAGGTTCATCCTGGCGATAGTCTTTGGAAAATCTCTCATTTACAAAATGTTTCGATCAATCGCATAAAAGAATGGAACGATCTTTCAAGCGATAAAATATATGTAAATCAAAAATTATCACTATCATATACTGTAAAACCTGGTGATAGTCTATGGAAGCTAGCCAGAGCTAATGGAACAACTGTTAGTGAAATTAAAAGCTTAAATGGCCTATCATCCGATTTGATTCGAATTGGCCAGCAATTAAAATTACCAAATTCAAAAACTAGTACTCAAGTTTCTGCTCGGACAACTTTTGTTAACCAAAAATATGTGGTCCAAAAAGGGGACACGTTATCTGAGATTGGGGCTCGTTTTAATGTATCCGTTTCACAGCTTAAAAATAACAACCACTTAGCATCAGACTGCATTCATGTAGGACAGACCTTACATGTGAGTGGTGCCAAATCAACAACTGCTTCGTACAAAGTTTCTGCAATTCCAACTAGGAAAACTGCCCAAACCAAAGCGAAAGCGGCAGTGAACAGATTAGAGATCATTAAAAGTGTAGTGGCAAAATCCGAATCAGCAACTGCTGAAAAACGTGCCGTATCTTCAGAGACAAAAGTGGCAGAAAAACCAGCAGTTAAGTCCAGTTCAACCGTGAAGCAAAAATCCGAGGCGAAAACTTATTCAAAAGAAGCTGAAAAACCGGCAGCACCATCGACTTCAACTGTCCAAAAGTCCGAAACAAATGCGGTCCAAAAACCAGTTGAAAAACCACAAACAAATGTAGCTCAAAAACCAGTAGAGAAACCACAAGCAGAGGTTACCCAAAAACCTGCTGTTAATTCTGCATCAAAGGTCCAAGAAGTAATTGCAGAGGCCCAAAAATACATTGGCACACCATACAGCTGGGGAGGAAATACTCCTAGTGGTTTTGATTGCAGTGGTTTCACGAAATACGTATTTAATAATGTAGGAATTTCATTGCCTAGAACAACCGGTACACAATGGAGTGCAACAACACCAGTTAGTTCGCCAAGCGTAGGGGACCTAGTCTTTTTTGAAACCTACAAAGCAGGACCATCACATGTTGGTATCTACTTAGGCAACAATAAATTCATTAGTGCAGCAGACCAAGGTGTTGTCATCTCCGACATGACAGTATCGTATTGGAAAACGAGATACTTGGGTGCAAGATCTCCCTATTAAAAAATAGCCAAATCTCAATAATGCTGATTTATAGTACCTGCCTCTAACTGGTATAATGTTGGGGCAGGTACTTTTTGTATATTTTGAAATTGAATGTAACAAGGAATGGAATTGATTACAGATCATAAAGGAAGTCGGAATACGCAATGTTTAAAATTGGATTAGTCGGCCTGGAAACTTCTATCAAACAGATTTTAGATTTGGCTAAAGAATATATGCAGGAATTGGACTTCATCGCTTTCCCCTATGAAGAAGTAAATGAAGTAGAGAAAATTGTAAAAGAACATCATTTTCACGTACATGCATGGCTTTTTTCAGGACCACTCCCCTATGAAATTGCGAAAAAAACATTGGGTACAGATAAAATCATGGTCTATGTTCCTGCAACGGAATCAGGCTTTTTTAAAGCCTTTTTAGAATTGATTCATGAACAAGGGAAAATGATTGCCAGGCTTAGTATCGATACGATGACGGTAAACAATGTAAGCGAAGAAGCTTTATCTCAGCTAAGTATAAAACAGCCAAAAGTTTATACAAAAGAGTTTGAGTTGGATGTTGATACCGACGAATTGTTGCAATTTCACCTGGATTTATGGAATAAAGGAAAAACAGAAGGAGCTTTAACCTGTTTCCCATCCGTATGTGAAGCGTTAAGGGAAAAGGGAATTCCCGCCTACCGAATGTCAATGACCTATATGGAGATACGTCAAACCCTTAGAATTCTTGCCGAAAAAGTAAAAACCTCGTATTTTAAAGATACCCAGATTGGCGTTGAAATCATCGAAGTAGAATATTTTAACAGGGTAGCAGAGGAAATGAAGACTCCTTATCATTTACAATACTTAGAGCTCAGACTGAAAGAAATGTTGATCCAACTGGGCGAAAAAATAAATGGTTCTTTTTCAGAAAAGGGAAATGGCAGATACATGATTTTTAGCTCCCGCGGCGCCATTGAACGAGAAATCGCAGCGCTTGAAGAAACCATTCAAAAATTGGCTTTTGAAGCTGAAACAACTGTTGCGGTGGGAATTGGTTTCGGTGAAACTGCCTACGCTGCAGAAATCAATGCGTTTCGGGCCATTCAACATTCAAAGGAAATGAAAAAGCGTGAAATTGTCATGGTTCAAGATGATGGAAAAATTGTCGAATCGCCCGGCCAAAACAATGAATTGCAATTTGAAAGCCGTTCCCAAAATGAAATCCTTATTGAAAAATTAAAAAAAGCTAATATCAGTGTAAAAACATATAAGAAAATTGTTGCCCTCATTCAAAAAATGGGGTGGCGTGATTTTACAACCAAGGATTTAGCGGCACATCTTGAGATGACAGAGCGTAATGTGCGCCGGATTGTAACGGATATGTGTGAAGTGGAGTTGGCGCAATGCGTTGGCCAAGAGGCCTATGCTACAAGGGGAAGGCCAAGTAAAATATATCGATTGCTATAAGCATCCATGCTAATGGGTGCTTATTTATTTTGGCTTTTTTAGCAAAGATTCCCATATTCATAAAATTCGAAAAACTATTGAAACTCACCTTATAAACCTATATACTTTATTTAAGGAATTTTTTCCTTAAACTAACCAAAAATAAAATCAAAAAGGAGGTTTATGGAGGTGTTCCCAATGATAACAATGGATGATTTATTTTTAGAGGTTAAAGAGGAAGTGATTAGCTGGCGGAGACATTTACATAGGTATCCGGAGCTATCTTTTCAGGAAGTAAAAACAGCCCAATTTGTTTATGAAACACTGCAATCTTTTGGTGATTTGGAAATTTCACGTCCGACAAAAACCAGTGTGATGGCACGGTTGATTGGTCAGCATCCAGGAAAAGTGATTGCACTGCGGGCAGATATGGATGCGCTTCCAATTGAAGAAGAGAATGACTTCGCGTTTGTCTCACAAAATTCAGGTGTCATGCATGCTTGCGGGCATGACGGGCATACGGCCATGCTGCTTGGTGCAGCAAAGATTCTGACAAAATTAAAGGACCAAATAAGCGGGGAGGTTCGCTTTTTATTTCAGCATGCCGAAGAACTGCCGCCCGGTGGTGCCCAAGAAATGGTGAACGCAGGTGTCCTTGACGGAGTGGATTTAATCCTTGGTGCCCATCTGGTCTCTACCCTTCCTTTAGGGAAAATTGGTTTGAGTTATGGTCCGATGATGGCCGGGGCAGATACGTTTAAAATTACCGTTTTAGGGAAGGGAGGACATGCCTCACAACCTGATCAAACGATTGATCCGATTGCGATTGGAGCTCAAGTGGTAACGAATCTTCAGCATATTGTTTCAAGGTATCAGGATCCCCAGGAAACTTCAGTAATTTCAGTAACCCAGTTTCATGCTGGAAGTGCGATTAATGTAATTCCAAGCACGGTAACAATTGGGGGGTCTGTTCGAAGCTTTAACCCGGAAATGCGGGAGAAAATTCCGAACTTTATTGAACGCATTGTCGAGGGAATTACGGAGGCACATGGAGCTGCCTATCAATTCAATTATCAGTTCGGTTATGCTCCTGTTATCAATGATGAGGAAGTTACTCGAGTAATAGACGAAACAGTATGCGAAGTTTTTGGAGAAGAAAGCCGGGAGCAGGTCAAGCCGATGATGGCAAGTGAGGACTTTTCTGCCTATCAAAATGTAGTACCGGGATCTTATGTTTCCATTGGGGCCGGTAATGAAGAAAAAGGGATCATTTATCCTCATCATCACCCCAAATTTACAATCGACGAACAAGCTTTAGATGATGGAACGAAGCTATTGGTTCACGGAACACTGAAACTATTAAATCAAACATATTAGGGAGATGAGAGGATGAAATCGATTTATTGGCTTGCTGTAATCCCGTTTCTCGGCCTTGTTTTAGGAGCTTTATTTACAAATCGAATGACTCCCTATGTTCTAGGGATGCCGTTCTTTCACTTTTGGATTGTACTCTGGTCTTTTTTAACGACAGCAATACTGGGAATTATCTATATTTTTGATCCTGCTAATCGGGAGGGAGATGCGAAATGAATATTGCCGTACTTTTCATCCTGTCATTTTTCGTCATTTCTGTTGCCATTGGAATTTGGGCAAAAAAAGGGAAGGAGATGAACTTGGAACAGTGGTCGGTAGGAGGACGCGGAATGGGAACCCTATTGATTTTCCTTTTATCAGCCGGTGAAATGTATACGACCTTTACCTTTTTAGGAGCAAGCGGTTCTGCTTACCGGGACGGGGGTTCTATTTTTAGTATCGTCACATACGGCTGCCTGGCTACGGTAATCTCCTACTTTGTGTTTCCTGCCATATGGAGGTATGCGAAGCAACACCGATTAGTATCCCAATCTGACTTCTTTGTAAAAAAATATCAAAGTCCGTATCTTGGAGTCCTTGTTGCTGTGATTGGGATTGTCGCGTGTACTTGTTACTTAGTTCTCCAATTCAAAGGATTAGGCTATATTGTGGCGGCCACTTCCTATGGGGTTATCTCTTCTAAAGCAGCCATTTGGATTGGAGCCCTTGGTGTAACCATTTTTGTAATGATTTCCGGTATTCATGGTTCGGCCCTGACATCGATTCTAAAAGATATACTCATTCTTGGCATTGTTGTATTTTTAGGAGTTTATTTCCCTCTTCATTATTACGGCGGGATTCAACCAATGTTCGAGGCGATTAATCAGGCAAAACCAAATTTTCCTGTACTTCCGGAACACGGAATGAGCGTATCGTGGTATATCTCGACCGTTATCTTAAGTTCCATTGGATTCTATATGTGGCCCCATGGGTTTTCTCCCGTTTTTGCTGCCTCCAGCGAAAAGGCATTAAGAAAAAATGCAGCCCTTATGCCCATCTACCAATTGATTTTGTTGTTTGCCTTTTTTGTAGGATTTGCTGCCATCTTGCAGACGCCAGGATTAAAAGGCAGTGCAGGCGATTTAATCTTACTCAAGTTTTCCAAACAGGCATTTGACCCATGGTTTGTCGGGCTGATTGGCGGAGCCGGTGTGTTAGCTGCTTTAGTACCAAGTTCTTTGCTATTGATGACCATTTCAACTTTGTTTACCAAAAATATCTATCAGGTATTCGCTCCAGCGACAGCGGACAATCAGATTGCAAAGCTAGTAAAGTATCTTGTTCCGTTTATTTCTCTCGTGGCCGTTTACTTGACTTTTAAAGGTGGAAATAGCCTTTTTAGTATCGCTATCATTGCTTACAATTTTATTACCCAACTCGCACCTGCGTTTTTTGCCAGCTTGATGAAAAAGAATTATGTGACGAAACAGGGGGCGTTTGCTGGAATTATCATAGGCGGTATATTAGTGTCTTTTATGGACTTAGGGAATATAAAAATTGGTGAGCTATTCCCGCATCTCCCTCAAGCCATTAAAGACTTGAACGACGGAATCATCGCCTTATTTGTGAATGTCGTAGT
This sequence comes from Bacillus sp. MUM 116, assembly GCF_001866655.1. Taxonomy (GTDB): domain Bacteria; phylum Bacillota; class Bacilli; order Bacillales; family Cytobacillaceae; genus Neobacillus. The sequence goes on along the minus strand of NZ_MLYR01000001.1, from coordinate 15,699 downwards.
TCTAGTGATTGTTAGTCTGATAACAAAAAAAGCAGCTTCTGCCCATCTAAAAAACGATGTGTTGGAACCAGTGCAGTAAAGGAATAGGTTCTTAAGATTAATTTCTTTGGGGGATTCCTTAAATAATCGTCCCCCAACTCTTTCTCAGTTTTTCCTATTTATCTAGTTCATTAGAAGGTTTGTCCTTTTAAAAGGATAAGTTTACAATAGGATAGAAATAATTCTTCTAGGAGCAAACCAATGGATAAAAAAGAACAATTGTTATTGAACTATTATTATGAGAAGCTAGTCAATCATACATTTGATGAAAAGGATGTATATGCGTTTTTGTTATTGATCCGAAACCGCAGTAAAGAGATTCGCTGGATTCAGGAAGTGACAGATTTGGCTGTGCAGCGGGAGCATTATACCGGCCATATCAAGGAATACCTTTTTGAAACAAGAAAGAAGTTTGAAAATATCGGAAAAACAAAAGCAGCGATCCGAATCGAAGATGTGTTTTCCTTTAAGGAAATCAAAACCGGACTGAATAAAGCTTTTGCGGAGGTCCAGTTACCTGGTTTAGCTATCGAGAATGTAAACGACTTTGTCACCTGCCTGATTTCCATCCTCCAGCAGATCAAAATCTTGGATGAAAACGAAAGTGAAATTGGTAAACTATTTTTCTCTGTTTCCAATAAACAAATTATTTTAATGGCGGAAATTGAGGTTACTCAAAATCTATTCAAGAAAACGAACGCGGTTTTTCCTGTTCTGACTACTAATAATAGTTATTTGGAAATCAAGAAACAGGATCGATTTGATACTCCTTATTTGTTTGCGGACGAGGCGGTTGAAATTATCAATCAGGAAGGGAAAGTGGAGATCATTATTCCAGGATAAAAAACAAATCTTTATTTTACATAACAAAAAAGCCTGAACCATGGAGGAATTTGTTCCATCTGGTTTAGGCTTTTTCAATTGAATTATGAGTAACCAAACATTTCTCCCTAAAATTACAGTTCTGACACTTTTTCGAAGGGTTCATTCCAAACTGCTCAATACTTAGCGGCTTATTTTTCACAGGGTCTTCAAGGTATTTCAACATATGATAGATACTATCATTCATTAATTCTTGAGCAGACTCGATTTCAAACTCGGTTAATTTATATTCCTGGCATTTGCCCGAAAGCAAATATTCATTGCGAAGGATGATATCCTCAATCGGGATATTGTGTTGTTTTGATAGAAAAAGAGCATAAAAGGCGAGCTGTTTACGGTCATCCTCGGATTCTTTCCCTGTTTTCCAGTCAACGACAATCCATTTTTCCTGACTTACATCTTTGTAAACAAAGTCCAATACAACGAACACCTCGACACCATTGGCCTCAAATGTTTGAAAATCCTCCGAATGCAGCACCTGCATCTCCAGTTTTGTCAGAATATCCTGGTAGGTCTTGCTGGTAAAAAAGTTTTTCACGCACAGCTCGAGCTTCATTTTTGTAGCGGCAATGGCATCTTTGCTAAGCCCGTTTCCATAATAGATTTCGTTGAGCATTTGGTACCTTTTTGGCTTATGGAACCAGTGTTGTCGATGCTTGGTTGAATCCAGGTAGGCTTTATTTAGACTTCGCGTGACCAAAACGGTCATTTCATCTTCCGTAAACAGGCTTTTGCCATTAAGGAAATTTTTAAGCTGCCAATCAATCGCTTTGTGGATTAAATCTCCCAAGAGGATGGGAAGGTTTTTGATATTTTTAAGCCGGTATGCGGACTTATTTTCTTCCGGCGCTTCATATAACCAGCCATTATGTGATTCATAGTATTGGTGGAAATATTTTCGCGAACATTCCAGGAATGTTTTATGCCGTGAATTAGACCATGAAAATTCAGGAAAGTCACGGTGAACGTACATGGATAGTTCCTCCTCCTATAAAGTGATGTATCCAACATGATGCCGTCATGGAGTGTTAAATGATTACCAATACTGCCTGATAGATTTAGAATGGTAGGTCATCATCGGTGATGGATCCAATGGGCTTGTGTACTTCCTCATTTTCTTCACCTGTACAAATTTCACCGCATTTTTCGCAGCTAATATATGTACTGTACAAATGATCGCCCACATATCCATGAGTGAGCTCCTGGATATCCCAGATGGTTTCCCAAGGGGCTTCAAACCTGTGATTACATTTAGAGCAGTGAATTCTACACTGCCGAAGCTTCCTTTTGTTTGCGTTTTGATTTCTTTTTCTTGTTTTTCCTATTTTATTTTTACCTTATTAAATAATATATCTAATAATAACATAGGAGTTTTTCTGGGTTGTCGGCTTTTTTATAAAAATTCGCTAGTATCAAAAATTGAAATTATAATTTAGTTTGAATATGGTTCAATTTAAATATTTTCCATATGAAAAAAGGATTATTTAATCAATAGTAGTTGAAGAGAGTTATGAATAGAACTTCTCCCACTCACTTAAATATATTTTTTGCGATTGGTCAATTTCTTTCGGTAATTTTGTAATAAACTCTAAACTATTCCCATCGGGGTCATCAAAGTAAATCATTGCGTGAGCCTGGTTAGGAACAACAGTAGGTTCTTTTGGTTCTATACCAAATTCCGCCTTTACCTTAATTCCGCGTTCCTCTAACCAATTCTTGGCTTGCTTTATATCTTCTAAATCAACATAAAATGCTATATGTCTCAACGATACATGATAAGGAATTTTTGATTCTGGACCTTCCCATAATCCAATCCAACTTTTCCCTTCCTCAATCCAAAAGAAAGCAACATTATCATATCTTTTATAAAGTTTTAGACCTAATGTTTGATAAAAATCAATTGATTGTTGTAAATTACTAACAGGTAAATGAGCTTCATATAAACCTTTTATCATTTCATTATCCCTCTTTTAATTCGTGTTTTTTTAGGAGAAAATATTATAATAGTAGTTGGAATAATTGGTATTTACTAACGGATTCATTTAGTTAAATGCTGTAAGATTCAAGCGAGTAAGCTATCAGTACCAACGCAATCTCTTTTAACATCGGCTTATATAAAAAATCCACACGCCTTTTTAGTTTCTCCTCTTCAAGCAGAACGATTTTAGTTGAATGGTCTTGGACTTGGCTGGTCACCATCCTTGGTAAGATAGATGAACCAATTCCTTTGCTGACAAAAGGGATAATGGATTCATTGGCTTCCAGATCAATGGATACATTAGGATTCAAGTTCTGTTGACTGCAATATTTCTCAAAGTATACGCGGATATCACACGGTTGTTTTTGTAGAATCAAGTTCTGCTGTAGAAAATCTGCCAGAGTAATAGTTGATTCATTGGTCTGTGATAGAGGGAGGATAGCATCGTATGGCTCCGAGAATAGTGTCTTACACTTTATATTACTTTTAAGATTACTAGTGTCTTGAACATAGGCAAAATCGATAACATCGGATTCCAATAGGTCAATTAATTCCTGTGTAGTGCCTTTAATAGTTAACTCCACCTTAAAGGAAGGACCGATTTTACTGATGACGCTAGGCAGAAAATAGCTTCCGATACTGGGAAGTGCCCCAATTTTTATTTTGTCTTTCTGGGAGAAAGCTTCCATAGATTTGGCCAGACTTTCTGCCTCTCTCATGATGACACCGGCCTTATCATAAAAAAATTTGCCTGCCTTCGTGAGCTCGATGCCCGTCGTTTTCCGCTGGAACAACTCACAATTTAGTTCTTTTTCAAGTAAGGATAATTGTTTTGAGAGGGCAGGCTGCGAGATAAAGAGAGTTTTAGCTGCTTGGGTCACACTACCGGCTTCTACTGTGGTAACAAAGTAATGAAGTTGGGCAAGTTTAAACATTCGATCAAATCCTTGTTAGGTATTGGTATTTATAGTGTATTACATTTCATTTCAATGTTTAAATGAAAACTAGGGTCATAACGAAAGGTTATGACTCTATAACTTAACGGTATTATCTCTGGGATTACGTAAAGGAGTAGAATGTTCATAACGTTATTACCAAGGGAGCTGACCGTTATGCATTCTGAACATATTACCTTACAGGATATTATCCAGGCTCACGGGCGGATTAAACCTTACATCCGCCATACGCCATTGGAATACACTGGGGAACTGAGCCGTTTATATGATTCAGATATTCATTTAAAGCTGGAAAACCTCCAGATAACCGGGAGTTTTAAGGCGAGGGGAGCCTTAAATAAGCTATTAACTATGGAAAAAAATCAGCGTGAACGTGGAGTGATTGCCCCATCAGCCGGCAATCATGGAATTGGATTGGCCTATTCTGCTAGTCAGTTAAACGTTCCCGCGTTTGTGTATTTACCGTTTGATGCAGATGAGAGCAAAGTAAAAGTACTGGAAAGCTATGGTGCCTCGATTACTTACTTTGATTCGATTGAAGAAGCAAGGTTGTCGGCTTTAAAAGCTGCCAAAGAAACTGGTTATACTTTCCTTTCGGCTTACAATAACCGGAGCATGATTGAAGCGGGAGGGACGATTGGTTTAGAGATTTTAAAAGATCTAACCGATGTTGATACCGTGATTACCTGTTTGGGCGGCGGTGGTCTCACTGCCGGTTTGTGCATTGCTCTTAAGTCAGTAAATCCAAAGATAAAGATTTTGGGTGTTCAACCCAAGAATAGCCCAACATTTGCTGTATGGCATCAAAATGGTAAAGCCGTTCCGGTCGATTTACAGCCTTCGATTGCAGAAGGACTGAGCGGGCCGATTGAGCTGGAGACAATTACGTTTCCGATAATCCATGAACATATTGATGGAATTCTAACTGTTACCGATGAAGAGATTGTGGATGCAATGAAATCGATGTTGAAGCATCAATATATTGTTGAACCTTCAGGGGCAGCAGGGTTTGCAGCTTTGAAGCAATTGGGAACGGAGATAAAGGGGCATAAGGTAGCGGTTGTTGTTACCGGCCAAAATGTATCATGGTCAAGGTTTCTTAACCTTGTACAATTAGGGGGATAAGTCGTGGCGTTAGAAATGAAGAGTATCTGTGAAAAATGCAATCAATCACTACGGCAGGACGGTGAAGCCTATATCTGCAGTTATGAATGTACCTTTTGTCCAGTTTGTACGGAAGAGATGAGCAGCAATTGCCCGAATTGTGGCGGGGAACTAGTTAAACGGCCGCGGAGGATTAGGAAGGATTAGGATATTCTAATCAATCGTTTGGTTAAAAGCAGCTAATCCTATAGAATAAGGATTTTGCCCGAATTAGCATATACTAATTAAACGTTTAGTTAAAGGGCATTTAATATGAAAAATAGTCTTCGAATACAAGAAGACTATTTTTCATGGATCAATTGCTGTACGGCGGGAATATCAGCAGGTGCCCATTTCAGTGAATTTAAATTTTCTCTTTTCAGCCAAATGAGTTTGGAATGCTCTCTTGGTGCAGGGGACCCCTCCACAACTTTGCACTTAATCGATAGCAGATTTACGATAATTGTTTCATATTCATGGGTGCTGTCATTAAAAACTTCTTTTGCTGTTTCAATTCTGCAATCCAATTCCTCGTCTATTTCTCTTTTTAATGCGGTACTAATTTCCTCGTTTACTTCCACCTTCCCACCTGGAAGCTCCCACATATTGGGGGTGGACATTTCGGGGGAACGAAGAGCACATAAGATTTCACCCTGCTCATTTTCAATAATAGCGGCAACGACTTTTACTAGTTTTTTCATTCTAACCCTCCAAATCATTTTTCAATTATTATGATACCATTCTTAAATAGGAAGAGTGAAAGGCCTGTGAGCAACTGCAACAAGCCAATTTGAGTAGATGGATAGACCACTCTGTCTTTTAAGGTGAAAAATGAACCAATCCTAAGCTCAATATGGGCTGCGCATCGTTTGTGGATGAGCAATAGAGGAGTTCGGTATGATACAAGCAATACCAGAGATTACTACATAGATTACTTCATAGATTACAACAGAGAAAAAACTCTGCTGTTCTCGAAAATTTTTAAGATATTAATGCAAACAACAACAAAGCTTTGAAGAAAGAGCTTTTTCAAAAAAATCTTTTTTGACCCTGTCTCTTTTTAGCTTTTATCTGTATATAGATATTGGGGAGTTGATAAACAAATGGATGGATCAGAAAAGTGGAAGGATAGATCAAGAAATTTTAAAATTAATAACAAGGAACAGAGGGAATGGTCTCTGCTAATTAATGTCCGTCAATTGATTTTAAGTAGTCAATTTTATAGATAAATGAGGAAGAGTAAATCTGCTTATATGGAGGAACCCATGAAAAGTGTTGCACTAGAGCCAGTTGGACAAGAAAAAAGAATCCTATATTTCGATTATCTTATTTTAGCTGATGAGAGCGAAGAGGCGGTTAAGGAGTATATTTATGATGGTGAGATGTTCGTAATTTGCTGGGATGGAATTCCTGTTGGGGTTACCTTATTTATATTTCATGCAAATGATATGGTCGAACTTAAGAATATTGCGATCGTTGAAGAATTCCGAGGAAGCGGGATTGGTAAACAAGTTGTTATGGAGGCTATTAAAAAATACCGATCAAAGGGAATGAAGAAAATGTTAGTCGGAACCGCCAATTCCAGTATAGCCAACATTGCTTTTTATCAAAAAGTTGGGTTTAGAATGGTTGAAATAAAAAAGGATTTCTTTAAAAAGTATCCCACCCCCATTTATGAAAATGGGATAAGAGCATTGGATATGGTGATGTTTGAGAAGGATTTATCTTGTATTAAAAAAATTGATTAGATTTTTCCTTAAGAATAAAGAGATTACAAGCGCCGTTCTCCATGATATATATAAGGATCTTTAACAGGAGGGAGATTATAGGGATTATAGCTAATACCCTTAGTTACAAGAACTATTTTGAGATCTCATTATCCATAAAATTTCTCCATCCATATTCACTAAGAAGGATATTATTTTCCTAACTTCATTATAAGGAAATAATTTCTAATATTTAACAAGCCTTTTGCCTATAAATAATGGGGTAACTTTCCTCGTTTAGGATAAATTTACCAAGACATTGTAAAAGTAATGGCATTTTCTATACTTAGCAAAGTAAAATAATCTTGTAGGACTAATTTTAATAAGGGAGCGGATTTCATATGGTCATCGTAACAACCGAAAATATTGCGAATCATAGAATTACAGAAGTAGTAGGTCCGGTATTTGGCTTAACCGTAAGGGCAAGAGGGATTGGTAAGGATATCGTTGCGTCTCTAAAAGGGCTCGTAGGTGGAGAAATTAATCAGTATACAGAAATGCTGGAAGATGCCAGAAAGCAGGCAATGGACCGCATGGTGAAAAACGCTCAGGCGATGGGGGCAAACGCTATTATTATGATGCGTTTTGACTCTGGTGAAATCGGTCAAAATATGAGTGAAATTGTTGCTTATGGAACAGCTGTTATTGCGGAAAAGGAATAGACGATGAAATGGATTTTGGGTTATTACGGTATCCAACTCGTCATTCTTATTATTTTAATCATCGGTTCCTGGTTTATCTGGGACCGCCGCTTTAAAACGAAGCATGGACAACAAGTTCCTAAAGGTTTCGTCCGGACAAATGAAGTCTCGATTGATCCAACCACAAATAAAAGATTAGTTGTTTACTTTAACCCGGAAACCGGTGAGCGATTTTATAAAGAAGAATGAGGTAAGGGACCAGTTTCAATTTATAATGATTAAAAGGTATCCCCAAATAAAAAGGAGATACCTTTTACATTTTTTTTATAAAAATTTACTTATAATAAGATTTGCCCTTATACATACCGATTACGGCCTGATAGCATTCCAAAAATCATTTGAATGATCGAAACGATGATAAGAGTAATCAATGGAATGGTCCACATATGGGTCTGGTCAAATAAATAACCAATAAATAATGGTCCGATTGCGGCCAAAATATAGCCGGTTGATTGTGCCATCCCCGATAAATCAGCGGCTTGAGCGGCACTCCGGGCACGAAGCCCAATATAGCTAAGGGCTAATGGAAAACATCCTCCCAAGGCAATACCGATTAGAATGATACTGATGATTAAAATGGGATAGGATGAGCCTAAGAGCAATCCTGTAAATCCTCCTAAAGCACAAAGACTTAACCCGAAGGAAATCCCAACTTGTGAACGAAACCGTCCTGCCATAACAGGGATAAAGAAACTGGACGGTAATCCCACGATTTGGGTAAATGACAAAAGCCAGCCTGCTGTTTCCACACTTATGCCGTGACTATGCAGGATCTCAGGCAGCCAAGAAATCGTTACATAAAATAAGAAGGATTGAAATCCCATAAAAATGGCAATTTGCCAGGCGAGTTTTGAACGCCAGATTTGATTTGAACTTGGGGTTACTTTTCTAACGGTATTCTGACTTCTCTGATTTAATCGGGCAAGAAAGCTCCAAACCAAGATGGCCACAACCGATGGAATTCCCCAAACAATTAAAGCTCCCTGCCAGCCAAGGTTTAATCCTGTTGCCAATGGGACACTTACTCCGGATGCTAATGATGCAACGAAACCCATGGAAGTGGAATAAACACTTGTCATCAGTCCGAATTTTTCCGGAAACTTATCCTTTGCAACAGCTGGCAAGAGCACATTTCCAATCGCTATTCCCATCCCGGCTAACAGGGTTCCGGCGAAGAGAAAAAACGTCACGGGGATCACCCGAATACTAATCCCGATTAAAAGGGAAACCATTCCAATGAGCAAAGTCTTTTCGTTTGAAAATCGATTGGCTACCTTCGGAACAATCGGTGACATGACTGCAAATACGACTAATGGCAGACTCATTAAAAGGCCAGCGCTCCAATGGGCAAGCCCGACATCTTTTTGAATCATGGCAATTAATGGCCCAACGGAGGTAATCGCCGGCCGCAAATTAAAAGCAACAAGAATGATCCCGATAACGAGTAAAAATATATAAGACGATTTCGATTTTGATTTCGTCTGTGCCTTTGATTTTGTTAATTCCATTTATTTACTCCTTTCTAAAAATACACTTTCTAAAGTATATCATAATGAAAAGTTAAATGGTTGTTATTGACAGGTGCTTTACATGAAGAAGAACTCTTGGGAATTTTGTATATAGGGCAGGATTTTAAAAAGGAGAGAACGAAGCATAATTGTAAGGAGGGGATGGATGTCGTGGTAATAAAAGAAAATTATCCATTTATCTATTTTTTCAATGAACCTCATATTGTCTTTGTTTATAAAATTTTAACGGATGATTATGTTACAATGTCGGAGCTATCGGAGTGTGGTGAATGGGAAACATATGAGCTTAATCGCCCAGTTGAATTTGAAGCCTTTAATCATGAAACATGTACACCACTAGTTGAACGTGGTTATTCTATTCAACAGGACCCATTAAATATCATGGTTGGAAAAATTAATGAGCTCATTCAGAAACAACGAAAATTGCAGCAATCTATCCAAAGCGGTTCAATTCATCTGGTTTCTTCCGAATCTACAGCGGGTGCATTAAGAGTGGGTTTGGACAGACCTAGGAAGGTAATCAGTTTCCAAGGATTTTTTTCAATCGGCCCCGTGTGGAACCTTGATTGTCAAAAAGGACAGGACCATCGTTTTGAGTGGTTAAATGAAAATATCAATTTTGAAATGGATGATTATGTACTAGAAAACAATTTTAACAAAACGCTATTAGAAATAGAGGATATACAGAGGGAAGTTCCTATTTATCTTTGGACTGCAAATAATGCTGACGAGCAAACGGGGCTTTGGTTTATATTGTACCTTTTACGTAATAAAGAAAACGATATTATTCTTATCAATGCGGTTGACCATTTTCAAGGTGAAGAACAATCTGTAACCCATTCGGCTTGGCTTCATCCAGATCAATTAAGTGTTCTATTTAATGAAAATAAAATGGCGAAACCGTTATCTTGTGACGAGCGGCTCCACTATCAAATAGAGTGGGAACAGCTGGCACAATCTAAAGAAGTTCTTCGAGTATGGGAAAATGGGAGAATTGTAAGCGTCGCGGAAGATTATTATGATGATATTATTATTAATACGATAGAAGAACTACATAGCAAGCATGAAACGAAAGATTTCATTAGGCCAGGTATGATAATTGCCGAAATCTATGGCAAGCTTGATGGGGTAATCAGTGATTCTTTTTTAGAGTATAGGATTAGGCATTTAATTTATAATGGGACATTGGAGTTAAAAGGAATTCCCAAGTCAATGCGGCATTACCGGGTGAAGTTGCGGAATTAAAACATCAGATGAGATGTTAGAGAGAATTAACAAAGAACAGGCGATTGACACCTGAAATGGTCAGTCTGCCTGTTCTTTTCATATACATTTATTCATATATTTTTATTTTAGTTTTTAAAATCCTTTTCGACCCGCTCGCAAGTATCGGCTCCACCTACGCCTAATACTATGATAGCCACGCATGCTATCCCCACTACTCTATACTATAGAGGTATAATGTTAATAGATTATGACATAGATGTTATGAACCTGTTAATCGTTTATTAAATAAACATGAAGTAGGGTTTTACTTTTGAAAAAATAAGAAAAATGAAGCAGCTTTCGTTGTTATTAACGACTGTTATTCCTAAAAAGACTTTGCGAAGTGTAAAGTTTTACTTTATCCGCGTTTCTGAGGAGTTTATCCGCGAATCTAGCACATTTATCCCGAATGAACCCTTTCCCCTTGCACCCAGACCTCACGAATGTTTTCTGGCCGAGACAAATACATGATTTTTTGAAAATCATCATGTAAATCTTCCTTGGCATCATAAATCGGCAGCTTTGCAGTAGGCAATGTAGTATCAATGCTTTGAACATCCCAAGCATAGTTTTCTTCTATGCGGCCAATAGGTAAACTCAAACTTTCACCGCCGCTAGCCGTAGCCAAATAGAACGCATGGTTAATCGTAATCCGTGAATCAGGCACACCGCGTTCTTCTGCAGGAAGCCCTGTCCTCACACCATCTTCCAACATTCTCGATGATATTACTGCCTGCCGGGAATTGTCGAAAATGCTTGGTGAAAAGTCTCCAGAAATATCGGACCCAAGACCAATCTCAACCCCTTTTGAATGTAAATGAGCAATCGGAATGACGCTGTTCGCAAAATAGGCATTGGAAATAGGGCAATGGCAAACCGCAGTGCCTGTTTCCACAAATAAATCCGCATCATCATCACTTAAGAAATTGCAATGCGCCATAACAGACTTTTCTCGTAAAAGGCCAAAATCGTGTAAAGCAAACGCATCGCGGGGCAGGGAATTTCGGTTCGCAAGAAATATATGGCGTTCTTCAAGATGACTTTGAAAATTCTTCCGTTCCAGACACAATTTGGTATACTTTGACTGATAGAAAGGAAACTGGTTTACCGGATAAATTTCTTATTATTTATCTAGTATGGATGATGTATATTGTTTGGATTTTAATAATCTTAATGATGAAAAGGAACCAGCAGTTGTTTCGGTTTACTTAGGAGTGGACTGGGGTGAGCAACCATTTGAAGTGATTGCTGATGATTGTGGTGATTTTCTTTTGGAGATAGTTCAAGATGAAATAGAATAATAACGAAGCTGGCTGCTAATAAAATGGCAGCTTTTTTCTTGAACTAAATGGCAGAAGAGTTGAATAAGAGGTATGCTATTATTGGGGTGATAATATGAAATATTCTTGTCCTTGTTGCGGATATAAAACATTAGATGAAGAACCTCCTGGAACTTATGATATATGCAGTATCTGTTTTTGGGAAGATGATGGGGTTCAATATGATGACACTGATTATGATGGTGGTGCCAATATCCCATCTTTAAGGCAAGCACAGAAGAACTATATTTTATTTGGAGCTTGCGAGGAAAGATGTATTGAGTTTGTAAGAAAGCCTAATGAAAATGATGTGAAAGATCCTAATTGGAAACCATTATAGCTTATTAAAAGTAACGGGTGCTATAGTTAAAGAATTAGGGTTCCTTGCAAATACTTACAAAAAAATGTTATTATAAATATTGAATTATTTTTGTTCGGTGTAAAGGATTATAAGTTTTAACTTTTCGTCTTGATGATCACTGAGAGCAAGGATAGTAATACATTGTGTGTGTTTACACACTAGGAGGCAACAAAAATGGAAAAAGGTAAAGTAAAATGGTTTAACGGCGAAAAAGGCTTCGGATTCATCGAACGTGAAGGTGGAGAAGACGTATTCGTTCATTTCTCAGCGATTCAAGGCGAAGGGTACAAAACATTAGAAGAAGGTCAAGAAGTGACTTTTGACGTTGAAAAAGGTCAACGTGGACCTCAAGCATCTAACGTACACAAAGCTTAATTATAGAATCCATTAAACAGGCTCTAATATTAGAGTCTGTTTTTTATTTTTCTTAAAAAACAAAAAACCCCCACTCACGAATGAGTAGGGGACATGAAAACAGTAAATCAAATGGTAAACAAAGTGTAACATACAATTAGGGAATCTCCTAATTCTTCTAATTAGAGTTGCTGAAAAGCCGTTCTTTTTCACTTGAACTAAGAAAATACTACCCAATAAATGGATAGCATTTTTCTTAGTTGAGTACAATCCTTGAAAGGGGGCTTAAGTTGAAGAAGATACTTCTTTAATGGTTCCAAAATAATTATAATTTCCTACAACAAAAATATTGATATTAACTATTGATTGATGTTATAATATAATTTTTTCAAAAAATAGCATGTGTGTTATCCTTAAGAAGGATTAAAATTTGGAGGTGTTCTAGATGTTTCATGTGGGTGATTCCATTGTTTATCCAATGCAAGGAGCAGGTGTTATTGAAGCAATAGAAGAAAAGGAAATTCTAGGTGAGAAACATAGGTATTATATGATAAAAATGCCGATTATGGGAATGCAAGTAATGATTCCTATTGACAAAGTGCTAAAATCACGCATTCGCTTAGTTGCAGATGTACTTACACTTGAACAAGTATTGGACGTTTTTCAATATGGTCAAACGGATACAACTCTTTCAATGAAAGAAAGATACAAGATTAATACGGAAAAGTTGAGAACAGGCAATATTCAAGAGGGTGCAGAAGTTGTACGTGATTTAATGCGCTTACACAAAAAGAAAGCTCTTAATTCAAGCGAAAAGCAAATGCTAGACAGCGCACGGAAGATTTTCATTAGTGAATTGGGCATAATTAGAGGGATCACTGAAAATCAGGCAAATGATTTGTTAAACAAAAGGGTTGGATGAGTGCTTTTTTAATGTGACCTAAAAATGCTTCTGACTTTAAAGTTCTTTAATAAGGAATATGTTTTTTGGTAAACACTCATACATTCTCCAAGCGAAGAGAATGCGAATACGAATAGCCATGGGATAGCTGCACTCTTAAGTGTTACAGTATTGGTTATATTAATTACTTTATCCTCTTTTCATGGAAATGCATAGCAAATCGTTAGTTTTCAGGAACAACCATGTTACATCTATATATTTGTTCTACACTAGTACATGCACCTCCACCTGGTAAAGCAAAAGATATTTTTGAAATTCTTGATTATTCCGCCATTTACTTTTTTATTGCAGGATCCTATACCCCCTATTTGTTTATAGTGATAAAAGGATGGGAATGTTGGACTTTATTTGGAGTGGTATGGGGATTGGCGATTATTGGTACAGTCCTTAAGTGCTTCTTTGTTAAAAAATTTTTAGTAACATCTACAATTCTATATGTCATCATGGGCTGGCTCATTGTAATTGTTTGGGACCCCATTACACGGGCAATCCAACCAGAAGGAATAATCCTTTTAGTATCAGGTGGTACTTTCTATACATTAGGATCCGTTTTTTATGTTTGGAGAGGTTTTAGGTATCATCATGTTGTATGGCACATTTTCGTGATTGCCGGTTCAACAGCTCATTTCTTTGCGGTATTACTGTATTTAATTTAGTGGATTTTTAGGATAGTCCTTGATGTTGATTAGCTTAAACAACTATTTCACTATGCATCCGAATAAATTGATGCTTTTTTAATGAAGTAAAACATAAACACCTTTTTGGCTGGGTTCACTTTATAGAAGGACACGAGAGATATGCAGGAATGAAATAGCAACATAAAGAAATCGTTAATTCGATTAGGATGATTTAGTCAACCCCCTTTCATCTAATTTTGGTTTTTTTCTTATGTAAATTATTTCTCTTTTTGTGTTATAAAAAGTAAATGGAGGGGTCCTCGTGGATCGGGATGGCTTGCCAACTGCCTAATGGATGACAATATTTAAGAAGACCCTGCTCAATCGTTAAAAAAAAGAGTAGAGCGTAATGAATAAGTCTATGAATTGGTTGACTGGATTAAGGTCTGTATCAGTATTGACCCTTCCATACCATTTTCATTCTCTGTGGTGAAGCGCTGATTTTTGCGCTTCATGGATGGCTAACGGGTGCAGGAGTTGAACAACGGGCATTGCTGCAGCGATCCTTTTTCTTATTCGACTAACGAAGCGGGTTAATTTAAGAAAATAGATGCCCAAGGGATTTATTGGCTCTATGGGTTATGAAGGTTCACAATTTCTAAAATCTCATAAAAATTCTATGCCCATCTTGGCTTACTGTATAACTTGAAGAATCCTATGGTGAATCACTCCATTAAAAAAGCATCCGATTATTCGGATGCATACTTAATTATTCCATGTAAGTAAACTGAGTATTCTCTCTGTACATATTCTCTTAATTTAATTCTTTTTTCTGTTTCTAATACTCTAACCAATTCTTGAATCTTTTTTTCATTTTCTTTTGTAGTAGGAATCTCTAGTGAAAACAAATTACCTCGACTACTATTTAGTAATTTTTTTAATAACTCAACTTTATTCATTGGATAATCCCCTTTATCTACTATATTCGACATAAAGGAGATTTTTTCCTTGGAACATCTTATATTGTTTCATGTTTTACCTACTTTCCACTAAAAAAATCTGATTACTGGTACTATGACAGGAATGGGGTAGCTTTTTTATTTTTTTTTATACCTACCTTCTACCAATCTAATCATATCACGCCCTGATATCTTTTCTGTTTCGTGATAACCTTCTTCATCACTCAAACTCAAGTACCAACTGCTATCTTTATCTTCATTTAACCTATATAACTTATTGGTAAAAACATTTGTATAAAAATCTCCATTTCTTAGCCTCATACTATCCCCCTCTCAAATGCATATAACCTGTATTATGCCCAGGATACTGACCTGAGAGTCATTAGGCATATACAGTCTAAAAATCCTGGATATACAGGGGAAAGAAGTGAAAATCAGCGGTAGGGACAGAGCATGGATAGTTGTATAAACGGAAATTTGAGTTGCCTTAAAACTTGAAAAAAGTATTTGACATTGTACGCTTAACGTTGTAAATCCGCGTTTTCCTGACGGTACCCCGTTAATGGATCAATGATGGGGGGAGCGATTAAATTCAAATCGGAAAACGATGTGAACGATGTACAAATGATTATTGTAGAATAAAAAAATCTGTTGCAAGTGAACACCGACGGTGTTACAATAACAAAGTTGCTCTTTAAAAGAGTGGATAAGCAAATAATTAGAAAAAACTTTCTCTTGTTTTATCATGCACAACGTGATATTATATTAGAGTCGCTTTTAAAAAGGAGCGCGGAAGTCAATCATAATTGAAAAAATAATGATTGATAGAATATAAGGAATGTGATATAATGATATTCCTGTCACTTTT